>URDU01000016.1 GCA_900546625.1 uncultured Lachnobacterium sp. | reverse complement strand
AAACCGGCTTTTATGCGCCGTCCGTGGCGCATAACGCCTTGCCCCGCCGTCCATGGCGGTGCATTTCTGTGGTTCTAAGCATAATCCTACAGACACTAAGCAGCTTCGCTATGCGCTCCCACAAGAGTATGTGTGCACGCTGTCCCCGGCGCTTACGTTCCTTACGCTGTGGCAAAATGTGTGGGCGACGTGTGCGCACCGGTGGCCGGTGCTTACGTCCTGCTACTTACCGATACTTATATTTTTTATGGGAAAGTGAGGTTTGTGGGTGTGTATCACCCACCACGCACATAAATCGTACTATCTCAGCCTACAATCTTATAATCCGCGGTTCGCGGTGGGGCAGGGCCGGTGACGTATACACTCTTGTGAGAGCGAATAGCGAAGCTGTCTAGATACTGTTGAATTATGCACATGAACCGCAGAAATGCACCGGCATGGACGCCGGGGCAAGGAGAAATCGAGCCATGGAAGGCGAGTTTCGACGGTTTCGTCGAGTATAGAAAGCCTATAAGGCATAATTCTTACAGTATCTTGGCAGCGTAGCGTAGCAATCACAAGAGTGTATACGTCACCGGCCCTGTCCCACCGTGAACCCACATTGGTAGAAATGTAAGGGCGGGATTTACAAGTTTGGCAAATACATATATAATAAGGGGAAGACTATACACATGGAGAACTATTATGATAAAGAATAAATTTATGGCACTTACGCTCACCGTGGCGCTCACAGCAGGCATGCTTACCGGCTGTGGCTCCGGCGACAAGGCAAAGGACAAGGATGCGTACAGACAGTATGGCATCAACTGTATAGAAAACGGCAGCTATGATGATGCGGTCGATGCATTTCAGAAGGCACTGGACCAGTCGGTTGGCTCAGTAGGAGCCGAGGAGCTTGACATATGCTATTACAAGGCCAAGGCACAGTATTTAAGCGGTGACGTGGATGGAGCGATTGATACATATACGGCCATCATAGACTATAATAAGGATTCTGATGCATACTATCTGAGGGGCTGTATATATTTTGCCAAGAATGATTCAGACAAGGGCATGAAGGATTTTAAGACGGCGCTCAGTGAGAATGATGATAATTATGAGCTCTATCTTGGTGTTTATGAGACCCTGTCGAAGTATGGCATGAATGACCAGGGAAAGGAATACCTGGATAAGGCCTTAAAGCTTAAGGCAAAAACTGCTGACGACTATATGCAGAGAGGCCGTATATACACCATGCTCGGAGATTATGATTCAGCAATAAAGAGTCTGCAAAAGGCTATTGATGAGAAGCTTGTCAAGGCAAACTACTATATGGGTGAGGCATATCAGAAGCAGGGCGACAATGACAGCTCCCAGAAGTATTTTAAGAAATACTTAGACAGCGGCGAGGCGGATTCTTATGATCTGATGAATATGGGCCAGGCGCAGATGGACAATGGCAATTATGACACTGCGATTACTTATTTTCAGAACGCACTTGAACTTGAAAGTGTGCCGAACAAGCAGCAGATAACAAAGGCTATGATTATAGCATATGAGTATTCCGGTGATTTTGCCACAGCAAAGAGCCAGATGGAGGAATACATGAAGGATTATCCTGATGATGAGGATGCAGCAAGAGAATATCAGTTTTTGGAGACCAGATAGATTATGGCAGATACTATTAAGATAGAGGATATTGAGGAGAGAGTAGTGCTCGTCGGAGTGAGTGAGCAGGATGGTGATGATGCGGATGATTCACTTTCAGAGCTTGCGGAGCTGGTAAAGACAGCCGGCGCGACAGTTGTAGGCACACTTATCCAAAGAAGAGAAAAAATTCATCCGGGCACGTATGTCGGCACCGGCAAGGTGGCAGAGATTGCAGAGCTTGTGGAGAGTACAGGGGCAACAGGCATTGTGTGTGATGATGAGCTGAGTCCGGCACAGCAGAAGAATCTGGAGACGTACCTTGACACAAAGGTCATGGACAGAACACTTGTCATCCTTGATATTTTCGCATCAAGAGCCACAACAAGTGAGGGCAAGATACAGGTTGAGCTGGCTCAGCTCAAGTACAGATTAAGCCGTTTGTCAGGGCTTGGAAAGTCAATGTCGAGGCTTGGAGGTGGAATAGGAACAAGGGGTCCCGGAGAGAAAAAGCTTGAGGTGGACCGCCGTCTCATAAATGACAGGATAGCACAGCTTCGCAGGGAGCTGAAAGAGGTGCAGAAGCACAGAGATATCACAAGGGCAAAGCGTGAGAAAAACAAGGTACCGGTTGTTGCGATAGTAGGATATACTAACGCAGGTAAGTCCACGCTGTTAAATCACCTGACAGAAGCAGATGTGCTTGAGGAGGATAAGCTTTTTGCAACGCTTGATCCGACAACGCGCATTCTCGCGCTTGATGGCAAACAGCAGGTACTTTTAACTGATACGGTCGGTTTTATCAGGAAGCTGCCGCATCATCTGATAGAAGCCTTCAAGAGTACGCTCGAGGAGGCAAAGTACGCTGACATCATTTTCCATGTGGTGGACGCATCAAACATGCAGCGCGAAAAGCAGATGTTCATAACCTATCAGACATTGGACGATTTAGGTGTAAAAGACAAGAAATTTGTCACACTTTTTAATAAGCAGGATGCCCGCACAGACAGCGAACCACTGCATGATTTCAGGGCGGACTATACTCTTAATATTTCAGCAGCAAAGGATATGGGATTAGATGAGGTAAAATCCCTTTTAGAGGAGATACTAAGAGAAAACAAGATATATATCGAGAGAATTATCCCATATGATAAGGCAGGCGTGATACAGCTCATCAGAAAACAGGGCGAGCTTGTGTCGGAGGAATATGTGGCCGATGGGATACAGATAAAGGCATATGTGCCGATGGAGGTGTACGGCAGGCTCGATTAGAGCGCTGCTTCGCTATATCATTATAATAAGCGAGGAATTTAAAATGTCGAAAACGCGTTCAATCCGCTGGGACAAGCTGGACAACACAGCAAATCTTTTCCCTAGTATAGCGGGGGAGAGCATGACAAATGTATATAGGATTTCAGTCACCTTAACTGATGAGATTGACAGTGAAAAGCTGCAGGAGGCGCTGGATATAGTGCTTCCGAAGTTTGGTCTGTTTAATGTGAGACTCAGGATGGGAGTGTTCTGGAACTATTTTGAGGAAAATGGCAAAAAGGCACCAAAGGTGCATGAGGAAAATACATTTCCGTGCAGATTCATAAGACCGAACAAGAATCACAGCTATCTTTTCAGAGTGACATATTATAAGAACAGAATAAATCTTGAGGTATTCCATGTGCTGACGGACGGCATGGGCGGCATCAATTTCCTTAGGGAGCTAACCTACCAGTATCTGCGTCTCACACATCCCACGCTTGCAAAGCTAAAGGGCGATTCGCTGACGCAGGGCACATCCCTAAATAGAGAGGACAGCTTTGTAAAGAACTACAAATCGAGCAAGCCAAGTGGCTTTAACAGGCAGAAGGCTTATCTTTTAAAGCTGGAAAAGGTACCGGATGGAGAGTTTGGACTGATACATGGCATGATGCCCGTATCGCAGCTGAAGCAGGTCTGCCACAGGTATGGAGTTTCTATAAATGATTATTTGGTGGCATGCTTTGTGTGGAGTGTTTATCAGGAGTGTTTTCACGGCATGCCAAACGATATGCCTGTCAGGGTTGCGGTTCCGGTGAATCTTCGTCCTTATTTTGACTCAGTGACCACAAAGAACTTTTTCGTCATGATATCTGCTGAGTTCAGGCCGCAAAACAGCACCTACACATTTGAGGAGGTGCTTAAAATAGTGACGGATTCTATCAATTCACAGATTTCAAAGGAGCATTTGGAGGACCTTTTCTCATACAGTGTATCAAATCAGAAAAATATCCTGATGAGACCGGTGCCTCTTTTTATAAAAAATCTGGCAATGAAGGCGGTCTATACGCAGTCGGCACTGGCAAACACCACCACTATCACCAATATTGGAAATATAAAGGTGGAGCCGGAATACGAGCCGTATATAACAGGCTTTTATTCCTTTATACCTATGTCAAAGGGACAGCCGATGAAGGGCACCATCTGCTCCTACAATGACACACTGGTGTTTACTTTTTCATCTATTCTGGCAGATACGATGATTCAGAGAAGCTTTTTTAGGAAGCTTGTGAATGACGGAGTGGATGTGACAATTGAAACAAATGGAGAGTATTATGACTAAATGCATGAAATGCGGTGTTTATATAACCGATAATACCGATAAATGCCCGCTCTGCCAACAGGTTGTGGCATCGGTTGACATGTCATCGGACCATAAGAACATAGCAGGAGCTTTTGGACAGCATAATAATGTGTCGGATGAGAGCACCGGCGATACAGATAGTGCAGCAAAGCTTATAAATGGCACTAACGACACTGACAGCGCAGAAAAACCGACAGATGGCACGGCGAAATTTGAAAAAAGTACAGCAAGCCATGACAACGGTACGAGATACCCGGACGTCAAGGGCGCTTCAAGAAAGTACAGATTACTGGAAAATATCATATTGTTTCTGTCTATAGTCGGACAGATTGTGCTGACAACTGTTGATTACATGACAGACCGGGAGATAAACTGGAGCATTATAGTTCTTCTTGTTGTAATCTATGCGAATGTGACACTTCGCCTGGCAATAGTAGGAAGAAATGGATATATATTTAAAATTGTAAGCACATTTGTATTCACGGTGCTGTTTCTCGAGGGCATAGACCTGCTCACAGGAGCCAGTGGATGGGCACTCACATTTGTGTTCCCAAGTGCCATACTGGCGATGGTTCTTGCAACAATTATACTTATGATAGTAAACATAAGAAACTGGCAGAGCTACATGATGATGCAGCTTTTTCTTGTGCTGATGAGCGTGATTGCGATGATACTTGTGGCAGTCAAGGTCATATGGTTCCCATATCTGGCAATGGGAGCGATGGGAGCATCGCTGTTTTTGTTCCTCGGAACACTGATTATCGGTGACAAAAGAGCCAGAACAGAGCTGAAACGGAGATTTCATATATGATAGGCTTTCATGGAATAGGAAATTCGCATATGTTTGAGGATGAAGAGATGGGAAGCTACCATCCGGAAATTGAAAACGCTGACAGAAATGGTGATAATGAAGCTGGATTAATAGAAACATTAGGAAATAAGCTGGAAAAGACATTTAAGAATCCCTTATCTGCCATGAAAAATGAGCACGAGGAAAAAGCTCATAGCGATGCAGCCGTGGCAGAGGAAGAAGTCAGTATACAGGGCAAAATCCTTGCTAATCTGATGGGTCATATCACAAATGACCTTGCAATCGGCAAAAAAATAAAATCCGGAGAGCTCAGGAAGCGAATGAGGGAACCTGCATGGCTTGTTCCGGACTGCTTTGTGACAGAGGATATAGACATGGGCGGTTTCACTATGAAGCTCTTATCCTCAAAGGAAAATCCAAATACAGAGCGTGTGATACTGCAGCTGCACGGTGGTGGTTACATGGGTGCGGTGCGCAATGCATACTATGTGTTTGCAGGCCTTTATAATGAGGTAAGTGATGGCTGCTCAGTGCTCACGCCTGACTATCGCGTGGCACCGGAGCATCCGTATCCGGCAGCACTGGAGGATGCCATAGCCTGCTATAAATGGCTTTTGTCACAGGGCTGGTTTGGCTCACAGATTGTGCTGGCAGGAGACTCAGCAGGCGGAGGCCTTGCAATGTGCCTTACCATGTATCTTCGCGACCACGACATGCCGCTTCCGGCAGGAATAGTAGCCATGTCACCATGGACCGACCTCACAGCAGGCGGAGAATCCTACGAGACAAACTATGAAAAGGACCCTCTGTTTGGAAACACAAGGGATAGTCTCATCTACGTGAATGACTATCCCGGTGACCACGATAAAATGGATCCATACATATCGCCGCTGTTTGGTGATTTCAGAGGCTTTCCTCCAATGCTCATACAGGCTGGCTCAATAGAGATGCTCTTATCTGACTCGGTCGATGCCGCTGCAAAGGCCAGAAACCAGGGCGTTAAGGTACGCCTGTCAGTGTACGAGGGTATGTTTCATGTGTTCCAGATGGGATACCTCAATTTCCCGGAGTCCAAGCGTGCATGGGCAGAGGTCAAGCGCTTCCTAAAGGTGATTAAAGAGGAAGAATAGCTGTAAGATGTACTAGGAGGAGAAGCAGATAATGATTACCGGTGAATTAAGAAATAAAATAGATAAAATATGGGAAACATTCTGGACAGGTGGCATCACAAATCCATTAGATGTTATAGAACAGTTTACATATTTGCTCTTTATAAAGCAGCTTGATGAAGTTGAGACAACAAAAGAAAACGAGGCAAATTTTCTCGGTGTAGACTATGAGTCTATGTTTCCGGGTGAATGTCAGAAATACCGCTGGAGCAAATTCAAAAATCTCGGTTCAGCAGAGGAAATGTATGAGCTTGTCTTAAATGGAGTGTTTCCGTTTATAAAGAATCTGCATCAGGACGGGGATTCGGCCTATGCCAGATATATGGGAGATGCCATATTCAAGATTCCTACCGCAGCAATGCTGTCAAAAATAGTCGATGGAATAGATAAGCTTGAGCTGGGAGATGAAGATTCTAAGGGAGATTTATACGAGTATCTTCTTTCAAAGGTTGCAACAGCCGGAACTAATGGACAGTTCAGAACACCGCGACATATCATAAAAATGATGGTCGAGCTTGTAAAACCGGTACCGGATGATACAATAATTGATCCGGCAATGGGAAGTGCAGGCTTTCTGATAGAAGCACAGAGCTATCTAAGAGCGAATCATCCGGAGCTTTTCCTTCATCAGGAGAGCCTTGAGCATTTCAATAACACTATGTTTTATGGTAACGATATGGACAGAACCATGCTTCGAATCGGAGCTATGAATATGCTGCTTCATGGTGTGGAAAATCCTAATATTTCGTACAGGGACAGTCTTTCAGAGCAGAATACGGATGTTGAAAAATACAGCTTAGTTCTGGCAAATCCGCCGTTTAAGGGAAGTCTGGACTATGAGGCGGTTTCAGCAGATTTGCTTAAAGTGACAAAGACGAAGAAAACAGAGCTGCTCTTCTTAGCACTATTTTTGCGTATACTCAAAAAAGGTGGCAGAGCGGCAGTGATTGTTCCTGATGGAGTATTGTTTGGCAGCAGTAAAGCACATAAACAAATTAGAAAAGAAATCATTGAAAACAATAAGCTCGACGCAGTCATATCAATGCCAAGTGGAGTGTTTAAGCCATACGCAGGAGTGTCAACAGCAATCCTTATTTTCACAAAAACAGGCTCAAGTGATACCGACAAAGTATGGTTTTATGATATGAAGGCTGATGGATTAAGCCTTGATGATAAACGTCAGGAAATCGCAGATAATGATATCCCGGATATTATTGAGAGATTCAATCATCTTGATGCAGAGACTGACAGAAAAAGAACTGATCAGAGCTTCTTTGTTCCGGTTGATGAGATTGTCTCAAATAACTATGATCTTTCAATCAATAAGTACAAGGAAATAGTCTATGAGGCTGTGCAATATGAGCCAACCGAAGTGATAATAGGAAAGATTGAGGCTCTGGAAAGTGAGATACAGGGTGAACTGGCAGAGCTTAAGAAACTGTTGGATGTGTAAAAGCAAATTCGTGTTTGTAGGGTGAAATAAATGGCAAGATTAATTGATATAACTGGGAAAGCAGTGTCTGGAGAATGGGGATTTGATGATGAAACTGGTGATGGCATACCAGTAATTAGGACTACTAACTTTACTAATGATGGGGTGGTAAACTATAATGATATTGTTACAAGAAAAATTATAAAGAAAAATCTAGATGAAAAGTATTTGCGAAAGGGAGATATTATTATAGAAAAGTCTGGAGGAAGCGATAAGTTTCCGGTAGGTAGGGTTATATATTTTGATGGTGAAGAAAATACATATCTATTCAATAATTTTACAGGCTTGCTTCGTGTGAAAAATCAAGAATTATGGTATACAAAATATGTGTTTTATTCTTTATTTTTTAATTATAAACGAGGCGGTACAAGAGCATTTGAAAATAAAACTACAGGATTGCATAATTTGAAAACAGACGAGTATGTTCGTAGATATGAGGTGACTGAAAGAAGTAGAAATGAGCAGATTTTAATATGCGAAAAACTGGATAGAGCATATAGTATAATTAAATCGCGACAACTAGAATTACTACTATTAGATGAATTAATCAAGGCCCGATTTGTCGAGATGTTTGGTGATATTAATATTAATAATAAAAATTGGGAGTGTGAATTTTTAGGAAATCTTTGCACTATTGTTAGAGGAGGATCACCAAGACCTATAGAAAAATTCTTAGGTGGTGATGTTCCATGGATAAAAATCGGAGATGCTACGGAAGCTGACAATATATATTTGAGTTCGACAAAGGAACACATCATTAAAGAAGGGGTAAAGAATAGTAGACTTGTAAAAGAAGGTAGTTTAATATTTGCAAACTGTGGAGTTTCATTAGGTTTTGCGAGAATTATCACTTTTGACGGATGCATTCACGATGGATGGCTTGCAATGGAAGATATAGACAAAAGACTTGATAAAGTATTTTTGTTACAAGCATTAAATCAGATGACAGAACATTTCAGAGCAATTGCTCCGGCTGGAACACAACCAAATTTAAACACTGCAATCATGAAAGCGTACAAGCAGGTCATCCCGCCGATTGAATTACAAAAAGAATTTATTAGATTTGTCCATCAAGTTAACAAATCAAAAGTTGCAGTTCAGAAAGCATTGGATGAATCACAAATATTGTTTGATAGTTTAATGCAGAAATATTTTGGATAAGAAACGAAGTAATATAGGAGTCTTTATGGATGTAAATAGTACCTTTGAAAAAACAGGAATAAAATGTAAAGTATTACAGGAAATTATCCAGCTAGCGAAGAAGAATTGTGTTGAAAAAGTAATTCTTTTTGGTTCAAGAGCTCGAGGTGATTTTAAAGAGCGAAGTGATATAGATTTGGCATTTTGCGGTGGTAGCAGTAGTCATTTTATTTTGGATGTAGACGAAACAACTTCAACGTTGTTGGAATTTGATATAGTGGATTTGGATAAGCCTGTAAGAAAAGAATTGTTGGAATCTATAAAAAGAGAGGGGGTAGTGCTATATGAAAAAATTTGATAATTTTAAGGCTGCATTAGTCAATTTGAATGACATTTTTTCTTATAAAGAACCATATGGAAATGTGGAAATTGCTGGCATGGTTGGATTATATGAAATCTGTTTTGAACAATCATGGAAGGCGATGAAAGAACTATTAGAGAATTTTGGTTATGCGGAGGGCGCAACAGGATCGCCAAGAACAATTTTAAAAACAGCTTACAAGGCGGGAATGATTAGTGATGAAGAATTATGGTTAGATGCATTGGTTTCGAGAAATAATGTTGCACACGCATATAATCAGGCAATTGCAATGGATATTATACGTCAAACCAAAGAAAAGTATTATGATATGTTTATACAATTACAGAAGAAAATAGAACAGGATTGGCTATAGCAGGGCATATCGCAAGTAAAATTTTTATTATGGATTATTCACAGGCTGCATAAATACAATTGCCGGAATAAATTGCATTTATGCAGGAGAAGGATGTTGGTATTTCGAAAGGAGATATCAACATGGAAGAAAAAATAGTTAAAGTTTTAAATGTAATGTCGGAGTATTTATCAATAGCTCAGATGAAAAAATTACAGGAAGTCATTCTACAAACATTTGCAGAAAATGAAGCGGAGAAAGCAGAGATTGCAAATGATAAATTTTTGGAAATGTTTCTTGATGCAAAAACTATAGAGGGGTGTTCAGAACGAACAATAAAGTATTATAGGGAAACAGTGCAGCATCTACTGTCACAAACTGAAACATCTGTCCGTAAAATAACAACGGAAGAAATACGTGAATATTTGTCAGATTATCAAAAGCTCAATAATTGCTCCAATGTCACAATTGATAATGTTAGAAGAAATATCTCAAGCTTCTTTTCATGGCTCGAGGAAGAGGATTATATTCTTAAAAGTCCTATGCGCAGGATTCATAAGATAAAGACCAAAACAGTTGTAAAAAGCGTGATTTCTGATGAGGGAATAGAGAAGCTTCGAGATAATTGTAATGAAAAGAGAGATTTGGCAATCATAGATCTTTTATATTCTACCGGAATAAGAGTTGGTGAATTGGTAAACCTGAATATAGATGATATTGATCTTGAAGGGCGCGAATGTATCGTTTATGGAAAAGGTGATAAAGAGCGCAGAGTATATTTTGATGCAAAGGCAAAAGTACATCTAAAGGATTATATTGATACCAGAACTGATAAAAACAAAGCCTTGTTTGTTACGTTGGATGCACCACATGACAGACTTAAGATAAGTGGTGTTGAGATTCGATTACGAAAACTCGGGAGAAAACTGTCCTTAGAGAGAATACATCCGCATAAATTCAGGCGTTCAATGGCGACGAGAGCTATTGATAAGGGAATGCCGATTGAACAGGTTCAAAAGATACTTGGACATTCCCAGATTGATACCACCATGCAGTATGCTATGGTTAATCAGAATAATGTCAAAACTGCTCATCAGAAGTATCTTGCTTAGCCCAAAGAGACGGAACTCCATTTTTAATCAATTCGTGTTTGACGGGATCTTGCATAAATAGAATATATGTTTGACACAAAGGCGATTAGATGTTAATATCGTATAAAAGAAGTGCTACCGATAGACGGTCAGCCTGATATATGTATTGATTAAAAATAACCGCCACAGTTTACCAGATCAGGGCGGTTATTTTTGTGTCTTGGAAAGATTGATGGTGTTTATAGCAGGAGTGATGTAGATGAGAGTAAAACTTGAGGATGTTTGTGAGCGTGGCTCATCGAACATAAAACAGTCTGATATAATTAAAATGAGTGGTAATTATCCGATTTATGGTGCGTCAGGATTGGCTGGAAAAGTAAATTTTTATCATCAGGAGCAACCATATGTAGCTGTTGTCAAGGATGGAGCAGGAATAGGCAGAACAACATTGAATCCAGCAAAATCTTCAGTAATAGGAACTATGCAGTATCTAATACCAAAGAAAAATGTATTACCAGAATATTTGTTTTATGTTGTGAGTTATATGCATTTAGAAAAATACTACACTGGAGCAACAATTCCACATATTTATTTTAAAGATTATAAAAATGAAGAATTTAACCTTGATAATATAGAGAAACAATTGGAAATCATAGATGTTTTGGGTAGGTGTAAAAAGGTTATAGAAGCCAGAAAACAAGAGTTAGTTGAATTAGACCGTCTAACGAAAGCCCGATTTGTCGAGATGTTTGGTGATATTAATATTAATAATAAAAATTGGGAGTGTGAATTTTTAGGAAATCTTTGCACTATTGTTAGAGGAGGATCACCAAGACCTATAGAAAAATTCTTAGGTGGTGATGTTCCATGGATAAAAATCGGAGATGCTACGGAAGCTGACAATATATATTTGAGTTCGACAAAGGAACACATCATTAAAGAAGGGGTAAAGAATAGTAGACTTGTAAAAGAAGGTAGTTTAATATTTGCAAACTGTGGAGTTTCATTAGGTTTTGCGAGAATTATCACTTTTGACGGATGCATTCACGATGGATGGCTTGCAATGGAAGATATAGACAAAAGACTTGATAAAGTATTTTTGTTACAAGCATTAAATCAGATGACAGAACATTTCAGAGCAATTGCTCCGGCTGGAACACAACCAAATTTAAACACTGCAATCATGAAAGCGTACAAGCAGGTCATCCCGCCGATTGAATTACAAAAAGAATTTATTAGATTTGTCCATCAAGTTAACAAATCAAAATTTGATACTATGACCTTCGCCCAAATATATGCTATAATAAACCTATATTTACACACTCATTTTTATCAGGGAAGGAGATGAGCAAGCATGACCGAATCAATTAAACTACCTGTGGGAATAGAGAGCTTTGAGGAGATTCGTTCAGACGGATATTACTATGTCGATAAGACAAAGCTGATTGAACAGTTGGTTGACAGCCGAGGAAAAGTCAACCTTTTTACCAGACCGCGTCGTTTTGGCAAGACGCTCAACATGAGTATGCTCAAATCTTTCTTTGAAATTGGAGCAGCTTCTGAATTATTTGAGGGCCTTTATATATCGCACAATAAAAAGCTGTGTGACGATAATATGGGTAAATACCCTGTGATATTTCTGTCTTTAAAGAATGTGGAAGGACTCGATTTTCAAGCTGCAAAGTATCAGATGATAGAGATAATTGCAAAGGAAGCTAAGAGATTTGCATATTTGAAGCAGAGTGACAGGCTGGATATTGACGATAAGTCGGCATATGCTTCTTTAATCCGATTAGAGGATGGCAGATATGAAATGAGAGATGAGGCACTGTATGCTTCGCTTCAAACTTTATCTGAGCTGTTATATAAGCACCATTGCAGAAAAACGGTTATTTTAATAGATGAATATGATGTTCCACTGGATAAGGCATTTCAGAATGGCTATTATAAAGAGATGGTTTCTTTGATACGTGCCATATTCGGAAAAGCATTAAAGACAAATGAGGCATTGGATTTTGCTGTATTAACAGGTTGTCTTCGCGTTTCAAAAGAAAGTATTTTTACAGGATTAAATAATTTCAAGATTTTATCTATTACTGATACCAGATTTGACGAACACTTTGGATTTACGGATGAGGAAGTAGAGCATTTGCTGGCATTTTATCATGTGGAAAACAGGTTTGCAGAGACAAAGGAATGGTATGATGGTTATCATTTCGGAAATGTTGATGTATATTGTCCATGGGATGTAATCAATCATGTTGACCGAATAAAAGATGATCCAATGGCAGGACCGGAAGCGTATTGGATTAATACAAGCGGAAATGAGCTTGTCAAGAGGTTTATAGATAAGGCTGGTAAGACAACCAGAGATGAAATTGAGCGTTTGATCGCGGGAGAAGCCATAGACAAGCAAATCCGTCTGGATATGACCTATGATGAAATAGACAATAATATTGATAATCTATGGAGTGTCCTGTTTACAACAGGTTATCTGACATATACAAAGATAAGTGAGGACAAAAAATATAGCCTTGTAATTCCGAACAGGGAGATTAAAGAGGTATTTAAGCTGCAGATACAGGAGTGGTTCAGGAATAAAATATTTTCCAATACCGAGCAGTTGCAGGACTTTTGGAAGGCTTTCAAAGAGGGAAATACACAGATAATGGAAATGTATTTAAACAAGGTGCTGAGCAATTCGGTGAGCATTTTTGACACAAGAGCGCGAAATGAGGAAAAGGAAAGCTCCTATCATAATCTGCTTATTGGCATTTTGAGCGGCAATGAGGACTGGCTTGTAAAGTCAAATGTTGAGGCAGGAGAGGGCTTTGCAGATATTATTGTAGAGACAGATGATCCGGATGAAGGAATTATTGCGGAGCTTAAATACACAAGAGATTTTAAGGCTATGGAAAAATCCTGTGAAAAGGCTCTGAAACAGATAAAGGATAGAAGATATCAGGAATATCTGTTAAATGATGACAGACAGAATATCATGTATTATGGAATTGCGTTTTGCAGGAAGAGATGCAAAGTGCTTGTAGAAAGATAAAAGGGGTGATTACATGGAAACAAATTTTGATTACCTTTTAAAGAAAGAAGAATACGCAGATTTTGCAAAGCAGGCAGTTGAAGCAGAGAAAAGTCTGTCAATTTCACCGGCCACTTGTGCCATTTTGTCGAGACGTGCACTTGAGCTTGCAGTAAGGTTTGTTTTCTCATATGACGCGGAGCTTTCACTTCCGTACAGAGATAATGTATCAAGTCTCATTCATGAGCCAACGTTTAGAAGGATAATTGAGCCAAGGCTGTTTCCAATGCTCAAATATACTATTCATCTGGGGAATGTTGCAGTTCATACCAACAACAATATAGGCAGGGATGAAGCAATAATAGCGCTTCGTGATTTGTTTGAGTTTTGCGATTGGATTGATTATTCGTATTCGAGGGAATACGATGAGAAAACCTATGATGAGTCGATTCTTGCAAGCGGTAATGAAAAACGTATAAAGGCCGATGAGCTCATGAAGCTGTATGAGAGCTTAAGCAGTAAGGATAAAAAGCTTGAGAGCGTATTAAAGGAGAATGAAGAGCTCCGCGAGCAGATGGCAAAGAAGCGTAGTCAGAATGTAAAGACAAGGGAATTCCATGTAGATACGATAAGCGAGGCAGAAACCCGCAAGAAATATATAGATGTTGCCTTAAAGGAGGCAGGCTGGGTTATTGGCAGAAATGTTACGGTGGAGGAGCCAGTTACTGGAATGCCGAACAGCACAGGAACAGGGTATGTGGATTATGTTCTGTGGGGAAAGGACAATCTGCCACTAGCTGTGGTGGAGGCTAAAAAGGCTTCTGTGGATGCTATGGTAGGAAGCCAGCAGGCGAAGCTGTATGCTGACTGCATGCAGAATAAATACAATAGACGCCCTCTTATTTTCACAACAAATGGATTTGAATTTTTCTATACGAATGATTATATGGGATATCCAAGACGTGAAGTTTCAGGCTTTTTCACACAGGAGGAGCTACAGCTCGAGATGGATGGACGCACTTCAAGGATTCCACTTGAAAATATACGGATAAGTGATGATATTACCAACAGACCGTATCAGAAGGAGGCTGTAACCGCAGTCTGCGATGCCATCACAAATAAGCACCGCAAGATGCTTATAGTGCAGGCCACAGGTTCAGGAAAGACAAGAGTGAGCATTAGTATTGTTGATGTATTACGGCGTCACAATTATGTGAAAAATATTCTGTTTCTCGCAGACAGAAAAGCTCTTGTGAAGCAGGCAAAAAACAATTATACGAATCTGCTTCCTGATTTGTCCTGTTGCAATCTGCTTGACAATAAAGATGACCCTGAGTCGTGCAGGATGATTTTTTCTACATATCCGACGATGATGAATGCCATAGATGAGAGGAAAAACAAATATGGTGAGAAGCTCTTTAGTCCGGGGCATTTTCAGCTCATAATCTGCGATGAAGTACACCGCAGCATTTACAAAAAATATCAGGAAATATTTGAGTATTTTGATGCGATGTTACTTGGTATGACTGCCACTCCAAAGAATGAAATCGACAAAAATACATATGGAGTTTTTGACCTTGAAAGAGGAGTTCCGACATTTGCGTATGAGCTTGAAAAAGCAGTGGAGGAGGGCTATCTGGTCAATTACTCTACACTGGAATATAAGTCAAAAATAATGGAAAGCGGTATTCACTATGATGAGCTGTCAGATGAGGAAAAAGAAGAGTATGAGGATACATTTTCTGATGATGACACTGTAGGTGATGATATATCAGGAGAGGCCGTAAATACATGGCTTTTTAACGCGGATACAATTGATAAGGTTTTAAGAGAGCTTATGGAAAAGGGCTTAAAAATTGAGGGTGGAGACAAGCTTGGCAAGACAATAATTTTTGCCAAAAACTCTTTACATGCGCAGGCAATAGTAGAGCGCTTCAATAAGCTTTTTCCGGAATATGGAGGAGACTTCATAAAGCGGATAGATTATAGCATAAAGTACAGTGATTCATTGATAGATGAGTTTAGCACAAGTGATAAAATGCCACAGATAGCGGTATCTGTTGATATGCTTGACACAGGAATAGATATTCCGGAGATTTTGAATCTTGTATTTTTTAAGAAGGTAAAAAGCTATGCCAAGTTCTGGCAGATGATTGGAAGAGGAACCAGGCTTTGCCCTAATCTGCTCGGAGAAGGCATGGACAAAGAAAGATTTCTCATATTTGATTTCTGTAACAATTTTGAATATTTCCGCGTGAACAAAAATGGAGCGGAGAATGGCATAACAGAATCACTCAATGAGAAAATATATAACACAAAAGCCCAGATTGTCAGAGAGCTTCAGGCACCGGTATACAGTAGTGATGAGGTATACGCAGATTACAGAAAAAGTCTTGTGGATGATTTAAAGGAGGATGTAATTGGCTTAAATGACGATAGCTTTATTGTGAAAAGACATCTGCGTTATGTGGAGTTTTTCAGGGCTTCATCATCGTGGGATAATCTGGAGACAATAGAGATTTCGGATATCAGGGAGCATATTGCGCCTCTTATCAGGCCTAAAAAGGAAGATGAGTTGGCGAGAAGATTTGACTATCTGGTATACAGTATAGATCTTGGACTGCTGCAGAGCAAAAGCATACAAAGTCCGGTGAATATAGTGGTTCAGACCGCAGAAAAGCTATCTGCAAAATACTCAATCCCACAGGTGGAAAAGAAAAAGGAGATTATCGAAAAGGTCCAGACAAATGAGTTTTGGGATAAAGTCACGATAATAGAGCTTGATACAGTAAGAGAAGCTCTAAGAGGTCTGTTGCAGTACCTTGACAGGCAGGTACGGCCAATATACTATACCAATTTCACGGACTCTATAACGGATGGTACACCAGGTGAACCATTATATGGTGGAAATGACTTGAAAAATTACCGTAAAAAAGTCGAATTTTACCTGAAAGAGCATAGTGACAAATTGTCAGTGTATAAGCTGAAAAATAACAAAAAGCTGACAGAAACGGATCTAAGGGAATTGGAACGAATCCTGTGGACAGAGCTTGGTTCAAAGGAAGATTATGTAAAGGAATACGGAGAGACACCGATAGGCAGATTAGTACGAAAAATAGTCGGTGTAGATAGAGCTGCAGTAAACGAAGCCTTCAGTTGTTTTATGTCAGAAGAGCGCTTGAACATAAATCAGATGAGATTCGTAAATTTGATAGTGGACTATATAGTAGCAAATGGAAATATCGAAGATAATAAAGTATTGATGGGTGAACCATTTAAATCAGTTGGAAGTATCACAACTCTTTTCAAAGATGATATGAGTACCGCAAAACAGATAATGGAGATAGTGAACCAGATAAAGCGTAACTCTGAAGAAATTGCCTGATGTATAGCGAAGATGTTTAGATATGACAGAAGGACTTTAAGCAGCTTAGAAAAATCCTTATGGATGCAACAAATGATGATTATATATGTAGGAGAAAATAATTATGGCAAAGAAAATTTTAGTAGTAGTGGACGCACAGAATGATTTTATTACAGGAGTTCTTGGAAACAAAGAGTGTGACGTGGCAACAAATGTTATTGCAGAGGAAATCAGGTCAGGCAAATATGATGACGTGATATTCACAAGAGATACACATGATGAAAACTATCTGAATACTCAGGAAGGAAAGAAGCTTCCGGTAGCGCACTGCATTAAAGGGACAAACGGATGGGAAGTAGATGAGCGTCTTAAGCGTGCAATGAAGGAGCGTGGAGTTGATTGTGACGATATGACTTATATTGACAAGCCGACTTTTGGCAGCAAAGAGCTTGGAGAGATGCTTGCAGAATATGACAACAGCGATACAGAGATTTATTTCTGCGGATTCTGCACAGGAATATGCGTAATAAGTAATGTGGCGATTGCAAAGACGTTCTGTAAAGACGCAGAGGTGTTCGTAATAGAGAATGCCTGCGCCTGTGTGACACCTGAAAGCCATAAGACAGCAATTGAAGCAATGAAGATGATTCAGGTCAATATTATATAGAAAGTGCTGGAAATAAAAAGACAATAAAACATACTGATTTTACGGAAGTGGAGGAATAATCGATGTTAGAGGCAGGAACAAAGGCACCGGATTTTGAATTGCCGGATCAGAATGGAGAAATGCATAAGTTAAGTGATTATGCAGGAAAAAAAGTAATTTTATATTTTTATCCAAAAGATAATACAGCCGGATGCACTAAGCAGGCATGTGGCTTTTCAGAGAGATATCCTCAATTTACAGAAAAAGGAGCAGTTATTCTTGGGGTAAGCAAGGATTCTGTAGCCTCTCACAAGAAATTTGAGGAAAAATACGGACTGGCATTTACTCTTTTAGCAGATCCGGAGCGCAAAGTCATTGAAGCATATGATGTATGGAAAGAAAAGAAAAACTATGGAAAAGTCTCTATGGGTGTTGTAAGAACCACGTATCTTATCAATGAACAGGGAGTTATCATCAAAGCCAATGATAAAGTCAAAGCAGCAAATGACCCTGAAAATATGCTTAAGGAATTAGATTAATGAAGATAATATTATCACCTGCTAAAAAGATGATTACAGATACAGACAGCATAGCACCGGATGGATTGCCAGAATTTATTGATAAAACATCAGAGATACAAAGATGGCTGAAGGGTAAGTCCAAAGAAGAACTGAAGACTATCTGGAAATGTAATGAAAAAATTGCAGAACTGAACTTTAACAGATTGCAAAATATGGATATATACCATATGCTTACACCGGCTGTTTTATCATACGAAGGAATTGCATTTCAATATATGGCACCATCTGTGTTTGAAAATAGTCAGTTTGAGTATGTACAAAATCACTTGAGAATACTATCCGCTTTTTATGGTGTTTTAAAACCCATGGATGGAGTAACACCATACCGCTTGGAAATGCAGGCAAAGGTCGAAATAGAAGATGCAAAAAATCTGTATGAGTACTGGCATGATATTTTGTATCGTTCAATAATTGATAAAAGCAGAATTATAATTAATCTTGCATCAAAGGAGTATTCTAAGTGCATAGAAAAGTATCTTACACCGCAGGATAAATATATTACAATTTCATTCTGCGAGCAAGCAGGCAATAAACTGGTAACAAAAGGAACTTATGCTAAGATGGCTCGCGGTGAGATGGTTCGATTCATGGCGGAAAATGATATTGAAAATCCTGATGATATAAAAAAGTTTAATAGGCTTGGTTATATATTCAGGTCTGATTTATCATCAGATAGTAAATATATTTTTGAACGCAAAAAAACATAATTATTTTAAGTTATCAAGAGAATATAATTTCAATAACAATAATAGTTATTATTATTAATCAAAAATAATAACTATTACTAATTTAATATTATATGATAACCGGTAATAAAAAGAGGACATATGGATTTATACATATCCATATATCCTCTTTTTTATTGAAATTAATCTACAAGCTTGTCAAGCTCCTTGATATACTCAGTTTCGCTTGATGTTTCATGAGTAGACTGTTTTGCATACAATCCGACAGAAGTCTGTGATTTCTTAATTGCCTGCATGGTTCCAGCACCGGCAACACAGCCTCCGGGACATGCCATACCCTCAAGAAGATATCCGGGATACTTGCCTAAAGTTGCAAGTTTAAGAAGCTGACGGCATTCTTTTAAACCTTCTGCATTTGCTACCTTTACTTCCTGATCCGGATGATCACGCTTTATGACATTAACAACAGCCTGTGCCACACCTCCTGCGACTGCGAAGTTTCTTCCGTCTGTTGAAGCATCGCTGACACCTGCAGGGTCTTCCTCGATATTTTCAAGGTCCACATGCTTTGCGGAAAAAATACCGGTCATCTCTTCAAAGGTGAGTACAAAGTCCACTTCGCTTCGTACACTGCGTCGCATAGCCTCGAGCTTTTTGGCAGCACATGGTCCGATAAATACCACGCGTGCATCTGGATTATGCTGCTTTATAAGACGTGCAGTGAGTGTCATAGGTGTAAGTGCCATTGAGATACATTTTGCATGCTCAGGGAAGAGTTTTTTAGCCATGACTGACCATGCAGGACAACATGAGGTTGCCATGAAAGGAAGCTCATCCGGTACCTCTTTTAGGAAGTCCTCGGCCTCCTGCTTGGCACAGAGGTCTGCACCTATAGCTACTTCAAATACATCTGCAAAACCAAGAGCTTTCATGGCAGCACGTAGTTTTCCGGGAGTAACCTTTGGACCAAACTGTCCAACAAATGCAGGAGCAACTGCAGCATATACCTTTTCACCGGACTGTATTGCTCTGATAGTCTGGAAAATCTGGGATTTATCAGCAATCGCACCAAAAGGACAGTTGACAAGGCATTGTCCGCACGAAACACACTTATCATAATCGATATTTGCTTTGCCGTTTTCGTCAGAAGAAATGGCATCCATGCCACAGGCCTTTGCACATGGACGTTCCTGAACAATAATTGCATTATATGAACATACGCTTGCACAGCGTCCGCACTTGATGCATTTTTCCTGGTCAATTACAGATTTTCCGGTTGTGCGGTCCAAAGATACAGCATCTTTTGGACATACCTCCATGCATGGATGAGCCAGACATCCCTGACAGCCGTCTGTCACATGTACTCTTTTTTCGGGACATGCATTACAGGCAAATTTTATAACATTGATAAGAGGCGGCGTATAGTAGGTTTCATCTTTATCGGCAGCCTCGATGCCATCTGATATAGGTGAATGCTCTGCCGCACTGCGGTTAGGCAGTCCCATTGCCAGACGAAGTCTCTCTCCAACTATAGCACGCTCCAAAAATACATCGTTTCTGAAATTTCCTTTTTCACCGGGAATAATCTTATATGGAAGAGCTTCCATACGTTCTTTAACAGGCCATTCTGTATGATAAGCCATACGTGCAACCTCTGTAAAGATTTTATGTCTGATTTCCTGAATTCGGGTTTCGACACCTCTCATTATTGATTCCTCCTTATAAAATAAAATCTCAATTTTCCTTATTGTATCAGATAAAATAAGCAGTCTCAATAAATCGGCTGTACTTTTTATGATACATAAATACTAGATAATTAATGAATTTTAAACCTGATTTTTTGGCGGTTCTTAGAACATAAAGGATAATATTAAATTATTAAAAATAGGAATTATTACTGTTTTGTATTGACTAAAGTACTATAATACTATATAATGTTTATAGTCAATTAATCCTAAATAATATGAATTAATGGCTATTTGGAGAATACCATTCAAATACATGGAGAAGCTAAAGGGAGGAAAAAGAGATGGCAGCAAACAAATATGCAGGAACACAGACAGAGAAAAATTTACAGGAGGCATTCGCAGGAGAATCCCAGGCAAGAAATAAGTATACTTATTTTGCATCTGTAGCAAAGAAGGAAGGCTACGAGCAGATGTCGGCATTATTTTTAAAGACGGCAGACAATGAGAAAGAACATGCAAAGATGTGGTTCAAAGAATTAGCCGGAATAGGTGATACAAAAGAAAACTTAGCAGCCGCTGCCGAAGGAGAAAATTATGAGTGGACAGATATGTATGAAGGCTTCGCTAAAACTGCTGATGAAGAAGGATTCCATGAGCTTGCTGCAAAATTCAGGGCTGTAGGAGAGATTGAGAAGCATCACGAAGAGAGGTATCGTGCACTTCTTAAGAATATTGAAACTTCACAGGTATTTGAAAAGAGTGAAGTCAAAGTATGGGAATGTCGTAACTGTGGACATATTGTGGTAGGAACAAAAGCTCCTGATGTATGTCCGGTATGTAATCATCCTCAGAGCTATTTTGAAGTACATGAAGAGAATTATTAAGGAGAAAAAAGATGGAAGTAAAATATTATGTATGTAATCACTGTGGAAACATTATTGAAATGGTAAAGGATAAGGGCGTGCCGGTAATATGTTGTGGCGAGGCTATGCACGAGTTAAAGGCCGGAGTGACAGATGCTGCCGTAGAGAAGCATGTTCCTGTATATACAGTGGACAAACAGCATGTTCATGTTGTAGTCGGAGAAACAACACATCCAATGCTTGAAGAGCATTTCATTGAGTGGATTACATTAAATACAAATCAGGGTATTTACAGAAAGCAGCTAACTCCGGGACAGGAGCCGGTAGCAGATTTCTGTCTTTGCGATGGTGAACAGGTAGAAGAAGTATATGCATATTGCAATCTGCATGGATTATGGAAATGCTAAGTATAGATATTGTTGGACTTATAGGAGCCTGTTCCTATGCTTTGGACTGCATAGAAGCAGAGCTGGTAAATATCACAAACAAACATGGAAAAAGAGTGGCTTATATAAGCGTATGCATGGCTGAATATTGGGCAATTCAAGGTGATGCGTTACAAGATTTAGCCATGTGTGCTTTACTGCATGACAATGCTCTGACACAATATATTTCTGAGGAGCTTAAAAAGGATTCTGTTATTGACCTTAAAAAAGATTTATCCGAGGAGAAAACGAATCTTCATTGTATTTATGGTGAAAAGAATGTTACTAAACTTCCTTTCAAAACAGATGTCTCAAATGTGATTTTGTATCATCATGAACATGCCGATGGAACCGGCCCTTTTCAAAAAAAGCGGAATGAAATTCCATTGTTCGCAAGGATTATTCACCTTGCGGATATCATTGATATTATAAGAAATAGTATTGATTCTGATGATAATAGCTGGGATTTTATATGTCAATATCTTTCACAAAATAAGGATAGTCTATTTGATTCGGAATGTGTTAATGCTTTTTATCATGTATTCACAAAAGAATCCTTTATGTGTTTAAGTGATGATTCTTTCGAAACGAAGCTATGGGAAGCAATCCCAAGAGAAAAGCTGTTTTTTGATTGGGAAATGTGTAAAGCTGTTGCGGATTTCTTTGCAAAGATTGTAGATTATAAATCTTCTTTTACAAGCAGGCATTCTATAGGAGTAGCTGAAAAAGCCTCCCAGCTTGCAAAATATATGGGATATGATTCAATCACTGTACAGAAAATGTATTTAGCAGGTGCACTGCATGATATAGGAAAAATGGCGGTAGGCAATGAAATTCTGGAAAAACCGGATAAGCTTACGGATGATGAATTTTCTAAAATGAAAAATCATGCCGGTTATACATACCTTATATTATCAGAGGTTAATGATTTTGAAGAAATACGAGACTGGGCAGCTTTCCATCATGAAAAATTAAATGGAAAAGGGTATCCTTTTGGAAAAACTGCTGATGAATTAAATGAGCCGGAACGTATGATGGCATGTGTTGATATTTATCAGGCTCTTACGGAAGATAGACCTTATAAAAAAGGATTATCCCATGAAAAAACATGTGATATCCTTGATGACATGGCACAGAAAGATTTTATTGATTCGGATATTTCAAAGACAATTAGAGAATGTTTTGGAAGAACCTGATGATATATATGAATACAAAGGATATATTAGATAATAGTGTTTTCCATTGTATACCTGTATTACGTGGATTTCAAAAGAAGAATAAGAATGAAAGTAGGATTAATTTATGTATGAAATGAAACCAGAATATTATATCGGCATAGATATGATAGACGAAGAGCATAAGCAGTTGTTTAAATATGCAGATGAGGCATATGAACTGCTTCATGACGAGAATACACCTGATAAATATGATAGAATTGACATGATACTGGAAGACCTTCGTGATTATACAGCGAAACATTTTACTGATGAAGAGCAGTATATGGAGTCTATCAATTATAAAAAATTATTTACTCAAAAAATTCAGCATCAGGAATTTATACACAAACTTGATGAATTTATTGAACATCACAATGATGAAATAAAAGATCAGGATGAACAGATTATGGGTATTTTAAAGTATCTCACAGAGTGGTTAGTTAATCACATCCTATATGTTGATGGTCAAATTGCAGAATTTGTATCAAAAATGTAATCTTTTGAATTACTAAAAACTGGCCAGGTGAAAATCCAGTCACAGCGTAAGAAAACCGGGAGACCGGGAATGCGGCAGGGTGTGCCCCCGGCTGCGTTCCCGGTCTCCCGGTTTTCGTAGTTAGTCTAGTGAATTAAGCAGTCTTTCCTGTATAAAGCTGATAATACTTTCCCTTCTTTGAAATCAGCTCATCATGACTTCCCCTTTCAATAATGCGTCCCTGCTCCAAAACCATAATGCAGTCGCTGTTTCTGACAGTAGAAAGCCTGTGTGCGATAACAAATGTAGTACGGCCATGCATGAGCTTATCCATGCCGTCCTGAACAATACGCTCGGTACGTGTATCAATTGAGCTTGTAGCCTCATCGAGGATGAGCACAGGCGGATCGGCGATAGCGGCACGCGCAATGGCTAGAAGCTGGCGCTGGCCCTGGCTTAGGTTTGCACCGTCACCTGTCAGTACAGTATTGTAGCCGTCAGGAAGCTGGCGGATAAACGTATCGGCGTTTGCCAGGCGGGCAGCTGCGTATACTTCATCATCAGTGGCATCAAGCTTGCCGTAGCGGATGTTTTCCATGACAGTAGCTGTGAAAAGGTGGGTATCCTGCAAAACAATGCCAAGAGAGTGGCGCAGATCAGCCTTTTTAATCTTGTTTATATTGATGCCGTCATATCTTATCTTGCCGTCTGCTATATCGTAGAAGCGGTTGATAAGGTTAGTGATGGTAGTCTTTCCAGCTCCGGTGGTGCCGACAAAGGCAATCTTCTGACCGGGTGTTGCAAAAAGATCCACATCGTGCAGTACAATTTTCTCAGGCACATATCCGAAATCCACATCGTCAAATACCACATCGCCCTCGAGTTTTTTGTAGTCCACAGAGCCGTCAGCCTGATGAGTATGCTTCCATGCCCATAATCCGGTGCGCTCAGGTGTTTCAGTAAGTTTTCCGTTTTCTTCTTTAGCATTTACCAGTGTGACATAGCCTTCGTCAGTCTCAGGCGCTTCATCGAGCAGTGAGAAGATACGGTCGCATCCGGCAAGTGCCATGATTATACTGTTGAACTGCTGGCTGACCTGCGAGATAGGCATGTTAAAGCTCTTGTTAAAGGTTAAAAAGCTCGCAAGCTTACCAAGGGTCAGACCGCCAAAGCCTGAAAGAGCCATAACACCGCCGGCAAGAGCGCAGAGCACGTAGCTTAGATTTCCAATCTGTGCGTTTACAGGACCGAGCATGTTGGAGTACATGTTGGCATTGTAGGCGCTTTCAAAGAGCTCATCGTTTATTTTGTCGAAGGCTTCAATATTTTCCTGCTCGTGGGTAAATACCTTGACCACCTTTTGGCCGTTGAGCATTTCCTCGATGAAGCCGTTAACCTTGCCGAGGTCGCGCTGCTGTGCAAGGAAATAGCGGCTGGAGAAGCCTGCAAATTTCTTTGTCACGACTGTTGTTACGATTACCATCACGATAGTTAGTACGGTGAGCGGAATATTTAATATGACCATTGAAACAAAAACGCTCACAACAGTGATAGCACTGTTAAGTATCTGCGGAAGACTCTGGCTGATGAGCTGGCGGAGTGTGTCGATATCGTTTGTATAAATTGACATGATATCGCCGTGCGCATGTGAGTCAAAGTATCGGATTGGCAGATCCTGCATATGGGAAAAGAGCTCAACACGCAGGTTCTTAATGGTGCCCTGTGATACGTAGATCATTATTTTGCTGTATGCAAACGTACTGATGACGCCGATGCCGTAGAATACGGCAACCCTTCCCATTGCTGCAAGGAGTGGTCCGTAGTCGGGACTTCCTGTCTTAAGCAGTGGTACTATATAGTCATCAATCAAATTTTTGGTAAACATGGTTCCCTGCACATTTGCAAGTACACTGACAAAGATACATATCACAACAATTATGCAGGCCGGTAAATATTTCTTGAAAATAAATCCCATGAGGCGCGCAAAAAGCTTACCGGGATTTTTAATTTTGGGTTTTGGACCTCGTGGTCCTCTTGGTCCTGGCATCAGGCAGCACCTCCTTCATCAAAGTCTCCTCCGCCGTTTGTCTGGGAATCGTAAACATCGCGGTAGATTTCATTATTTTTAAGCAGATTTTCGTGAGTGTCAAAGCCGTCCACTTTTCCGTCATTCATCACGATGATACGGTCAGCATCCATGACTGATGAGATACGCTGTGCGATGATGAGCTTAGTGGTTCCCGGTATTGTTTTTGCAAGGACAGCACGGATTTTTGAATCTGTTGCTGTATCTACAGCCGAAGTGCTGTCATCGAGTATGAGTATCCTTGGCTTTTTAAGCAGAGCTCTTGCGATACACAGACGCTGCTTCTGGCCACCAGATACGTTGGTTCCGCCCTGCTCTATGTAGGTGTTGTACTTGTCAGGGAAGGAGACGATAAAGTCATCGGCGCATGCCATTTTGCAGGCCTTTATACACTCATCTGTGGTAGCGTTTTTGTCACCCCAGCGCAGATTTTCGAGTATGGTGCCCGAGAAAAGCACGTTCTGCTGGAGCACGACAGCTACCTTGTTTCTGAGAGTGTCCATGTCGTATTCACGCACATCGTGGCCTCCGACGATTACAGAGCCGGTGTCTGTGTCGTAGAGGCGGCTTATCAGGTTTACAAGGGAAGATTTCGAGCTTCCGGTTCCTCCTATGATACCGATGGTCTCACCGGATTTTATGTCCAGATTTATATCTGACAGAACCGGAGTCTCAGCGGTGTCTGAATATCTGAAGGTCACATGCTTAAAGCTTATGCTTCCGTCAGGCACATCGTAAAGCGGCTCCTTTGGATTGTGCAGTGTGCTCTGCTCATTTAATACCTCGCTGATTCGTCTTGCAGATGCGAGTGAGAGTGAAATCATTACAAACACCATCGAGAGCATCATGAGGTTCATCAGAATATTCATGCAATATGTGAGAAGAGCCATCAGATCACCTGTAGTGAGAGTGCTGCTTACCACCATATGAGCTCCGAGCCAGCTTATTAACAGGATGCAGGCATACACTGTAAACTGCATGAGCGGAGAGTTGTATACCACAAGGCTTTCTGCCTTCACAAATACATCGTAGATATTCTGTGCTGCCTTTGAAAAACGTTTCTTCTCATAATCCTCACGGACGTATGCCTTTACAACGCGGATAGCGGATACGTTTTCCTGTACGCTTTCATTCAGGTCATCATAGCGCTTGAAGGCTCTGTCGAAGTATTTCATGGCCGCCTTACTGATGAAAAGCAGTAAAGCTCCAAGCACAATGACAGCGATTAAGTATATTGTCGCAAGGCGAGGGCTGATGAAAAATGACATAGCCATCGCACATATTATGGACGCAGGGGCTCTCATAGCCATGCGAAGCAGCATCATGTAAGCATTCTGGATGTTGGTCACATCGGTTGTCATACGTGTGACAAGACTCGCGGATGAGAATCTGTCAATATTTGCAAAGGAAAAGGTCTGGATGTTGCGAAACATTGCAGCACGCAGATTCTTTCCAAAGCCCATGGCGGCCTTTGCACCATATTTTGCACCGAGACATCCTGTCAAAAGACCAAACAGTGCTGCGACAATCATCCACACACCCATGATATAGATATGCCTTGTGTCGCCCATATTGACACCGTTGTCGATTATTGATGCCATGAGAAGGGGGATTATGGTATCCACAGCCACCTCAAGCAGCATGAAAACAGGTGTCGCAATCGAAGCCCATTTGTATTCCTTTATTTGGGCACATAGTGTTTTTAACATATGTTTTGTCCTTTCTTCTTATATTTTATATTTGATTAAAACAAACTTCCCACATTTATGGTAATGTGGTTAACTAAAAAAATACTTGCATTTAATTAGTTAGTGTGCTAACTATATTATAGATATACTTTTTTTATTGTCAAGAAAAATTTATGAAAGGATTTCAGTTATGAAGGAGTTTACACTGGACAAACACTTAGGACACAAGATAAACCGCATCAGCAGGAGCATAGACAGATATTTTGACAGAAAAAGGTGCAGCAAAACAGAATGTATACCGCGAAGCCAGGGTATGATGATTGGATATATAATGGATAATCAGGACCAAAATATATTTCAAAAGGATATCGAGGCAGAGTTTCATCTGTCAGGAGCCACAGTGACAAATATGCTTAAAAGTCTTGAAAAAAACGGCTATATCGTACGCACACCTATGGAAAATGATGCAAGGCTTAAGAGGATTGAGCTGACGCAAAAAGCGCTGGACCACGAAAACCGTGTGAGAGAAAATATAAGGGTAATAGAGGAAGCCATGCACAAAGGCTTTTCTAAGGAAGAATTTGACATGATGCTTGGTTTTTTGGACAGGGTGATTGACAATATGGAAGAGCTCAACATGTAACCGGTGAGTAACTATTCGAAACTACCGGGAACAAAATGACTATAGAGTTGAAAAAGTAGCATAAATATTGTGGCTTTTTTTGTGCAATAAGCCAAAATGCTACAAAATATTGTTGAGCGTATTGACATAGCAACAATATCTTGTATAATTTAGATTGTCATCAAAAGACAGATGCACAGATTTGTATTAAATAATATGGCATTTTATATGTAGCTATATCGTAATTGTTTGATGAAACGCCTGCTTTACATTGACGGGCTGTGACATGAATTAATGATTACATCTCATTTATAGCTGCATATTTTGTGCCATTACATATGATAAAATACATATATATAGTATGCGTATTGGATGACAATACTATATATAGTACACTACATTATATGAAATATAGTATACAGAGAGGAGAAATTTACATGAAAATCATCAAGCGAAGCGGCAGTGAGGACATATTTGATGCAGCCAAAATAGTAGCTGCCATTAGAAAGGCAAACGATTCAGTGCTGGACTATGAGAAGCTTACTGCTGATCAGATTGAGGAAATTGCAAGCAACGTGGAGACTGCATGTGAGAACATGAAGCGCTCTCCAAGCGTTGAGGAGATACAGGATATGGTGGAGAACCAGCTCATGAACAAGCGTGCCTTTACCGTAGCCAGAAACTACATTACTTACAGATATAAGAGAGCCATCGTCCGTAAGTCAAACTCTACGGATCAGCAGATTCTTAGCCTTCTTGAGTGCAATAACGAGGAGGTAAAGCAGGAAAACTCCAACAAGAATCCTACTGTAAACAGCGTGCAGCGTGACTACATGGCAGGTGAGGTGAGCAAGGATATCACACGCCGTTTCCTGCTTCCTGAGGATATAGTGGAGGCTCATGAGAAGGGGCTTATCCATTTCCACGACGCAGATTATTTTGCACAGCACATGCACAACTGCTGTCTTGTAAACCTTGAGGACATGCTTCAGAACGGCACAGTAATCAGTGAGACTATGATTGACACACCAAAGAGCTTTTCAACAGCCTGCAACATTGCTACACAGGCTATCGCACAGATTGCCAGCTCACAGTATGGTGGACAGAGTATCTCGCTTGCACATCTGGCACCATTTGTACAGGTCAGTCGTGAGAAGTTCAGAAAGCAGGTGCAAAAGGAATTCGAGAGCGTAGGCCTTGATTTGGATGAAGAAAAAATCAACGAGGTAGCAGAGCTTCGTGTCAAGGAAGAAATCAACCGCGGTGTGCAGATGATTCAGTATCAGGTCATCACACTCATGACTACAAATGGACAGGCACCGTTTATCACAGTATTCATGTACCTGAATGAGGTATCCGATCCGCAGACAAAGGCAGATCTTGCAGCAATCATTGAGGAAATGCTGCACCAGAGAATAAAGGGCGTAAAGAACGAAAAGGGTGTATATATCACACCGGCATTCCCTAAGCTCATATATGTGCTTGAGGATGATAATATCACAGAGGATTCAAAGTACTGGAATCTCACAGTGCTCGCGGCACAGTGCTCTGCAAAGAGAATGGTGCCTGACTATATTTCAGAGAAGGTCATGAAGGAGCTTAAGGACGGAGATGTGTATACATGCATGGGCTGCCGTTCATTCCTCACAGTGGACAGATGCTCACAGACAGCGGGCAATGTGGCACATGCCGAGAACTTTGATCCAAACAAGCGTAAATACTATGGACGTTTCAACCAGGGTGTTGTCACCTTAAATCTCGTTGATGTGGCATGCTCATCAGAAAAGGATGAGGAAAAATTCTGGAAGATACTTGATGAGAGACTTGAGCTGTGTCACAGAGCACTTATGTGCAGACATAAGAGGCTTCTTGGTACCAAATCCGATGTAGCACCGATTCTCTGGCAGAACGGAGCACTTGCACGTCTGAAAAAGGGAGAGGTTATAGACCCATTATTATTTAACGGATACTCAACAATCTCACTCGGCTATGCAGGACTTTGTGAGTGTGTGCGCTACATGAAGGGCGTATCACACACGGAGCCAAAGGAGGGCACACCGTTTGCACTTAAGGTAATGCAGCGCTTAAACGATGCATGTGAGCAGTGGAAAAAGGAGTCAAACATCGATTTCAGTATATATGGCACACCGCTTGAGTCTACCACCTATAAGTTTGCTAAGTGCTTACAGAAGCGCTTTGGTATCATCGAGGGTGTTACCGACAAGAACTACATCACAAACAGCTATCATGTGCATGTAACCGAGCAGATTAATGCATTTGACAAGCTAAAGTTTGAGTCCCAGTTCCAGAAGCTGTCTCCGGGTGGCGCTATCAGCTACGTGGAGGTACCAAACATGCAGGACAATATCCCTGCAGTGCTTTCAGTAATGCAGTACATTTACGACAATATTATGTACGCAGAGCTGAATACAAAGAGCGACTATTGCCAGGTATGCGGCTACGACGGAGAAATCAAAATCGTAGAGGAAGAGGGCTCAGGCAAGCTTATCTGGGAGTGCCCACACTGTGGTAATCGTGACCAGAACAAGATGAGTGTAGCCCGCCGTACATGCGGCTATATAGGCACACAGTTCTGGAATCAGGGAAGAACCCAGGAGATTAAAGAGCGAGTGCTTCATCTGTAGAGGTTAAAGGAGGTTATTGTTTATGACTAATGAAGAAATCTGGAATATTGGCTTAGAGGAGCGTACAGACGAGCTTTCAAAGCTGCAAAGCGAATATGACAGGCTCGACGTGGAGTGCCGCAAGGCAGAATTTGAAATGGATATGTATGCACGTCTCAGGGAAGTAAACAATGCAATGCTTTATAAGCAGAAATTCTCAGAAAAATATGAGAAATGTGCCAGGGAATCTGAAAAGCTTACGAAACAGAAGAATGCGCTTGAAAATGAGATTAGTGTTCTGAAAAAAGAGATATATTACATTAATAGCCTGATGTAACATAAAAATATGCCGTATGGCAGCTTTTGAAAATATTTCATAAGCTGCTGTACGGCTTTTTTATATATAGTACTGGGGACTCTGGCAATTTGCCTATAAAAAAACTAAAAATTCTGATGCATATTAATATATTTAGTTTGCATAAAAAATCATTATACTTCTAAACACGTAAAAGTATTGTGAAATTTCCACAAAATCTATGTGAATATCATTATTTGAAAAACCGTTTGAACATACTAATCTTTGTACATTTTCCCATATTTACAAATATTAAATTGATGTATTTTTGCTAAATATTGCAGAAATAAGTTGGCATTTATGTCTATTGAAACGTAAACGCTTAATGTATAAACTGTAAATATAGTTATTGCAACCGATTGCGCTGTTGCGCATGAAACAGATGAAATCATGTGTGACATGCAATTTGTGAATGTGCATGACAGTGGCTTAATGGCTTTGATATTTATCAATTTGATAGTCATTTACCACTGCATAAAACAAGGAGGAAAATATGAGCAGGAAGAGAAAAATGGCATCTATAACAAGTGCGGGACTGGTGTTTGCAATGCTTTTAAGCCAGAGCGCTGTGGCGGATTTTGGCACAGAGCGGGTTAAGGCAGCAGAGAATACCGCAAAGTGGGTAGACACAGAGTATGTGGTGAATGGAGACTTTGAGTCAGGAGCAGATAATTGGGATATTAGTATACCAAAGGATACTGAAAACTGGCTTTACGGGTCAGGAGAAGAAAAAGGATATTATTGTATCTGGGAAAATAAAACAGAGGAAGAAAAAGATGTATCAATCTCACAGACGGTTAAGCTTCCGGCCGGTACCTATAAGCTTGGAATAAAAAGCACCGGTGCAGCAGGTGGATTAAAACTGGGTGCAGGAGAATATGTCAGCACAGATTTGAAGGCTTCTGAATGGGCTGACGATCAGAGCAAATGGGAATCAATTGAGACTGGAGAATTCACTCTTGATAAGGAAAGTGATGTGAAGGTTTATGTTTCGGGAAAGCTTGCAGCATGGAATAAAGGCAGTGCAATTGACGATATTGTTTTATACGAAAAAGAAACAGATCATACTGACTCTTCCGAAGAAAACCAGAAAGGCTACACAATCTCAGTAAACAAGACAGAAGTAGCCGTAGAAAATGGTGATACAGTCAATCTTGAAGCTAAGATTACCTATGATGGAGAAGAAATAAGTGAACTTCCTGAGGAAGTAAATTTATGGTGGTGGGTTGATACTTGGAATGACCACACAGACGGATTGAAGGACGGAACATTAGAAAATGACAATGGTTCCGGAAAAACTCTTAAGGCTGCCTACACAACAAAGTCAGCCGGTAAGTATTATGTTGTAGCCCAGCTTAAGGATGCTAATGGCAATGAGCTTGGTTCTGCATGTACAACTATTACATCTAAGGCGCCGGAAATTGATACATCAGTAGACAATGATGATATTGTTGTTGCAAAGGTAAAGGATTTGTCATCTGATTTCATAATGGGAATGGATATTTCATCTGTTATAACAGAGTTCAACAGTGGTGTTGTATACAAGGATTATAACGGAAAAGAAATCAACAATGTGACAGATTTCTGCAAATTCCTGGCAGAAAACGGCATAAATCATATCCGTGTCAGAGTATGGAATGATCCATATGATTCAAACGGAAATGGATATGGCGGTGGAAATAACGATGTGGCAACCGCAAAGAAAATCGCTGATGCATGCCGCAGTGCGGGTATAAAAATGCTTGTTGATTTCCATTGCTCAGATTTCTGGACAGATCCAAGCAAACAGATGGTTCCTAAGGCATGGAAGGGCTATACAGTTGATGAGAAAGCCGTAGCTGTAGAAAAGTTTATCAATGAATCATTAAATACAATTGATGCATCAAAGGATGTTGTAGATATGGTTCAGGTTGGAAATGAGACAACAGGCGGTTTTATAGGAGAAACAAATACAAAAGCCATGTGCAAGCTCTTTTCCGCAGGCTCAAAAGGTGTTAAGGATTACAACAGTGACGTAAAGGTTGTGATCCATGTGGAAAGCCCACAGAAGAATACACTTACAACATGGTCAGATAATCTTGCAGAATATAAGGTAGATTATGATATTCTTGGAACAAGCTATTATCCATACTGGCATGGAACACTGAGCAATTTAAAGAAAGAAATAAGCTATGTTCAGACTAAGCACAACAAGGATGCAATGGTTGTAGAGACAAGCTATGCATATACACTTGATGATTCAGATGGTCATGGAAATACTGTTCGTGAGGGAAATAATGATGACTCGGCAGATGCTACAGAACCTTTCACAGTGCAGGGACAGGCTACATATATCAGAAACCTCATCAATGCTGTAAATGAGGCGGGCGGACTTGGTGTATATTACTGGGAGCCTGCATGGATTACCGTGGGAGATACCACAGGTCTTTCAGAGGAAGCTGCAGCAGCAAGATATGAAGCAAATAAAAAGATATGGGAAGAAAAAGGCTCAGGCTGGGCAGCAAGCTACGGCGGTGAGTATGATCCAAAGGATGCAGGAAAATGGTATGGCGGTTCCGCTGTAGACAACCAGGCAATGTTTTATCCGGATGGAACAGCAACAGCAGGTCTTAAGGTATGGAATTACGTAAAGACAGGCGCAAAGGTGACCAAAATCGGAGTTGAGGATATAGAAACAGCAGATGTCACAGGAGAGGCAGGAAAAGAGATAGAGCTTCCAAAAACAGTTAATGTGACATATAATACAGAAAAAGTTGAAGAGAACGTTGTTTGGAATACAGAGGGAATTGATTTTTCAAAGGCAGGAACATATACAGTAGAAGGAACTGTAAAATTCAGCAGAAAAATCGAGCGTGGTGCTTATAAAGATAAGACATCGGGTACAACAAAATGTACAGTAGTTATAAAGCAGAAAAATCTTATTACAGACGCAGATGATGCAGGCTTTGAAAAGGCTGATAATTTTACTGCCAATAACAAGATTGTCGATTCGGTTTCTTCTACCAAGGATGATAAGAAGTCAGGAGCAGCATGTGCTCACTGGTACAATGGCGGCACAGATACAGCAGAGGCAGAAATTACATACAAGAATGCTATCACACTTGCTTCAGGAGAGTATACCTTCGAGTACGTAGGACAGGGTGCCGATGGAGATCAGCTTTATGCCAAGGCTGTTGATTCCAAAGGTAATGTCATTGCTAAGGGTGATAATGTAACACTTGCAGGCTGGAAAAACTGGAAGAATCCAAGCGTTTCGTTTAAGCTTGATAAGGAAACAGAGGTTACTCTTGTTGTCGGAATCGTGAGTGCAAAAGGTGGCTGGGGAACAGCGGATGACCTATACTTATACCAGACAAAGTCAGCAGGCAAGAGTGATGCCGATAATGGTAATACCGGTGATGATGAAAATAAGGATAATGGCACAGACAAGGATGATGCCAACAAAGGCAGCACAACAGTACCAACAACAGCACCGACCACACAGCCTGCAAAGGCTCTTACACCGGGAGCAGGCACATTTGCCTTTGTAAAGGTAAATACCAATGCAGGTACTAAAGCAGCTGCTGCAGGCGCAGCAAAGACCTCAGATGACAGCAATATGTATATGTGGCTTGTTATCGCAATGGCAGGTCTTGGCGTATCAATCGCAGCTCTTATGAACCGCAAAAAGGAGCATGCATAGCAGTGTTTCTAAAAGAACAACATAACGCATAAGACAAATAAAAAATAAAACCGTCGTACCGGGCCGTAAATGGCAGGGTACGACGGTTTTACTTATGTGCTTAACTGATTAATTATTTTAATTACTCATCAAACTTTTGAGCCTTATCGAAAAGCTCATAAACCTCTTTTGAAGGCTCCTTTGTGCAAAGAGTCACAACAACGGCTGCGATAAGTCCGAAAACAAATCCCGGCAGCAGCTCGTAGATTCCAGTTGATGTGAGGAATGCATACCACAATATATCAACTGCAGCACCTGTTACGATTCCTGCAACAGCACCCTTGAAGTTAAAGCGCTTCCAGAAGAGGCTGAGCATGATGGCTGGTCCAAAGGCAGCACCAAAGATACCCCATGCATTTGAAACAAGCGCCATGATAGAGCCGGCATTAGGGTTTGATGCGATGATGAGTGCTGCAACAGCGATTCCAAGAACGACAATACGGCCGGTCCACATCATCTCTTTATCGCTTGCCTTGCCTTTTCTGATGACAGGCTTATATACATCACTCGAGAATGCAGATGAAGCAGCAAGTAGCTGGCTGTCTGCGGTGCTCATGGAAGCGGCAAGCACTGCTGAGAGGAGTATACCTGAGATAACACCAGGGAAAATCTTTCTTACAATCTGGATGAAAACGAGAGAGTTTTCATTGATTGATTCGTCAAAGCCAAGGAAAAGTCTTCCGATTACTCCGATTAAGGTTGCAAAAAATACAATAAGCAGAGTCCATGTGATTCCGATTTTTGCTGATTTCTTTAAATCCTTCTGTGATTTGATGGACATGAATCTGATGATGATATGTGGCATACCAAAGTAACCAAGTCCCCATGCCAGTCCTGACACGATATCCTGCCAGCTGGAGAACGGATTTAAGTAACCGCCCGGGAGAGCTGACATAGATGATGTATCAAGCATAAATGCTGCAAAAATCGGTGCTATAAACATAGAACCGAGCACGAGCATGCCCTGGAAGAAATCTGTCCAGCATACAGCCGAGAAGCCGCCGAGGAAGGTATAGCCTACGATGACAACCGCTGCAAGATACATGGCAATCTGTGGATCCATTCCTATTACAGTGTGGAAAAGAGTACCGCAGGCCTTTACGCTTGATGCTGCATAAATAGTGTATGCAACCAAAAATACAATCGCACATATCACCTGCAGTGCAAGTGATTTGGACAGGAATCTGTTGGTCAGATACTGTGGAATGGTGATTGAGTCATTGGCTACAATTGAGAATTTTCTCAGTCTCGGTGCTTCAAGCAGCCAGCTTATAGTGTAGCCGATTGCAAGTCCAACAGGGATCCATACCTGACCTAAGCCCAGTGCATAGATAGAAGTAGGAAGTCCCATGAGCACCCATGCACTCATGTCTGAGGCTCCGGCTGACAGCGCCGCAACCCATGGTCCCATCTCACGTCCGCCGAGGAAGTAGGTCTTTTCTCCACCGTTTCTGTTTTTCACGAAGAAAAAGATACCAATACCCAGCATGCACAGCAGATAGACGATAAATACAATAATTTCTGATGTTTTCATTTGTAGTACCTCTTTAATAGTTTATTTAGTAACCATGCTACCACGTTAGCGTGATAAAGGCAAGAAAAAATTAATGATAAAAAAAATCAACAGGCTTTTTTTGTATGGACTCTTATTGACATAAAACATGATTTAAAATAAAATGTCGAAGTTAGCAAAAACTAATTAGAAATAGAAATATAGTATATAAGTTAGGACGATGTACACGAGTTAGTATAATGTAATCGATTGGCGTGATGTATATAAGTAAGTGCTATATAGGCCTGGCTGACATTTATACAGGTTTACACAAAAGTGTATGAATTAATAAAAATATATATTTGATTAAGAGGTAATAAGGTGAAAAAGAAGATAGCAGCTGCGATATTATTGACAGTCGCATTGGCAGTGACCGGTTGTGGCTCAGGTGGAAGTGATGCGACAGAGAATACAACAGCTTCGCAGGAAGGAATAAATAGTGATTTAAAATCTGCAAAAGAGTCCTCACAGGAAGTATTTGCAATGGATACATATATGACAGTGACTGCATACGGCAAAAATGCGAAAAAAGCTGTGGATGCATCTATAGCAGAGATAAAGAGGCTTGATGCATTGCTTTCGACAGGCGATGAAGAAAGTGAAATAGCAAAGCTGAATGTGAATAAGTCAGCCACTTTGTCAGAGGATGGGGGATATCTCGTGCAGAGAGGAATTGAGCTTAGTACGATGACGGATGGAGCCTTTGACATAGCCATATATCCTGTTATGCAGGAGTGGGGATTTCCAACGAAGGACTTTAAGGTGCCGGATGATGCAACTCTAAAAGAGCTGCTAAAGCTTGCAGACGTTTCAAAAATAGATTATGACAGTAAAAGCAGAGAGATTTCCTTTGAGGATGCAGGTATGGAGATAGACCTTGGTGGTATTGCAAAGGGATATACTTCATCAAGGATTATGGATATTTTCAAGGAGTATGACGTGGATAGCGGTCTTGTGAATCTGGGAGGCAATGTCCAGACTTACCGAACCAAGACTGATGGCAGCAAGTGGAGAGTTGCTGTGCAAAGCCCGGAGGATGAAAGTCAGTATATAGGAGTGGTTGATGTGAGCGACAAGGCGGTTATCACCTCCGGGGGATATGAGCGTTATTTTGAGCAGGATGGAAAAATCTACCACCATATCATAGATCCTGCTACAGGCTATCCTGCAGAGAGCGGACTTAAATCAGTCACTATCGTGAGTGATGACGGAACACTCGCAGATGGATTGTCAACATCGCTGTTTATCATGGGAAAGGATAAGGCGTGTGAGTTCTGGAAGGCACACAGTGATGAATTTGATTTCGTACTGCTTACAGATGATGACAGCATGTATATTTCAGAGGGGATAGCGGATAACTATTCATCTGACTATGAGTATGAGGTAATAAATGCAAAATAGAGCAGAGCAAAAGTAAAATTGTACAGATAGCGGTGCTATCGGAAATATAAGAGGTATATATGAAGTTCAAGGAAGTTTTGGAAAAAATAAAGGTATATGCCCCACTTGGGGTGTCACTTGTGATTGCAGCCTGTGTGGTGATTTCATTGAGTGGATATCAGACAAAGGCGAGTGAACCTTCAAAGGATAAAAAGCAGCAGGTTTCAGATAGGGTGACTGATACTGAAACAGAGAATGCTGCAGAGGATACACAAACAGCCACAGGCTCGTTCGAACTTGCAGATGGTGTATACAAGGGCTCTGCGACAGGCTTTAGCGGACCTGTGACAGTGGCTGTAACTATCATGGATAAGAAGATTATTTCCATTGATATTCTTTCATCTACGGATGATGAGGCATTTTTCAATAGGGCAAAGGGTGTAATAGACAGGATTATAGCGTCGCAATCTTTTGATGTGGATGTTGTATCCGGAGCTACATACAGTTCAAACGGAATAATCGGAGCAGTGAAAAATGCCCTGACAGGTGAGAAGGATAATGGTGTTACAGGAAAAGCAAAACAGGAAAGCACATCAGAGTCAGAGTCTGACAGCTCTTTGGCAGAGATAGCGGCTGTACAGGACGCATCCGCTTACAAGGATGGCACATATTACGGCACCGGAAAAGGCTTTGCGGGCACTATGAAGGTAAAGGTTGATATATCAGGCGGTAAAATAGCCTCTATAAGCATAGTCAGCACAAAGGATGGTGACAGCTATGTAAAGAGCGCATCATCGCTGCTTGATACAATAGTCGAAAAGCAGAGCACTAACGTGGATACAGTCTCAGGTGCTACATTCAGTTCGCGTGGAATCATAGCTGCTGTAAGAAGTGCACTGAGCCAGGCGGCTGTGAGTGATAATACAACAGGCAATAATACAGATAAACAGGGTGCTGCAGAGACATCGGGAAATGGGCCGACTGATGAAAATTTATCAGGCAGTGCATCTGAACAGGGCACAGAGGGTACACTTCCATATGTTGACGGTATATACTACGGTACGGCAGAGGGCTACAAGGGTGACATAAAGGTGGCTGTCGTCATACAGGATAAGACTCTTAAAGCGATTCTTGTTACGGAAAAACAAGATGATGAGCCTTTTATCACTAATGCCATGGATGTGTTAAAAAATATGATGAAAAAGCAGAGTGCAGATGTGGATACGGTATCAGGAGCCACCTACAGCTCAAAGGGACTCATAGGAGCTGTAAAGGCTGCATTTGAGGAAGCACGAAAGACAACTGCAGGTGAGAATACCGGTGATAGCAATTCAGGTAACAATAACAGCAATTCAGATAACAATAATAATAACAGTAATGATAATAGCAGCAATATTGCGCTAGATGAGGACAAGGCAGTCCTGTCTAAGCTTGTGCAATCGCAAGCATCACTTGACGGCACACAGTACACACAGCTTAGCTGGTATCTGCTTCAGATACGTCTGGGGGACGCACAGGAGGTTTTGGAATCGGCAGAGTCTACTAAGAAGGATGTAAGCCGTGCACAGGAAAAGCTTCAGGCTGCAATAAATGCACTTCAGAAAAATGATACATCCACAAATGTATACGAGGATGGTACATATGAAGTATCTACACTGTGTATACCGGATGATGACATGGACTTTGTTGCATATAACCTGAGCATGAAGGTGACTATAGCAAACGACAGGATAGTTTCCATTACAGATGTAAAGGGAGACGGAGATTCACAAAATGCTTCTTATATAAAGAAGGCTGCAGATGGCACAAAAAATCAGCAGGGTATGGTTTCTGTGCTTACATCACAGGCAAATGCAGACAGCATCGACTTTAGCAGCATTGACACTGTTTCCCATGCCACATGCACATCAAAGGCTATAATTAATGGCTGTAAGAGCGTACTTGAAGCTGCTAAGAAGAAATAAAACCGCAAGGACATTTACAGGATGGAGATAACATGCAGGAATTTTGGATCAGACTGGCAAGCCTGTTTATAGTTGTATCATCACTATGGGGATACAATATGACAATAGATAAAAGAGAACAGGAAAATAAAAATACACAGCGTATTGCTTCACAAACTGAAAGCACAGACAGTGAGGGAGCATATAAGGATGGCACATACACAGGCAGTGCAGAGGGCTTTGGAGGCATTGTGGATGTCGAGGTGACAATCGAGGCAGGGAAAATATCATCGGTTGATATTACATCGGCAGATAAGGAGGATGGTGCATACCTGGCGATGGCAGAGGATATCATACCGTCCATCATTTCATCGCAGTCCGCGGATGTGGACACTGTAAGCGGTGCGACATTCAGCTCAACTGCAATAAGAAATGCCACTAAGCAGGCACTTGATAAGGCGGTGAAATAGATGAGAATAAAAGATATGAATCCAAAGCTTCGAAAGAGAAGGATACAGACCTGGTTTCGTGTAGGAGTGCAGCTTTTATTTTTCATACTATTTCCGTCAATGTTCACGGCAGCGTTCAATGGCGTCAAGTATATTTTTACACAGATTGGTTCAGGAAACAGAATTGAGCTTACATCATTTGTGGCGGTTCTTCTGATGCTTTGCGTGTACACAATGATATTTGGCAGATTCTTCTGTGGTTTTGCCTGCGCATTCGGAAGCTTTGGTGATGCGGTGCATGCAATATATGTGTCATGCTGCCGCAAGCTTAAGAAAAAGCCGGTGAGTGTATCGGTAGAGGCTGCAAAAAAGCTTACATATATGAAATACGTGATACTTGCAATCATATTGATACTATGCTATCTGGGCGCGTATAGCTTGTTAAAGGGCACAAGTCCGTGGGATGTATTCTCAATGCTTAGGGCAGGTAATTTAGGGCTTGCCTCATATATCACAGGAGCAGTATTTCTTGTGCTTATAATCATCGGTATGTGTGTTCAGGAGCGGTTTTTCTGCAGGTTTATGTGTCCGATGGGAGCTGTTTTTTCGATACTGCCTATAGCAGCTACATTTACCCTGCACAGGGACAGGGCGGGCTGCATAAAGGGCTGTGGAGCCTGTGAGAAGATATGTCCGTGTGATATAGGATTACCGGATGATGGCTCAGGCAGGATATCAGGTGACTGCTTCCAGTGTCAGAAATGCAACGGAATATGTCCGAAGAGCAATATTCATACAGGTATAAAGCGGCTCCGAGGAAATGAGCTTTGGTTTACCGGCATAAGAGCTGCGATACTTATAGCTATATGTGTATGGCTGGGTGTGTAGCATGCTGGTATTATGGAGAACAAAAATAAATGAAAAGAAATATGACTAAATCAGGAAAAATAGCATACGGCGCCATGCTTGTGGCACTTGCGATGATATTCAGCTATGTGGAGAGCCTTATTCCGATAAGCATAGGCATTCCGGGTATTAAGCTAGGAGTGGCAAACCTGGTCACTGTTCTTGGAGTATTTTTCCTTGGGCCTTGTGAGGTGCTTACTGTAGTGATAATGAGGATATGCCTTGTGGGTTTTATGTTTGGAAATGGTGTTTCCATCATATACAGTCTGGCAGGTGGTCTGCTGAGTCTTATGGTAATGCTTATTATAAAGAAAACAGATAAATTTTCGATGGTCAGTGTTAGCGTGGCTGGTGGAATCAGCCACAACATAGGACAGCTTTTGGCCGCTGCGATAGTGCTTAAAAGCACTGCAGTGGTGTATTATCTGCCACCACTTCTTGTGGCTGGCACACTGACAGGACTTTTGATAGGAATTGTCGCACAAAAGGTCTTTCCCGCAGTAGGATTAAGCGGGAAAAATTTTTTGAATATAGGTTAGAAAGGACTAACTTATTGAGAAAAGATATCAATTACGTATATCTGCTTAATACTAAAATCGGTAGCAATTGTGGATTGCAAATTAGAGTGCAGCCACATTAACTATAAATTATTAAAATCTTAAGGAGGAAAAAATGAAGAGAAAGATTTTAGCACAGAAATTTCTTACATTTGCACTGACAGCATCGGTGACAGCCACTATGTTTCCGACAAGTGCATTTGCAGTGACAGGCAGCCAGGTGGCGGCTGACGGAACGTACATAAGTACTGCTCATGTTACAAGAAATGAAGATGCAGAGGCAAATGAAGATGAGTGGGAAGAGTATGATGTAGAAGTAAGCCTCACAGTAAAGGACGGAAAAATAACTAATATTGTTACAACTCCGGGAAATGGATATACGTCTAATGATGCTAAGTATGTCAGATGGAGTACTACTGATGCGAACAGAGGTGGAATAAATACAAAAATTGTTGGTAAAGATGCAACTGTTGATACAATAAGTAGCTGGGATACAGTTTCAGGTGCAACATGTACATCTTCAGCTATCAAAGCAGCCGCTCTTAAAGCTATTGATCAGGCATCAGAGAAGAAAGATGAAGTAGCAGTGGACACTACAGCTCTTGAGTCAGCTATCAAGTCAGCAGAGGCACTTACAGAGTCTGATTATACAGCAGCTACATGGAGCAAGGTATCAGAAGCTCTTAAAGCAGCAAATAGCGCACTTACAGCAAAAGAGTCACAGACAGCAGTTGACTCAGCAGCAACAGCTTTAAATGCTGCTGTAAAGGGACTTGTAAAAGAAGAAAAATATGTATACTGCTATGCAGGGCTTACATGGGCAGAGTATTGGGCTGCTGAGGGAGTACAGGCCGCCGGAAGCACAGTGTCTTCAAGCGAAAAGGATTCACATAATGAATCAGATAAAGGAGCTTTCGATACAGTAACCCGTGCTACTGCAAATCACGGTCTTCACAGAGGAAGCTTCCAGTGTAATGCTATTGTCGAGACAGAAGAAGGTACGACACTCAATCTTTCATATTGGAAAACCGTTAAAGGCGATGACGGAAAAGACAAGCAAATTGCTGTCATGACAGATGGTACTGAATATAATTACAATAGGGGTGTATTTACCAAGGACGGAACAACTCTTAACTTGAAGGATTACAAAGTAACAGGTCTTAAATTTGTCCCTGTAAAAGTAAAAGCAGAGGATTACGAGGCATTCAAGGCAAAATATACAGTTTACGAGAATGGTTCTAAGTTGAAGGGCGGTTATGGAGAAAATAAACTTCAGGTTATTGACGAGGTGGCAAACGTTACCGCAGATACAAACGGTCTTAAGACTGCAACAAAGACTGCAGACGGAAGCTTCTCATTCTCAGCCAGAGCAACAGGAAATGACTCAGGTGTAATGTCTTCTCTTAAAAAAGCAGATGGACTTGAGCCGGAAGTTAAGGCTGCAAGCGGATCATACGGAGAGTTTTTAAGAGTTGATTTTAACGGTAATTATGGTGATCTTGGAGCCAATATGCAGGCAGTTAAGTGGACATATTATGGTAATGACAGCACAAGAACCAAAGCACTTGCCACATATGGCACAAAGTTTGCATCAGATAACTGGATGCATAAGTCTATGGGAATCCAGCTTGGTCTTACAGATTCGCTCAGATGCAGCCTGCCAAGTGGATATGATGGAACAGGATACTGGTCTGTTACAATCTATGCATTGGGATATGAGGATTATACATATAATTTTGAGGCAACAGCTGCAAATATAGTTACACCTCAGGTACCGGCAGACGAAGCTTCAAAGAAAGCTCTTTCCGATAAGGTTGCAGAGGCTGATAAGCTGAACAAGGAGCTTTATACAGATAAAACATGGTCAGATATGCAGAAGGAGCTTGAGGATGCAAATGATGCTTTAAAAAATACTGACCTCAAGCAATCAGAAGCCGAGGAAGCATTATCACACCTCACAGCTGCTATAAAAAATCTGAAATCACAGTATGTACTCATGAACATTCCATATGATGAGTTTTACAAGGCTGATCTTAATAACAATTCAGTCGCAGTAGATGCCACTACATCTGCCACAAAGCAGAAGACCAGAAATACTCTGGCAGCAGGCTCATATCATGCGGATGCAGAAGGAGAGCATATAAACGGTGTAACCTTCCCGGTAAAGGTCACAGATGAGTTCTACGATAACAATAAGGGTTATACACAGATTACAGATGACAGTAAGGTAGATATCACAACCAATATGAAGGGCAAGGTTTCTACAACAACATATGAGGGAAAGAAGGCTCTTTTTGAGAGTGCTGACTACTCATACTATGTGCTTAGTGAGGCTCCTTCATATTACAAGACTGCAACAGTAGGCACAGATAAAAAACTGTCATTTGGTGCTGTAAATGGAACTAAGAAGCAGATAGCTTCTGGCCAGGTGAAAACAAAGTTCAAGACAAAAACAAAGTACGGAGACTATCAGCTCAATCTTGATGGCATAAAGGATGCTATGGGCTTTGAAGAAGATGATGTGGTTTACGGTGTTATTGTAAGCACTGATGACAACACAGATTATGCTATGCGTCATGTGGAGAACATCTGGAAAACAGAGGATCTTGCATGGAGTGTGGGAATTGTTACAGATTCACACGGATGTACCCTTTCGCCTGAGCACTACAAGTCCATGGTTGGAAAGACAATCAAAAATGTAACATACTATACAAGTAAGGGAATCTTCACTTTACCTGTAAAATATAAGGTGCTTGAGCACGTTAAGGATTCAAAGGCAAATGTAGAAAATGCAGCTGTATCAGCAGGAAAGACTAATTTTGGTGTTGCACTTCCGGATGATTTTAACGCAGAATATGCAGTTACAGATGCAAAAGGAAATGAAGTAAAGGGATTTAATGTTGCAGAGGAAGCTTTAGCATCAGCAGTGTCAACATATGCAGCAAGCTATACTCAGAATAAGAAGCTTGTAATTTCATATCCTAACGATGCAGAGAATAAAGAGTATACGCTGACAGTATCTGATAAGAACAATAAATATGCTCCAATCACTACCACGTTTGAGCTCTATGCCGATACAGTTTCTGCAGCATACAATAATGATGCGACAGCACCGAAGCTTGTAAAGGCAGAGGGAGCAACAGATGCACAGTTTGCAGATTTTATTGGAAAAATCAAGTCTGTAAATGTGAATGGTAAGGTTTATCCGGCACCAGGCAAGGGTAAGGGTGCTGTGAAGATTATCAAGGAAGATGGTACAATTGATACTACTCAGGCTCCGTTTGCTGAGGGTTCAAGCTTTGAAATCAAGGTATCAGCAACCGGATATAAGGGTGCACTTTCATTTACATATGAGAAGCCGGTAGTTATTGATACTAAAGCACTTGAGAGTGCAATTGAAAAAGCAGATACACTCAAAGAAGCTGATTACACAGCAGACAGCTGGAAGACATTCTCGCAGGTGCTTTCAAGTGCAAAAGCAGTGCTTGAGCAAAAGGATGATCAGACAAAGGTTGACAATGCAGCTGAGTCACTCAATAAGGCTATTGAAAGCTTAAAGAAGAAAGAAGCAATAAATCCGGGAACATCGGGAAGTGGTACAGGAAGCACAGGTGCGATATCCGGAGGTACAGGAAGCTCTAATGGAGCCGGTACGAATGCAACTGTAGCAACAGGTAACAAGGCAAATTCTACGACTGCTGACACAACAGGCAGCACAGCTAAAAAAGCTACAGTAAAGAAGGCTTCAAAGACAGGTGATACAAACCCTCTTATGGGCATGCTTGCATTGGCATTTGCATCAATCAGTCTTGTGGGAGCGGCACTTTTTGCGAAAAAGCCAAACCGTAAATAATATAGGTAAATGATTTAGTTTACAGGCAAGAAAAACCTTCTATTGACAAATTTCGAAAAGTTTAAAATAAGGTTTAATTTAATAAGTAATCCAACAAAAGGGCGATGTTGTTCATACATCGCTCTTTTTGCATTTTTTGCAGTGGTAGGAAAATAATAGGTGTGTATTTAAACTTATCTTGAGATTTATTTAATATTTGTAATTATATAGATAATCAGCTATACTATAAAAAAGTATAGCTGATTTATATATGTTAAAGGGGTGAAAACGGGATGGGAATATACTTTAATCCTGGAAATGAAAGTTTTTTACAGTCAAAAAACAGTAGAATATATGTGGATAAGACAGAACTGATCAATGAATTAAATAGCAGATTATCGACAGAAGATAAATGTGTTGCAGTAAGCCATGCAAGGAGATTTGGAAAATCCCATGCTGCCGGAATGATAGATGCATATTATAGCAGGGGTTGTGATTCAGCAGAGTTGTTTGAAGACACTAAGCTTGCAACAAATCCGGCATATAAAAAACATATGAACAAATACAATGTCATACATCTTGATATTTCATCATTTTGGGATGATTATAAGGCAAATATCATTGATAAAATCAAGGAATACGTTGTGTCGGATTTAAGGGATGAATTTGAGGAAAATGTTGATTTTTCAAAGAAATTCAGTGTTATACTCATGTCTGTTTATAAGCTTACCGGGATACAGTTTGTAATTATTATAGATGAATGGGATTGTGTAATCAGAAATAGTGATGACCAGAATCTGATTCATAATTATTTACAGTTTCTTCATTCATTATTTAAGTCAGAGGAATCAAAGTACTTCCTTGCTTTGGCATATATAACAGGGATACTTCCAATTAAAAAAATAAAGGACGAATCGGCATTGAATAATTTTCAGGAGTTTACAATGCTTAAATCCAGACCGATTACACAATATTATGGTTTTACAGAAGAAGAAGTCATGATGCTGTGCAGGCAATACAACATGGATTATGAGAGTATGAAAGCCTGGTACAATGGCTATCTGATAGATGGTTTGCATATGTATAATCCGAATTCTGTGTCGATGGCACTTAATTACAGGGATTTTGATTCTTATTGGAAAAACACATCATCATTTGAGTCAATCAATACATTTATAAACATGAATTATGAGGGCTTGAGGGATGATATTGTAAATATGCTGTCAGGGAAAAAATTATATGTAAACACCGAAACTTTTCAGAATGATTTTTCTACTGTTTCCTCAAAGGATGAAGCTTTGACAGCTCTGATTCATTTGGGATATCTGGGATATGACAGAGAGGAAGAGAGTGCATTTATTCCAAATTATGAAGTGAAAAAGGCATATCAGGCAGCTCTGTGCACAGGAAATTGGGGGAAAATTGGAAAATCAATTGCCAGATGCGATGAATTGTTAAGGGCTACAATTAATTGTGACAGTGATAAAGTGGCAGAAATAATTGAGCTTGCACATGAATCATATACATCTGTTTTGAGATATAATGATGAAAACTCATTAAGTTGCGTTCTGACAATGGCTTATTTTACAGCACCTGCATATTACAATATTGTCAGAGAAATGCCGGCGGGTAAAGGATATGCAGATATGGTATTTATACCAAGAGAAAATGCCGGAAAACGCCCGGCAATTATAATTGAATTAAAGTGTGATAAGACTGCCGAGGCTGCAGTTAAACAGATTAAGGACAGGCACTATGAGGGAGCCCTGGCAGGCTATAAGGGAAAGCTTCTTTTGGTTGGAATCAATTATGATAGTCAAAATGGGGAGAAAAAGCATCATACCTGCGTCATAGAGGAATATGAAAAATAAGCACATTTCCCTATTGACGAATACCCTGCGTTGGCATATCATAATATATAAGTGAAAGGGAGTAGCCGGCACGAAAGTGCTTACTTATCCGTCAGTACGATTGCTCATACATACCATATATATGACAGCAATCCGGAGAGTGATTAAATGGCGAGACTTTTGTTGTTTTATACAGCAGAAGTGTCGCCTTTTTTGTATATAAAAGCCTTCTGCTGATAGGACATAGCTGTAACTATCAATTAATCAGGCATCCTTAAAAAGGACAGCAGAAGGAGGAAAATTATGATTTTTGTAGCAATTTTACTGCTTGTAGCAGGCTTTGTAGCACTGGTGAAGGGCGCGGATGTGTTTGTGGATGGAGCTGCGGCGCTCGCCGGGAAATTTGGTATTCCGCAGCTTGTGATTGGACTTACGATTGTGGCGATGGGCACGTCGCTGCCGGAGGCGGCAGTCAGCATCACTGCAGGAATAAAGGGCAATGCGGGGATTACAGTCGGTAATATAGTCGGCAGCAATATACTAAATATCCTTATAATCCTGGGAGTGACGGCACTTATCACAAATGTAGCCATACAAAAAACCACCTTCAAATACGAGATACCGTACATGCTTCTTATCACAGCAGTGCTTCTCGTGATGGGAATGACAGGTAATGAAATCACATTCATTGAGGGCGTTATACTGTGGATTTTATTTATTGCATATCTGCTTTATTTGTATATTCTGGCAAAAAAGGGCAATGACAGCGGTGCTGAGCAGTCGGTAAAGCTATATCCGGTATGGAAATGTCTGTTTTTTATTGTGCTGGGCGGTGTGTGCGTCGTGATTGGAAGCCAGCTTGTAGTAAACGGTGCCACGACTATAGCGAGAGCCTGTGGCATGAGTGAGCGCTTTATCGGACTGACAATCGTAGCATTCGGTACATCGCTGCCGGAGCTTGTGACATCTGTTTCAGCAGCACGCAAGGGAAATGCAGGAATTGCAATAGGAAATATAGTCGGCAGCAATATTTTCAATATACTCTTTGTAATCGGAACAGTAGCTCTAATTTGTCCGGTACCGTTTGAGAGCAGGTTTGTGATTGATACAGTTGTGGCAATCCTGTGCGGTGTGCTTCTGTGGGTCGGTACGATAAGACATAAAGAGCTTAGAAAGCCATGTGGAGTGGTGATGCTGCTTTGCTATGCGGCGTATTTTGTGTATCTGGCAGTTATGTAATGATGTATTTTTCGGAATTGTGATGACTGTGGAAAAATGTGGGATGAAGAGACAATACTTAAATCTAGCAAATTGTCAATAATTGTACACACAAATTGATATTTTAACATCGAAATGATAGTAATTTTAAGCTGAATATAAATAATTAATTAAAAATAGCACTCTCGCTTGACAAGTGCTAATTGCAGGTGTATAACGTAGTCAGAACGAACGGAAGGAAGCGATTATAATGGATAAAAACCCAAAGCATCCATTGAAGAAAAAGAATAAGGCCGATGCAAAGAAGCATCAGAAGCATGTATACGAATAGCAGCTTCCGTTAAGGAATACTATCCAGTAAGCACAATGTACCCCAGCCCGTTACAGGGTTGGGGTATTTTGCGTTTTTGGCAGTATTTTCAGAGACTTTTCCTGAGGCAGATGTAAATACATTTTCTCCCGCGCCTTTTATTAGAGAGGCCTTTAGCTTGTCGCCATACATATAGAGGTCATTTCCACGCACAATGCCCCATTCCATCAGAAGCGCAGCAGCACCGGTCACAAACGGCGCAGCCATGGAGGTGCCTGTTTTTGAAGTGTAGCCTCCGGTGTTTGAGCAAGAGATAATGTCCACGCCGGGCGCTATGATATCAGGCTTTATGCTGTTAAAGGCCCATGTATAGCCGCGGCCGGAAAAGGCGGCTGCGCGGTTTGTGCGGCTGTCATAGGCTCCGACGGAGATGACATTTTGGGCGGTTGAGGGGATGGTCAGGGTGATATCGGGGGATGCGTGGATAAATGAGGTCTGTGCATTGCGCAGAGCACCTGATGGCAGCCATATATCCCATGAGCCGTCCTTTACAGATATAGGGTCAAGTGATATTTTCCAGATGCCGGAGGATATATATTCTGATCCCATGAGTTCAATGAATATTTCCTGAAATGGAGAGTAGGGTGAGGGACCACCGCCTGTTATATATATATCTGTCCCATCGAGCCTGTATCTGTATGTAAAGCCCTTTGCCTGATTGGTAATTGTATCGGGAATCTGCAGCATATCATTATTTGGTGCGGTAATGCGTATTTGTATTTCATCCCAGTATTTTTTCCATAAATCTATAGAAAGAGACGGCTCAGGGTAGCCTATTGCAAGCTCCGCATCGGCAGGATATGAGCTGCCGTTTGCATGGCCAAAGCCGGCTCCATCGTTGCCTGAGCCGACAGAGACAGCGCAGCGGTAGTTTTCTGCTATATAGTCCAGGTATGCTTCAAGCAGTGAGGTGCCGCTGTGTGAGCCGTTACTTGTGCCAAAGCTTAGATTTATGGCCATAGGCATATTCATATCGATAGATTTTCTTATGCAAAAGTCTACTGCCAGCATGATCTGTGTGGTTGTGGGAAAGCTGGCACCGCCTGAGGTTTTAAGCTTTACGACTATAAGAGTGCTCTCATAAGCGACACCGCGATACTTCGTGTTTTGTTCATTACCATTATCATTTCCGTTTCCGGCAGCAATTCCTGCCACATGCGTGCCGTGACCGGATAGGTCGATGCTTGGACAGATGCGCTGCATCTCTAAGCTGTTTCCTGCATTTATGGCTTTTGTGATTGTGTCGCGGTCATATAAGGTGCCAAAGGGGATGGCATCAGTGTTTGAGTAATTATCGGAAACAGTCTGATCCCACAGATAGGCTATTCTGCTTACCCCATCCTGTATAAAAGCCGGATGGGCATAGTAAATGCCGGAGTCTATAATGCCTACGAGCACGCCTTTTCCGGTCAGATTGTATGGATTGGTGTGTACAGGAGTGATGCATGAGGCCTGCGAGCCCTCGTATACATCGTAGTTAAATTGCTTTGGCTTTTCCATATATATGATTTCATCGCACAGTGCGACGGTATTTACGAGGGATTTCTCAATTACAAGCACCGCATAGTTTCCGAGCAGCCTCGTCATAAGGACAGAGGGAAATTTTTCTTTAATTTTTTCGATGTCACCGACATATTTCACTATCACTTCCCAGCTGTCACTCTCAGGCAGATAGCCGCTTGAAAGTCCACCCTCCTTCCCAAGCTCATAAGGGGTGGAAAGCAGGGCGGCGGACAGCTGTGGAGAAATTTTCTCACTAAAAGCTATTTCCATGATAACCTCCATTTTTTATTAGTAAAATATTAAAAAAATCTTAAAAGACAAAAGCAATATACATTTGGTATGATTAATTCATAATCAATCAATTTATTATAAGTAACCGGGAGGTCGAAATGAGTAAAAAGAAAAAGATTATCATTTCAGTGATTGCAGCTGTGATTATCATAGCAGTTATTGTGTCAGCTGTTGTCATTGCAATGACAAAGGGAAAGAACGCAGCAAAGGCATCGGGCGTGTATGCAAACAAGGTTTCTGATGTCATGTATCAGGCGGGTAGCACTGACAAGTACAGCGGTGTCGTGGAAGCGGCTGATACCATGGATATCAAGGCTGACAGTGAGAAAACAGTAAAGGATATTCTTGTATCGGAGGGTGATGAGGTACAGGTGGGTACACCTCTTTTTACCTATGATACAAAGGAGCTTGCCGCAAAAAAGGAAAGCGCCACTCTTGAGCTTGAGAGCTTAAACAATACGCTTTCAGGCTATGACGCACAGATAGAGCAGCTCACTAAGGAAAAGAAGGAAGCGTCAAAGGATCAGCAGCTTGACTATACACTGCAGATTCAGCAGGCACAGACACAGCAGAAGCAGACTCAGTACGATGTTGCAACGAAGAAGGCAGAGATAGAAAAGTACGATGAGAGCATCAAAAATGCCACTGTAAACAGCACAATGGTCGGTGTTGTTAAGAAAATCAATGAGAATCAGAGTGCAGACACAGCAGATTCTGCATTTATGACAATTGTTGCCACCGGTGATTACAGGGTAAAGGGCACAATCGATGAGCAGAGCTTTTTAAACAGTGGACTGTCAGAGGGACAGGCGGTTATCGTGCGCTCAAGAGTTGATGAGTCAAAGACCTGGCAGGGTACCATCAGCAAGGTTGATACTGAGAATCCTCAGACTGATAACAGCAATTCAGGCATGTATGACGATGGAAGCAGCGAGCAGAAGGCCTCAAAGTACAATTTCTATGTGCAGCTTACAGGCACAGGTGATATGCTTTTAGGACAGCATGTATATGTGGAGCCGGATTTCGGACAGACGCAGGTGAAGGAGGGCATATGGATTGATGAGAGCTACGTCGTAAAGGATGGCGATGATGCATATGTCTGGACACTCAATAAAAAGAATAAGCTTGAGAAGACAAAGGTTGAGCTTGGAGACTATGATGAGAACCTCATGATGTATGAAATTAAATCAGGACTTAAGAAGGATGACTACATAGTATGGGCATCTGATGACCTTTATGAGGGCGAGCCGGCACAGACCTGGGAAGAGTACATTGAAAATGGCGGCGGTGAAGATTCAGTCTATGACGATATGGGTACAGAAGCCATTGATGAGCAGATGCTTGAGGGCACTGAGGGCGGTCCTGTTGATGATGGAATCATGGATGAGGGCACAATGGACGAAGGTGCTGCCGCTGACGGTGCAGATGCCACCGGTTCGGGTGACGCGGAGGTACAGTAGATGATTCTAGAACTCCAGCATATTTACAAAAACTATTATCAGGATAAGCTCGTGGTGCCGGTTTTAAAGGATGTCTCACTCCAGATTGAGGAGGGAGAGTACGTGGCAATCATGGGTCCGTCGGGCTCCGGCAAGACCACTCTCATGAATATAGTGGGATGCCTTGATCTGCCAACCTCGGGCACATATATACTTGACGGCAGACCTGTCAGTGAGCTGAAGGAAAAGGAGCTTACGAGGGTAAGGCGCGATACAATTGGATTTGTATTCCAGAATTTCCAGCTCATGCCGCGTGAGAGTGCACTGGACAATGTGTGCCTGCCACTCATATACGCCGGTGTGAGCAAAAAGGACAGAAGGCAGATGGGCATGGAGGCCTTAGAGCGTGTTGGACTTTCAGACAGGGCTGATTTCAAGCCTACGCAGCTTTCGGGAGGACAGAAGCAGAGAGTGGCGATAGCGAGAGCAATGGTCAATCACCCAAAGCTTCTGCTTGCGGATGAGCCTACGGGAGCACTTGATTCAAAGTCCGGCAAGCAGGTGCTTGAGCTCTTTGAGAGCCTTAATGAGTCCGGTGTGACGGTTGTTATGATCACACACGACAGAAAGGTTGCAGAGCAGGCAAAGCGCATTGTTCACATCATAGATGGTGAGATAACAGAGGAAGGACAGGAGGCAGGTAATGAAAAAGAAAAAGAAAATTAAGATCATTATAATAGCTGTCCTTGTAGTTGCGGTTGCAGCGGGAAGCATCACAGGAGTTGTTTATTACAAGAATTCCAAGGGGCTTGCTTCCGTTATGAGCGTTTCAATGATCAGCACGACAAACGACTACACATCCATGACCAGTGAGGGAATGGTGTGCGATGATGCATGTCAGACAATCAATTTAAAGGATGGACAGAAGGTGACAGAGGTTTATGTCACAAAGGATCAGCAGGTAAAGGCCGGAGATAAGCTCCTTGCATATGATGTGACGAGCCTTTCCCTCTCGGTTGAGATGAAGCAGCTTGAGATACAGAGTCTTGAGAATCAGCTTACATCAGAAAAGCAGAAGCTTGACAAGCTAAAGAACACTAAGCCGGTTGCAAAGCAGCCTGAGAGTCCTGTTACACCTGAGCCACAGCCTGACACACAGCCGGCTGCATCTGAGCAAAAGCCTGATGAAGAGCATGATGTGATATCTGATCTGTCAGTGGCTGAAGGAAGCGGTACAGAGGCCGATCCTTATGTATTTACATGCACAGAGGCTTCATATGTATCGGGAGCGCTTTTGAATACACTCGCTGATAAGAGCGCTGTAGCACGGTTTGTGATTGGAGATGCTAACGCACCTGATATGGAGCTTACCGTAAGAGGAGATAAGCTTGGCAGCTATGATGACAGCGATGAGATAAAGCTTTTCCTTGCAGGCACAATTACAGCAGGAGCTGCTTCTGATGATACAGCAGGAAATGAGCCGTCAGACAGCACAGCAGACAGTGATGCAGAACAGACCACACAGCCTGAAGCTGATACCGCTTCAGAAGAAAAGACATACACAGCAGATGAGCTTAAGGATGCCATAAAGGAGCAGACCAGAAGTGTTGCCGATGTTGATTTACAAAAGAGAATTGCACAGGCTGATTTAAAGGAGCTGCAGAGTGAGCTTGAGGATGGCGTGGTATATGCAAAGAAGGACGGAATCGTGACAACAGTTTGCGATCCTGCAAATCCACCGCAGGACGGCACACCTTTCTTACAGCTTTCAGGAGCGGCAGGCCTATATATCAGCGGAACAATCGGTGAGCTGGATCTGGATACGGTAAAGGTAGGACAGAGCGTATCAGCAGTAAACTACATGACAGGTGATACCTATGAGGGCACAATATCTGAGATAAGCAATGTGCCGTCAGACAGTGTCAATTACTATGGGGACAGCAATCCGAACTCATCATTCTATGAGTACACTGCATACATTGAGAATCCGCAGAATCTCAAAAAGGGTGATTCACTGGAGCTGACTATAGATACATCATCAGAGGGCTCTGACAGAGGACTTTATATCGACAAGTCATATGTCAGAACAGAGAACGGACAGTCATATATATACAAGGATGACAACGGAAAGCTCAAAAAGCAGACTATCAAAACAGGCAAGTCACTCTGGGGCTCATATGTGGAGATCAAGTCAGGTCTGACAAATGATGACTATATTGCATTCCCGTATGGAGTCAGGGAGGGCGAGAAAACCAAGGTGTCCGAAGATGGTATGTATTAGTTTAGCAGGGAGGATTAAAGATGCTTGAAAATATTAGATTGTCCTTTAGGGGAATCTGGTCACATAAGATGCGTTCGTTTCTGACTATGCTTGGAATCATCATCGGAATTGCAGCAATTATTGCGATTGTTTCCACAATTCAGGGCACAAACGAACAGATAGAAAAGAACCTCATAGGTTCGGGAAGTAATAACGTAAAGGTCACACTGCAGAAGGATGGCTATGATATGGATTTGTCATATGATTCGGCTCCTGCGGGAGTGACCGAGGTATCGGCTGCCACACTTGACAGCATAAAGGAGCTTGACCATGTAGAAAATGCAGCCCTTTACCGCACAAGACAGGCTTACAATGCAGTTTATTATCTGAACACTGCGCTTTCGGGCGGCAATATAACGGGTGTCGATGACGGATATTTCGACACAGCAAGCTATGTAGTCATGAAGGGCAGAGGCTTCTCAAAGAATGACTATGCAAAGGCCCGCAGGGTGGCACTTATCGATGAGAGCGTGGAGAGCAGCCTGTTTTCAGGAGAGAGTGCGCTCGGCAAGACGGTAGAGATACAGGGATATCCGTTTACAGTAGTCGGTGTAGTCACGGAAAAGGACAGCTATGACCTGGTAATAAACTCAATGGATGATTACTATATGTATGCCTATGATGACAGCCAGGGCAATGTATTTGTGCCAAGCGGCACATGGCCGGTCATATTTGGCTATGATGAGCCGCAGAACCTTCTGCTTAAGGCAGACAGCACAGATACCATGGCTACAGTGGGAAAGGCTGCTGAGGAGATACTTAACAGCAATTTAAATGTCACAGACGGCTCTGATGTGACTTACAAGGCACAGGATTTACAGGAGCAGGCAAAGCAGATACAGCAGCTCAGCCAGTCAACCAACATGATGCTCATCTGGATTGCCGGAATATCACTGCTCGTCGGCGGCATCGGTGTCATGAATATCATGCTTGTGTCAGTCACAGAGCGTACCTCAGAGATAGGACTTAAAAAGGCAATCGGAGCGGGAAAGGGAGCAATACTTGGACAGTTCCTCACAGAGGCAGTTGTTCTTACAAGTCTTGGAGGTCTGGTCGGAGTGCTGGTCGGAGTGATACTCTCTAAGGTCATCTCAATGCTAAACGGCACGCCGACAGCGATAAGTCCGGCAGCAGCTATACTTGCGGTGCTTTTTTCCATGGCAATCGGAATCATATTCGGTATGCTTCCATCATACAAGGCAGCGAACCTAAACCCTATTGATGCACTGCGCCATGAGTAATTCTTACTGAAATCGCTGCTATTGTGAAAAAAATAACAATTCTTTGTATTTTGATGAATACAAGGGTAGAAAAAGTTTAAAAAATTTTGTAAAATGTTCCTAGTAGATAAATACTAGGAGCATTTTTTTAGAGGAATCAGCTCATATGATATGGGAAGTGTCACATGATGTAATGATTCTTCTAAGTATGTAAATCATTAGGTAACAATATACATTTATTTTAAGGAAAAGGAGATAATATGTACGCTGACGAAAACGTAATCAAAATCAAACATGCAGTTTTGCTTGAGGTCGCAAAGGCTGCATTTGCAGGTAACCTCGATGAGATCAGAGATGACATCCCATTTACACTGATTCCGGGACCGACACCTCAGTTCCGTTGCTGTATCTACAAGGAGAGAGAGATCATCCGTCAACGTGTCAGACTTGCAGAGGGTAAAGCACCAAGTGCAAACGATGACGGCAATATCATCCAGGTAATCAGCTCAGCATGTGAGGATTGTCCGATTTCAAGCTACACAGTTACTGAGAATTGTCAGAACTGTCTTGGCAAGGCTTGTATCAATGCATGTAAGTTCGGAGCAATCGAGGCAGGACGTCTCCGCTCACATATCGACCCACAGAAGTGTAAGGAGTGTGGACGCTGTGCACAGGCATGTCCTTACAATGCTATCGCTCATTTAAAGAGACCATGTAAGTTCTCTTGTCCTGTAAATGCCATTACATACAATGAGTACGGCATCTCAGTGATTGATGAGAGCAAATGTATCAGATGTGGTAAATGTATCCACAGCTGTCCATTCGGAGCTATCGGCTCAAAGACATACATCGTAGATGTAATCGATGCAATCAAGTCAGATAACAAGCATGTATACGCTATGGTTGCACCAGCAGCAGAGGGACAGTTTGGAGTAAACATCACTATGAACAGCTGGAAGAAGGCTATGCAGGCAGTTGGCTTCAATGGCTTTGTTGAGGTAGCACTCGGAGGAGATATGACAGCAGCATACGAGGCTGATGAGTGGCTTGAGGCATATGAGGCAGGAGAGAAGAAGGTTACATCATGCTGTCCTGGATTTGTAAATATGGTTAGAAAGCACTATCCGGAGCTTGCTGACAAGATTTCTACAACTGTTTCACCTATGTGCGCGGTTTCAAGAATGATCAAGGCAAAGGATCCTGATGCAGTTACAGTATTCATCGGACCATGTGTTGCCAAGAAGTCAGAGGTAGAGGATCAGAAGATAGAGGGAAATGCAGACTATGTACTTACCTTCAGCGAGATTCGTGCTATTATGAAGGCAAAGGGAGTACAGCTTGAGGCTGATGATACCTCATATCAGGAGGGCTCAGTATTCGGTAAGCGTTTCGCAAACTCAGGCGGAGTTACAGCAGCTGTAATCGAGAGCATGAAGGAAAAGGGCGAGGATGTTGATTGCAAGGTTTGCAAGGCAAACGGAGCAGCAGAGTGTAAGAAGGCACTTCTCCTCATGAAGGCAGGCAAGCTTCCTGAGAACTTCATCGAGGGAATGGCATGTGAGGGCGGCTGCGTAGGCGGACCAAGCTCATACAATGACATGGTATCTACCAAGAAGTTCCGTGATGATCTCTTAAGCAGAGCAGATGACAGAAAGATTCGTGACAACATCGCAAACTACCATATGGAGACATTTGAGATGCACCGTAAGGAGCAGTAAAAATGATTGTTACTGCCAAAGCGTGGCTTGAATAGTTACATAAGCTTTCAAAATCCCCCGACTTGTTCGGGGGATTTTTGTGTATGCGAATATCTGAAAAAAGCTATGTGGTTAGTCATATTGAGAACGGAATAGTAACAAAGATATTAAATAAATTAAGTACATATTACGACTCTATCACGGGTTTTCGGGATAAAGAAACAATTGTAACACAACTGAAATATATGAAGCTAACATTAAGAAATTCTCAAGGAATTTGCAGTAGCAAAAAAGATTGTTTAACGCTATAATAGATACTGCTTGAAATAATATTATCAGGTTTGAGTAATAATATAGAGAGAATAATTATAAAATGCTAAAGAGGATTGGAAAAATGGACAAAAATAAAAAGATGATTATCGGCATACTTACGGCTGCAATAGTTCTTGTGGTGGCGTTTATAGTATATATCACATGCTTTGATTCACACATTGAGTTCAGCAGCAAGTTTAAAAACGGTATCACTGTTGAGTATGGCAAAAAGTTTGAGGAGCCCAAAATTAAGGCGTATGTCAGAGGCAGGCTCATAAACCGAAAGGGAAAAGAGATAAAATGCACTATAGACAGTAATGTCGATGCGACAAAGACTGGTTCATACGAGATAAAGGTAACTGCTCAATACGGTAAAAAAACAGCGACACAGACCATCAAGGTTGAGGTGAGGGATAAGAAGGCTCCTGAGATTGCATTAAATGGCGATGCAGAGATGACTGTAGAGGCAGGCAGCGAGTTCAGTGACCCGGGATATACGGCAACAGACAACTATGACGGCGATCTGACAGACAAGGTATCTGTCACAGGAGCAGTCGATACATCAAAGCCGGGAGACTATGAGATAAAGTACAGTGTCGCAGACTCGTCAAAGAATGAGAGCGAGGTCAAAAGGACTGTGCATGTCACAGATACCACGGCACCGCAGATAAAGCTTTCAGGTGATGATTTTATGTCAGTTAAAAAGGGTGATAAGTACAGTGATCCGGGATACACGGCAACTGACAACTGTGACGGAGACATCACAGACAGTGTCAAGGTGTCAGGAGACAAAGTTGATAAGGACAAGGCAGGAAAGTATACTGTGACCTATGAGGTCTCAGATTCATCAGGTAATAAGGCTACAGCTACAAGAGTGGTCAGTGTGTATGACCCGGCTGCAGCAGCAGACACGGTAAATCCGGGCAACAAGATCATTTATCTGACCTTTGACGATGGTCCGGGAAAGTATACACAGGGACTTTTGGATGTGCTTGATAAATACAATGTAAAGGCTACCTTCTTTGTCACAAATACGCATCCTGACTATCAGAATCTGATAGCGGAGGAGGCAAAGAGAGGACATACAGTGGCTATCCACTCTGCCAGCCACAAATACAACCAGATATATACAAGCGAGCAGGCATTCTTTGATGACCTTGAGCAGATGAACAGTATCATAAAGGCACAGACAGGAAATGATGCGTCAATCATCAGATTCCCGGGAGGCTCATCAAATACTGTGAGCAAGGATTACTGTCCGGGCATTATGACACAGCTCGTCAATGATGTGACAGCAAGAGGCCTTTTATACTGTGACTGGAATGTATCGAGCGGAGATGCAAACAACAAGCCAATCAGCACAGATCAGGTGGTACAGAATGTTATCTCAGGAGTGCAGAGCCACAACGTATCAGTTGTATTGCAGCACGACATAAAGGATTTCAGTGTCAATGCGGTCGAGCAGATCATCCAGTGGGGACAGGCGAATGGCTATACATTTTTACCGCTTACCACAAGCTCACCAATGTCTCATCATCGCGTAAACAACTAAAAGCACAAAAAACAATAAAAAAGCACAAAAAAGAAGAGTTCGAAATGAACTCTTCTTTTTTAATCATGATTCTTATATCTTATTCCCCAATTAACATTTTTGTAACTATAATTTTACCTAAATATATAATAAAGAAAAAGGTACATAGAAACTAGATTGCCTGAGGGGTCAAAATTATTTAACTACCTCAACGTTAACTGCCTGTGGACCTTTAGCGCCATCAGTGATATCGAACTCTACTGCTGCACCTTCCTCGAGAGTTTTGAAGCCCTCCATGTTAAGTCCTGAGAAATGTACGAATACATCCTTTCCGTCCTCGGCTGTGATGAATCCGTAACCCTTTTGGTTGTTGAACCATTTTACTGTACCTTTGCTCATCGAAAGTACCTCCAAATAATAATAATGCTGCTCACGCAACTAACGTTAGAATAGCATAACAGGTTTAAGATGTAAAGCAATAAAGTCAAAGTTCTTTAAAGTTTATGTCATTATTTGCTAAAAATTTCATTACAAGCCTATCCCATTCACTATCTAAGGTCCTATCCGCTGAAAAAATATTGTAGGATATCCCGGTTGTGAGAGTTAAAAGCTGGCTTTGATACCTGATATTTATGAAAAAACCGCTGATATCGGATACAGTGAAGGCCGAGTGCAGACTGCTTAGGGTGTGCTCCATATTTTCAGGTGAAAGCAGAAAGACAAACTTGAATGACGACGGCGTCTGCCTGCCCTTTATCAGGTCGAAGCAGTTTGTGCGAAGCATCTTAAAAGGGAGTATGGCATAGCCTGTTATGCCATTTTCCTCAAGCTCTGTGGAGCTGTAAAAGCCCTTTTGCAGGTGGCCGTCTATGACGTATGAGGCGGCCTTTGTGATGACTGCCTCCTGGAGCAGGAAGTTGTCGAATATTTCCGTGCGAAGCAGCTTGTTCATAAAATCCTTTGTGTCTGTCAGTTCGATTGATATCATAATTTCTCCTCATTTCCTACATTGTATGTGACATCGAATTGCATGCAAGCATGCATCGATGATACCTTTTGACCCTTTAATCATA
>URDU01000015.1 GCA_900546625.1 uncultured Lachnobacterium sp. | reverse complement strand
CGTCAGGGAAAAGGTTTATCTGGACAATATGCTGGATCTCTTTTAAGACCAGCTAGTTATAGTCAATACCTAAAAGACAAAAAATAGATATTTTTCTTTTATGTTTTGAAACCTAAAAATGAGTAACTTTAACAAACGTAAATCACTTGGATTTTCGTCAAGAAGCTCCTATGGTTTTATATAGCTGCATCTTTATGCAGCTGCTAAAGCAGGTCTTTGATACTGCTTACAGTGTTCTTCTGGTGACCGAAGCTCAAATGCCTTTTCATCACGAAGAACAGCAAATACGATGTTGCAGACTTTATGCATTACAGCACCGATTGCAACCATCTTAGGCTTTTGTCCAGACTTTAATTCGTAATACTTACGGAGGTATGGATTGATGCCCTCTCCATTACGTTTTGTACGAATGGAGGCGAGTGCTACTGCAAAGATAGCACGGCGCGCGATTCTGGAGCCACGTTTGCTCATATGTAACTGAGTGCCAACGAATTTTCCAGATTCATTTACTTCAGGATCTAATCCGAAGTAAGCAAAAAGTTGTTTTGGATTACGGAATGCTGAGAAATCACCTATTTCGCACATGATTGTTACAGCAGTCAGAAAGCCAACACCTGGGATTGTATTTAAAAGTTTAATCTGCTGAATAAACTTCTCGTTTTTATTGAATGTAATCAGCTGCCTAATACGATTCAGTATGGAATCCAAAGCAGAATCAAGCTTTTCAACAAGGTCCAAAGTTAAAAAGATATTGAAGTAGATACTGTCTATTTGACATCCAAATGTCTTTGCAGCATTAGCTGCAGCACAGAGTTTCTCATATCTTTCAGAAGCTTTGGCAAGACCTTTTCGTGAAGCTTTTGATATTTTTTCAATCATGGTCTTCTTATGACCACGAAGTATCTTGTCTGGAGTACCGTACTGGCGAAGAATCATTGTTGAGGTCTTGCCGGTAACATCACAGAAAACGTCAAGATACTGAGGAAACACGGTATGCAGGTCTCCTTTAAGTTTATTGATATGAGCAGAACGCTCATCAGTTAAATCGTAATACTTACGGGTAAGGCTACGCAGTTCAAGAACCAGCTTTGCTGGGAACTGGGAAACAGGAATATCTTTTGATAATCCTAGTTTGGCAATACCTTTAGAATCGATTTTATCATTTTTTACTTTTCTGATATTTCCATTCTTAGTAGAATGTGTAATAATAGGATTGATTATGGACGCGTTAAAACCACAATCAACAAGATAGCAGAAGAGCGGGAAATGATAAATCCCAGTGGATTCTAGAAAGGTGCGACTTTCTAAGGAATACAGCTCTTCTGCTTTTTTAATTTCAGAAACAGCTCGTTCCAAAGAATCCTTATTATTGTGAGTAATCTTGAAAGGTTTCAAGATCACTGTTTCGTCTGGCGCAAGAATTGTCATAAAGCTAAAAGCTGAACCGACATCAATGCCGACGGAAATATAGTTTTTGTTATGCATTATATGCTCCTTCCGATAGGGTTCCATAAAAAACAATGAATACACTACCTGGCACGTTATACGGGTATAGCTTAATTGCTCCCAACCAGCCTAAAACATAAATTTTCATTGATGGAATGACAGTCTTAAGTTACGGGTATTACTGGACATAAGCCAGCTCCCTAGGAGAAAATCGTCCTTTTCCCTATCCAATGGAAAATAATACCTTATGTAACAGACATAGTCTAGGAGTGAATAATCATACAAAAATGTATGTAACTTATACACGTATCTATGGTTGGAGTGATTATGGAGGAGAATCCTCTTACCAACCAGGATATAGATTAGAGAATATGATGTGGATGACCTTATTGGTCTATGACTACATCATACCAGGAGATAAGATACGATGAGAACAATATTTGCAGAATACAATCCCGGACGAAACAGCATTGATGTTTATACCTCTGTTGGCTATATGCTCCGCATTGACTGTTGGGAAGCTGAAAAGGACTTAAAAACCACATCAGGATCAGACTGTGCATTAAACGCACTCGCCATTGATGATCCTCTTGAATATGCAAGATTATATCTTGATGGAAATTTGCAGATGTGGGTAGATGCAGAAGATTCACTTGAACTTTAATATTTCCTGTTAAAAGATTCATTAGAACTTATAACAATCCACTGTATATTTTTAAATCTTCATCCTTAAACACATTAAAGATTACCTTTTTTATTCTGCTGTCTTCGTTAAGATACTGCTTTACAGTGTTCGTTGCAATCTCGGCAGCTCGTTGCTGTGGAAAACGGAATACACCTGTAGACAAACAACAGAATGTAATAGATTCCACACCAGTATCAGCAGCAAGCTTTAGGCACTCTGTATAGCAGCTTGCGAGCAGTGCTTCATCTTCTTTTGTGACTTTCCATTGTATAATAGGTCCTACCGTATGAAGAATATATTTTGCCGGAAGATTGTAGCCCGATGTTATCTTTGCTCTGCCGGTTTCCTCTTCATGCCCCTGCTTTGCCATAATCTCATGCATTTTCAGACGCAGTTCAACTCCCACATAAGTATGAATAAAGTTATCAATACAGGCATGCATCGGCGAAAAACATCCAAGCATCTGTGAGTTGCAAGCATTTACGATCGCATCGCATTTCAGTGTCGTAATATCGCCCTGCCAGATATATAAACGCGAATCGGATTTCACAGGTGTAAGCGTGTCAACATCTGTAATTCCACGCTCTATATTTCTTTCTGTAAGATACTCATCCTGTATTTTCAAAAAATCATTACTGATTGGTCTTGGCGGTCTGATATTCATAAGTGAACGGAGCAGATTTTCCTGTCCCTGCTTATCCGTAGGAATGTTCTGTCTGCCAAACCGTATTTCTTCTTTTAAAAGATACTGAATCAGATATTTTCTTCGCTCATCCTGTGTCATAATACACTCTCCCTTATATCTGCAATTGCCTTTGCCATGTCACCGCCAATACCGATTGCACGTTCCCCGAAGCTTTCCGGCACTACTGCTTCGTCCATATTCAGGCGTATCAAGCTGTATGACGAGTGCTCCCTCACCATCTTTTCAAATGGGAAACGTATAATAATCGGCGTATTAAATCCAACTCCAAGTTCCAGAAGAACAACCTTTTTATCCTTATTCTGTTCCAGAAAATCCGCATATCTGTCAGCTGCCTCATGCCACGCTTCATCTTCCACAAAATAATTATCACAACGGAGATTCATAGCCATATTGCCGCCACACACCGGACATTTGGGTACAAGTTCCGATGGAATCAGGCAATCTTTTCTTGCTTCATCCATTTTACGAAACAGTTCTTCCGCATCATAAGTCTTTGGATGACAGGCTTTCTGGCACTGGATTTTTCCATAGTCTCCCTGTGTTGCAAATATTCTTTGTTCATCAAATCCCGCTTTATAAAACTGATGATCCACATTGGTTGTCAGTACAAAATATTCCTTGTCTTTCACAATATCATAAAGCTCGTTATAAAGTGGCAACGCCGGAGGATCAAAGCGGTTCATCAATGCGTGTTTTGACCAGTATCCCCACTTTGCCTCCTCGGACGGATACGGATAAAATCCGGCTGTATACATATCTGTCATGTAGTGCCCACCGTATTTTTTTATAAATTCTGCAAAATTGTCCGTAAACCTTTTGCCGCCATACTGGATTCCTGCCGCTGTCGATGCCCCGGCTCCTGCCCCGATGATAACACAGTCTGCATTTCTTATATACTCTGCTGTCCTGTCAATCTGGTCTTCATATGCATCCTTTTGGAATACATAATCCCTTGCCGGAATACTGCATAAAAAATCCTGCCAGTTAATATGCCCTTTTCTGATTTTCTTAAAGATCATAGCTTAACCTCTTTTCTCAATACACTGCTTCGGACAAATTTCTGCGCATCTTCCGCAATGCAGACAATGATTCTGGTTGATAGTAACCGGAACTGAAGATATATCAATACACTTTTGCGGACATACAGAATAACACAACTTACATCCGATACAGTCTTTTCCAACAAAATAACCTGTCTGAACAACTTCTGCTTTTCCGATTGTTATAGTATCTCTCACAATATTTGATGGATTGCTGATATCAAAATACTCGCCCTGTGCCTCATACAGCTGAAACACTTCAATTGCACCTTTCGTATCTCCCGGATAGATTTTCTTCATATATGGATTTTTTTCAAACATAATATCAAGATTCTTTTTTCCGATGTTCTTTATTTTTCCACGCAAAGACACCGCTATTTTATCTTTTGTAGCGGATATTGCCACATATTGCTGATCCATTAACTGGTCATAAAATGCTTTTCCCTTTGCTGTAAGGAAATACACACCTTCTTCATCATAGTACATCATATCTATGATTCTTGTCTGAGGATGTCCATCTGAACCTATCGTTGCAACTGTTGTTGAATGAATTTCATCCACAAGAAGTTTGAGATAATCCATTTTTGTCATTTCAAAGTCTCTCCTTTCAGTATCGGTGTAAGTTTTTTATATATCATCATGGCAATTGCTCCAATCATCAAGTCTTTTAAGATATTAAACGGCAATGCATTGAATAGCACAACGTCCAGCTTGGTCTTAATAAATGGCAGAAATTCGCCAAATGATGCAATCAGCTGATCCAGCGGCATAAATGTTTCAAACAGTGGAAGTAGTATAAAATAATTTACAATCGCTGCTGCTATTCCAATAACTACACTTGAAATAGCACATGCCCACATCGCCATTTTCCTAGTCTTTTTGTATTTGTATATAAAACCGGCAGCCAGTACATAGGATGCCCCCATCAGGAAATTGGCAAGTTCACCAATTCCTCCTGTTGATGTTGACAGAAGCTGTAATATATTTTTTATCAATTCTATCATCACTCCTGTAACCGGTCCAAACGCAAACGCCCCAATCAATGCAGGTAAATCTGACAGATCCATTCGTGCAAATGATGGACTCAAAGGAACCGGAAACTCTAAAAATGCCAACACATATGATATAGCTGCCAGTAGAGCTGTCATTGTTATCGTCCTTGTAGAAACTAAATTTTTTCTTGTTTTAATAGTTGCTGTATTGTTACTCATAAATCTCCTTTTTGTGAAATATGCCTGAATTTAAAACAGCCCGCAGGACGGGATTTCCTGCGGGACTTGCTTTATCATATCTTCTCTCATCCGGACTTTACCGTCGGTTATGGAATTGCACCATATCAACTTCTTGTTCGCAGACTATACTGCCGGTCAGGAATTACACCTTGCCCCGAAGACTGTAATTTTTTCTGTTAACTGTCTTTAAAATTCATAAGGTGGATTTCCGGAGAAATCTGCGATTACACCATGAGGATTTTCAAGATAGAATACCTCAAAAATAGGATTATCTGCTGTCTGGTACTGTCCCTTAACGATAGGATTGTTCATGCATCCTTCCTTTACACTCTTGTTGTCCTCAAATACTGCTTTGCCATGAAGGCGAATCCATGCGTATTCAGGGGAAGATACTGATACTTCTACTTCAGGATTTTCTAACATATCCTTGTAAACATCCTTTGTGTTGTTAGTACAGAACCAAAGCTTTCCGTCCTGCTCAAAGCAGAACATGAATGGACGGCATTTTGCCTTTCCATCTCTTCCGACGGTTGCTAAATACTGAACCGGGTTTTTCTGTAAAAATTCTACTACTTTCTGCATTTTAAATTACCTCCTTGGTTTGTTGTAACTTCGTTTGTTACATCTTGTATTTGTACTATAGCATTTGCTTGATGTAATGTCAATAGTTACATCAAACTTTTTGTAACTTTTTTTGTTACAACTTTCTTTAAAGGTTTTGCATTGATTACAACAAATGAAAAAGGCTCCGAAAATTGTGATGATATAATCACGCATCCGAAGCCTTCTGTATGCTACTCTTTCTCTGTATACACTGCAATATCTTTTTTCACATCCGCAAGTGTCATTTCTGAAAGTTTTTCCTCCATTGCCCTCTGCACCTCTAACAGCCTCTTATCAAGAACATGGTGAATATTCTTTCCTACCGGACATTTCTGATTGGGATTCTCATGAAAATGAAATAGTTCTTCATCCGGTGAACACTCCACTGCTTTATACACATCAAGGAATGTGATCTGCTCTAATGGTCTGGTAATTGTCACACCGCCTGTTCCTCTTGCAACTTCAATAAGACCGGCAGCCTTTAATTGTTGCAATATTTTACGAACAATCACCGGATTGGTTCCAATGCTCGCTGCCATAAAATCACTGGTCATCTTCTGATCCGAAAATGTATCTATACAGGCAAACATGTGGATTGCCATTGTAAATCTGCTTGAAATCTGCATTATAAACACCTCTCTTCGACAATAATCATATCAAAAAACAGATGTAATTTCAATGGTTACATTGTTCATTCCCGGTACTGTAATTTCCTTCGTTTTATTAAAATCTATAAGCACATTATTGTCCTTCAACTTATGATTTTCTACTTTGCTCAGCCGTTCTGCAAACTTGAATTTTCCTATCTGATCAACTGTACAATCAACCAGAAATTTAAGAAATCTTATACATATCGTTCTTGTAGAACATTATTGAATCGCTTTTTTCAGAATTTCTTAGAATGGCAAGAACATTAAACACATCTGGATATGGCGAAACCATACCCATACACGCCATACCAAAATTCAATCCATTAAATACTCTAAATTCAGCAGGACTAATTACAAATAATATAAATGGAATTAATCCAAGAACAAATGGCAACAGGCACATCAATATAAACCGATTTCGCTTCAATGGATATGATGCTAATGCGACAAATGTTGTCTTTCCTTTTATTCTTCCTATTGTCACATCTGCTTCCTTAGGATAAACAATTCCATGTAACCACTCATGAATTATTAACAATAAAAAACCGAAAGTAACTCCAACCAGAATAAATATTGGTGAAATTACAACTGTCTTGCATATAATCTTTTTACAAAGCATAGCAATAAAAAGGAAAACACATAGAATTGCAGCAATTGGCACTGCTTTTTTCATCAGTTCACCAACACTCTGCGGTGTTTCTATCTTTACTGCGCCTTCCGGCAAGCTTCCTGTTTGATATTTATTTATATCATTTATTGACCACACAATTTTTATCATATCTACTTCCTATTCTTTTGTATAATCTTTTGCATTTACACTGTGTACCGTATTATAAAACAATTGCGCTATAAGTTTTGATAATTCATAACTAGAAATACCAAGTGGCTGGCTAGTAGATTCTAACGCATACTGGGCTTCTACTTTATCCATATCTTTACAAATCAGAAGTCCCAAAGTAGGGTTATCAGCTTCTGTTTTCATCTGATGATTAACAGCCACAACATAAGTCCCCAATTGACCTGCGTAAGAAGAATCAAATTTTCCTGTCTTTATTTCTACAACAACATAGCAATGCCTTTACCGAATTTCCTTTGCATTTATCAAGTATTATTTTGTTGTGTCCCCATGGAATTCTAAAAATGATTTGTAAATCATCCCCAACTTGGGGACGATTTGCATCTGTAATCAATTCGTCCTCAACCTGAGGATAAATTACTGCATCAGGATACATCTCATAAAAGTATCTCATATATAATCTTTCTAATGTGTCAGTTCGACAACTTCCGAATTGTCAATCACAGTATTTTTTCATTTGCGTGGGCATAATAAATTTTTTTAGGAGCATAATGCATAACAAGTTCCCAATCATATTTTAGCCTATCATTTTGTTCATAAGCAGCAAGATATTCGATAGGCTCTAAATCTCCAACAAAACATTCGCCACTAATGTCCCTGCATAGTCTGTATCAACTAGTAAATTTCCACTCATTCCTCGAATAAAGAATGTATTCGTATTTCCATATTTCAATTTAATATGCATAGCCACCTCCTTGTCCATTTTCGATTTTTGCGATTACATAATCCTGGAAGTTGTTACTTTCTGCATAGCGTGTTTCCTAAAATGATAATTACCACAACATCAACCAAAATAATCCCCAATGCAATATATACAAAAGATGCAGGTAAACTATTTTCCAACAAACCCATAATTAATGCAAGAATTGCGATAATAGACATTCCAATTCCCATTGTCCTGCATAACTTCTTTTCATCATATTTTTCCTTTTCTTCTTTTGAAGCTGTATTATATCCAGAAATGAACCAACTTCCATGTCCAGAAAGTAAAATTATAGAAATTACAGCAAATATCCCAAAGACAATCCACACTATCACATCAGAACCTGTTGCTAAATCTGCTAATTTCATATAGATACACCTCCTATAATTCCGATTTTTTATTCTCTGCAACTTCCCGATAAACGGGAAGTTATTGAGTTAAACAATAAACCATAATTGCTTGCTGAACATTAAGTAAATGCTTTTTAAACTTGTATCCAACAAAATAATCCGAATCAATTACATCAGCTGAAGCTTCTTCGCCACGATAAAATGGCGGGCAAGGATTTAACACTGCCCCTTTATTGGCTTTTTTCATAGCATCTAATGTAACCATACACTCTTTAAAGTCATTTAGAATAGCAGCTGGCAACGAATCGGTACATATAATGTCTTTTCCTATAATTGCTTCATAAATATTGCTATACGATACCAAACCCTCAATTTCATAACCTTTTCCACAACACTGCTCCAAACTAAAGCCCATAACAGTTGCTGCTTCTTTCCACGCCAAACCAATATTGCCGTTACTACCACAAAATAAGAACTTGTCATTTACAAAATTCTTTCTAATTTTCGAAAGTGCATACATATCTGTAAGCACTTCACAAGGATGGTTTATATCTGTCATCGCATTAATTACAGGTACAGATAAATATTGTGACATTTTATCAATCACATATATATCCTTATGTCTAACAATCACCATATCCGCCCAGTTATTTAAATAGCCACAAACATCCTTCAAATCTTCCTTTTTATCAAGTGCTTCCGTTGGAAATAAAATAGGATGTCCACCTAACAAATATATTCCCTTTTCAAATGTAACTCTTGTTCGAATACTGGAATTTGGAAAAAACAAAACTACACTTTTACCTTTTAAAATATCTCTGTAATTTTCCAGTTCAACTTCAGCTGTTATGTTAAAAATATCAGCAATATCTTTTGTATGATAATCCGTCAATCTTATAAGATTTTTCAATTTTATTCTCCTCCTTAAATTCCGAGTTGTTTAACTGATTCTATAATGTCCTATGATATCATCACGATGTTCCAGTATATCCTCTTCATAATATATTTGATATGGATTTGCATGATGGATAACAAAACATATACCTTTTCGATTTCTCTTGTCAGATATAATTCCGATATGTTTTTTAAATACAACAATATCTCCACCTTGCCATTCTTCTATTTCATTTATATCTGTAGTAAGACTTATTGCATTATTATCGAAATATACTTTTAAGTTTTTAACTCTTCTAAAATCTATATTTTTATCAACGGCATCTATATCATATAATTCTTTATTGTTTTTTATATCCTCATTTACTAATTCCATCAAATCATATCCTGCATCTTTTAAAGCAAAAGCTACTACATCAGTACAAACCCCATATTCATCATTTGGATAACCTGTGTTGTAATATTTGCTTTTATATTTTGGATTAGTTTTTATGTAATTATTTGCATTATTTAATATATCTGTTTGGTCATCTATACCATCATTGTCTTTATCAATATTGCTCTTGTAAGCTTCTATATTGAAATCTGCATTTGTATATTTTTTATGTGGAATATAATTAAAACAATACAACACATATAAAGCAACAATTATTAGCACCGAAAAAACAATAAGCGTTATTCTCTTCTTCATACATTCTCCATTAAACAACTTGCGAGTTACCAATTTCATTAAATAATAAATTAGCTACTTTTTCCTCTAATGACGGATATACATCTCCATCAAACACACTCTGATAAACTGCTGCCAAATTACCTTCAACATTGGTCTAAAAGCATCTTTGTTTGAATATCAACAGTTCTTTCAAGCGCTTGCAATCGTTTTTCATTAATAGTATAACCTTGAATCACATATTTCTTTAAAACAGAATTAGCCCATCTACGAAATGCGATGCCGCGTTTTGAATTAACACGATATCCCACAGATAATATCATATCAAGATTATATATCTTGGGTTTTCGTCCTCCGGAACTTTTGTCGGAAAACCCGACATAATAACTACGGCAATCTGGTGGATTTGGCATCTTCCCCTGTTTTTTATTCCCGAAGTACATCAATACCAAAAAATATTTTATATTCGGATTATTCGTCCAACATCAGCTTGCCTTTCTTAGCCTTATTTTTTAATCTCTGCATCTGTTCTTTTTCTATCTGCTGGATACTTTTTTCCGGTGTTGGCAAATCTTCCGGCATAGTTCCTCCAATCTTTTCAATCGCAATTCTTACCTCTTTTCCAACATTATAATGCACTGATGTTGCGGTTTCCGCACCGACAATTTTATCTTTTCTTAATTTTTCTTCTGTCTGTGATATTCGGAACAGATTAGCAATCAACTCTGTACTTCCCATGTAATCAAGAATTTTCTGTCCTACTTCTAATTGTTTTTTCGTATGAATATCATCAACATCTAATCCACCGTATAGTCCCATATATCCTGCATTTTGAAAAATCGCAAATTCCTCATTCGTAATAACTCCTGCATTATGTGCTGTCTCTGCCAACATTTGATTCCACTGTTTGATGTCTCCCCTGACAACAAGTCTTCTGTTATCTTCGTCCAGTTCATTAAAATGGTCAGCAACCTCCTGCCTGTATGTCTGGATTGCAAAATATGTCTGTCCTAATGCAATGACCTCTTTTCTTGGATCTCCATTCTGAACGATCAGATAACATGCATATCTTGACAGTTCATAATCTTTTTTGGGTTTCGTGGTGACTCCAGCTTCAACGATTTTCCTGACCTCAGGAAAATCGTCTGGAATACTGTGCCCGCTGTTTTCACATGCGATCATTGCTCTTTTAATTACTTTTGCAAAGTTCTCCCATTTTGCATAATCAAGTGCCGATCCCAATTCTCTTGCACTCCAATACTCGCTTCCATCTTCCCGGATATGCTTAATATCTTCAAATCGTTTATACTCTATTCCTTTTAAATCACTCATTTTCTTGCTCCTTATCTAACTTTTGGCTGTATATGAAAAATGTAATCTCCTTTTTCAATTGCCTCATTTTTATAGCTTTTATTGTGTGCAAAATAATATCGACCACAAATAAAAATAACAACAATTGTAGATACTATTATGAAAAACCAAAAAGTGTTCAGAAATTGAATACATTAAGTCCTGTTTCTTCATCATAAACTCTGTCAACTTTTCCATCAATTACCGTAATCACAAGCTCGCAAGTTGCACTCACAACAGCTCTGTTCAGATGTCCTCCAAACACTTCACCTTTTTCATTACCGGCACTCAAATGAAGATGTGCATAATATTCTCCATCCATTGTATTGATTGTACCTGTCAGCGATGTGATTTCATAATATCCTTTAAAACTGTTTGAGTAATATTTCTTCTCATCTGTCTTGTATACTCCGACTGTGAAATCATTGATGGCTCCAAGAGCATTAATACTGGCAAGCTTTATATTCTCAGTTATGGCAATTGCTTTCAGTTGCTCCAAAATCTCCTCCCCTTTGTCAATTCTCGCTATTATTATATTATCAAATTTTCTGTATTCCATTATGTTTCCTCCGTAACTTTCGAATTGTTATTCTTTATTATTTTTGAAAACCATTATAAGTCCAACAATTCCAACAATTATCCCGATAAGAGCAAATGAGAAATCGCTAAAACTTGCCAATACAGTTCTATTCATTTCTTCACCACTTGCACTTAAGAGTATTCCAAATAGAATAACTGCTATACCCTTTAACCTGTTATCATTCATTTTGTTTACCTCCCAATTTGTCAATTTCATCAAATAAAAATTTATAAAAAGCTCTGTGCCACAGCCTTTATGATACTATTTTGTAATATATCTCTTCAAAAGCTTATAGGTATTCTCCACGCCATCCATATGTGAGCGCTCATAGTTATGCGATGCATAAACCCCTGCACCGATAAGCCCATGACGGATATCATAGCCGCTGTGCAGCGTTGCCTCAACATCAGAGCCGTAGTGCGGATAAACATCGATTGCATAGTCAAGCCCCTCGCTCTTTGCCAGGTTTGAAAGCTCTGTAACAAGCTCATAGTTGTAAGGTCCTCCTGAATCCTTCGCACAGATTGAAACCATATGCTCTGTACAGCCGAGGTCTGCTCCAACACAGCCCATGTCTACGGAAATCATCTCCTCTGTATCCTCCGGTACGAAGCTTCCGCCGTGACCTACCTCCTCATACACTGTAAAGAGCAGTGTGACCTTGCGGTTTAGCCTCCAGCTCTCCTGCTTTAGCGCATGTGCCACGCCGAGTAAGATGGCTGCTGACAGCTTGTCATCGAGGAAACGGCTCTTGATATAGCCGCTCTCTGTGATAACTGTGCGCGGATCCATGGCTATAATGTCGCCTGTCTGGATGCCTAGCGCCGCCACACCCTGCTTGTCATTTACATTTTCATCGAGCAGGATTTCCATGTTTTCTTCCTTTGTCTCGACCTTTTCGTCTGCCACATGCGCAGATGGCTCTGTATTTAGCACCACGCCTGTGTACATTCTGCCATCACGCGTAAAAACCATGCAGTTTTCTCCATCCGCTGTGCTCCACTGATGACCGCCGATAGTGGTCGGGCGCAGACGTCCGTTATCCTTTATTGAGCGTACCATGGCTCCAAGTGTGTCCACATGCGCTGCCAATACCAGAGGCGAGCCCTCTCCACCGATTTCCACACTGACATTTCCTTTATTTGAAAGCTGTGGCGCATATCCCATAGCCTCAAGCTGCTTCATCAGATAGTCTGTGGCATTTTTTGTGAAGCCTGTAGGGCTCGCTATTGATGTGAGTGCTTTGAGCTGTGTTCCAATATATTCTTTAATCTCTTCTGTTGACATAATTGTTATCTCCTGTTTTATTACTATTTTGTTACTGTATTATTAACTGCATTATAACATCTCATTTTTGCGCATGCAATCTGTATTAACCGTTGTTTGTAGTACTCTACTCGCAAGCCGCGGGTACCATGGTGCACACACTATTCCACGAAAGCGAATAGCGGAGCTGCTTAGAGACTGTAGAATTGTGCTATGTAACGCAGAAATGCCGAGGCATGGACTCCGAGGCAAGGAGAAATCGAGCCATGGATGGCGAGTTTCGACGGTTTCGTCGAGTTAAAAAAGACTATGGGCACAATTCGTACAGTCTCTTAGCTGCGTAGCGTAGCGAACGTGGGATAGTGTGTGCGCCATGGTACCCGCGGCTTGCGAACAATACTCAATAATTTAACATATATCCACTTGCGATTAACCTGCAACAATGCTATTCTTAATTTATGAATACACAGAATATATATAATAGCAATAGAGATAAAGATAAAGATATAAATTTAAATACAAATTCCAGCACCAAAGTAAAAATCTGCGGTCTGACTTCACCTGCTGAGGCCCGGTTTCTCAATGAAAATCACGTTGATTTTGCGGGTATGGTATTATTTTTTCCAAAGAGTAAGAGAAATATATCCATTGAACAGGCTAAAGAAATTATGGCGGCCCTTGATGCTTCCATCAAGAGGGTTGCGGTTGTCGTTTCACCATCTATAGAGCAGATAAGGCAGATTGAGGCTGCAGGCTTTGACTATATCCAGATACATGGGGAAATTCCACAGACAGAGTCATTATACAAAACAGCCCCTGATTCTACAGATCACACATCCCATATGGAAACCTGCAACTCTGGCAATCCACAAAATGTGATACATATCCCTATTCTCAAAGCCTTCAATGTCTCTGATATGGGCAGCTATGAGAAGTATCACAATGATTCGCGTATCGCAGGCTATGTGTTTGATGCCATCGAGCCCGGCAGTGGAAAAACCTTTGACTGGAGGCTGGTTGACAATATTCCCCGCGATGAAAAACTGCTACTGCTTGCAGGTGGCTTAAATCCGGACAATGTGCGAATGGCAATTGAAGCCGTACATCCTGACGGAGTCGATGTGTCCTCAGGTGTGGAAAATGATGACGGAGCGGGCAAGAATCCGGAAAAGATATGCGCATTTGCCACCGCTGTAAAATCACATAATTAATATCTCTATTTGTTCATGCTTAATGGGAGGGGTTATATGGCATTATTAAAAGAAAAAATCCACCTACATCTTTTCGTGATTTCATCACATGATGTATGTGGATTTTATTTTTATGAAATTATGTAACTATTATTTTTCTTTGCCAATCTTGAAAAACAGATTTGCCTTGATAAGCACCGGACGCAGTGCCATGTACACGATTGTTGCAGCAATCACTGATATCACTGCATTGACGCCTGTTGTGGTCACGCTCCATGCGATTTTGAGCTGAGCCATCGGCTTTCCGAGGATAAGCATATCGTAGAAATAGCTTATTATCGGGTCAAAAATAAAGTTGAAGAGCATTCCTGCGCATGCTGCAAGGACTGTCCATTTAAATACATGCTTTCTGTCGGTTGAATATGTAATCTTTCCAAGCTTGTGTGCTACAAGACCTGTGATAATACCAATCATAAACTTGAGGAAAAATGTCTTTGGCGCTCCGGTGATATATATCGGGTCAAGTAAATCGCCGATTGTCATTCCGATTGCTCCACCGATTCCTCCGTATACTCCGCCTAAAAGCAAAGCTGCAAGTACTACGACTGCGTTGCCCAGGTGAAAGGATGTGGCACTGCCACCCGGTAATGTGACCTTAATCTGTAAAAATGTGAATATGACATATGATAGAGCTGCCATAAGTGCTGTAAGTGTGAGTTTTTGAACTTTTTCGTTTCTCATAAAATGCCTCCATTTGATTATGTGTAACTATTCAAAATCTGCTGCTTACATCCAAGCGTGACGCATCAGCTATTTTGTTCTCAGTAATTTTTAATAGTTACGATTAAAGTATATAATACACTTATGTGGCATCAAGTATATATCCAATTTTATATAAATTTATATATCCAGTTTATCTAAAGTCCATTTACTCCTGTGGTTTAATGCTGCCATAGTGTTTTTTCAGCATTTCCATTATCACCTGCTGGCTCTGCTTCGAATGGGTGATAGCGTAATAGCTTCCACCAAATTTTGCCTTGCGCTCTTCCTCATCTATTCCTACGCTTCGTCCCTTTTCGGTGACACGCTTTATCTTGTTCCCGCCTTCTGTAACTTCCTCCAGATATCCCTCCGCAATGAGAAGCTCGTTTATAAACGAGGCTGCAAGCTTTTTGTGCTCCTTATCCGCATGACACAGCTCATTTATTTTGTTTGTAAGCTCTGTAAGCCTGCATTTGTCGGTTAGCTCTACCTCATCAAGCCTCTGCGGCTCGATGTAAAACGGAAGCTTCTTTTTTCTCGTGCTGCCGTTTTCAGCAGCCTCCTCATCGCTTAAAACAGTCTGTGGTCTTTCGCCGGTCGTGCTGCCTGATGGATTTGGGTTATCTGCAACAAATGAATTTACCGCCGTCACAAACGCTTCACCATAATTTTGTATCTTCTGCTCACCCATTCCGTACACATCGGCAAGCTGCTCCTTATCCCGCGGCAGCTTTGCGCACATATCCTTTAAAGTCTTGTCGGAGCAGATGATATACGGAGGCACCGACTTTTCTGCAGCCAGCTCTGTACGCACGCTGCGCAGCTTTTCAAACAGTGCAGCACCAAGCTCGTTAAGCCCCGCAAGCTGTGCTGCCTTTTTGCGCTTTTTGCCGGTTTCAACGTATGTCTCCTCCTCTTCATCCTCCACAACCACACAGTTGCTGCATTTGTTGCAGATGCATGGCGTTGTGTCCCCGAAATACGAAAGTATAAACTCTCTCAGGCATTTGTCCGTCTCGCAGTAATTTATCATCTGCTGCAGCTTCCTCCTGTCATTGGCTGTCTTTTGCATGTCGGATGCCACATCGCCTGCTGAAGCCTTATTCTGCAGAAGGAACTTGTTTATCATGATATCCTGCTTTGAGAAAAACAGCACACATTCCGCTTCCTCACCGTCTCGCCCCGCTCTTCCGGCCTCCTGATAGTAATACTCGAGGCTCTGTGGCATATTGTAATGCAGCACATATCTCACATTTGACTTGTCGATTCCCATTCCAAATGCGTTTGTGGCAACCATCACACGGATTCTGTCGTATGTAAAATCCTCCTGATTCTGCTTACGTTCATCATTTGAAAGCCCTGCGTGGTAACGGCCCGCCGAAATGCCCTGCTCATTTAATAGAGTATACAGCTTATCCACATTCTTTTTCGTTGCGCAGTATATTATTCCACTTTCGTCCTCATGCTTTTTCACATAATTGATGATACTGTTGTCCTTCTGGCTGCCTCCCTTTCTTGTAACAACCCTGAAAAACAGGTTAGGTCTGTCAAACCCTGTCACCATAGTAACCGGATTGTTAAGTTCAAGCGAAGCCACTATATCATTTTTCACGCGCTCCGTGGCGGTCGCTGTAAACGCACTGACTATCGGTCGTCTTGGAAGTCTCGTTAAAAATCCGGCAATTTCCAGATAGCTCGGCCTGAAATCCTGTCCCCACTGCGATATACAATGTGCCTCATCAACTGTCAGCATCGATATGTCCGCGTTGCAGGCAAAATCCAGAAAACGCGGCGTGTTGAGGCGCTCCGGAGCGACATAGATTATCTTGTAGCGTCCCTGTGAGGCATATGAAAGTGCCATCCTTATCTGGTTTTCGGTCAGTGAGCTGTTGATATAGGCGGCATGCACTCCTGCCTGGTTTAAAGCCTTGACCTGATCTGACATGAGCGATATAAGTGGTGAAATGACAAGCGTAATTCCTTTAAGCATAAGCGCCGGAAGCTGGTAGCACAGCGATTTTCCTGCGCCTGTCGGCATGATTCCGAGCACATCGTGCCCTGCAAGTATGCCGTTTATAAGCTCCTCCTGCCCTGTTCTAAGACTGTCGTAGCCAAAGTATTGTTTGAGTGTCTGGTTTATGTTCATTATCTGACTCCCTGTATAGTCTCAAATCATTGTTTTATATATGATATTATAGCCAATACACGTATGCACTGCAAGAAACAAATATACTCTTCTTAATCTCGTTTTTAAACATAGATTAAGAAGAGTATAGTCTCTTTTATCGTATTAAATTATAACTACTTAATCAGCTCCTCAACCTCACCCTTCTCAGGCATCACGCGAAGTGCGCCCTTTCTCGTGGTAATAAGCGAAGCTGCTGCATTTGCGAATGTCAGCATCTTCTTCACATCGTCATCCTTCCGGTCAGAGATGCCATGCTCTAACACATCGTGAAGCAGGCATGCACAGAAGGTATCGCCGGCACCTGTAGTCTCTACAGTGTCATCTCGCAGAAACGGAGCTGCCTCCACGATATGTCCGTCAAAAAATGCCATACTTCCGTTTTTGCCCATTGTGGCACAGATAAACGGAATGTGATACTCATCTATGAGCTTCTTCACACCTGTCTTTATGTCCTTTTCGCCTGTCATGAATTCAATCTCATCATCAGATATTTTTAAGATGTCACACTGACTCAGGCCCCAGCTTATCTTCTCTTTTGCATCGTCCATGCTCTTCCAGAGCGGTTTGCGCAGATTAGGGTCAAAGGAAATCAGTGCGCCTGCCTCTTTTGCGACAGCTATTGCATGCTTTGTCGCTTTCTCACAGGTCTTATCTGTCATCGAAAGACTTCCGAAGTGGAAAATTTTTGCGTTTCTCACAAGGGATAAATCCACCTCATCCGCTGTCAGCATCATATCTGCTCCCGGATTTCTGTAAAATGAGAAATCTCTGTCTCCGTCTGCTGCGGTCTGTACAAATGCAAGAGTGGTATGGACATTGTCATCATAGCGCATGCCTGTTGTGTCGATGCCCTGCTCCTTTACGGCATCAACAAACAGCCTTCCGAACGCATCCTGCCCCACTTTTCCGATGAAAGCAGTCTGATGACCGAGCTTTTGAAGCATGGCAAGCACGTTACATGGAGCTCCACCCGGATTAGCCTCAAAAAGCTTATTGTCCTGCGCACTTGTACCGTTTTCTGTAAAATCTATAAGTAATTCACCTAATGCAACTACATCCATATTGTACCTCCTTCTTTCCTGTCAAAATATCCTGTATATCATTCTGCAAATAACCGGACTAATAATTTGTCCGGTTATTATTTGTATGCTCTACTGATATGCGGTCATATTACAAAATTATATCATATTTTTCAATATCCACAACAGCACTTCCGTCACAATTAAAGCAGATTCCATCTGCCTGAAGAGGTGTACAGATAGCTGTGGTTGCGACCTGCTGTCCGTCATTGATAAAGAGCTCTATAGACTGTCTGTCCATGATGAAACGAAGCTTTAGCTTTCTGTCTGTATCTGCGATTTTAATCTTTCTGACACAGACGACATCCTTTGTGACGCCACAGCAGGTACGATCAATCTCGAGCATGCCTGCGACTCTGTTGTAGGTAAACGCTGTGCTATACTCATCATCGCATGCCATTTCAACAGTGAAGTTATTGTACTCCTCTCCTGAAAGCTCCACTGTCATGTCGAGAGTGCGGCCCTTTACGCCCTCAAAGGTCGTGTAGCAGTCTATTTTTTTATCTGTATAATGACACTTGTTTGCACGATAATTTTCTATTTCCTTAACCGGCTTCTGCCAGATACGGCCGTCCTTTATTTCAAGCTCACGAGGCAGTGTCATCATGCCCTGCCAATCCTGCGAATCAGGAACGACACATGCATCCCATGACTTCATCCAGGCAATCATCACGCGGCGTCCGTCCGGAAGCAGTGTAGTCTGCGGCGCATAAAAGTCCATGCCATAGTCAAGTGTGTGCGGCTCTTCCTTGATAAATACATGATTTTCTTTATCATAATCCCCCAGAAAATATACAGAGTTGTGTCCGTTATGAAATTCATATTTGTCTGCCTTCATACTCTGCGGTGAACAGATAAGCACATGCTTATCCTCCAGCCCAAAGAAGTCCGGGCACTCCCACATGGTACCTATTTTGCCGGTGCTGTTTGCCGCAAGGATTGTCTCAAACTGCCAATCGGTCAGGTTTTTTGAAGAGCAGAGCACTACCTGTCCCACATCGTTTAAGTCCTTACTTCCAACTATAAGATAATATGTGTCATCCTCTTTCCATATTTTAGGGTCGCGGAAATCGATTCTGCTGCAGTTTTCAGGAAGCATATCGCCTGTCACAACAGGATTATTCTCATGCTTCACATAATTAAGTCCGTCTCCAAATGCGATGCACTGGTTCTGTCTCTCCTGCTCACTGCCGTCAGGAAGTTTAATCCTTGTGACACCTGTGTATACAAGCACATGCTTACCATCTGCCTCAATGGCACTTCCTGAGAAACATCCTTTTTTATCATATTCCTCGTCAGGTGCCAGCACACACGGAAGCTGCTCCCATTTAATCATATCGCTTGTCGTACTATGCCCCCAATGCATAGGTCCCCACTCACGCAGATATGGATAGTACTGATAAAACAGATGAATTTTTCCGTTATAGACAGAAAATCCATTCGGATCATTAATCCATCCTGCCGGTGCACTGATATGAAACAAAGGTTTACTCTCTTTATCTGTAGCAGCTATTTTTTTTGCCTCGTAGCTTCTTGCTTTTTCCAATAATTCGCTCATTCAAATCCTCCAATTCTGTTTGTTTTGCCGGTAATACAGAATTATGAACAGTAACCTATTTGCCCTCTGACGTACTCTCAAGGGATTTCTGATAGCTGTCAAAATATTTCTGCTTTATCTTCAGATAATCCTGTAAACCATATTTATTAAGTTTCTTAAGGTATGAATCCCATTCCTTATCAATGCCGCCGTTTAATATCCAGTCGGCCTTTTTCTGCTCAGCATATTTCTTGATGTCTGTGTCGTACTGTGACACCTTGTTGGTGTCATCTATGCTCATGAACACGTTTGGATAGACATACTTACTGTTCATGTCCTTCAGATAAGCCTCATGCATGTTGTCGAGACGCCACTTGGCATCTGCAGGCTCTGTCACATAAACATCATAGTACTCATTTAAAACAGCAAGCGGTCCGTTTACAGACTGCGCCTCACGCACCTCAACCGGTGACTGATCGCCCAGATCCATATGCTTTAACATCTGTCCACCCTCATCGTTTGTGCTCATCTCAAAGATGTTGAACGAATCTTTCTCGCCGTATGTTCCCCAGTTATTCTGTGGAGACTGGATTGGAGCGTACATCTGGTCAATCCATGCTGCTGCCAAAGCCGTATCCCTGCAGCTTGATGTCAATACACATCGGCCTCTGTCAAATCCACTGGTCTCACTGTTGTTCTGTCTGGTTATGTTTCTGACTCCATCCGGTCCTGTGAGTGCAGGAAGCATGACATAATCTGTGTTGTTATCGATATTTGCGATGTCCCATGTAAAGCAGAGCCCGTATCTGTGGTTTTTACCCTTTGCCACGTAGGTTGACCACTCCTGTGTAAATGCCTCAGGGTCAATCAAATCCTCTGTGACAAGCTTGTGAAGCCACTCGATACCCTCCTTGTAGCCCTCCTGTGTCGGAGTATAGATGACTTTTCCCTCATCTGTTACCGCAAAGTGGTCACCTGTATCACCATAACCCTCACCAAAGCCGTTCATGAGGATGGCTGGATCCTGATCACCGTTGTTTATAATAAATGACATAGGAATAACCCCGCCCTCGATATCAAATTCCTGCTCCAGCTCATCGGCATGATCTTTAAATGCAATAAGCACCTGCTCGAGCTCGTCTGTGGTAGTCGGTACATCAAGTCCCAGATAGTCAAGCCACTTCTTGTTGATATAAGGAATATCGCCTATTGCCTGGATAGCTTCTTTTCCTGAACCAAGCTGCTCTATCCAAGGAAATGAATAGATATGTCCGTCCGGTGCAGTACACATGGTTCTGTACTCTGGATATTTTTCAAAAACTGCCTGAAGATTAGGCATATATTTATCGATCAGATTCTCTACCGGAATAATGATTCCCTGCTTTGCATATCTGAGCAGGTCGTAATCACTCATACCTGCATTAAACAGTCCATCCGGCAGATTACCAAACTGCGCCAATGCCAGATTCTTCTTGTCAGAGAACTGGTCTGAAACGAAGCATGTCCAGTCGATATGCACGTTGGTCTGCTCCTCCATTCTCTTGAAGATAGTCCTCTCATTAGGATCCTGTGTGGATGTGGCCGGTGCACTTGTGATAAATGACAGCTCAGCCTTCTCCTTCAAAGGGAACTGCACATCTGATACCGGTGTGTCCGGATTTGTCTCAGCATTTAAGCTCTGCTGCTTTCCACAGCCTGCCACACCTGTCAGCATTGCAAGTGTAAGCGAAAGTGTAATTAATTTTTTGAAGCTTCTTTTTTTCATATCCATACTCATCCTTTCTGTTAGCCCTTAACAGATCCAACCATGATTCCTTTATCAAAATATTTCTGGAAAAATGGATACATAATCAAAAGTGGTAAACTTGATACAACAATTGTAGCGTACTTGAGCTGCTCTGCAACCTTTGCCATCTCAGCTGTGCTCTGGATATCTGCAATCATGCCCGGCTGAGGTGTATTCTGCACGAGAATTGAACGCAGTACAAGCTGTAATGGCTGAAGATTTGCGTCATTCAGGTAAATCATTGCATCAAAGTAGCTGTTCCACATTCCTACAAATGACCAAAGCATAAGCACCGCAATAATCGGCTTACAAACCGGAAGCATAATCTTAAAGAAATGCTGTATTTCATTTGCTCCGTCGATGGCTGATGCCTCACGAAGCTCATTTGGCACTGACTGATAATAGGTTCTCGCCAAAATCATATTCCACACATTGAAAGCTCCAGGAATGAGGATTGCCCAGACGGTGTTTACCATATGGAGCTGATTTATAAGGATGAATGTAGGAATCATTCCTCCTCCAAAAAACATTGTGATAATAAAAATCACATTGAAAAATCTTCTTCCGACAAACTCCTTTTTAGACATAGGATATGCTGCCAGGATTGTGACAAATACTGAGATTGCCGCAAACGCTATTGAGTAAAAAAACGAATTGAAAAATCCACGCCATATCATGTCATTTTCCAGAACTCGTCTGTATGCATCAATAGTCCAGTCCTTTATGTTGAAGCTCAGTCCCTGGTTGTTAAGTACTGTCGGATCCATGAAAGATGCCAGCACTACATATACTAACGGAACAATTATTGCAAGCACAAACAACCCAAGAAGTGTATATCCAATTCCAAGAACAATTTTATCAGTCCGTGAATATTTGATTTTTGTCGTCATATCTTTTTCCATTGCACTTTCCTCCTAGATTCCTTCACCATCGTTTAGCTTCTTTACAACCGCATTGACTATAATCAGCAATATTACGTTGATTACCGAGTTGAAAAGACCAACCGCTGTTGAATAACCATAGTCTCCATTCAAAAGTCCGATTCTGTATACATATGTAGAAAGAATTTCCGATGCCGGTAAGTTCATATCTGTCTGTAACGCATAGGCTTTCTCGAAACCGATACTCATAATATTTCCTGCCTGCAGGATGAACTGTATCACTATAATATTCTTAATAGCCGGAAGCTCAACATACCACATCTGCTGGAAGATGTTTGCGCCGTCCATTCTCGCTGCCTCCTCAAGCTCCTTGCTCGCATTGGATAATGCCGCTGTGTACATGATTGAAGCCCAGCCTGCTCCCTGCCAGATGCCGCTCGCTATGTAGATTGTCCTGAATGCAGCCGGCATTGTCATCCAGTTTGTGCTGATGCCGAGTATCTTATTCATTGGTCCGATTGGTGATAAAAACATACGAACCATACCACAAAGTACAATAACTGAGATAAAATTCGGTGCGTAAATCAGAAGCTGTATCTTTTTCTTGATGCCCTCTTTGCGAATACGATTCAGAAGCAGTGCAAGTATAATCGGTACCGGAAATCCCCATAACAATCCGTAAATACTTACCTTTAACGTATTCATAAGGTAGTTCATAAAATCAGGTGATGATAAAAATCTCTTGAAATATTCAAGCCCGACCCATGGACTCCCCAGCACACCCTTTATGACATTGTAATCCTTGAATGCTATGAGCAGTCCGCCCATCGGAACATACTTGAATATAATTGTCAGTAAAAGTGCCGGCATAAGGAAAAATATGTACAACATCCAGTTTTTCTTCACATATGTCACTTTGCTTTTCAATGACTGCTTTTTTTCTTTCATTTGCTGTGACCTCCACTCTCTTTCACATTTTGTCTTTTTTACTTAATTTACGCCCTTGTGTAACCGGTAAAGTAACCGGTTACTTTGTAATTTGATAATACAATATCATTTATGCTGTGTCAATACTTTTCTCAAAAAAGTAACCGGTTACTTTTTTGTTGATATTTTGGAAATTGCGCTGTATACTGTTTATAAACATTTGTAATATAAGTAATTTTTATAAGGAGACATCCCATGGGAAAAAAACAGGTTACATTTGCAGATATTGCGGAATATACACATTTTTCAAAAACAACGATTTCAAGATATTTCAATCATCCAGACTCTCTGACACTGGAGAATCAGGAAAAGATTTCCCGTGCGCTTGATGAGCTCGGCTATAAGAAGAATAAGCTCGCAAAGGTTCTCGCAAACGGTAAGAGCGAGTTTGTCGGCATAATAGTGCCAAACCTTTACCTGCACTACTACTCTGAGATGCTCACACAGCTTTTAGCCACTTACGCTAACTATCACTATAAGTTTCTCATCTTTATGAGTGACAAGGGGGCGGCCGAGGAAGAAAACTACATTGATGAACTTTTAGCTTATCAGATAGAGGGTCTTATCGTGCTAAGTCACACTCTCTCATCTGAAAAGCTTGCTTCATACCACATTCCAATTGTCGCAATCGAGCGAGAATCCATGCATATAAGCAGTGTCACCTCCGACAACTATATGGGTGCGCTTCAGGCCACATCTCTTTTAATACGTGACAAATGTGATATCCTCATCCATATCAATGTAGATGTACCAAAGTATGTCCCAGCTTACGACAGAATCCGTGCGTTTGAGGACACCTGTACCGAGCACAATATTCCCTATGAGCTCAGCCTGAACGTATCCGGTGATTCGTACAACGATTTATTTTCTCAGATGAAGGTGATTTTTAACAATATAGATGAGAAATATCCTGATAAAAAGAAAGGGGTATTCCTGGCAAACGACACATATGCCAACATGTTTTTGAATCTTGTCATACAAAAATACGGCTGCTTTCCGGACAGCTATGAGATAGTCGGCTTCGACAATTCACCAATTGCCAACGAAGCCATAATTCCAATCACCACCATCGGCCAGCAGATAGATGTAATCGCAAGAACCGCCATGGATTTGCTCGTCAAGCAGATGGATAACCGCAAGCAAAGAAAGCCTGAGCCAGATTTGGCGCCAACGCACAAAAAGATAGCGCCTGTGCTGATTCGCAGGGAGACAACCAGCTAGTACATCGTTTATGCGACATGTACCAGCCTGATTTTCTCCTGTTGCGTCCTGATATTCCCTGCTGCTCACACCCCCAGGAGGTTTTATCCACTGAAAACCTCATTTGTGGTTTTACTGTACCTTCTTTCTCATGCGCATCTCCCACACATAGTAGGTCACAATAAGCAGTATTCCTGTTGTAAGCCACGCAGCCGGGTCAGCAAAGCACACACCGCCGTAACCGAACGGCTTTGACAAAACAAGTATTGCAATCCATCTGGATACAAGCTCCATCACACCGCTAAGCATAGGCACAAGACCCTTGTTAAGTCCCTGCAGACCGTTTCTGTATGCAAAAATCCATGCAAGAGGAAGCATGAAGACACTCGCGATTTTCAGATATTTCATAGCACAGTCAATGTCAGTTGCCGTAGGCGATGTGATAAACCAGCCTATCATGTACGGTCCGACAAAGCAGTTAATTGCTGCCGCTAAAACTGCGCAGCCTATACATATGAAAAAGCATGACTTCATGCCCTTAAATATCCTGTCGTATCTGCCTGCACCGAGATTTTGTCCGCAGTAAGTCGCAGCGGCTGTTCCAAGTGTAGGCATGGTCTGTGTCGCGATATTGTTGACCTTGGATGCGGCGGTATACGCAGCTACCACCTGCGAACCGAACACATTGACCGCAGCCTGGAAAATCATCGTTCCGATAGCAGTGATTGAATAGTTGAGTGCCATCTGCAGACCGATTGAGAGCATGCGCCAGATTCCGCTCCAGTCCATGTAATAATCCTCACGGCTGGTGCGCAGCAAATCATACTTCTTAAACATCACGATAAATGACAAAACTGCAGCAATTCCCTGCGAGATAACTGTCGCATAAGCTGCTCCTGCTGTGCCTGCCTTCACCACCACGATAAAGAATATATCCAGCACAATATTCAATACAGATGAAAAAATCAAAAAGTACAGCGGAGTCTTGCTGTCTCCGATACTTCGCAAAAGACCGGAAGCCACATTGTAGGACATGGTGCAGAAAATTCCCGCAAAAATGACCTTTATGTACGCATCAGCCATGACAAGTATATCATCAGGTGTATTGAGCCAGATAAGAAGCTGCCTCGATGCAAGCACTGTCGGAATCGTGAGCACCACTGAAACAATCACAGTAAGAATGATAGCTAAAGCCACATAATGCTTCAAAAGCTTCTCTTTTTTCGCACCAAACGCATGGCTTGCCATAACTCCAAAGCCCTGTGCTATTCCATTTGCAAAGCCAAGCACCAGAAACATAATACAGCCTGTCGAGCCAACCGCCGCAAGCGCCTTTGAGCCCAGATACTGCCCCACGATAATTGTGTCCACCATATTATAGAACTGCTGAAACAGATTTCCCATCAGAACAGGAATCGAGAACAGCAGTATAATTTTCATTGGATTACCTTTAGTCATATCTGTCTTCATATGTAAATACCCTCCCCAAAAATTCAATTCATAATATATAAAAAAATGTGTGAACAAGCTCTTTTTCAAAGCCTCGTTCACACATTATATACACATATTTTCCAGTATTCAAGTACTATTTTCAAAATTTATAACTTATTTTTTAACAGTACGTTTATTCTTTCTTCCTCACACGATAATTCACATATCTCTTTATCAGGTAGTACACGACACCCCACGTCGGTACTCCGATGAACAGCCCCACTACTCCAAATAATCCATTTCCAAGGAAGATTGCAAATACCACCCAGAAAGGTGAGAGTCCTGTGGACTCACCGAGTATCTTTGGTCCGATAATATTGCCGTCCACCTGCTGTAAGATAATGATAAACAGCAAAAATATCACACCCTTTGACGGGCTGTCGAGCATGATGAGTATGGTGCTTGGTATGGCTCCGATGTACGGTCCAAAGAACGGTATGACATTGGTCACTCCGACTATCACGCTGATGAGTGCTACATACGGCATGCGCAGTATCAGGCAACACACGAAACAGATAGCTCCGATTATGAGTGAATCAATGATTTTGCCACTGATAAAACCACCGAATATCTTGTCGCTCTCTTTTAAGATGCTTGAAAGCACCTGTATATGGCGCTCCGGCAGAAATGCGCTCACGAGCTTTTTAGTCTGGCGTTTGAAGGTATCCTTGCTAAGCAGGACATAGATGGCTACGATGAATGCAACAAGGCAGTTTACCGCTGTGCCAAAGATTCCCATAATACCGTTTATCACAAAGGTAACCTGTCCGAGCATATTGTCCTTTACCCATTCAGTAAAATAGCTTATGCCGTTATTGTATAGCTCAGTGATTATTTCCTTTGCCCTGTCATTGTTTTTGGCAAGCTCCGTGATTTTTTTCACAAGGTCCTGTATCTGATCCGGTAAAAGACTGACCGCATTTGTGATATTGCTTACAAGCTGTGGCACCACCATCATTATGAGCACTACAATAATGGCTATTATTATGGCCAGACTTATAAGTATTGACACCCCTCTCATAGAAGGTCTCTTTCCACACTTCTTTTCTATGGCTTTGCCAAGCGAATTGCTTAGCTTTCTGTCATAAAACTCTACCATCGGATTTATGAGATATGCCAGCACAATCCCCATGATGATTGGCATAAGTATGTTTATTATTCTCACTATCTGTGCCATTATTGCATCAAATTTAAATAGCACAAACACTAGCAGGATTGCTCCTGCTAGTGCTAAAAACTGTGAAAACCCTTTGGCCCATGCGGCCTTTATGGTGTGCTTCATCTTATTATTCACTTCCATGCGCGATTCCTCCTCGTTTATCGTATGTCCGGAATTAAACATTATATAGTCTTTAATCAATCCGGGCAACACTCTCGCCCTCTGTCAGCTCAAATGGTATTATCTCATGACTTGAGCCTTTATGCAAATCAATCATGCTAAAAAGGAGCTCCACGCTGCGTGCCGCCATATCCTTGTGCGGCTGCCTGATAGATACAATCTTGGGATTGTAGTACTCTGCAAGCGTCGAACCATCAAATCCTGTGATAGATATATCCTCCGGCACTCTGAGTCCTTTGTCAAGTATTGCCCTTATGGCACCGATTGCCATGACATCGGAAATCGCATAGACTGCGGTGATTTCAATATCCTTTTCCAGAAGCTTTTTCATGGCATGATATGCGCTGTCATATGAAAATCGCGCTCTCTCATAGTAACGCTCATCAGGTGTGATGCCATGCTTTTTGAAGCTGTTAAGATATCCGTTATGTCGCAGAATGGCTGTCTGTGAAAGCTCAAGATTGGCTCCAATCTCCGCTATCTTTGTATGGCCATGGTCGATAAGATAGTCGACTATGGTTTCCCCGGCCTTCTCATCATCAATGGAAACAGAGGAAAGCTCATCCATGCTCCAGTTTTCTGCTGATGTGGTCACGATAACACACGGCACCTTAAATGAAGATGTATCCTCCGAGAAATCCTCTCTGCTACCTCCGAGGAATATGATGCCAAGCGGCTTTCGCTCCCTGCATATGCGGTCGGTCACACTGCTTAGATTGCTGTCCTCATCCAGATATGTGATGCTCAAAGAGTAGTCTGTTCTGTCAATTATCGACTGGATTTCCTCGACTATGTTTGCAAACAGCATATTCGAGGTACCCTTTACCAGCAGATAAATATTTCTGGAAATGGTCTGCTTTAGTCTCTTTGCATTAGTATTTGGCACGAAGTTGTGTGCCTCAACTATTTTCATTATGGTTTCTTTTGCTGCAGGAGAAACATCCTGCCTGTTATTCAAAACTCGGGATACAGTTGTTACAGAGTATCCCGATTCTTTAGCTATATCTACAATTGTCATTGTTTTCCCCGTCCGGATGACAATTCATCCTTTTACATTATATCCAAATGATACAATTTATTTCACTCATTATATCATATATCCACAACTATATAACCTGCTTATTTAGCTTAAGCCCCACATACTTTCTCAATAAGTGTGGGGCTTAAATAACATAAACTATATCCTCTTGTAAGCTATATTAACCCTTTACAGCTCCTGCGAGCACACCCTCTATAATGTACTTCTGACATGCAATATAGAAAATAACAATTGGCAGAATTGCAAGCACGAGCATGGCCATCATTGCACCCCAGTCAATCATACCGTGACTCTGCTTTAAGTACTGGATGGCAATTGGTATTGTCTTGTACTGGTTGATGTTTAAAACCAGTGATGGAAGAAGGTAGTCATTCCATACCCACATTGCCTCAAGTATTGCTACTGTTACTGCTGTAGGACGAAGTATCGGAAATACAACCCTGAAATACATCTGTAATGGTGTACATCCATCAATCATGGCTGCCTCTTCGATCTCTAATGAGATGCTCTTTACAAATCCTGTAAACATAAACACCGCAAGTCCTGCTCCAAAGCCGAGGTATACGATGATGATACCGAGTGGATTTGATAAATGAAGCATATTTGCAAATTTTGATAATGTGAACATTACCATCTGGAATGGTACAATCATTGAGAAAAGGCAAAGTGTATACATAAGCTTTGTTCCCTTAGTCTTTACACGAACTATGTACCATGCACACATTGAGCAGCAGAGTACGATAAGTACTACAGAGCCGACTGTGATGAAAAGTGATGTTCCAAAGCAGTCCCAGAAATGTGTCATTCTAAGACCATTCTTGTAGTTTAATGTGCCACAGAAAAGTCTCGACATACCATTCTTGAAGGCATCAAAGCCCTCAGAGATAGATACTGTGCTGATTCCAAACGGATGCTTGAAAATGTAGGCTTTTCTCTTAAATGAATTGAGTAACACCATAAAGATTGGTGAAATCCAAAGTACTGATAAAACAGCGAATAATACTGTGATTATCCAGCCGTGCTTGGCCTGTCTTACGGCACTGACCTCCTGCGCTTTTTTCTGTTTTGCCATTAGTCCTGTACCTCCTTGCTTGTAGTGATCTTATTCTGTGCAAGTGCGATAATTGCAACAAGTATAAAGAATATAACAGCCTTTGCCTGACCTACGCCCTGCCATCCTGTTGTTCCATACATGGTGTTGTAGATATTCAAGGCAAGCAGCTCTGACATCTTTCCCGGATTACCGCCTGTAAGAGCTAAGTTCTGGTCGAACAGCTTGAAGCCGTTTGTAAGTGTCAGGAATGTACAGATTGTGATTGTAGGCATAAGCATTGGAAGGATAACGCTCTTTAAGAGCTGCCATCTGTTGGCTCCATCAATCTTTGCTGCCTCTATGAGCTCGCCCGGGATATTCTGGATACCTGCGATGTAGATAATCATCATATATCCAATCTGCTGCCAGCATACTACAGCGATAAGTCCCCAGAATGCTGACCACTCTGAGCTTACGATTGTCTTTGAGTAGTTCTGCAGGATAGAGTTAAAAATCATCAACCATACATATGAAAGTACGATTCCACCGATCAGGTTTGGAAGGAAAAATACTGTACGGAAAAGATTTGTTCCTCTGATTCCTTTTGTAAGCGCCATTGCTATTGCAAATGATACGATATTGATAATCAGTACCGATACTACTGTAAATAGTGCTGTGTACCAGATTGAATGAATAAAGGTTGTATCCACAGTGCCGTTTACAACAAAAATCCTTGTGTAGTTTTTAAATCCCACCCATTCCCAGTCTATAACTGTGGAGAATTTACAAAATGAAAGGAAGATACCATATACGAATGGTACAATAAATCCTATTGTAAATGCTGCCATTGTTGGTAAAGCGAAGATCCAAAATTTTTTTCTAATCGACTTTTCCATAACAAATATACCTTTCTTTAAAAAATATGGGGTGAGTGACTGCCACTCACCCCAATTTTACTACTTTTTACTAACTTTTAGAGAATTTTACTGCTCGTTCTGAAGATCCCAGTAATAAGCCCACTTCTCTGTGAATGCCTTTGTAACGTCATCCCATGAACCATTACGCTCTGTGTACTCTGTGAGTGGAGCGACGAAATCTGCTCTCCAGTCATCTACTGAAGGTGTTGCGTTGAATGACCATGCTACTGATGTCTTGCCTTCCTTTGAAAGCTCTGATGCTACATTAGCAAAAGCGTTCTTTGACGCATAGTCGCCTGTGAATGTATCGAATGGAGCTGAAAGACCCATCTTATTAACGATTGCATCACGTCCGTCATCACTTGTGATTACCCAGTTGAGGAACTCAAGTGTTGCATCAATATCCTTCTGATCTGCCTGAGCGTTTACTGTCCAGTGGTTCTCTGTACCAACTGCAAGTCCCTCGTTCTCATCATCTACACCGAAGTAGATAGGCATCATAGAAAGGTCAGACTGCTTAACTGTGTATCCGTTCTCGTTGTCCTCTGCGAAGTTAGCGTACTCCCAGTCACCATTCTGGTAGAATACTGCCTCTTCCATACCAAGCTCTGCCTCTGCATTTAAGCTTCCTGAATCAAGTGTAGCCTTGTCTGCAGCTGATGTATTTGTGTACATATCCCAAACTCTCTTGAAGTTGTCCATGTACTTACCTGTAACTTCCTTCTGTCCTGCTGTGAGGTCACATCCTGCATCCTTGAACTCATAGTAAAGCTCGATACCTGCGAGATGTCCTGAGAATCTCCAGTTAGATCCGCTGTCAAGTCCTGCTGAAGCAAATGCCTCTGTAAGCTTTGTATCACAAGCCTTATTGATATCATCAATGTGCTCGTTGATATCAGTTGCAACCTTCTCTAATGTATCAAGATCCTTGATATCATCTACTGACTTGATAACTGCTCCTGAGTAGTTGCTGCAGTATTTCTCAAGAATTGCCTTGTTGTAGATGATTCCGTAGCACTCATAGCAGTTAGCTACTGATGCAATCTTGCCATTGTACTCAAGTGCAAGTGACTTATCTGTAAGGTGCTTGTAAATCTCGCTGTCCTTTAAGTCATATATGTATTTGTCATACTCTGCGCAGTCAGCTGTGCTTCCGATATTGAAGATTGTTGGAGCATCCTTCTTAGCAAGCTCAGACTTAAGTGTTGTCTTGTACTGTCCGTCAGCTGCTGTTACTACTGTAACCTGTACACCGGTCTCATCTGTGTACTTCTCTGCGAGATCCTGCCATGCCTGATCTGTCTCCGGCTTGAAGTTTAACATGTAAACTGAGCCATCGCCGCCCTTTGCTGAAGAGCCTTTCTCTGTTCCGTCTCCGCTTCCTGATCCACATCCGGCAAGCATTGTTGCTACCATTGAAGAAGCGAGTAATACTGTCACTAATTTCTTTTTCATTTTAAACCCTCCTAAAAGATTTAATATTAAAATTGTCTTTGCAAACATTTTTGGTTGTTTTCGGTAATGTTTGCGGTAACGTTTTCACAAGAGTTATTATAGTACAGTTTCGTGTAGTTTCGCAAGAGGCTTTTGTCTTTTCTGTACATATCAATAAAAACGTCGTGGCTTTTTTGGCAATTTTTCACAAATAAATTGCAAAAAAATAAGTATTCCCACACTGGCGTTTGGTCGTTTTAGTTATTTTTCGACTATCCGTTTTGTGTAAAAATACTTTTGTCTTTTTTATCCATTTCATCTATCAGCGCCTGCTTCTGTGAACGCTTGAGCTGTTTTATGTGATACTCCCGGCTCATTGCCTCCTCTTTCGTGGCAAAATGCTCAAAGTAGACCAGCTCCACAGGTCTGCGCGTCTTTGTATATTTGGCGCCTTTTCCGGCATTATGCGCTTTTATGCGCTTTTTGAGGTCATTTGTCCAGCCGGTGTAAAGTGTGCCGTCAGCACACCTTACGATATATGTATAGTTTTCATCCATGTCTGTTTTATCCATCTCAGTAATCAATGCTGCAGCTTATAGCACGACCATGTGGTATCAGGCCTGTTTCTCAATAGTCGCGCCATGACCCAAGCCCGACATAAGCGTAAACTCTGCTCTGTCGACTACCCTGCAGCTGCCACGACTGTCTGTCTTTACGCTGTACAGTATCTCATCTGCCACATGTAAGAAATCCCACACTCTGTTTTCTTCCTTAGGTACATCACAATACATACCCTGTGTGATTGTGACAATAGGCAGCATCTTTGAATACCGGTGTGGCACAGCCAGCTCCATAACCTTGCAGCGAAGCTCCTCCACGTACTCCTTAGCCTCTTCCTTTGAGATATTCTCGTACATGACTACAAACTCATCCCCGCCATATCTGGCACAAAAGCCTCCATGTGCTTTAGCAACCTCGCTGATACAGTGTGCAATGGCAGTCAGGCATTTGTCGCCCTCCTGATGCCCGTAATTATCATTGTACTCCTTGAAATAATCCACATCCATTATCTCCAGAGCAAAGCTGTGCCCGCATTTAAGAGCATGCAGAAACATCTCATCCGCCTGTATATTGAGCTTTCGCCTGTTTGCCATGCCTGTAAGCGGATCTGTCTCAGACTGCGCCGCAAGACGCTTATTTTCCTTCTCCATTCTTTTCTTGGCACGATTTACCTTCTCGAAATTCGCCCTAAGCTCTATGACTTCTTTAATCATAGCCCTGGACTCAAGCTCCTTGCGCTCTGAAAGCTCATAGTACAGTCCCGCAGCCTGCAGATACTCTGCACTCATGTGGTGTGTTCTGTAAAATCTGATTTTAAGGCCTAAAAGTCTCATCTGCATGCTTGTAACCTTAAGATTGCTTATCATTGGCTCCATCAGATCCATCAGATGCCAGAACTCATCACTCTTTTCACTCTCAAAAAGCACCTCAAGGTATACAAAGAAATCCTCTATCAGATCCATAAAAAGCATATCCTGCGTGATTACACTGTCAATGTGCCTGATACACTCGTCACGTTTTTCTGTCTGACCGCTTTTATGCATGTAAAAGGTTTTACTGATGAGCATTCCAAGCCTGTCTATTGCATCCGCATAAGGCAGATGCTCCCTATCCACAATCTCGAGCATCTCATCTATTCCGATAAAGTCATTCTCCAATACCTTGCAGTTTATCATGTTCTCATAAAGAGATATCATCCTGGTGTGATATGAAGGTTCTTCCGGTGCGGATGCTATGTATTCCATGGCTTTTTTAAAGTATTCCATGGCCTCCTCATATCTGCCCACCTCGATATTCAAGGCTCCGCAGTTGACATTTATGATCCCCTGCTCCTCTAAAAGCCCATACTTCTTGCAGTACATCAGCCCATCCAGATAATAATCATACGCTACCGGCTGATTGCCTCTGCTTGAGGTGATGATACCAAGTATATTGCATGCGCGCGCCAGCATGCTCCAGCTCTGTGCCTTCTCCAGATGCTCTATCGCCCTGACCACGATATCAAAGATGTTATCGTAGTCATTCAGGCAATAAAGTGTCATGGCAAGATGATAGTAACCGAAGCCTAAAAGCTTTGAATCTGAGGTCTTTTCTCCGTACTCTATCAGCTCATGACAATATCTGATGGTCATCTCGGCATCCTTTCTGTAGTTGTCAAGAATGCCCTTTGTCCAGTTTTTCACACTCTCATTGTATTCATTAAACTCCACTATTTCACCTCTATTTATCTCCAAAATAATCCATCGGATTGACCGGTTTTCCATCCTGTTCCATAGCAAAATACACATTGGTGCCCTCTACAGTATAGTATCTGGTCACCTTTCCAACTGCTCCAAGTGTTTCTCCTGCCTCAAGCACATCGCCCTCACTGCAGGTTAGATTTGCAAGCTGTCCGTAAGTAGCCGTATAGCCGTCTCCTAAATCCTGCACTACTGTGCAGCCTGTCTCTGCGCTGTCATATATGTCTATTATCCTGCCCTCTGTAACCGAACATACCGCATCGCCTTCGTTTGCACGTATTACCATGCCTCGATTATACTGATACTGGTCGAGTGTCGGAAAATACACTGTCTTGTCCATGGAAAACGGCAATAGTACATCTCCCTTCACAGGCCAGCAGGTCACATTTTCAGGGACAAAATGCAGTTGCTTTTCCGCAGGCTGCTGATTATTGCTCTGATTTACGTTTTCGTCCTGCCCTGTCTTAGTCTCCGTGTCTTCTTTTTGTGTCTGTTTCTGTGGTGTCTTCTTCTCTGTAGGCTCTACTATAGACGAAGTCTGTGAAATTTCTGTGGGCAGCTCCTCTTTTCCATGATTCTGTGTTGAATATACCGCTGCAAATCCTATGGCTCCGGCCACGAGACATGCCGCTGCTGCAATTTGTTGTTTTTTCATAGGACATTACCTCCATCATCTGAATTGTTCTGATGATAGTATGCCCCTCTCACACGGATTTATTCATGCTTTTCTATTTTGCGGCACCAATTATATTTGATAATTGTGCAAACTGTGAAAGGCTTAGAGCCTCACCACGCACATTTACAGGAACTCCGAGAGCCTCGATGCTCTGCTGTATCTGCTCCTTGGTCAGTCCCATACCACCGAAATTGTTGAGTCCATTGGCAAGAGTTTTCCTGCGCTGGTTGAAGGATGCCCTGATGATTTTGAACATGAGCTTTTCATCAGCCACGTCAACCACCGGCTTTTCGTATCGCTTGAGCGATATAACCGAGCTTCCTACCTTTGGCTGTGGCATGAAACAGCTCGGCGGCACATTGACCACTATCTCAGGGTGCGAATAATACTGCACTGCAAGTGACAGGGCTCCGTAATCCTTCTTGCCCGGGCCTGCCTGCATACGGTCTGCGACCTCCTTCTGCACCATGATTGTAATGCTGTCTATCGGCACATGACTCTCGAACAGCCCCATAATGATAGGTGTAGTGATATAATACGGCAGGTTTGCAACAACCTTTATCGGCTTACCATTATTATATTCTTCTGCCAGAGCATTTATGTCCACCTTCAGGATATCATCGTTTATGACCTTTACATTATCATATCCGCTTAATGTGTCCTTCAGTATAGGAATCAGATTGTTGTCTATCTCAACTGCGATTACCTGACGTGCCGACTCGCACAGATACTGTGTCATCGTGCCTATTCCCGGGCCTATCTCAAGTATCATATCGTCCTTTGTGATGCCGGCCGAGTCTATGATTTCCTCCAGAATGCCTGTATCAATAAGGAAGTTCTGTCCGAATTTCTTTTGAAAATTGAAATTGTATTTCTGCAGAACCTCGATCGTGTTCTTAGGATTTCCCAAATATGCCATGGTATGCGCTCCTTGTGTTGTTTCATCTGATGCGACAGTCCAACTGCTGTCAATATATTTTATAATATCACATAAAATGCCCTTATTTCAATTGTATTTGTGAATTTTCGCTCTTTTGCCAAAAGCCCGGGATGAAAGCCGGAAACCGCCGCCCTGCCATGGGGCACGTACACTCCCGCGTGAGCTACGCTTCGCAGTTAAGATTCTGTACGGATTATGTCTAAAGATTTTCTATGCTTGACGAAACCGGCTTTTATGCACCGTCCATGGCGCATAACGCCTTGCCCAGCCGTCCATGGCTGGGCATTTCTGCGTATTTAAGCATAATCCTACAGTATCTAAACAGCTTCGCTATTCGCTCACGCGGGAGTGTACGTGCCCCATGGCAGGGCGGCGGTTCGTGGCTTCCGTCCCTCACGCAGCGGCTCAATCCCTTACACGTGTGAAAAGTTCAAATGCATTGGTGCGGGTTGTGCGCTCTACCTCATCAGGCGTAACGCCCTTGATTTCTGCTATCTTTTTTATAACATAGGGAATGTTTGACGAATCATTCCTCGTGCCTCGATGTGGCTCCGGGGCCATGTATGGGCAGTCTGTCTCAAGAAGGATTCTCTCAAGCGGAAGCTCTGAAACTGTCTGGACCAGCTTCTTTGCATTCTTGAAGGTTACGACGCCTCCCACTCCGATATAATAGCCCAGCTTTACATACTCTCGCGCCATCTCAGGTGAATATGAATAGCAGTGTATCACGCCACGGATATTCTTTTTTGCTGCTTCTGTCATGATTTCCATGGTATCCTGCGCTGCATCGCGGGAATGTATGATAACCGGCAGAGCTGCTTCTGCCGCAAGCTCAAGCTGGCGCTTAAACCAGTAGCGCTGGTTTTCCTGCACCTTTGGCTCCTTATCCCAGTAATAGTCCAGTCCGATTTCCCCGACTGCAACAGTTTTTTCCCAGGCCGTCTGTTCCTTAAGCCATGCAAAGGTTTCCTCGTTTAAATCAGCTATGTCGCTTGGATGCACTCCAACCGCCGCATATATAAAGTCATATTTCTTTGCAAGCTCCATTGTAGTCATGGTAGAACCAATAGAAGCCCCGACATTTATTATCGGGGCAACTCCTTTTTCATGGACGCGTTTTATTGTTTCATCACGGTCATCCTTAAATCTGTCATCATCATAATGGGCATGTGTTTCAAATATCATTAATTACTGTGTCCTTCCTCCGCCCAAAGCTTATCGGCACAAGGCTTCCATGCCTGCGCATATTCCTTGCACTTGTTGCATAGATGCTCTGCGCTCTCAGGCGACTGCAAATCTGTTGATTTTGCGCCGGTTTCCTTTACGAGCCTCTGTAAAATCTCAGGATTTTCGAGCATCGGACAAGGTCTGTAGTGATTCTCATTAAACGGCTGGTTATCATGGTATGCCATGAAAAGCGGCTGCTTTAAAATCTCAAGCATGCTGTGTGTACGGATGTTGGCTCCTGAATAGTGTATGAATACACATGGCTCAGCATCACCGTTGGCATTGATATGGAAGTAGTTTCTTCCGCCTGCGATACAGCCTCCGACAAACTCGCCGTCGTTCTGGAAATCCATTGTGAAAATTCCCTTGCCGGTTGTCATATTCCTGATTTCACGGACGCGGTCCTTGATGTAAAGTCTCTGCTTCGGATTCGGTAAAAGCTCCAGTGATGCATCGTTTCCGACCGGCATATAATGGAAATAAAGCGCATAGCGGCAGCCCTTTTCCACAATCATATCGATAAACTCATCGCTGGTAACTGTCTCATAGTTCTTTGAAGTGTAACATATTGATGTACCAAACACAAGTCCGTTTTCCTTAAGCAAATCCATCGCATGCATAACCTTTGCAAATACACCAGTGCCTCGTCTTAGGTCGTTTACCTCTGAAAAGCCCTCAAGACTTATTGCAAGGTACAAATTTCCGATACGCTTTAAGTCTGCGCAGAAGGCCTCATCCACGAGTGTGCCGTTTGTGAACGCCAGAAATGCACAGTCATTGTGCTTCTCACAAAGCTTGACAAGGTCTGCTTTTCTGACAAGAGGCTCACCTCCTGTAAACATATACAGATATACTCCAAGCTCCTTGCCCTGTGTTACGACCTTATCCATCTCATCAAAGGTAAGGTTCAGCTTGTGGCCATACTCTGCTGCCCAGCAGCCTGTACAGTGCAGATTGCAGGCGCTTGTCGGATCCATAAGGATGAGCCATGGCACATTGCAGCCATACTTTTCACGATTTTTACGGATAGTCTTGGTGCCGTAAACAAATGCTTCAAAACCCAGATTGAGTGCGATAGTCTTTAACACATGAGGATCTATCTCATTGATAAGACGGTGCATGTATTTGTTGAGTGTACTGTCCTTATCGCAGATCATCCTGCGCGCACTGTCATAGTTTAAATCAATCTTCTCATCTCCCATGAATTTCTGCCACATGTCGATGAGCTTTACAACCTCTGTCTCCGGGTCCTTGCAAAGTCCTTTTACAATGTTGTCACATATTTTTGATGCAGCAAGTCTCGCTGCCTGATGTCCTAAATTTCCCACTTTGTATTCCTCCTTATTGTTTCAACGGTATTTCTGACGACAAATAAATTTAGTATTCCGTCAAGACTCAAATTCAGTCCTATTAGTCTAACTATCATGCCTGCGGTCTCAAATGGTGTCACAAGAAGCAGTATTCCCACAAATGCCACTACAAATGACATCACGAGTATGAGCCACCATCTCTCGATGCCAAAACGCTTTGCTTCCACTGCGGTCTGTATCTTTAAGGCTGCGTCCACCAGCATAAAAATGCCTATCGCTGTGGACAATATCTCTATAATATACTCAGATTTCTCTATAATTATGATTCCAAGCACTATTGAAACTATCCCCAGCGCAAGGTCAAACTGAAACGCAAGCTGAAATAAATCCTTTGCAAAATATCCGGACAGCTTTGTCACTCCGTATACTATGAGAAACACTCCATACACCACGCACAGAGTCTTAAGTCCAAGCTGTGGCGCAAACAACAAAGCTGCCCCCAATGCAATCAGGCATATTGTCATGACAGTGTATGCATTTTTCACACGTACCAATGTATGCATAAAGTATCTCCCTCCTTTTTGTCTGCTATTCTAATCCAACACAACCGGTTTTAAAACGGACAAAAAAATAAGAGTGTCTGAAATTCAGACACTCTGTCAAATCTGTTCGAATTATTTTGTCATCCAATCCCCGCCTGCTTACAGGCAACTCTCTATCATATCATAAATTGTGGCCTCGAAGGAGTCACCGATTCTCTTGACAATATCTTTATTGTACTCTCTCTTGTTTACGCATCCGCTTTTTCCATCTGACAGTCCAAAACTCTTTTCCGTAATGTTGGTCTCAGGCAGACTATTCATCATACTGCCTTTCTCAATCCACTTTATTGTGCTGCCAACGATTCCGTTGCTGTAAAATGCCGTGATAAATGCAATGTCACTATCATCCAGACTGTAGCCCTCTGCCTTTTCCAGTACAAAGCGGCGCACCACCTGTGTGACCACGGCATCCAGATATGTCCTTAATACCCTGCCGTTTTCCGATGCATAAATGTGCCTTATCGCCTCGCTGTTATTAAGAATAAGGGCAGCGGCTCTGGCATATGCATCATGAAATGTCACGCCCTCCTTTGCCTCATCCATCACGAGTCTGACCTCGTCCTCAAATATGGCCTCAAGCACATCATATATGTCCTTGAAATAATAGTAGAATGTGTTTCTGTTTATCTCACACTGCTCGCATATATCCTTGACTGTAATCCTGTCAAGCGGTTTGTTTTTCAGTATATGTAAAAAAGTCTGCATTATGGCTTTTCTGGTAAATGTTGCCATGTGTATATCTCCTGCTGCGCTGCGCGTATTATACATAAACCCTACTCTCAACCGCCATTATATTACGATTGTTATATTTTTGTCAAACTATGTCATCCTGTAGCATCAAATAATATTTACTCTATGTGGAATAACCCGACACCGCAGCATCAGACCTGTATCTAAATATAACTGTTAAAATCCAAAATCCGCATAATCCTGCGGCAGAAACCTATGATATATGATATGACAGCCCTCATCATGAAAGCAGTAGTAATATGTGTCGTCCGGATCATTTAAAAAGCGGATATAGCAGTCAAACTCACCGTTTTGCATTTCTTTTTTCTCGATGTCGTCCGAGTATTTGTAAAACAGCTCAGTTATCTGCTCCATGGTACAGCCATGCGTGCCGACAAGCGCTATCAGCTCGCTGATAAACTCATTGTCTGCGGTGTTTTCATACACATACTCACTACCCTTGGGTGGTATCTCTATGCAGAAGCGCTCATTTTTTGCAGTAACCTTTATCTCGCCTATACTATCCGTAAGCTGCTTTGGCAGGTTGTTTGGAGCAAGAATTTCAAGCATCTGCTGCTCTGAAATCACACCGGCTGCGATTTTATTGTCGGTTCCTGCGCACTCAAAGAAATGTCTGAGTGTGGAAAGAGGATAATACAGTCTGACTATTTCCTTCCTGTAGCCAAGCTTCGCCTGCTGCTCCTTTACAATGTCAATAAGGCTCTTCGCCAGACGAGAGTAACCGGTGGCGCTATAATTCACTTTGTCGTCAAAATCACTTGTTTTCGTCATACAGATAGCTTCTCTTCCTCCCGGCTTTTAAAGCTTTTCTAGGGCATGCTCACCTTATCGAGTATTCCTGTCAGGTGTGCTATGGCCACGCCATAGTTTGTCATAGGCACATGCTGTGTGCGTGCCCTGTCTATCCTAGATAATACATATTTTCTGTTAAACATGCAAGCACCGCACTGGATAATGAGGTCATACTGAGAAAGATTATCAGGGAAGTCCGTACCGCTTGTAATATCCACAGTAAGCTCCTCTCCGACACGCTTTCTAAGCAGTCTCGGAAGCTTCACCCTGCCTATATCCTCTGCGAGAGGCGCATGTGTGCAGCACTCTGCGATAAGCACTCTTGAGGATGGCTTTAAGGCGTCAATTGCCCTTGCACTCTCCACATAGTATGGCAAGTCCCCCTTGTAGGCTGCAAAAAGCACCGAAAATGATGTGAGCATACTCTCTGCCGGCTTGTTCTCGTACACATAGCCAAACACCTGTGAATCTGTAACTATGAGCTTTGGTGCGCGCGATAATGCCGCAAGCGCATCTGTCATTTTGTCAGTCGTCGTGCTCATTACAAGGCATTTTCTATCGAGCAGTTCCCTGAGTGTCTGCACCTGTGGCAGTATGAGCCTGCCCTTTGGTGCCTGGATATCCTGCGGCATGACAAGAAGCACCAGATCAGTCTCAGAAACAAGGTCTCCGAGTATAAATTCCTGGCCGAAATCCTCCGGCAAAAGGCGTGTGAGTGCAGAGATGACAGCATCCATTCCCTTGCCCTTTAACGCGCTGACTGCGACAACCTCAAGGCTATTGTCTGCATTTTTGCCCATCACAGCACTGTTTTCCTCATAAACCCAGCACTTTGCAGCCTCTATTGCGGCATTGTCAAGCTTTCCCCTGCTCTTTTCCTGTGCCTCAGCGGAAAGCAAAATCTCGTCTATCTTGTTTAAGGCAAATACAACCGGAGTATGTTTTTTTGCAAAAAGCAGACTCCACTCTGCCTCATCCTTAAAAGCCTTTTTAAACGGCACTCCCGCCTTCTTCGCAGCAATTACCTCTGCAATATCAAGCACTACAACCGCTATATCGGTCTTCTCTGCCGCCAGATGAGTCTTTTCAATGCGTCTTTCTCCAAGCTCACTGTCATCATCAAAGCCCGCCGTATCAATAATCACGCACGGTCCGAGAGGATGAATCTCCATAGGCTTGTACACAGGGTCGGTTGTCGTACCTGCCACATCGGCCACAATGGAAACCTCCTGCTTTGTAACCGCGTTAATCAGTGATGACTTACCGCTGTTTGTCTTTCCGTATATACCTATATGAAGTCTGTTGGCAGAAGGTGTCTCATTCAAATTTCCCATATGTATCCTCCCTTAGAAACGGAAATCACGCTTTCCGTCTGCAATATCATGTATATGCTCATAGCAGGTCTGCTTAACCTTTGGATTGGTAATCTTTTCGATTTCCCTGTCGATGAGCTTCATTCCAAGCTCCCTTGTCTGCGGGCTTGCGTAGTCCTCAAGGTACTCCTTCAGTGTCATGAGTGCGTTCGGATGACAGCAGTTAAGTATCTGCATGCTCTTGCACAGCGCCATAAAACGGTCTCCTGTTCTGCCCTCTCTGTAGCAGGCTGTACAGAAGGACGGGATATAGTCCATCTTGATAAGCCAGTTTACCACCTCATCGAGTGTTCTCTGGTCGCTGACGTCAAACTGCTCTGATGTTGCCTCTGCATTTTTCTCAGCCTCAGGGTCTGCATAGCCTCCGACACTTGTCTTTGATGCGCCGCTGATCTGTGAAACACCGAGTGGCAGAACCTTTTCGCGGACAGCCTGGCTCTCACGGGTTGAGATTATCATTCCTGTGTATGGCACTGAAATACGGATAAGTGCACAGATTTTGGCAAAGATATCATCGCTTATGCCATTGTCGAATACATCCGGGTCGATGTCGTCTGCGTGCTTTATACGAGGCACACTGATGGTGTGAGGTCCTACACCGTGAACTGCCTCAAGATGCTCTGCATGCATCAAAAGTCCGGCAAACTCGTACTTGTACTTGTCCAGTCCGAAAAGCACACCAAGTCCCACATCATCAATGCCGCCCTCCATAGCTCGGTCCATGGCCTCTGTGTGGTATGCGTAGTCATGCTTTGGTCCTGTCGGGTGAAGCTGCTCATAGCTTTCCTTGTGATATGTCTCCTGGAAAAGTATGTAGGTTCCGATTCCTGCCTCCTTGAGCTTTCTGTAATTCTCCACTGTAGTTGCAGCAATATTTACATTTACACGGCGGATAGCTCCGTTTTTGTGCTTGATGCTGTAGATTGTGTTGATACACTCGAGAATGTACTCAATCGGATTGTTTACAGGGTCCTCTCCTGCCTCGATTGCAAGACGCTTGTGTCCCATATCCTGAAGGGCTGTGACCTCTTTTACGATTTCCTCCTGAGTGAGCTTCTTTCTCGCAATATGCTTATTTTTCATGTGATATGGACAGTAAACACAGCCGTTCACACAGTAGTTTGACAGATAAAGCGGTGCGAAAAGCACGATTCTGTTTCCGTAGAAGTCCTTCTTTATCTGCTGTGCCAGCTTGTAAACCTCATCGAGCTTCTCAGGAATCTCACAGGCTAAAAGCACTGATGCCTCTCTGTGTGTGAGTCCTTTTTTGAGCTTTGCTTTCTCGATAATCTCATCGATGAGCCCTATATTATTTTTGTTTGCCTCTGCGTATTCGAGAGTCTCCTTGATTTCCTCGTCTGAGATGAATTCCTCAGCCTTTAATGATTTTACGTTGTACATTTTTATCTCCTTTTATATCCTAGTGTTGTTTTATAATTATTAATCGTAACTATTAATCACAAATCTGCATAGTCTCCGCGCGACACCACCACCTGATAGCCTATGCTCTTCATCCGGTTTTCCATACAGTAGCGGCACTCTGCTGCCTCATCTCCGGTGCAGATTTTGTTGTCGTAGAGCTTGTATTTGTCGCGGACATTGACAGGTGAGAGGTTTGGCATCACGACATTGGCGCCCGACTGTATGCCCTTTTCCCTGCCGAGCGGATGGATTGTGCCAAGCGCTGTCGTGGCAGGAAGCAGTACCTTGGGATGTATGAGCCTGATGATTGAAAGCAGGCGAAGCGTCTCATCCATGGTGCCGGACTTCTCATTTGCAAATGGAGTATCCTTCTGCGATATGAAAGGTCCGATTCCAACCATGTGAGGCTCAAGCTCCTTTATAAACTGCAAATCCTCGTACAAGGTCTCCACTGTCTGTCCCGGCGAGCCGACCATGAAGCCGCAGCCCACCTGGTAGCCTATCTCTTTCAAATCCCACAGGCACTGCTTTCTGTTTGCAAGTGACATCTCTGCCGGATGAAGCCTCCTGTAGTGTTTTTCATCCGCAGTCTCATGGCGCAGCAGATATCTGTCTGCCCCGGCATCAAAGTAGCTCTGATAGCTCTCCCTTGACTTTTCACCGATAGAGAGCGTAACTGCGCAGTCCGGATACCTTGTCTTAATCCCTGACACTATCTCACAGATGCGCTCATCCGTGTAATACGGGTCCTCACCGCCCTGCAGCACAAAGGTGCGAAAGCCAAGCTCATAGCCGCTCTCGCAGCATGCCATAATCTGCTCCGTGCTCAGGCGATAACGGTCCGTGTGAGTATTGCTGTGCCTTATGCCGCAGTAGAGACAGTCGTTTTTGCAGTAATTGGTGAACTCTATCAGCCCTCGTATAAAAACCTGATTGCCATAGGTCTCATGGGCTTTCTCTGCTGCACTCTTTCTCAGGTAATCAACCGCCTGCATATCATCCGTCTCAAGCAGCATATGCAGCTGCTCCAACGTGATATTCCGGCAGGCCGTAATTTCATCTATTATTTTTATTATTGCTGTATTTTCGGTCATGCTTTCTCCTGTAGTCCGGTCTGCTTTATTTATTAGAGTAAACGGTCTTCACTCCTATGCCATCCAGCCTGCCAATCCTGCCGGACAGCGCACTGATAATATCCTGCGGTGCGTCAATTGCCACGCTGATGATATTCACGTTCTTTTTTTCATAAGGGATGCCCATGCGTCCCACAATGAAGCTGCCGTACTCATGCAGCAGATGGTTGAGCTGCTCAACCGAATCCGGATTTTCAACTATGATGCCGATCAGGGCTATTCTTGTTTCCATGTGTTACTCCTTATATCTACTTGTATTTAATGTGAACAAAGCCCCTTTGTTCACTAAAAGAAGGGTGCACTTCGCCGGAAGTACACCCTAATCTCAAAATGCTCTTCCTCCTCATACGTGAAGCCACTATCATCTGCTCACAGTATTCGGTGTCAGTGACTCTGAACTATGCCGTCAGAGCCTTCTATGCCTGCAGGCTTGAAGAAAGAAGGCTGTTATCAGCATGTCTCGCTTCTTGCGTGCTATCTAATATCTATTCTGATTGTATCATGTCTAATTTATTTCAACAATATTTTATATGCTTGTTTCCCGAAATATACACTATTTTTGTACAAAAAAAGAACAGCCATCGTTCTGCTGTCCTTTAGGAGAAGGTATTTTACTATGGGGATAGTAAAAATATATAATGTATTGGGGGGTTTTTACGTTAATTATAGTATCACGTGCTCCAAAAAATGTCTATTATCGTGATGCACAAACATGCATAAATTTTCAATTATTTTTTATGCAATATGTATATTATCGATTTAAGATGGTCATTTGATACAATTACAGCTCATTAAGAATTTCAATATTTTTGAAAAGAAATCTACTTATAAGTTGACTTTTTTAACCTAAAAGAAGAAAATAGAAACATAAATTGGAAGGAAAGGAGCGGACTATCATGAAGAAAATACTGGTTTTACCACTGTTGCTATGTCTTATATTCTGCTCCTTTCTAAGTCTCGACAAAAATCTGGACGAATTTAATCCAAACCGCATTGCATACGGTTCATACGGTCACAGTGCTGTATCGGGCTCTTATGCCTCTTCTGATAAGGCAGTGCTTCCACAGCAGGAAGTTTTGGACTCACGCGCAGTGCTTTATTCAGAGTCAGATATGTCGGTACTCATGAATTGTCAGTATATAGAGGAAATACCTTCTTTTCCTGCAATCATATGTCGCATCCGTACCTCTTCGCTTGGATTTTTAGGCAGGCTTACATCCAATTTAAGCTGGCTGGGTGCGTTACTCCAGTTAATACATATTATTTTATTCGCATATGCCGCTATCGTGGTTATGCGCATATGCCTCACAAACACGAGCCGGCGCTTTATTATCCGTTTTATCCACGACAAGGATGGGCATAAACTAATTTCCTTCGCTGATTTTTCAAAATTCGCGCATATGCGGAGGGAATTACATTACAATTTTAATTAAATAAAACATTTTCTCCGCATTATGCTGATAAAGTAAAACGGAGGATCTAAAATGCTTGAAACAATAATAATTGTCGTGTGTGCTGCCGTTTGTATCGGCGCTGCAGCATATGCCTGGTGGATGGAGAACGGTCCTGAGAAGGACGACAGTGATGCATCCGGAAAGAATGGCCATGCTTATACCAGATATGACAGCAATATCAAGGATGATGTTGTCTTTCATAAGGCACACAAATAATGATAACATATATCAACATTAGTAATTATAAACCTAAATAAATTATCTCACCCAATTTGCCATAATCATCTTTAACCCGGATGAATTATGACAGAACAAAACGAGCCACAATCCTGATACCTACAGGATTGCGGCTCGTTTTTATATTTCTGTATCTTCACTTCTGCAAAACATTGCATTAGATATTAAGCATATCGCTAAGCTCTTTAAGTGCTCCATCTGTCTCATGTGCGAGAACCTTCTTTGCAAGTATCTTTCCAAGCTGAACACCTTCCTGGTCGAAGCTGTTTACATTCCATAAGAAGCCCTGGAACATGATCTTGTTCTCAAAGTGTGCAAGGAGTGCACCAAGAGATGCAGGATTTACCTGGTCTCCGATGATGATGCTTGAAGGACGTCCACCCTCGAAGTTCTTGTTCTTGTTGTCGTCTGCCTTACCACATGCAAATGCAACTATCTGTGCTGCTACGTTTGCGCAGAGCTTCTGCTGGCTTGTGCTGTCCTGGATGACTACATCTGTGTCAAGCTGGTTGTTCTTGAAGCCGATAAACTGCAGTGGCACGATATCTGTTCCCTGATGAAGGAGCTGATAGAATGAGTGCTGTCCGTTTGTTCCAGGCTCACCAAAGATAACCGGTCCTGTCACATAATCTACAGGCTCACCGAAGCGGTTAACAGACTTGCCGTTTGACTCCATATCAGCCTGCTGTAAATGTGCAGGGAAACGGCTGAGTGCCTGTGAATATGGAAGCACTGCTGTGCTAGGATATCCGAGTACGTTTCTCTCGTAAACACCGATGAGTGCGTCGAGCATCTCAGGGTTCTTCATGATATCAGCGTTCTTTGAAAGCTGATCCTCTGCTGCTGCTCCGTCGAGGAACTGTGCAAATACCTCAGGACCGAATGCAAGTGAGAGAACCGCTCCACCAACTGCTGATGTTGATGAGTAACGTCCTCCGATGTAATCGTCCATGAAGAATGCTGCAAGGTAATCATCGCTCTTTGCAAGTGGTGATGTCTCGCTTGTTACAGCAATCATATGCTTAGAAGCATCAAGTCCTGCGTTCTTTAATGCATCCTTTACGAATGACTCATTGGTAAGAGTCTCAAGTGTTGTACCTGATTTTGATACTAATATGAAAATAGAGTGAGCTACGTCAACTGATGCAAGTACGCTTGCCGCATCATCAGGGTCAACATTGCTGATGAATTTGGCTTCCATCTTAAAGCTGCCGTTTTTCTTTGCCCAGTTCTCAAGTGCTAAGTACATAGCACGAGGTCCTAAATCGCTTCCGCCGATTCCTATCTGAACAACTGTTGTAAACTTCTCTCCTGCTGCATTTGTAATCTCGCCTGAGTGAACCTTGTTTGCGAACTCAGCGATTCTCTCCTGCTGCTCTACGTAGAATTTACGCTTGTCAACTCCGTCTGCCACTACAGCATCTCCGAGCTGTCCACGAGTGAGCTGGTGAAGAACGAGACGGTTCTCACCTGTATTGATAACAGCACCATTGTAAAGTGCCTCAAATTTTTCTGTAAGCTGTGCCTCCTTTGCAAGCTTTGCAAGTGCCTCAAGCACATCTGCGTCCACCTGCTTTGCAGCGAAGTTGTAAGTGAATCCCTCTGCCATTGGGATGTTGTACTCCTTGACACGCTTAGCGCCATTGTCTCCTGACATAGCCTCTTTTATGTCAACACGTCCCACTTTAGAAAGCTCCTTGAAGGATTCCAGGGTATCCAGGTTGTTCCAGGTAATCATTGCGATTTCCTCCTTATCGTTTAATCTTATTTTCCTCAATCGCTTAAATTATACTATCAATCATTTTTAAGTTCAAGAGTTGACGAACGTTATATATAAGTTTTTTCGCTAAAATTCGTATTTTGTGTCATTTGTGTACGAATATGCACTTTTTGTGTCAAATTCATAACTATTCAGCCCCGCCCTGAACACAAAAGCTGATACATCATGCCTGCCTATAGGCAATATCAATTCATTACACTCCGAGCAGCTCCATAATGTCATCCTTTGACATACTGCCAATTCCGACGTTCTCGCCGTTTATGATATTGTCGGCAAGATCCTTCTTGGTCTCCTGCAGCTTCATGATTTTTTCCTCGATGGTGCCCTTTGCAATCATCTTGTATACAGTGACTTTTTTTGTCTGCCCGATTCTGTGTGCACGGTCTGTTGCCTGATTCTGGACAGCCACGTTCCACCATGGATCATAGTGGATGACCACATCTGCGCCGGTCAGGTTCAGTCCGACTCCTCCAGCCTTTAATGAGATAAGGAAAATCGGTGTGTCGTCCTCATTGAACTGTTTTACCATGGAGAGTCGGTCCTGCTTTGAGGTCTCTCCGGTTATCTTGTAAAAGCTTATATTCTTTTTCTTGAGCTCCTCCTCTATGATTGCAAGCATGCTCGTAAACTGTGAGAAAAGCAGTATCTTGTGACCACCCTCTATTGCGCTGTCTATGAGCTCGAGGCATGACTCAAGCTTTGCCGACGGTCCGTTGTAGTTTTCAAAGCACAGCCTAGGGTCGCAGCAAATCTGCCTGATTTTCATAAGCTCTGCAAGCACCTTGAGCTTGTTCTTATTGAAATCCTCCTCATTGCCTCCTGCGAGCTCGTTTTTCATGCGGACAACCTGTGCATCGTAGAGTCTGCGCTGCTCACCGTCAAACCTCACCACTCTCGACTCCTCAAGCTTATCCGGCAGATCCTTGAGCACATCCTTTTTCAGACGCCTCATGATAAACGGCTTGACCATCTTCTGTAATCGCTCCATCATTTCCTCATCCTCGTATTTGACGATAGGATTCTCAAAATCACGTCTGAATGCATCATATGTATACAAAAAGCCCGGCATCAGATAGTCGAATATGCTCCAAAGCTCACTTAGTCTGTTTTCTATCGGAGTTCCTGTCAGTGCGAAACGCGCCCTGCTGTTTATAAGCTTAACTGCCTTTGCTGCGGCTGTCGTCTGATTCTTTATGTACTGCGCCTCATCAATTACCTCATATGAAAAGGCCTTGCCATCGTACTGGTCTATATCTCTCTTCAAAACATCATAGGATGTGACAAGCACATCATACTTATCATAATCTGCTATTATCTGTGTCCTGTCCTCTGCCTTTCCTGCAAGCAGCGCTACCTTAAGCTGCGGAGCAAACTTCTCAAATTCCTCTCCCCAGTTGAACACAAGCGATGCCGGAGACACAATAAGAGATGTGCCCTCTATACCGTTTTCCTTTGCGGAAAGCAGCACTGATATGGTCTGCAGCGTCTTTCCCAGTCCCATATCATCAGCCAGTATGCCTCCAAAGCCACAGTCCTCAAGCGTTCTCATCCATCTGAAGCCGTTCTTTTGGTAGTTTCTCATGATTTTATCAAGCGATTTGGGAACATCATAGTCTGACTCTGAAACCGACTTCATGTTCTTAATAATCTGCTTGAACTGGACATCTCTCGTGTTGTAAACCTCGCTGTGCTCCTCGAGCATCTTGTCGAGGTAAAGCGTACGGTACAGTGGCAGGTGCATCTTTCCCTTCACGAAATCCTTCGGTGACATGTGAAGCGATTCCATCATCTCAAACAGCATCTGAAGCGACGACTGCTGCAAATCAACAAACTCCCCGCTCTTGAAACGGTAATATCTGCTGTTTCTCTTATAGTTTTTGAGCAGCTCTAAAAGCTCATCCTCGCTCATATCCTGTGTCAGAAGGTCAAGCTCAAGCATACCGCTTGACACGCTCACACCTACGCTTACAGTGGTGCCCTTTGTCTTTCCCACATTCTTGAAACGGCTCGTGCAGTAGACATTTCCGAGCTTTGCAAGCTCCTCCACGCCGCCTGTTACCACATCATATATCCTGTCCTCATCGCCGCCACAGCATATTCTGTCATTTTTCAGATTCACAACAGGCATAAACTGCCTGAGTATATCCAACACCTCACGCTCCTTGAAAGCCACTCTGAAGCTCTCAACCTTCACATCAGGTCTGTACATATCAAGGCATGAGCATTTTTTATCTCCATACTCTGCTATAACTCTGCAGTCCACATCATCATTATCTGCATCCAGATAAAATGAAAACGTCGTCTCCGGAAGCAGATACTGCTCAATGAGCTCGGGCTTATCCTCTATGATATCCACATGCTCAGAAAGCTCCGGAAGTGCCCCATAATAAAAATCTGACAGATTATTCCTTCCGATGTTTAAACTCAGCACTCCATAGTCGTTGTACTCATCCTTTGACAGAAGCGGTCCCATATGCTCGTAAAACTCAGGAGTAACCCTGCAAAGCTGCTTTGCCTCTGCATCCATAAAGTACATTTTTCCGCTTCCTATGTACATGTGCGGAAAAGTGATTATCGCCTTTATTCCCTGAAACGCTCTGCCCTCCATTAGCGGACGGATTGACATGACAAGCTTTGGATCCCTTACCACGCCCTTTATGACACTCTTAGTCTTTGTATCGCGGTCCTCGTAGTTGACTCCTGCATGCTCCATCAGCTCATAGAGCCTGTCTATACGCCATCCGTACAGCTCAAGCGACGAAACCTTTTTCCTGATGCTTTTCCATGTAGCCTCCTCCAGTGACTTTTTCAGGCGATTTTCCTCTGCTATACAGTCCTGGATGAAATCCACCCAATTTCTGGAAGCAGCGGTAAAGTTCTGTATACCGTGATTGATGTTTGTATTGCTGCCATACACCTCTGTCTCTGACTTCTGTACCAAATTTGCAAAATGTGTAAGGTCCTTTACGACAAACAGCTTATCCTCACCTACCTTGAAGGAAAGGCTTATGTTCTTGTCCTTGCACACAAGTCTTGGCTCAAGCGTAAGCGAATTTTCCTGCTGCCTGCTTGCAGAAATCACCTTCGAGCGTTTCCTGTTTGCAAAGCTGTTTATCACCTGACGACCGGCAGCGTCAGTCGCATCCATAGTGTCGTTTTTCTCCAGATAATCAAGTGCAATATCTAAAGCGGCTGCAGTGTACTTACAGTGATGATTTTTGGCCCAGTAATATCTGCCCATGCACTCATCACAATTACACTCAAAGTTTATCACCTTATTTTTTGACACATAAAGTGTGACCTCAACGCCTGTCTTGAATCCGTATTTTTCCTCGTATCCTGTGCAGATAAAACGGCATACCGGCTCACGGCTCACCGATTCTACAAAACCGCTCGAAAAATCCTCCAGCTTAAGCTTTCCTCTTTTCAAAATATCCTGACAATCCTTGCGCGTTTTTACTGTCAGATCAAAGGAATCCTTTATCTTTTTTAAATTGAAATACCTATACTCATCCTGCGCATGAATGCCCATCTTCCTATCAGAGGCATCAGCCTCGTGCTTTGAAATGACCTCTCCGTAGAGGGTTTCGTCGATGATGCCGTCTGTAGTGGTTTTAGTGGCTGTAGTATCTGCTGTTTTGGGGATTTTCTTTTTCATATGTGTACTCCTGATTTCTGCATGGATAAATATGCAAATTCCTTTGTGAATTTATCATTAACTGTAATTCACTCATACACAAAATTATATATTCATATGAAAATAAAATCAATCATAAACATCACAATACCTTAGAGCCATTGGCTGTCAGCTTGAAGGTTGCTCCGAGTACCCCCGCTGCACCGCGGCACATCATCATGCGTCCTAAGAAAATGTCAAAATACTCATACATCGAGCAGATACTCGTATCAATCTGAAGATTGAGTGCAATGACCTTTTTATCTGTATTAATCTTGAGCGCCGCATCCGTAACCGCATAGTTTACCCTGTCGTGAATGTCAAAATTCTCCTTTGCCTTTTCCCTGACACGGTTTCTTCGCACGTCTGTCTTGTCTGCAATGATAAGGGCTGCAGAGACCGGATCCGTTGCGCCTCCTGTGGACTCATCGTGATGACCTATCGCAGAGACAACTGTAATCCTGTCCTTCATGCTCATATCAGTCTTTTTAAGAATCTCGTTCGCTAAAATCGCTCCGTACTCAGCATGATGCTTCCTGTTGACCACGTTTCCAATATCATGCATAAAGCCTGCAATCTTCACAAGCTCAATATTCTCTTCACTGTATCCGAATTTTTTTAAAATATATGCAGCCCGCTTTGCAACCATCGTGCAGTGTGCCGCCGAATGATCTGTGTAGCCCAGCACTCCCAGGTTTTCATCTCCCTTTCGCAGGCATTCACATATTTCTTTGTTCTTTTTTATTTCGTCGTATGTCAAAATTATTTATTCCGTTTCCTTTCTTTTCTTATAAGTAACTATTCAGATTCCCCACCATCCGCTTTTTGATGTATTATATGCGTCTCAGCTCTGCCAGACATATGCACACAAATCCAAGCATTCCTGTGATCCCGCCTGCCGTGAAAGCGATATTGAGCACTGCCTTTGCAGCCATCACTCCACACAGCTTTGCAAGTGCAAATGCCACTGCAAAGCCAAACACAAACGATATTGCTGTGCCAAGAAGTAATATTATGTATCTGTATTTTGTTATCATTTCTTCGTTAAACATATTTTCCCTCCATCTCTCAAATCAGCTATATGATTTTTTCGTAAATATTCAAAACCACCACACGCACATTCGCAAAACCGCACGATACTCGTACATGACGCATCAGCTTTTTTTCTCAGTGGTTCTGTTTAATAACATATCATCCTCATGAAAATATACTGTCTGCGTTATGTAAAATTTGTTGGAAATTGTTGTAATGTGGTTTTTATTAAAAATCAGTTGACTTTGCCGGTGCAAGGTACTATACTCATGTTTGTAAAATTATTGGTATCTCCCTTTTAATTTTACATATTTACATAGTTTAATATCGGATTTTTGAGAGTGAACAGAGTTCATGAAGGGGTACACCACCGCGGGTGTATTACTTTGTGAGCTCTTTTTTAGTATATTGCTTTGGGTTAATCCCCGTTTTTCACATCTCAATCCTGAAAGGAGACGCACAATGATAAAAATCAATGGTAAAGAAGCTTCAGATGTATGCGGCATGACTGTTTCGCAGTATCTTTCAGCCAACAATTACAACCCTAAGCACATTGTTGTGGAGCTGAATGAAGAGATTCTTCCAAAGACTGAATATGACAGCACTGCTATCGCCGACGGCGATGTGGTAGAGATTTTAAGCTTTATGGGTGGGGGCTGATTAAAATCAAACACTTTTTACACTACCAATAAATACATAAGGAGTTAATCATGAGTAAAAATATAGATTTAGCAAACGACAAATTAATTTTAGGAGGCCACGAGTTTACCTCACGTTTCATTCTCGGTTCGGGAAAGTTTTCACTCGACCTGGTAAAGGCCTGCATTGAGAAGGCTGATGCACAGATTATCACACTGGCTCTGCGCCGTGCAAACGATGGAGGACTGGCAAACATCCTCGACTATATTCCGGACAATGTCACACTGCTTCCAAACACATCAGGTGCCAGAAATGCCGATGAGGCTGTAAGAATCGCACGTTTGTCCCGCGAGCTGGGCTGTGGAGACTTCGTGAAAATCGAAATCATGCGCGACAGCAAATATCTGCTTCCAGACAACTTTGAGACAATAAAGGCTACAGAGATTCTCGCAAAGGAGGGCTTTGTCGTAATGCCTTACATGTATCCTGACCTCAACGTGGCAAGAGACCTTGCAAATGCCGGCGCAGCCTGCATCATGCCTCTCGGCGCGCCAATCGGTTCAAACAAGGGTATCTGCACAAAGGAATTTATCCAGATTCTGATTGACGAAATCGACCTGCCTATCATCGTGGATGCAGGCATCGGCCGTCCTTCACAGGCATGCGAGGCTATGGAAATGGGTGCTGCCGCAGTCATGGCAAACACTGCCGTTGCAACAGCCGGTGATGTTGAGATAATGGCAGAAGCATTTAAAAAGGCTATCGAGGCCGGAAGAATGGCTTATCTGTCAGGACTTGGACGCACTCTGACAAAGGGCGCCAGCGCATCATCCCCTCTGACAGGATATCTGCGCGACTAATCGATTATATATAAAGCACAAATATGATAATCAGATTTTGAAGGGAACACATAATGACTAACAATATAAATATAACAAACGACAAAGATATCAAAGCAAATATCGCCCACGATGACCACTTCAACGACAGCATTGTAAACGAAGTAATCCTCGAGGACATGAAGAAAAACAGAATAGACCATATGAAATATCTGCCTGATATGGAAGTGCTTGACTCCGATATCATGGACAGGGTAGTTGCCGAAATGGATGCATACGACTACGACAAATACACCGCAGCCGATGTACGCGCGGCACTCTCACACGAATACCGCACATTGGAGGATTTCAAGGCTCTGCTCTCACCTGCTGCACAGCCATTTATTGAGGAAATCGCACAGGCTGCACAGATTGAGACCAGAAAGCACTTCGGCAACAGCGTGTGCATGTTTACACCGCTTTACATATCAAACTACTGCGAAAACTACTGTATCTACTGTGGCTTCAACTGTCACAATAAAATCAACCGCGCAAAGCTGAATGCCTCAGAAATCGAAAAGGAAATGGCTGCAATCGCCAAAACCGGTCTTCAGGAAATCCTGATTCTCACCGGTGAGAGCAAGAAAATGTCAGACGTCGAATACATTGGAGAGGCATGCAAAATTGCCCGCAAATATTTCAAGGTTATAGGTCTTGAGGTTTATCCTATGAACTCTGACGAGTACGCATACCTGCACGAGTGTGGCGCTGACTATGTGACCGTTTTCCAGGAGACCTACAACTCTGACAAATACGAGACACTCCACCTTGCCGGACACAAGAGAATTTTCCCTTACCGTGTAAATGCACAGGAGCGTGCTCTTAAGGGCGGTATGAGGGGTGTCGGCTTTGCCGCACTTTTAGGCCTCGATGATTTCAGAAAGGATGCGCTTGCCACCGGATATCACGCATACCTGCTCCAGAAAAAATATCCAAGAGCTGAGATTGCATTCTCATGCCCTCGTCTGTGCCCTATCATAAACAATGACCGGATCAATCCAAAGGATGTCCACGAGACACAGCTCCTTCAGGTGGTATGCGCTTACAGACTCTTCATGCCATTTGCAAGCATCACCGTATCTACAAGAGAGGTAGCGCGTGTGCGTGACAATCTCGTAAATATCGCCGCCACCAAGATTTCAGCCGGTGTCAGCACCGGAATCGGAAGCCATGTGGACGATATAGAGGACAAGGGCGATGACCAGTTTGAAATCTCTGATGGAAGAAGCGTGGATGAGGTGTTTAATGCACTGCTCGACAATGGTTTGCAGCCGGTAATGAGCGACTATATTTACGTGTAGGTACGAATATGAATAAAGAAAAACACTTGGACAAAAACTCAAAGCATGCTTTACAGAATAATAATATAATCGCTATCACAAACAGACACCTGTGCAGCCGTCCGTTCATGGAACAGCTCGAGCGTGTCTGTAAGCTCCATCCACATGCAATTGTGCTCAGGGAAAAGGATATGCCGGAGGCAGAATATCTGTCTCTGGCACGCGATGTGATTGCTCTGTGTAAAGAATATGATGTGCAGTGCATGCTGCACAGCTTTATAAATGTAGCAATGGAGCTTGAGCATCCGTATATACATCTGCCATTGCCAATCCTTGAAGCTTATGCCAAAAAAGATCTATCTGACAATTATCAACAATTCTTCAAGGTTATCGGAACCTCTGTCCACTCCGTTGAAGATGCCGTAAAAGCCGAACAGCTTGGTGCCACATATATGACGGCAGGACATATTTTTGCAACCGACTGCAAAAAAGGACTGCCTCCGCGCGGACTTGATTTCCTCAAAAATGTCTGTGATGCGGTTGGGATACCGGTTTATGCAATCGGCGGCATTAATATTGCCTCAAATGATGACCGCATAGCTTCCGATGCACCATCCACTTATGATGCCATTCCAGACATTAGTGTTCTGCGACTTGCTGAGGTCATGGAATGTGGAGCCGCTGGGGGATGCATTATGTCGGGGATGATGAGGGTATGATTCACCATCTTCCTAAAAACGGGAATGTTCTTTCTTGTTAAGACCAGAACATTCCCGTTTAATAATAGCTGAATTTACTTTGTTAAATAACAAATTTTGTTTTTGGTTTAATTTTAACTTTTTTTACTGTTTGTTTTGCCCTGTTTTTCACTGTCTTTGTAAGACGCACGCACTCAGCAGAAATTTCATCATGCGACATCTTCTTATACTTATCTGGTATTTTTACCGCACCATCTTTTTCCATGTAACAAATATTTGATTTATTCATCTGCGCCCACCTCCTTAAAACTTATATCGACGTTTTCCTTAATAACATTAAGAGCAGCCCATTGTGCATCATATTCTTCCAGTCCTTCTAATTTAAATTTTTGCACATAAGCAGTATATAAATTAATATCTATCTCTTCATTAGCATTATACACGAAAATTCTTCCATTGTGGCAACAAATTATACCTAAAATATAATTATGCTCATAATTTGAATTAAAATCTACTGCACTGGGTGGAAAACTATTGGGATGTGTATGTATTGTTAGAAGACCAGGCATAGTGTCTACTATTTCGATTGTTTTATCTGAATACTCAATTTGTTCCTCCAACCTACTATTGCATTCGCACGCAACAATCTCTGCCTCATCTGAATTTATCCAATACATATCTTCATAAAGAGTTCCTGCCCTATGTTTAAGCATCCTCTTTGCAAGAAAATGCAATAGTTTATTTAACTTTTTATTATCTGATATAAGATCAAACTTTCTCCTATATCTGCCACTATTAATATATGAATGATTTATCTGAGTTTTCTTGTTTCTGCCGTATCTCTGTTTTTCAAATAACATCTCCCTTTGTATCCCTTTCAATTATTCCTCCTCCAAAATATCCTGCGGTTCACAGCACAATGCCTTTGACAGCCTGACAACATACTCGACCTGTGCTTTATTTATATCCTTTCTGCGCTGTTCATACTGTTGGATAGTTTTTACAGGAATGCCTGTTTCTTCTGCAAGAACGCTCTGACTGATACCAGCCCTTTTGCGTAGTTTTTTTAGATATGTCTCCGCTCTTGATACCTGACTCATCTCTCTCAATTTCAAAATGGCAGATGAAATATCCATCTCATGATAAGGATTATACATATTTCTGATCTTACAAATAGGTATCTCTTTATCAATCATTTCAAAGGTTCTGCCATTCTCCCATTGATAATACGCTAATATCCACCCTGTCCAATATTCCTGGCTTTTAGCTGTATTGTACGAAGGCATTATTATATCATCATCAGGTATATTTAATACCCTTATCGCAAGTTCAGCACCCGACATTCCGGTTATCACAAATAAATCACCTTTTGAAAAGCGCATACTATATTCCGACTGCAAAAATCTTTTATAATAATCCTCCAGCTCATATCCGAGGTCATACACTGCATAACTAAGCATCTCCCCAAGATTTCGCTGTGCAATTCGAAGATAAACCTTGTCATATGCGTAAATCATCTTTTTTCATCTCCTCATCTATAATCCTTGAAATATACAGCTCTCCCCTTCTATATGATTCCTTTTCCATATCCCTATATCCTTTTCGGGCATACATATCCCTAAGCATTTTCCGTGGATACCATTCCTTAAAATTTGCATACTCACTTCCGGTATATTCTAAAGCTGCAAATGCTTTTTTACTGATAAGACAGTATTGCTCTCCAAGCTTTCCCAGTCTCATAGCCTTTGAAAGCTGTTCATAAGAAATAACACCACTTATAAAATCACGTGCATAAGAAAAATAACTATCATCTGCCCTATACCCCTTTACAATATCAATTCCATCCAGTGATATATTAAAATTATCCAGAATATATTGTTTTGCCTCCCGTTCAAGTGGTGTTGTGAGTGTAAATATACGGTTATTAAGTAATATTCCAAGCCAATGCATCATAGTATATTTGTCACTGTTTATATCCAAAACCTCTAGTTTTGATGTATCTATGCTATATTTATTAACATATCCGTCTGCATCCTCTGATACGGCCCATTCCTTAGCTAATTCTATATTTTGTGTACAATAGAATCCCCTTCCATAATCATTATGCTTCTTTCCTGCACCAAATTCAGGCTTTTCAATAATATGATCCGATCCATGATATAAAAGCATAAAAATATCCTCCCTCAGAAGTATAGTATAGTATAGTTATATTATACTCCCACAGGAGGACATTTTCAATTCATATTTATATTTCGCATATACTAGTTTCCACACTCAATACTGATCTCATTGAATGTGCCAAGAATATCATCAACCTGCATAGCCTTCTTATCGGCGCCGGCCTTGTCGATTATCGCCTTACCCTGATGCATCATGATAAGTCGGTCTCCGTATTCAACAGCGTAGCGCAGATTGTGTGTGACCATGATCGTTGTGACCTTCTTCTCTGCAACTATCTTGCCTGTGAGCTGCATTACGATCTCAGCGGTCTTTGGATCGAGGGCTGCTGTGTGCTCATCAAGAATGAGAAACTCGATTGGATTCATCGTAGCCATGAGAAGCGCAAGTGTCTGTCTCTGACCTCCTGAAAGTGCGCCAACCTTTGTGTGAAGCTTATCCTCAAGTCCAAGGTTTAGCTCGGCAAGCATTTCTTTGTAATGCTCTATTCTGCTGTGGTTTGTACCACGTCCCAGACCGTAGGTCTTTCCTTTATTGTCAGCTATGGACAGATTTTCAAGGATTGTCATGGAAGGACATGTTCCCTTTGCCGGATCCTGAAATACGCGGCCAATGCGGCGGTGTCTGATAAAATCCTTCTGCTTTGTGATGTCAGTGCCGTTTACCACTATGCTGCCACCGTCAATAGGGATAGAACCGCAGATGATGTTGAGCATAGATGTCTTTCCGGAGCCATTACTTCCTACAACGGAAACAAACTGTCCATCATCTATTTTCAGATTAAAATCATCAAAGAGGCATATCTCGTTGACTGTTCCCGGATTATATAATTTGTGGATATGGTTGAGCTCTAACATTATGCCACCTTCTTTCTTTTGTTTCTATCCATTCCAAGCACCAGAATGATGAGGAACAATACCGCTGTAATGAGCTTCAAATCGCTCGACGGCATACCAAGCTTTATAGCGATTGCCACACATGCCTTGTATACAATCGCTCCGATAACAACACTCGAGGTCACACGCAAAAATGTTGCCTTTTTAAGCAGGCTGATTCCGATAATAACGCTCGCCAGTCCGATAACCATTGTTCCGGTTCCCATTGATATGTCGAAATATCTCTGCTGCTGTGCAAAAATGCATCCGCTTAAGCTGCAAAGGCCGTTGGCGATTGCAAGGCCGATGATTTTTGTGATGCCCTTGTCCACACCCATAGATGTAACGATAGTCTCGTTGTCACCTACGGCGCGAAGCAGATATCCTGACTTTGTGCTCATGTACCAGTCGAGCAGGAATTTCATCACAAGTGTGATAACAAGGATGATAATTACATTTGAAAACTGTGCTAAGCCGCCCTTAAATACATTTCTGACAAAATCATTGTCAAAAAGTGTGGTCATATTGTATATTGGCAGGTTTGCTCTTCCTGCAATACGAAGATTCACCGTGTAAAGCGCTGTCATCATGATAATTCCCGATAAAAGGTCACGCACCTTGAGCTTCACATGGATGATTCCGGTCAGCATTCCGGCAAACGCACCTGCTGCAAATGTCACAAGCAGTGTGAGTATCGGATTAACGCCCTTTGTGATGAGTACCGCCGAAAGTGCCGCTCCAAGCGGAAAGCTTCCATCTACGGTTAAATCCGGAAAATCCAGTATGGTGTATGTGATATATATTCCAAGAGCCATGATCGCATAAATCATGCCCTGCTCTAAAACGCTTAAAACTAGTGTCACGGTGTATCCTCCCCTGCTTTAAAAATCAACGTAACTATTTTACTTCAATCTTATCAAATGTCTCGGCTGCATCCTTGATATAATCTGCATCAAGTGTCATGCCAATCTTGTCTGCTGCTGCAGTGTTTACATAAAGCTCTGCCTTTGAAGCTGTGATAAACGGAGTGTCAGAGGCTTTCTCCTCACCCTTTAAAATCTTTGCTGCCATCTTTCCTGTCTCGATTCCCAGCTGGTAGTAATCGATTCCCATTGAAGCGACACAGCCTGATTTAACCTGCTCAATTTCACTTCCGAATACCGGAATTTTTGCGCCATTTGCCTTGTCGAGAACAGTCTGGAGTGCATTTACTACTGTGTTGTCTGTGAGGTTGCACAGGCAGTCAACCTTTGAAACAAGATCTGATGCTGCAATCTCAATATCTGCTGATGTGTTTATTCCGGTGTCAACGATTTCAAAATCGTATTTATCTGCAAGCTCCTTGTACTCCTCAATGGTGCTGCATGAGTTTGCCTCACTTGTGGTGTAGAGAATACCGATTTTTTTTGCATCCGGCATCATCTCCCTGATCATCTTAAGCTGCTCCTCAACAGGAAGCACGTCTGATGAGCCTGTGATGTTTCCGACACTTGAGCCGTCCTCCTTAGCAAGACCTGCTGCAACAGGATCTGAAACTGCTGTATATACTGTTGGAATGTCTGCATTCATAGCTGAATTGTAGGCGCTGGCTGCACATGGTGTGGCGATGGCACAAATCATATCAACCTTCTCAGATACGAAGCTGTCTGCAATAGTGCTTGCCGTACCGGTATCTGTCTGTGCATTCTGGTAATCAACCTTAAGGTTTTTACCTTCCTCAATGCCCTCTTCCTTGAGACCCTCTAAGAAGCCCTCCCTGCAGTTGTCAAGAGAGCCATGCTCTGCAAACTGCGAAATACCTACTGTGTAGCCGTCACCCTTTGCGCCACTCTGTGTAGAGCCCTTTGAGCCCTCTGCTCCACAGCCTGCCATAAGACCCATGGTGCAAACTGCTGCTAAAATTACTGATAATACTTTCTTTTTCATATTGAATTCCTCACTTTCTTTGTGAAGTGTTTGTTTCCCGATGTTCGCGATTTTCTCATAAACCTGCCGCAACAAGCCAGATGTCATAGCCTCAAATCAAATTTGCGCTAACGACATTTCATCATGTGGGTGTTTATGCAAAAAACCGCCTCAAGCTAATGCTTGAGACGGTAATAAATTCTTATTATCGCGGTACCACTCAATTTGACGAATTGTCCACTCTGTCATGTACTAATATACATGCCGAAATGATAACGGGTTCGGTTCCCGGTGACGCCTACTGATTTAATCGTTAAAAAACTATGCTCTGTACAATCAAACGCTTCGGATCACCCTCGAAAGGCCATTCAACAAATCCATCCATACTGCAATCCCACCATCTGCAGCTCTCTGAGATATCCGGAAAGGTCTACTCTTCTTTCTCATCGGTTTTGAAACACTGTTAAATTAATCTTTTAATATACTTTATGCTCTTTTTGTCACTTTGTCAAGGTAAAGTTTGAAAATTTCTGTATTTAAGAGGTGATACCCCATACATTTTCTTGAAGCTGCGTATAAAATAGCTCACATTCTGATATCCGCTGCACATCGCAACCTCTGTAACGGAAGCTGCTGATTCCTCCAATAGCTGTCTGGCGTGCTCCAGCCTGAGATGATTGACATACTGTGACAGAGTAATATGAAAATGCTCTTTAAAGTAGCGTGATATGTATTTTTCTGACA
>URDU01000014.1 GCA_900546625.1 uncultured Lachnobacterium sp. | reverse complement strand
CACCAAGATCATAAAGCGTATTTGACATTTCAGCAAGAATACGCTTGGAACAAGGCGCGAAATGGATGCTTCGAAACCGTGCAAATGTTGCATGATCTGGGGCTGGGATACCTTCCAAAAGAAACATGAAATTGATATCTCTTTTGCAATTCAGTTCCATAGAACGAGAAGAATAGTCCCCGTTCATGTAAGAGTAAAGTACAATCTTCAGAAGTGTTCTTGGCGATACTGAATTTATTCTTTCATAGGTAGAATACAGGTCAGTCAAATCCATTCCCTCCACAAACTGACTTAGTAATCGCACAGAATCATCTTCCGGAATGATTGTTTCCAAATTTAAAGGAAGTTTTAGTTGATATCCTTCTTCATTCAAAGTATAATTCTTTTGTAAAAATATAGGTTTTCGCATACTTATATTTTACACCAACAGCCGGGCTTTTCGAAGACCGGCTGTATTTTTTTTGCACCAAAAAGAGGCTGCGCACTAATTACTTAGTGCGACAGCCCCTTTTTTTAGGTTAAAAACGTTTTGTGTTTAAAAAATTAATATTTGTTGCATAATCAAATTACATAGTATAAAATGAATATAAAACAAATACTAATAAAAAGGGAGGGTACAAATGGATACATACATTGTTTTCTGGTTGGCAGCCACCGTAGTTTTTGTTTTAGTTGAGCTTATGACCGTCGGGCTCACCTCCATATGGTTTGCGGCAGGCTCATTTGTAGCGTTTATAGTCGCACTGCTTGGCGGCAATGTCGTAGTTCAGGGGATTGCATTTATACTCGTTTCAGTCGTGCTTTTAGCTCTCACAAAGCCATGGGCGGGGAAGTACATCAATTCCAGGACAGTAAAGACAAACGTGGACAGTCTGGTCGGAGAAAGAGCAGTGCTCACCGAGGATGCTGACAGCATCAGGCAGACAGGAAAAGCCGTTGTAAACGGCCAGGAGTGGACAGTCAGACCGCAGGACGAGACCCAGGTCATAGGAAAAGGCGAGCTTATCGAGGTAGTAAAGATAAGCGGAGTAAAACTAATTGTAAAAAGGGTAAAGGAGGCCTAACCGGAAATGGAAGGATTAATAGCACTTGCAGTGTTACTCGTAATTGTACTTATAGTACTGGTAAACTGCATCAAAATCGTGCCACAGGCACACGCAATGGTAATTGAGCGTTTGGGAGGATATCTCACCACATGGAGCGTAGGACTTCACCTCAAGGTGCCATTTATCGACAGAATAGCAAAGAGAGTCATCTTAAAGGAGCAGGTGGTAGATTTCCCACCACAGCCTGTAATCACAAAGGATAATGTAACAATGCAGATAGACACTGTAGTATATTTCCAGATTACAGATCCAAAGCTCTATGCATACGGTGTAGAGAATCCAATTATGGCAATTGAAAATCTCACAGCCACAACACTTCGTAACATCATCGGAGACTTAGAGCTTGATGAGACACTCACCAGCCGTGAGACCATCAACACCAAGATGCGCGCAACACTCGATGTGGCAACAGACCCATGGGGCATCAAGGTAAACCGTGTCGAGCTCAAGAACATCATACCTCCAAAGGCCATCCAGGATGCCATGGAGAAGCAGATGAAGGCAGAGCGTGAGAGACGAGAGGCCATTCTTCGTGCAGAGGGTGAGAAAAAGTCAACAATCCTTGTTGCAGAGGGAAATAAAGAGTCAGTCATCCTCGATGCCGAGGCTGAAAAGCAGGCAGCCATCCTTCGCGCAGAGGCAAAGAAGGAGGCAACAATCCAGGAGGCAGCAGGTCAGGCAGAGGCTATCCTCAAGATACAGCAGGCCAACGCAGATGGACTGCGCATGTTAAAGGAAGCAAATCCGGATAACGCAGTGCTCCAGATAAAGAGCTTAGAGGCATTTGCCAAGGCAGCAGACGGCAAGGCTACAAAGATAATCATCCCTTCAGAGATTCAGGGAATTGCAGGTCTTACAAAGTCAATTGCAGAGATAGCTGCGGATAAGGCTGAAAAGTAATTAGAATTAATTAAATCAATACCAAAAGATGAGAGCACACGAAAAGCATCGCATGTATATGTAATAGATATATGCGGTGCTTTTTAAATTGCCTTCCATAAGCACAACTGATAAATATAGTACTAGGAATAATCCTCACAAAGTGGTATACTCTCTAGTAGGTATATCAATCGATACGGGTTGCACAAGGGTGTGACCGGTAAATATAAATTTGTAGTACATTCTCGAAGCCGGAGGCTGTTGTGCCGGAAGTATCAGCGCAGCTCACCGGGGATAAGGAGAGTAAAATGAAGAAAAAAATAAAATTCAAGGGAAGGCTGAAAAGCTACATGTGCTGGCCGTTATATCTGACGTTTGTGTGGATATGTGCTGACGGAATAGCACTGCGCTATGACAGGCGGCTTGGCTATGGCATGGTAGGCTTTACAGTGTTTTACTTTGCGCTCGTGCTGCTTTTGTATGTCAGAAGCAAGTCAGTTGTTGCCAATGAGCTGATAAGCTTTGCAACCCAGTATTCATCGGTGCAGAAGAGGCTGCTTAATGAGTTTGAGGTGCCGTATGCCCTGCTTGAGTACTCGGGCAAGATACTATGGGTAAATGACAAATTCGCAGAGCTCATGGGTGTGGATAAAAACTATCACAAATCCATAACGACGCTTTTCCCGACAGTGACCAGAGAGCTTCTCACAAAGAGTGATGCGCCGACAGATTTCAAGATAGTAAACGAGGAAGAGGACAGCATAGTCAGACTGTCCGTCAAGAGAATATATTTCAACTCTATTGCAGAGGAAAATGAGATAATCGACACAAATGAGGCAGACCAGTTTTTGACAGCGCTGTACGTATTTGATGAGTCGGAGCTATATCACTGCAAGAAGGAAATCACAGAGCAGAAGCAGGTCTCAGCGCTTGTTTATATTGATAACTATGATGAGGCGCTCGACAGCATAGAGGACGTAAAGAGGTCACTGCTCGTTGCACTTATCGACAGGCGTGTAAACCAGTATTTTGCCAAGTATGACGGACTTGTCAGAAAGATAGAAAACGACAAATACTTCGTGGTGTTCAAGTACAAGTACCTTGACAGCATGAAGGAGGACAAGTTCAAGGTGCTCGACGAGGTCAAGGCCATAAAGGTCGGCAATGAGATGGCGGTCACACTCAGTATCGGAATCGGTATAAAGAGTGATAAATATAATGAAAACTACGTGTATGCGAGAAATGCCATAGACCTGGCCCTCGGACGAGGCGGTGATCAGGTAGTTATAAAGGATCACGACGATATCCTGTATTTTGGCGGCAAGTCAAAGCAGGTGGAGAGCAAGACAAGGGTAAAGGCGAGAGTCAAGGCACAGGCGCTTCAGGAGATCATTGAGACCTGTGAGAACGTGCTTATCATGGGACACAGCATCACAGATGTAGACTCGCTTGGAGCAGGCATAGGTATATACTGTGCAGCCAAGAATCTCGACAAAAAGGCACAGATAGTAATAAATGACCCGACAAGCTCAGTCAGACCTCTTATGGAGACATTTTCAGAGGCAAAGGGCTACCCGGCGGATATGTTTATAAACAGCGAAGAGGCTCTTGAGATGGTGAGCAAGGATACTCTTGTCATGGTGGTGGACACCAACAGGCCAAGCTACACAGAGTGCCCTGAGCTCCTCAGAAAGACAGGAAAGATAGTCGTATTTGACCACCACAGACAAAGCAGCGAGATAATAGAGAATCCTATACTCTCATACATCGAGCCGTATGCATCAAGTGCGTGTGAGATGGTCGCAGAGGTATTGCAGTACTTCAACGACGGAGTCAAGATAAATGCGACAGAGGCCGACTGCATCTATGCAGGCATCCTCATCGATACCAACAACTTTATGACAAAGACAGGCGTGCGTACATTTGAGGCGGCAGCCTTTTTGAAGCGCTCAGGCGCAGAGGTAACACGCGTCAGAAAGATGCTTAGAAACGACATGGCATGCTACAAGGCAAGAGCCGAGGCAGTACGCCATGCAGAGGTATACAGGGGCTCGTTTGCCATATCGGTATGCCCTAGCGAGAATGTGGAGAGCCCGACAATAGTCGGCGCACAGGCGGCAAATGAGCTGCTCAACATCATAGGAATCAAGGCATCATTTGTGCTCACGGAGTACAATGACAAGATTTATATCAGCTCTCGTTCAATCGACGAGATAAATGTTCAGATAATCATGGAGAAGCTGGGCGGCGGCGGACACTTAAATGTGGCAGGAGCACAGCTCACAGGTGTCACTATCGTGCAGGCAAAGCGCATGATACAGGATACACTGGACGAAATGCTAAAAGAAGGAGACATAGAAGAATGAAAGTAATCTTATTACAGGACGTAAAACCATTAGGAAAAAAAGGCGAGATAGTAAACGTAAGTGACGGCTACGCCAGAAACAATATCATACCTAAAAAGCTCGGAGTTGAGGCCACTCCAAAGAACTTAAATGACTTAAAGCTTCAGAACCAGCACGCTGACAAGGTAGCACAGGAAAACTACGAGAGTGCACTTGCACTCGCAAAGGTCGTAGAGAGCACAAAGGTAGTGGTAAAGCTGCGTTCAGGCGAGGGCGGCAGGACCTTCGGCTCCATCTCCACCAAGGAAATATCGGCTGCGGCAAAGGAGCAGCACGGCTTAGAGCTCGACAAGAAAAAGATGCAGCTTAACGAGTCAATCAAAGCACTTGGAAATTATGAGGTGCCTGTCAAGCTTCATCCGAAGGTAACAGCAAACCTCACAGTATCAGTAGTTGAAGGATAGGAGGAATCCCCTTGGAAGAAGCATTAATCAAACGAATAATGCCAAACAGCCTTGAGGCAGAGCAGTCCGTGGTCGGCTCTATGATCATGAGCAAGGATGCCATAGTGACCGCCAGCGAGATGCTCCTTAGGGAGGATTTTTATCATCAGCAGTACGGCATCATATTTGAGACCATGGTTGAGCTCTTTACAGAGGGACAGCCTGTTGACCTCGTCACACTCCAGAACCGTCTAAAGGAAAAGGATGTGCCGCAGGAAATACAAAGCCTTGACTTTGTGAGAACACTCGTCACCAGCGTGCCGACATCAGCCAACATCAAGTACTATGCCAATATCGTAAAGGAAAACGCCATAAAGCGAAAGCTCATCCATGTGACAGAGGACATAGAAAACGAATGCTACGCCGGCAAGGAATCGCTTGAGAGCGTGCTTGATAAGACCGAGCACGATGTATTTGAGCTGCTTTCCACAAGGCAGACAGGTGACTACGTGCCAATCCGTACAGTAGTCATGAATGCTCTCGAGAAAATCGAAAAAGCAGCACAGCAGGAGGGCACCGTAACAGGAATCCCGACAGGCTTCATAGACCTAGACTACAGGACAGCGGGACTTCAGCCGTCAGACCTCGTGCTCGTGGCAGCCCGTCCGTCAATGGGAAAGACGGCCTTCGTCCTAAACATAGCACAGCATGTGGCATTCCACGCACATCTGTGTACTGCCATATTCTCACTCGAGATGTCGAAGGAACAGCTCGTAAACCGTCTGTTCTCACTCGAATCAAAGGTAGATGCGCAGGCACTGCGTACAGGAAATCTGTCTGATGCCGACTGGGAAAAGCTTGTTGAGGGCGCCGGAATCATCGGAGACTCCGAGCTCATCATAGATGACACTCCGGGTATCAGCATCTCAGAGCTTAGAAGCAAGTGCCGTAAATACAAGCTTGAGCACGACTTAAAGCTCGTCATCATCGATTACCTGCAGCTTATGACAGGCTCAGGAAGAGGTTCAGAATCGCGTCAGCAGGAAATCTCAGACATATCACGTTCGCTTAAGGCGCTCGCCAGAGAGCTTTCTGTACCTGTAGTGGCACTATCACAGCTCTCACGAGCCGTAGAGCAGCGACCGGACCATAGACCGATGCTTTCCGATCTTCGAGAGTCAGGAGCCATCGAGCAGGATGCCGACGTCGTCATGTTCATCTATCGTGACGACTACTACAACAAGGACACCGAGCTCAAGGGCATCTCAGAAATCATCATCGCTAAACAGCGTAACGGTCCAATCGGCACCGTAAACCTTGCATGGCTGCCTGAGTACACGAAGTTTGCGAATCTGGAGCATTAATCTTAAATTGCAAAGAGAACAGTGGTATTATGTTTAATGGAATTACCATATACTGCATAAGTGCATAATAAGAAATCAGCCATCCCGGCTCACATTGCAAAGTATAGTTGTATATTTTGGTGAGAGCCGGGATTTTTCTACTGAAGGCTGCCTTGAATTCAACAGCTTATATCTAAAAAGAGAGGAAAAACTATAAACTTTCCCACAATTCATCCGATATATTCCTTAGAATAGGGTTAGAACAACAGTCAATTGCAACATATTTTCACACGGAGGTGTTAGAGATGGCAATAGAGGCAATCAAGGGTGCAGGAATGGTCTATCAGGGAAGTACATCAACTGCACAGATAAAGGAACAGGCACAGGGAAGGACAGAGGTGTCCAGTGCGGACAATCAGGTCGTGTCTGACAGCATCGCAAGGAATATTCAGGCGATGAATACTAAGGAAACAAGCGGTGATTCAGCCGGTGATGCCGGAGCGCAGGGACAGGCACAGCTTGCCGCACAAAAGCAGAATGAGAAGAATATGCAGCTTAAAAAGGCTGTGGATGATATCAACAAGAGCGCGTTGGCTGACCAGTCGGAGGCAGTGTTCGGCATCCATGAGAAGACTAACCGCGTGACAATAAAGATAGTTGATAAGAAGACAAAGGAAGTCATCAAGGAGTTTCCGCCGGAGAAGACGCTCGACATGATAGCGAAGGTCTGGGAGATGGCAGGACTCATGGTAGATGAGAAGAGATAGGAGGACACCATGGCAATCAGATTATCGGGAATGACATCAGGTCTGGATACAGATTCTATTGTAAAGGCAATGGTATCGTCATATACCACCAGAAAAGAGAAATATCAGAAGGCGCAGACTAAGCTTGAGTGGACACAGGATGCGTGGAAATCCCTTAATACAAAGGTTTACAGCTTGTACAGCAATATTTCCAATCTGCGATTTTCTACAGCATACAACTTAAAGAAGACATCAGTTTCGGATACTACAAAGGCCACAGTAAAGGCAGGCTCCGGTGCACCAAGCGGCACACAGTCGCTGAAAATCAAGCAGATGGCAAAGGCCGGATATATGACCGGAGCAGAAATTAAGGCAGACAGTGAGAAGACTACACTTGCCCAGCTCGGTTACACAGGTGGTGATGCCAAGCTTGAGGTAAAGATGGGCGATGAGACCAAGTCCATCACGCTCAGCGCATCATCTACCATGAACGACGTGGTAAAGGAACTCAGGAATGCGGGGCTTGATGCAAACTACGATTCAAGCTACAAGAGATTTTATATCAGCTCAAAAAAGACAGGCGTGGCAAACGATTTTACCATAACCGGCAGCAATATAGATGGAGCATCAGCACTTTATAGCCTGGGAATAGCATATGGTGGTGAAAAGACCACTACCGGTACTTATTCATCCAATCCATATGATGAGTATGCAGCTTTACATGGAGTTTCAGACGATGAGACCAGAGCCAAAATCGAGGCAGCTGTTACAAACTACAATAATCTGACAACAGATGCGGCGAAGATGAATGCGCAGAGCAAAAATCTTATGAATGCTGTAAATTATGGCTATTCATATGCCACACTTCAGGACATTTATGAGAAGCTGGATGCAAACAATGCAGGAGATAGTGATAAGCTGAAGCTGCTTGAGAAGCTTGGCTCATCTCGTGATGGCGCATTGATTTCAAAGAATGGTGACAGCTATGATACATATACAAAGACCACACTGACCGATACAAATGGAAATACTCTCTATAAGTATATTGACAGCGACAACAATAGCCACTATATTGCAGCCGTTGCTGATAAGGACAAGGATACCACATCGTACTATGATGTGACAGAATCTACGAGGACAGCTTATACTGATGCTGATGGCAAGGAGCTTGAAGCTGCACATATAGAACACTCCGATGATATGACAACACTGACCGTCGGTGGTAAGACTTACAAGAAGGACGAGACAGACGGCAAGTACTATCTGCAAAAGGAAGATGGCACAGCTGATAAAACTGATTCAATCACTGTTTCACAAAAGACTGAGTATACTATTGCGGCAGATGCTGTAAACAAGACGGATATAGAGTCAGCTTCAGCTGCGTATGACACAATCATAACGTCAATGGGCGAAAAGACTAAAAGCTCATACGATGAGGCTCTTGCGTCAGTTCAGGCATTTGAGGCTTCAAAGGACGAAGGGCTCGGAAGCGATGACGAGTATTCGGTTGCCAGCCTCACAAAGGCTATTCAGAATGCTTATGCAGCAGGCAAGGATAAGGTTGGCGGAGGAAAGGAAGCAGTAGAGCAGCTTTTAGCAGGAAACGGAAAAGAGGCTGACGGCTTTGTAAATAAAGCCAACAAACTGGAGAAGGACGCAGAGGACAACACAAAAAAAGCAGCAGATAGCAATATTGTAAAGGAGCTTGCCTCAAAGCAGAAGGATTCGGCTGAGTATACACAGGCGCTAAACGACCTGCTCGACAGGGTAAACACTGCGTACACGCTTAAGAACAAGGCACTTTTCAATTCACAGGTGAAGAAGGTCGCAGGACAGGATTCGGAGATTGAGCTGAACGGTGTAAAATATACAGGTGACAGCAACAGCTATTCAATCAATGGACTGACAATTGAGGCACTTGCTGAGACCGGGGACAGTGCTATAAGCATTACAACCAGCACAGATACACAGGGTGTATATGATAAGGTAAAGGATTTCCTGACAGAGTACAACAACATCATCAATGAGATGACGAAGCTATATAATGCTGATTCAGCAGGAAGCTACGAGCCACTTACAGATGATGAAAAGGATCAGATGTCTGATAAAGAGATTGAGAAGTGGGAGACAAAGATTAAGGACTCTCTGCTTCGCAGGGATTCTACACTTGGCAGCGTAATGACAGCAATGCAGACAGCCATGATGTCATCAGTTGAGATAGGCGGCAAGAAGTACTCGCTTTCAAGCTTTGGAATCAGCACACTTGGATTTTTGAATGCAGCGGAGAATGAGCAGAATGCATATCACATAGATGGTGATGAGGATGACACCAATACATCGGGAAAGACAGATAAGCTCATGGCGGCTATAAACGATGATCCGGATACGGTAATGCAGTTTATGCAGCAGCTTTCAACTAATCTGTATAGTGCAATCGGTGACAAGATGAAGTCTACGGATTTGAGCTCAGCCTTTACCATCTACAATGATAAGCAGATGAAGAAAGAGTACACTAACTATACCAAGACAATCAAGGAATGGGAAACAAAAATCTCAGATCGTGAGGATTATTACTACAACAAGTTTACTCAGATGGAGTCAGCTATGACCAAGCTCAACAGCACACAGAGCTCAATTAGCAGTTACTTCTCATAAAAAGATACCAGGGAGGGTATATTATGTTACAAAATAAAGCATACGCAGCATATGCAAACAACAAAATCATGACTGCATCACCGGCAGAGCTTACACTCATGCTGTATGATGGTGCAATCAAATTTTGCAATATTGCCATCATGGCAGTGGAGAAGGAGGATATCCAGCAGGCTCATACAAATATCCGCAAGGTGGAGCGTATTATAGAGGAGTTCCAGTCTACTCTTGATGACAAATATCCGGTATCAAAGGATTTCAACAACGTATACACATATCTTCACAGACGCCTTGTCGAGGCCAACATAAAGAAGGACAAGGAGATTCTTGAGGAGGTGCTTGAGCACCTGCGCACTATGCGTGACGCGTGGAAAGAGGTCATGCAGGCTACATGCAACGGAAACAAGCTGCATGTGTCATAGATAAATGTATCATAAATCACCGACAGGGATTATAGAGAGTTTTTAACTTAAACAAAACGCAGAGACAGCAGCATGAAGCTAGTTTGTTTGTGCGTTTTGTGCTATTATAGAGATGCTTATAGTTAAAACAATTGGAAATACAGGGAGAACACCATGGAACAGACATACATAGATATAATGATACAAAGCCTGGAGAAAAAGGAGCAGGTACTCGACAGGATAATAGAGCTTGATATCAAGCAGAAGAACCAGCTCGAGGATCCACAGCTTACACCGGACGACTTCGACGAGGTAGTTGAGGCAAAGAGCAGGCTTATCGACCAGCTCAATAATTTAGACTCAGGCTTTGAGAAGCTTTTTGAACGTACAAAGGAAGAACTGAATGGTCACAAAGAGGACTACAAGGAGCAGATACGCACCTTGCAGGAGCATATCCGCAGTATCACGGACAAGAGCGTAAAAATACAGAGTCAGGAGGCTCGTAACAAGGATCTCATGACTCTGAAATTTGCATCCATAAAGAAGCAGGCCCGCGAGGTGCGTGTCGGCACGCAGGCCGCAAGCCGCTATTATAAGTCCATGTCCGGAACCGGCTATATGGAGCCGCAGTTTATGGACAATAAAAAGTGAAAAGTAAATTTAATATTTCACCTCAATATCCCCAAGCCCCGAGTCAATAATCAGGTGCTTTTTTGCATGCTCATTTACCTCATACTCATCATCATAGTCATTGCCGTTGATTGTGATATCACCTATACCTGAGTCCAGGTCCATCATGTAACCGTCAAGTGACTGTGAGGAGGTCACAGTGATGTCACCTGTACCGCCATCGATATCCATTTCGTCAAAGGCACAGTTTTCAAAGCTCAGGTCGCCGGTTCCGCCATCCACATCACATGTGGCGAAGCTACAGTCTGTGACATACAAATCGCCTACGCCGGTGTCAAATTCTGCATCGGCTGCAGTCAGAGCATCGAGGCTTACTTCGCCTACACCGGTATCAAGTGAGAGCTTGTTCAATGCTGCGCCCTCAGGAATGGTAACAGTGATTTCACTTGTGGTGTTTCTTCTGTAGTTGGCTCCTTTGCTTTGGGATATTGTGAGGGTATCGCCGGAGCTCTTAATCTTTGGAACCAGACGCTTGTTGCATTTGTATGAGACCATGTAGCTTTCACCGGTTTTCACGTTGATGTTCGATATGGTTGTATCAAATACCAGATTTGAAAATTTATCGACGGAAAGCTCCTCTGTGCATACGTTTCCGAGAGACTTGTCTGAGTGCGGAATCAGATTGTCAAACAGGCCTAGGGCAAAGCCACCGATATGGTAGAGGCTTCCGGCGATGATGCAGACCACAGTAATTATTGTAATTATTATTAGATATATATTCTTTTTCATGACTTGTCTCCATTTCTGAATTATCTTGTTGCATAATTTGTTTTGTAATTATTCAAAATATGCTACACACATTTTTGATTGTCCCGGTTTCCGTTAATTTCCATGTTTATTTCCGAGCAGATTTTCCACCAGCGAATTGATGATTGCAGCTATTGGCCAGATAATCCATGTGATACCCCAGTCAAATGTAATAAAGCTCCAGCACAGATAAATACAGGTGACTGTTGACCAGTAGACTGACATGATTGCAGCCACAACAGGGTTTTCATAGTGCACCTTGCCATCGTGTGAATTGGCAAAATTACCGCCTACAGTTTTAGCACCGTTTAGTGAAAGAAGCTTTTCAAAGCCGGATTTCTTCATGTTCGTAAATACTATCATGAATACTCCGATTGCTATAAACACGAGCACGAGTCCACCTGAAAGTGAATCTGCGAAGGTGCTTTTGGTGTTCAGTGAGCTGATGATGATTGCAGGTACTGCGCAGAGTATGCAGAGCATGATACCCACAGTTAAAAGTATCGCATGTGTGGAGCGGTAGCTTTCCTTGCGCTCATTAATCCAGTTCGCTGTTTCAAAGTCTATGCAGTAAGGCTCTCTTTTCAGGTAGCTCCATTTAGATGAGAGAGAGCCTGAGAAGATAAAGAAGCCGACTGCCACAGCGATACAAACGAACAGGAAGGTAATGCCGATTGCATCAGATGCGTCCGGTGAAGCGAGTGAACGCGGAATGCATTCGCTGAATATCGGTCCAAGACTTGCGATTATGCAAAGCAGCACTCCAAATGCTGTGAGATATGCCTGTTTTGCCGAATCCCTGAGGAATGAGGCAGCAGTCTCGCGGGAGAGTGTTTTGGCAACAGGCATTGCCTGACTGGGATTCACGAAGCTCTTGATACCGAGTGAGTCGGCGAGCTCGTCAAGGTTTCCAAACTCGGATATGACGATTCCTATGGCCTCGTTATCGGATTTGCCCTCGGATATCAGTTCGTTGTATTTATCCTCCATCATCTGATAGAGCTCATATTTGGCTTTTAGCACCTCGGGAGTATTCGGCAGGTGCGAAAACATATTTTCCAGATAATTCTTTATAGTTTCCATAAAATGTCTCCTTTAAAATCGTATGAATTTGCTTACTACATCAAGCGTCAGCTTCCATTCCTCACATTTCATCCTGTAATATTCTCTGCCGGCATCGGTAATCTGATAGTAGGTCCGGCGCTTTCCGCTTGCATTGTCGCTCGAAGAGAATGATGTGATATAACCGTTTTTCTCAAGGCGGGTAAAGGCAGAGTACAGGGTTGTTTCTTTGATGACGTATTTTTCCTCGGATATCTGCTTTATCTGCTTTGAAATCTCGTAGCCGTAGGACGGTTTGTCGAGAAGCAGATAAAGGATGATGGTATCGTTGTATCCTCGGATGACATCGCTGCTTATATTGAGCATTATTCACCTCCTGTTTCAAGTGTTTAATTTCATCATGATGTTTATATTTTATTAATTCAAGACCGGAGTATGACTCAATTGATCGTGAATCCGGAAACTCACCGGGCACACCGGATACACAGATGAAAGCTTGTACATCAGGCGTGTTAAAATTAATCAATACTACGTGTGACGTACTACGAGTGTCATACTATGTCTGTCGTAGTAAACATATCACATGTTGTTTTTTATGTCAACCATGATTCTAAAATAATTTATTCTGCATAATTTGTTCTGAAAAATTGATTCTGTAAAAAATTGTTCAGTGTCGTTATGATTATTTAATAAGTTAGCCGCCCCGTACAAAAATTAGCGGTGAAATACGTTGACATACCAAACATCTTTTGTTATAGTCTTTTAAAGCAAAGGCGATTAATTAAATACACACTACCTCTGAGGGAGTAGTTCGCGTATTCTTAAATATACGTGGTTTGTCAACAGACCGGTCAATAGACCTGGCAAACATTAAAGAATGAGACTCAAGTATGCAGCACACAATAAAGCTATAAAAGTCATACAATTATAGCTTTATAAAGTCTCGTGTCTGCATGCAAGGGTCTCATTTTTTAATATGCATATTGCAGAATTAATTGCAAAATCAGAGGCAGCCCGGTACAAACGAAAATTAATCGCCGCACACTAGGCAAAAGGGAGAAAAATATGGTATTATTTATTGAAATCCTGCTTATAGGAGTAGGTTTGTCAATGGACGCCTTCGCAGTATCCATCTGCAAGGGACTTGGAATGACAAAGGTAAACAGAAAGCAGGCGCTGACTATCGGCCTGTATTTCGGAGGCTTTCAGGCACTCATGCCTTTTATCGGCTATATGCTGGGCATCCGCTTTGAGAAGTACATCACAAGCATTGACCACTGGATAGCGTTCATCCTGTTAGGTTTTATCGGTGGAAAGATGGTTTATGAGGCAGTAAAGGAAAAGGATGATGACGCAGTCATGGAAAAAGACCTGGCGCTCAATCAGGGAGAGATGCTTTTGCTTGCAATTGCGACAAGCATCGATGCGCTTGCAGTCGGAATCATGTTTGCATTTACCTATGACAGCTTAAACATCTACTGGGCTATTGCAATTATCGGAATTACAACCTTCGTGCTTTCAATAATCGGAGTCGTAGTCGGAAACTTTTTCGGCAATAAATATAAAAAGAAATCAGAGATAGCCGGAGGAATCATTCTCATACTCATAGGTGTGAAGATATTGCTTGAACATCTGGGAATAATAAGCTTTTAATAAAATAAAAAACGGAGGAATCAACATGGAAAATTTCATCAATAATGCACCGTTTATAGTGGTGCTGCTCTGCCTCATAGTGGGCTTTGTGTTTCTGGTAAAGGGCGCAGACCTGTTCGTGGAGGGCAGCTCAAGCGTGGCAAAGCGCTTCAAGGTGCCGTCGCTTATCATTGGACTGACAATTGTTGCGATGGGAACCTCACTTCCTGAAACAGCAGTCAGTGTGGCAGCATCCATAGCACACAACAATACGCTTGCAGTCAGCAACGTGACAGGCTCAAACATATTTAACCTCATGGTAGTAATCGGTGTGTGCGCTTTGATGACACCGGTGGTGGTGGACGGAGCATCCTTAAAAAGGGATTTCCCATTCTCAATGATATGTGCCATTTTACTTCTTGTAATGGGAACAATCGGCATGACACTCGGCAGAGTGGACGGAATAATACTGCTCGGCTGCTTTGCAGGATACATTTTCTACCTTATCAGACACACATTAAAGCAGAACAGGCAGTCAGCAGATGAGGAGGTCGATGAGATACCGCTCATCTCAATGCCAAAAGCAGTGATTTTCATCCTGATCGGAGCTGTCGGCATTGCAGTAGGCGGAGATGTAGTAGTAGACAGTGCAAGCCGCATAGCGATTGACCTTGGAATGAGCCAGACACTCGTCGGACTGACCATCGTATCTATCGGAACATCGCTTCCGGAGCTTGTGACATCAATAGTCGCAGCCAGAAAAAACGAGGTCGATATGGCACTCGGAAATGCCGTCGGCTCATGTATTTTCAACATACTCATGGTGCTCGGAATTGCATCAGCCATCAGCCCGATAGCATTCATACAGGAAAATATCATAGATATTATCGTGCTTGTGGTATTTTCACTCATCGTGTGGATTATGGCATGGACAAAGCGTGAGATAAAAAGAGGCGAGGGCATTATCATGCTGCTAATGTATGCAGCATATACAGCGTATATTATCATACGATAGGGTAAAATAAGATTAAAATAGATAAAAACAGGTGCACAGATGGTTAAAGTCTGTGCACTTTTATTTTGCTTTTTTGAGAATTTTATATATTTTGTCACAAATGTATTACAAATTTGGTTATATTTAATGAGAGCACAAATAATGTGTGCTTTCAAAACTACAAACACAGGAGGCCTGGGTTTATGCAGAAAAAAAGAGCATCGGTTCGTTTTATTGAAAGATGCTATAAGCTATATGAACAGAAAATGTATCAGGTTGCATATTGCATATTAAGGGATGAGAGCATGGCGGAGGACGCGGTTCAGGAAGCATTTTTAAAGCTGATGAAAAGTAATATTGATTTTAATGATGCCGGGTCTGTCGAATGCAGACAGTATATTATTACAACGATTAAACATGCATCTATAGATATATACAACAAAATGAGAAAAGAACAGAAAGTAATGTTTTTCTCTGATTGCAATGATGATTTTGAACAGACCGGAAAGGAAGATTTAGATGATCAGAGAGAAGAAATTAGGCAGATGATAGAAAAGCTTCCGAAAAAATATTATGAGGTTCTTAATTGTATGATCATAAAGGAACTATCCGTGAGGGAAACAGCAAAGGAAATGGAGATTACGGAGGCTAATGTAAGAAAAAGGTTTGAGCGTGCAAAGCTATTGTTGAAAACATTGACGAAAGGAAATGATGGAAATGAGAAATTTAGAGCAATATGATATTTCGCTGGAAGAGTTTGACAGCTTGGCTGAAACACATGTTTTTTCAAAGAAATATAATGACAATAAAAAGAAAATGTTAAGGGAATACAGGAAAAATATATGGAAGGACAGGCAAAAAACAACGGCAAAGATAGCGGCAGCATGTGTTGTAATTCTCGTAGTAGCTCCTGTCGCTGTTAATGCGGCAACAAATGGAGAACTGTTTTCGAGAATATGGGGAACAGCAGGACACAAAAATGTATCGGCTCATGACGAGGTAATTGATGACGATAAAGGCGGAAAACTGGATGTAACTTATCCTGAAAGAACCTTTGAGAATATAGACACGAAAAAGGCAGAGGAACTTATTGGTAAGGCTGTTTCATACCCGGACATTACAACAAGTGTAGATGGTACGATAATTACGATAGTGTCGGCAGTAAGAGACAAAAATGCAGCAGTGGTGGAGTTTACCATGGAAAAAAAGGGCGGTGTTGATGTACTCAACTATGGAGAGAAGGAAAATGAATTAAAAGGTGCATGGATAGCGGAGGACAGATCGACATTCAGATTTGATGTTTTACCCGGAGGCAATATTTATGTAGATGTTGCGAATTCCACAGATGAAAAATTATATTGCTACGATTATATGACACTTGATGAAGAGAAAAATATTAAGCTGAAAATAGATAAGTTTCCATGCAAATTGAGTGAGTATTATAAGTTGGATATAAATGATCAGAAGCGTGATGAAATAGAAAGCAAGGTGGAAACATCAACTATTACGATTCCTTGCAGGGGTGAAGTGGAGAGTGAGACATATGAGAATCAGGATGGAGGAAAAATAGAAATTTCTCCATTGTCTATGAGTATTGACATGAAGAGCGGACTGGGACTGGATGAGATACAGTCTAAAGATCCTCTGTATTGCTACTATGTATGTGTAAATTATAAAGATGGGACAAAGTATATTGTGGATGAACATAATGTAAATGGTTGCCATTCATGTGATGTAGATATAGACAATACAGGGTATTTATGTGAAACAAGTGATGGAAAGAATAAATTGGTTTTTAACCGCCTTGTTGATATTAATAATATTGAGTCAATAACTGTTAATGAGACAACGTACACGTTAAGCAAATAAGGAGTACTTATGGATAAGAAAAAAATATTCACTGCAATCATGGCAATTTCAATGTTTATAACCACATTTTCAGGTTGCTCGTCAAATCAAAAACAAAGCTACGGCAACCTGGGTAAAGGTGATGAAAGCGATAGACCTGAGGTTGAGGATATAGTGATAGATAATGAAAGTGATATTTATAATATTGGAGATGAAATTCAGGTGAAAAACGTGGATTACGGCACAAATAGAGAATACGTTGCCAAAAGTTATATTGTAAATAGTGTAAAAATATATGATACTGCGGCTGAAATTGATGGTGTGCAGGATAAACTTATAGAAACCGATTATTATATGGGAGCTGATCCCGAAAAGCCTGCGATACTGAAAAAGGATGAGGTGGCCTGCGGAAAGCTTCTGCTTTGCGATATATCTGTAAAAAATATCGAGGATGAAATATGCACTGTAGGGGATATTTCCCTGGTATATGATATTAATGGTGTCTGTCAGCTTTTAGGCTATCCGGTTTATTTTTCAAATGCAAAGGACAATGAGCATGGGATATATGATTATACACTGGTGCAGGGACAGTCGCTTGACGCTCAGATAGGATTTTGTGTAGATCCGGCATTGCTGCAGATTGATAATATGGACTTAAGCAAACTTTATCTGGCGGTGAATTTTAATGGTGATGAAGAGTACAGGCAGTTTATAGATCCCGGATTGGAGTAGCATATGAAAAATGTATTACAAATTGAGCTTAACAAGGCGATTAAGACTAGATATTTTGTCATATCCATAATCATAGGAACTATGATTGGCATAGTAGGGCTGGTTTATAATGTAAATCTTGTATACAACAGTCAGATATATGATGGTATCAATCCTTGTTATGAGGGATTTACGCTATTTAATCATTGGATTGGTGGTGAAGGCTTTTCGTTAGGGTCATCACTATACTTTTTTGTGTTTCCGCTGCTTATAGCATTGCCGTACGGCTGGTCATTTTGTGGAGAAAAAAACAGCGGATATATGCGTCAAATCCTGGTAAGAGCAGGAGAGAAAAGCTATCTGACAGCCAAATTTCTGGCAACATTTATTGCCGGTGGTCTTGCAATGGTAGTGCCGCTAATCATCAATTTTATGCTGACTGCGCTGTTTATTCCGGCGATAACACCTGTTCCTACATATGACACTATGTATGGTGTTTTTGGCAATTCTCTATTTTCAAGCCTATATTATACGCAGCCATTTGCTTATGTAGCGGTATATATGCTGGTTGATTTTATGTTTTGCGGAGCTTTGGCATGTATTACGATGCTGTCGGCACAGTTTATTAAATATAAATGGGTTAATTGTATTTTTCCGTTTGCTGTCTGCATGGTATTAAATGTACTTAATAATATGTTATTTTCAAATACTCCTGGTGCAGAAAATTATCAATTTTCACCATTTTATTTTACCAAATGTGTACAGACCGGATATCCGTCAAAACTTTGGATCATAGTTTTAATGGCTATGTTAATGGCTGTTATAACAATAATAGTTAATGTGGTTTTGATGCATAAAAAAGATGTAATGTGAGGATGCATATATGAAAATGTGGAAAATGTTATGTTATGACATAAAAAATGGCTGCATAAAAAACCTGAAATTATTATTGTTTCCGATTATATTTGAAACGGCTGTACTGTTTATGCTGTGGCAGAAAATGAATTCGTATGCGCAGTATGGTGTAAGTACACAAAAGCATATGGGCGATGTTTTGCTATATAATTTCGGTGGTATGAAGAAGTATGAACTGTCTATGGAAAATGTATTTCAATTTCCTGTGACATGGATACTGCTTTTTGTAATGATACTTTTTGTAACTCTGAGTTATCCAATGAACAATTTATGCGGTTTCGGAAATAAGCTTCTGGTAAAGGGAAAAAGCCGTGTGAAATGGTGGCTGTCAAAATGTATATGGAATCTGCTCTGCAATATTATTTTCTTTGGGATAATTTTTACATTAATTCTGTCTTTTTGCAGTATAAGCGGCATACAGTCCGGAATGCAGGTAAATACAGATATGCAGACTGTTCTTTTTAATCTGGGGGCAGATACGTCACTTAAGCCAGATGCAATAATGCCGGTTGGAGATATAGTAATGGTTTTTATGTTATCTGTAGCAATATGTCAGATACAAATGGCACTGGGACTTTGGCTTAAGCCGATATACAGTTTTATGGTAATGAGCATGGTTTTGCTGCTGTCAGCATATTTTCAAAGCGTGTTTGTTATTGGAAATTATGCAATGCTGATAAGGCATTCGTGGATAAATGAGGATGGTATAGACTGCAAAGTTGGAATCCCTGTTATGTGTTTAATAATATTTATAACAGTTATAGTGGGTGTGATAAGGTTTAAAAAGTATAACATTATTCAGGAGGAAAACTAGAATGGCACATATAGAGGTAGAAAAACTTTGTAAAACAATCAATAAAAGCGTAGTGCTTGAAGACATAAATCTGGATATGTCATCAGGAAAAGTATATGGCTTTCAGGGAATAAACGGCTCGGGAAAGACTATGCTTATGAGAGCACTTATTGGATTGATACGTCCAACGAGCGGCAAAGTGTGTATTGATGGCAAAGAACTTGGAAAAGATATAGATTTTCCGGAGAGCATTGGATTTTTACTGGAAAATCCTACGTTTCTGGATATGTATTCAGGACCGGATAATTTAAAGTTTCTTGCAAAAGTGGATAGTAATGTGGATAAAAAGAGCATGGAGGATGAAATCTGTGGATTAATTGATGACGTGGGACTCGAACTGGCGGGAAAGAAAAAATATAAAAAGTATTCACTTGGAATGAAACAGAGACTGGGGATTGCGGCAGCAGTTCTTGGAAATCCTGATATCGTAGTATTAGATGAGCCGACAAATGCCCTGGATGATGATGGAAAGGAAATGGTTAAATCAGTTGTGAGAAAACAGAAAGAGCGGGGAGCACTTGTGATTATTTCATGTCATGATATGCAGACATTGGAGGAATTATCTGATGAAATCGTAAAACTTAAGGAGGGCAGGATATGTGGGTGAGAAATAGAGTACTTCTTGTTTGTGGATTGATCTTTCTCGTTTTATTTACAGTCCGTGTCATTGTGGTTAATAAAAATGCTGATAAAGTACCGACATACATATATGATGTGGGAGAAACTGTAGATTTTGGAAATGATTATGTGGATACTGTTGAAGAGTGCATCGACGGATATGCTGTACAGGTTCTGGGCTATGAGGTAGTAGATACAAAAGAACTTTATGAGCGTTATAATATGGGACAGGCAGATAAGGCAACAGTAAAAAATACTCCATTTTATTGTCTGTTAAAGGTTCGTATTTATAATAAAAACTGTGACCTTGGAGAGGAAGGTGGGCTGATGCTGGATCGCTATAGTCTTACGGGCGATAATTATATGGCACTTGTAAGTGAGAATGTTTTTTGCACAATGTACCCTGATATGCCGGGGACATCGTTTTCACTTAGAAAGGGAACAAGCATGGAATTTGAGCTGCCTTATCCTATTACAAGGACTGAGGGCTGTACAAAAGAGGATATGCAGGAAAAAGCACCAATGCTGGAAATCTCTGAGTTTCCGAATAGAAAGCTATTGAAAGCAGGGTGAAAAGAAGCAAAAAGAAGCAAATAGTAAATTTTAGTTATTGACTTTAAGTTATATATATACGATAATTAACTTGAAAGTAATTTACTTCAAAGTTAATTGTTTGCAAAACGGGTGATATGATGAAAGAATTTATAGGCAGAGAGACTGAGTTAAATGATTTAAATTTACTATATGAGCAAAATTGTTTTCAACTGTTTGTACTGTATGGGCGCAGAAGAGTGGGCAAGACTACATTGTTGAATGAGTTTTGCAAAGGCAAGGCTGCGATTTTTTATTCAGCGGAGCAGAGCAATGATAAGCTTAATCTGGAGAAATTTTCTGAGCTGGTATTTAGCTTTTATAATGAGGTAAATCTAGAGCCGTTTTCTTCATGGAGCAATGCATTATTATATTTAAATGAACGTCAGAAGGATAAGAAATTGGTCATAGTTATTGACGAGTTCCCATACCTTGTGCAAAAAAACAGAGCTTTATTGTCAGAGCTTCAGCATTTGATAGATCACAGCTTAAAGTATGGAAAGCTTTTTATTGTATTATGCGGAAGCTATATGGGGTTTATGGAAAAAGAGGTTTTAGGAGCTAAAAGTCCGCTTTTCGGAAGAAGAACAGGGCAGCTTCATATGAAACCGTTTAATTACAAAACAAGTATTAAATTTATGGATGGATTTAGTACGCAGGAAAAGATAATGCTGTACGGTGCTTTCGGTGGAACGCCTTTATATTTACAGCAGATTAGAAACAACATGAGTCTGGAAGATAACATAAAAGAAGGCTTTTTGAAAAATACGGCATATCTGTATGAGGAACCACTGCTTTTATTGAGACAGGAGGTACAGGAGCCGGGGGTATACAGCGCAATAATTGAGGCAGTTGCAAGCGGATATACAAAGGCAAATGAAATTTCTACAAAGATAGGCGAGGATACGGCAAAATGCCTGAAATATATAAAAATACTTTGTGAGTTGGGGATTATTTATAAGGAAACACCTTTTGGTGAGAAAGATTCCTCAAGAAAAACATTATATGGAATTTCAGACCTGATGTTCCGCTTCTGGTATCGTTATGTTTTCACAAACAGGACATTGATTGAAACCGGTGCTAATCAGGCTGTGTGGGCGAAAAAGATAGTGCCTGATTATAGTAATTATATGGGACTTGTATTTGAAAAAGTATGTAGTGATTATTTGTGTATGCAAAATGCCAACGGAAATCTTCCGATTTTGTTTACCAATATAGGCAGATGGTGGGGAACTGATCCTAAAACGCGGCATCAGGTGGAAATTGATCTGATAGCGTGTGATGGAGATGACTTCATCATTGGGGAATGTAAATGGAGAAATGAAAAGCTTGATCTGTCTGTGCTTACTGAGCTAAAGGAGAAAGCAGATATTTTTAACAAAAAGCGCAAAAATACATGGTTTGCATTATTTTCAAAGTCGGGATTTACGGATGCTGTTATTGAGGAAGCAAAAAATACAGATAAACTTATTCTTGTTGACTTACAACAGTTGACAATTTAAAAATCACATGCTACTCTAGAAATGTATGAGATAAAAGCGACGAAAAAGAGAGTACTTTTATGGCAGATTTACAGAGAAATCCCACACAGGCTGAGAGGGGATGACCTAAAGTAGGAGGAATATGGCTTTGGAGCAGCAGTATCGAACCATTGGCTAGGTACTGACAGGAACCGCCTGTTATAGCGGAAAGAGGCGCAGCAGAGCCGGCATGTGATGTCGGATGATTTTGATAGCTGCGTGAAGAGAAGTGGTACCACGATATAATCGTCTTCTTGGGAGTTTTCTCCTGAGAAGGCGCTTTTTATTATTACGGCTTCGCACGTAATATATTGAATTGCCGGAGAGCATACAGTTGTTCTGAGGAAATAAATATAGTATTTTTTCTGAGGAATATACTGTATGTGATAAGGCATTATAGAAGACTATATGTGCGAAGCATTAAAAATCAGGAGGAAACTAAATTGGCAAACAAAGGTAAATATTACATGACAACAGCCATTGCGTACACATCAGGCAAGCCTCATATCGGAAACACATATGAGATCATCCTTGCAGACGCAATCGCCAGATACAAGAGAGCAGAGGGATACGACGTATATTTCCAGACAGGAACAGATGAGCACGGACAGAAAATCCAGGAAAAGGCTGAGGCAGCCGGAATTTCACCGAAGGAGTATGTAGATCAGATTTCAGGTGAGGTAAAGAGAATCTGGGATATGGTAAATTCATCATATGACAATTTTGTCCGCACAACGGATGAGGACCATGAGAAATGTGTAAAGAAAATCTTCAAGAAGCTTTACGATCAGGGCGACATCTACAAGGGCTCATACGAGGGACTTTACTGTACACCATGTGAGTCATTCTGGACAGAGTCACAGCTCGTGGACGGAAAATGTCCGGACTGCGGACGCGAGGTACAGCCTGCAAAGGAGGAGGCATACTTCTTCAAGATGAGCAAATATGCAGACAGACTCATCGACTATATCAACACACACCCTGATTTCATCCAACCAGTTTCAAGGAAAAACGAGATGATGAACAACTTCCTGCTTCCGGGACTTCAGGATCTTTGCGTATCGAGAACATCATTCAGCTGGGGAATTCCGGTAGATTTCGATCCAAAGCATGTAGTGTATGTATGGCTTGATGCCCTCACAAACTATATCACAAAAATCGGTTACGATCCTGACGGATCATCAGAGCTTTTCAAGAAAAACTGGCCTGCAGATCTGCACCTTATCGGAAAAGATATCGTGCGTTTCCACACTATTTACTGGCCTATTTTCCTTATGGCACTTGACCTTCCTCTTCCAAAGCAGGTATTCGGACATCCATGGCTGCTTCAGGGCGGTGACAAGATGAGTAAGTCAAAAGGAAACGTTATCTACGCAGACGATATGGTCAGACTTTTCGGCGTGGATGCCACACGTTACTTTGTGCTTCATGAGATGCCATTCGAGAACGACGGAATCATCACATGGGATCTTGTAATCGAGAGATTCAACTCAGACCTTGCAAACATACTTGGAAACCTTGTAAACAGAACAGTTTCCATGAGCAATAAATATTTTGACGGCATCGTAAAGAGCACAGGCGCAACAGGCGATGCAGATCAGACTGCCATTGACGCAGATCTTAAGGCTGTTGTTACCGGCACAAGAGATAAAGTGGCAAAGAAAATGGAAGGACTTCGTGTGGCAGATGCCATCACAGAGGTATTCGCACTTTTCCGCCGCTGCAACAAATACATCGACGAGACAACACCTTGGGTGCTTGCAAAGGACGAGGCACAGCAGGATCGTCTTGCTGAGGTGCTTTACAACCTCACAGAGTCTATCACAATCGGAGCAAGCCTGCTTCATTCATTCCTGCCGGAGACAGCAGAAAAGATTGTGGCACAGCTTAACACAACACTCCGTGAGTTCGATGACCTTGACAAATTTGGTCTTTATGAGAGCGGCACAAAGGTTACAGACAAACCTGAGATTCTCTTCGGCAGATTAAAGGCAGAGGATGTGATGCCTGAGGTAGAGAAAATCCAGGCGGTACAGAAAGCAGAGTTTGAGGCTGAGCAGGCTAAGCTTGCTGCAGTTGAGGGTAAGGCAGCATGTGGCTGTGGCGCAGGTGAAAATGCCGCAGATAGCGCAGACCTTGAGCCGATGGATGTGGAAGCAAAGGCAGAAATCACATTTGATGACTTTGAAAAGCTCCAGTTCCAGGTTGGCGAAATCGTAAAATGTGAGGCAGTTGCGAAGTCAAAGAAGCTTCTCTGCTCACAGGTGAAGATTGGAAACCAGACAAAGCAGATAGTATCAGGCATCAGAAAGTACTATTCTCCTGAGGAGATGGTAGGCAAGAAGGTAATGGTTCTCGTAAACTTAAAGCCTGCTAAGCTCGCAGGTGTTTTGTCAGAGGGAATGCTGCTCTGTGCAGAGGATGCAGAGGGCAATCTCGCACTCCTGACACCGGAGAAACCAATGCCGGCAGGAGCGCCTATCGAGTGATTCGGATGTAAGCGACAAGAAAGGAGTCTCATATGGAATATTTTGATATAGTGGACGAGCAGGGAAATCCAACAGGACAGACCGTAGAGCGCAAGCAGGCGCACAGAAACAATATACTTCATAGGACTGCGCATGTCTGGATAGTCAGACGCCGTGGAAACTCCATACAGATACTTTTACAGAAAAGGTGTATGGAAAAAGACTCCTTTCCGGGCTGCTATGACATATCAAGCGCGGGACACATACCGGCCGGTGTGGACTATATACCGTCTGCGCTCAGGGAGCTTAAGGAGGAGCTGGGCCTTACAATAGAGCCGGCACAGCTTATCGACTGTGGACTGCACAGACACCATGCAGACGAGGTGTTTCACGGAGAAAGATTCCTGGACAACCAGATAAGCAAGGTATTTCTTCTGTGGCTCGACGTGGATGAAGCGGACATCACCGTGCAGAAGGAGGAAATCGACTCTGTAAAGTGGTTTGACTACGCAGAGTGTAAGCAGGACGTAATAAACGGCACGATTCCAAACTGCATAGATGTGGCGGAGCTTGAGATGCTTGAGCCACACTTCGATTCGAATATGGAATAAATAATGGAATAAATATAGGATAAACATAGCTCTAAATTATATGAACATGCCAGTACACTGGTTACCGGACTCACGAAGATGGGCCGTAATAAAGAATGGGGAGGAAACCATGAAATCAACAAAAGACTCTCTCTTAGAGGATATCAAGGCAGAATTTGCCGAGGTCAATGCCATGATGGAGGCGCTCGAAGCAAAGGAGCCGGAGGATGAGGCGAGTGAAGCCTATGACAAGTGGATTGAGGAGTGTGAGCAGCTCGCCATCGAGTCAGAATCACTCATGACACTTATAGATTACAAGATGACACAGGGACTGTAGAGGGATATTCTGTATATATTATACAAAAATAAACACCCGGATATAGCTAAATTGCCGTATCCGGGTGTTTTTTATAAAGAAAAATTACCGGAAAATGAAATTTAATATATTAAAAATTGCACAAACCGTGTTATACTTTATACGTTACACTAAATTCAGTAGGAGAAAAAGATGTTATCAGTAATAGAAAAAGTCAATGACGTGGTCAACAATTTTATCTGGGGCGTGCCTGCGATGATATGTATCATAGGTGTCGGACTGCTTTTGAGCTTCAGAACGGGATTTATTCAGATTAGAAAGTTTCCGTATGCGATGAAGGTTACGCTTGGCAGGATGCTCAAAAAACGTGAGGCATCTGACGGAGCGCTCACACCGTTTCAGGCAGTGTGTACGGCACTTGCGGCGACTGTCGGTACAGGAAATGTGGCAGGAGTAGCGGGAGCCATCGCGATAGGTGGGCCGGGAGCGGTATTCTGGATGTGGATTTCAGCACTTCTTGGCATGTGTACCAAGTTCTCGGAGGTCACACTCGCTGTACATTTTCATGAGAGAAATGCAAACGGCGACCTGGTAGGCGGTCCTATGTACTATATTAAAAACGGTCTTAAAAAGCACTGGCACTGGCTTGCCTATCTGTTCTCAGCGTTTGGAGTGCTCACCGTGTTCGGTACTGGAAACGCTACACAGGTAAACACCATAACCACAGCAATTGATTCAGCTTTATATAATTACGATATAATTTCAAAAGAGTCGGCATCAACGCTCAATCTCATAATAGGAATAGTGCTTGCCGCACTTATAGCGCTTATTCTGCTTGGCGGAATCAAGCGTATAGGGCAGGTTACGGAAAAGCTTGTGCCATTTATGGCAGTCATGTATATTCTGCTGGCACTTGGAGTAGTAATCGTCAACTTTAAAGCTATACCGGGTGTGTTTGGGGCAATAATAGAGGGCGCGTTCAATCCGTCAGCAGTGACAGGCGGAGCAGTCGGAAGCTTCTTTATGAGCATGAAAAAGGGAGTTTCCAGAGGAATTTTTTCCAACGAAGCAGGTCTTGGAACAGGCTCTATCGCACATGCCTGTGCAGACACCAAAAAGCCTGTAAAGCAGGGCTTCTTTGGCATATTTGAGGTGTTTGTGGACACTATCGTGATATGTACACTCACAGCACTTGTCATACTCTGCAGCGGAGTCACTGTGGGCTATGGAGAAGCAGCAGGCGCAGAGCTTACAATCAGCGGATTTACATCCACCTACGGCGGCTGGGTATCAATCTTTACAGCGGTTGCCATGTGCTGTTTTGCATTTTCTACTATCATAGGCTGGGGACTTTACGGAACCAGATGCATAGAGTTCTTGTTCGGAAGCAAGGCAAATAAGCCGTTCATGGTAGTATATTCGCTTGTTGCGATAGTCGGTGCGACAATGAACCTTGGACTGATGTGGAGCATAGCGGAGACATTTAATGGTCTTATGGTCATACCAAACCTTATTGCGGTATTTTTGCTTTCGGGTGTAGTTGTAAAGCTGGTGAAGGAATATTTTGCCGGCGAGGGAGCTGCATCTACCGTGAAGAATAAAGAATAGCCGGGAAAAGGTGAAAAGAACATTTTTATAGAATATGAGGGTATAAGTCATTATGGAAAATAAAATTGATTCATCGTTTGAAAGAAGCCTGCTATTCAGAGTAGTTGCAATTATAGTGTGTATAATTATTGCAGGTATTTCTTTTTTTGGACTTGCAAAAAGCTACTCATCGCCTGAGTCAAAAATAAACAAAGAAACTATAAAGTATCTGGATGAAAAGAAAACAACTGCGCTGGAGCTGAGCGCAAGTGCTACAGCAGTTTCAACACTTATTACATTAGCACCGGGAGATGACGGAACTCCTGTCGCAAATAAATTAATGGATCTGGCAGGATATTTTTTGATTGTTGTATCAGCAATATATCTTGAAAAATATCTGCTGACTATTTTGGGCGCGTTGACCTTCAAATGGCTTATTCCGGTATCAATGCTGGCATTGGCAGTGTATTTTGGAAGTAAAAAGGAGTTCTTTTGGAAAATAGGTGTCAAAATATTCATTTTTGGACTGGCAATATATGCGGTTATTCCGGTAAGTGTGCATGTTTCAAAAATGATTTACAGTACATACCAGGAGTCGATTGATGCGACGATTGATGAGGCAAATGATTTAGCGGATGAATCAGAAACATCAAAGGATGATGACAAGGATAGCAAGAAGAGTAAGGATACTGAAAGCAGCTTTATAGATAAGGCAAAGGATGCAGTAAACAGTGTGAAAAATACATTGTCAGTTACTGCAGATAGTGTAAAGAACATGGTCAATAAGTTCATTGATGGACTGGCAGTGCTCATAGTCACAACGTGTCTTATTCCTGTACTTGTGATAGTATTTTTTATCTGGCTGGTGAAGCTTGTATTGGAAAGTGCAATTTCGTCGCCGGGAGCTGTAGCGATGAGAGGCGGGAAGGATAACAAACATGATAATAGATAGAGAACGAGTAAAAAACACATTCGCAGAATACACATCAGGGTACAACGCCACAGACCCAAAGATTAAGCTCAAAATAGACCATACCTATAGGGTAGCGGAACTTTGCGAGCTGATAGCAAGTGATTTAAAGCTTGATGAATATGAGACAGATGTGGCATGGCTCACAGGAATGCTGCATGATGTTGGAAGATTTGAACAGATTAAGCGTTATAACACATTTAACGATGCACAGTCTGTTGATCATGCCAATTTTGGAGCCGACCTGCTGTTTAAGGAAGGACTTATCGACACATATGTGGATGGATTTCATGATGATAAATACGGCACAATTGTTGAAAATGCGATAAGAAATCACAGTGCTTTCAGAATAGATGAGAGGCTCGATGATTATATGGTTATGTTTTGCAATATACTAAGGGATGCTGATAAGGTAGATATTTTCAGGGTAAATGTAGATACTCCGGCAGAGGATATATATAATGTGACGACGGAAGAACTGAAAAATTCGCAGGTAAGTCCTGAGGTTATGGCAGCCTTTGATGAGAGACATGCGGTACTTCGTTCCTGTAAAAAGACCGCGGTAGACCATGTGGCAGGGCACATTGCACTGACATTTGAGCTGGTTTATCCTATCAGCCTTCAGATAGCAAAGGAGCGTGGATATCTTGACAAAATGATGGCATTTGAGTCGGATAATGAGGTTACAGGAAAGCAGTTCGAAGAGATAAGAGCGAAGCTAAACGAATATGTTGAGTCAGTCAGACCATTATAGTGACTAATGAAGGGGAGATGGAAGGAGACTTATAAGCTTCTTTTTAACATTCTGGATGTCGGGCATGACATGTTATCTTGCAAGTATTATCACAGATGAGAAATATAGAGGAAAGGGATATGGCAGGCTGATGGTTGATCATGTGAAGAAGCTTGCCAAAGCGCGTGGCTGCAAGGCAATCATATTGGATTCAGGTATGCCTAGAAAAGCTGCACATGCATTTTATGAGAGGTATGGGTTTGAGAAAAGCTGTTATGGGTTTGAGTTGTTTTTGGAATAGTGGCTATCAATCTATTTGTAGGAACTGACATTAAGTATGATAAAAAGGATATTTGATTATGGTAAAAACACTTCTTTACCGTATCAAAGGCAAATTCCAGAATATAGGGGCTAATTGGGATAAATTAGCTCCTTCCAAGGGACAAGCCATTGATTACGCACACAATCATATCAATCATGAACCACAGCGAATGATTGATGTATACCACTTCTCTCTTGAATACTGCCTTGCACATTCTGGTGAAAGCGTCAACGAACGCTATAGACAGAATAGGCAGGATGACATTGATTTACAAATCGGCGATATGGTATCGCAGCATACAACAGATACAGACCTGGTTCTGTATCGAGGTATATGCGAATATGTCTATGACCTCATGAAAGAAAATGCCAAGGATATGCCTGATTGTGATTTATACGAAAAAGGATTTTTAGCCTGCAGCCTTGTAAAAGGTCATGAAATCAATTCTAAGACTAAGTTAAGGATTTATGTACCTGCAGGTACTAAATGCGTCTATATGGGCAATGTAAATGAGGAACAGGGCTTCTATGAAGTCGATGTGATGCATGGCTCCAAACTTAAAATCATCTCTATTGATGATGAATACATAAACTGTCAGCTTCTTGCTACAGTATAAAAGAAAGAGGTATAATTCCAACAATGGTTTTATACCTCTTTTATAATGGGCTTTGTCAATGTTCAATTACGCAATTTAAACATATCCTTTAAAAAATGATATTTTAAGACTATCAAAAGCTACATTCTGTGTAGCTGAAATGACAAATAAAAAAAATAAAGCAAAAAGTTTTAAAACTTGCAAGCAAAAGGGATTGAATCCGTACTTAATAAATAAGGGAGGGTTGTAATGGACGATAGTGAAATAATTAAACTATATAATTGCCGATCCGAGGATGCATTGTTAGAAACAGAGAAGAAATATGGGAAACTTGTATCATTTATAATTGGCAAGCTGATAAAGAATCAGTTAGATGTTGAAGAATGTGCAAATGATACATATTTAGGTGTCTGGTTTACGATTCCCCCAAAAACACCAGATAACTTGAAAGCTTATATTTTAAAAATTGCAAGGAATCAGGCGCTAAAAAAGTATGAACATATTCATGCGGCAAAAAGAGATATAGATATGTGTTTGCCATATGAGGAATTGAGTGATTATCTGGCGAAAGCGGGAGGAGAAAATTGGGAAAATAATGAATTGAAAGATATTGTTGAGGATTTTTTGGAATCGTTGCAAAAACCTCATCGACAAGTTTTTGTATTAAGATATTGGTACTTTATGTCGGTAAAAGAGATTATGAAATGTTGTAATATGAGCAAAAGCAAAGTCGAAACAATCTTATTTAGAACAAGAAAAAAGCTGAGAGAACAATTAGCGGAAAGGAAGTATTTATGAAAACTTTGAAATCAGATATTTTTTATGCAATGAATGAAATTAACGATAAATATATCCTAGAGGCTGCACAATGTTTAGAGCAAAAAAAGAAAAGCGATATTTCCTCACAAAAGAAGATCAAACTATTTAATGAAAGTAACGCACATAGCCGTAAACGGTTGGCTCGCATTGCAACTGCAATGGCGGTAAGTTTAATTCTTTTTACAACAGGAGGAATTGCCAATGCAGCGACAGGAGGGAAACTGGTTCAGTGGATTAATGGGCTGTTTGGAGCAGAATTAGTTACAGATGAAAACGAAGGATTAATCGGTAAAGAAGTCATAGATAATTCGAAACCGGAGATTACGCATGGTGAAGAAAGTAATAAAGAGAATAATGATGGGAACGTTATAACTGAAAGCCATATTATAAAGAGCGTCGCAGATGATAATATTGTGCTGCCATTATCTGTTTCTGAGTTTAAGGTGGAGAATGATACGACACCTGAAATTATTATGACTAACGGAAGTATGGCAGTATTTTATCAGGAGGATTATGTAGGTTGGAATTGTAAAGCAGGGGATATATTAACCTTTTCGTTTGAAAAATATGAGTCAGATGTGGTTTCTAATCAGGTGCTGGTTATAGGATATATTAAAGATGGGGTTATGTATGACGGAGAAAGTTTTGGAAGTCTAAGCGGAAGTTACGAATTAAAAGTTAGAGAGGGGGGAGAATACAATTTATATATTATTAGCGCAACTTCCGATTATTTAACATTGAAACAAGGCACTATCAATCTTAGTAAATAGAGAGGAAAAGTCAAATGAAAAGAATGAGATTTCAGTCTAAAACCCAAATTGGTATTTCTATCGGAGCTGTTGTGATTTTGCTGGTTATTGGTGTGCTGTTTTTTTGTATTGTGAAACCTTTAACTTCTGACGAAATTACGACATCATATCTGAGAGGTACTTTTTCGATTGATTATAGCGATCTGAATGCAGTTGTAGGCGATGCTGATTATGTATTCGTTGGTACGGTAGCAAGTGAAGAAGGTACTGTTTATAAAGATGCTGTTACGGTTGAAACAGACGATGGAAAGACTCGTGAAGTTTCCAGCCCATACACAAATTATACTGTGAACGTCACAAAAAATATCAAAGGCAATTTAGTGACTGACACGGCTATCCCGATTCAAAAATCTGGCGGACTTTCGGAAGATGGCTCACAATATTTTGTTTATGAGGGTGATGAACTTCCGGTTGTAGGAAATGAATATATCTTTTTTGCTTATGCTCAGCCGGACGGGTCATTGTTAATTTCCGGTCCTGTTTCTAACATGAGTGTATCTGACAATACAAGCGATATTGCTTCTTTCACCGATTCAACGGAATATAGCGACATTGTAGATGCGTATAATAATCAAGTCGATTCTGGACGGACTAGGTTTACTTCTTCTTATGAGGCAAAATAAATTAAAATTGCAGGAATTAAAAGAATACCTTTTGGGGTTTCCACAGGAATATTGGCTTGTTCCGTGTTCTAATAGTTCAAGATATAACAAGGTGTTTCGCTTTATATGGTTAGTAGGCATCGTTTTTGGAACGATATTTTTATTAATGGTTAAATGGGGATGAGTCTTTGATAAAAGTTATATTTTATTTTTTGCTTGTAAGTATAGGAGCAGGTTTGGTGCAGATGAAAATACCGCTGTTTGGTCGTCATAGTAAGCGGTGGGAAGAACAAAATTATGCACAGCGGTTTGGCGGTATCTTTTTTCCGGCATTCATTGCGCTTGTAGTTATCTTTTTATTTAATGAGTATAAGACGGCTCAATTACCCACTTTGAATGAAGAAATGCTGATGAATGGAGCGGAGTATTGTTTGGTAACTGATTTGAATGAGATAGGAGATGCGGATTATGCTTATGAGATAAAAAGCGGAAGCTCACAAGAAGAGATTTGCGGAATTATATCAAGTATATGTATAGACTTAAAAAGGGAAGATGATTTGGTAAATGCCAGATATGAAAACGGAGAATATATTATCATCAGCAATGGCATAACAATAGGACGGGCTGTCATAAATGACAAAGCAACAACAGATTTGTTGAAAATATACTTTTGCAACTAAAAGTGGATGAGCGTTTCTGTGTAACCTTTAGGCGAGAATATCAAAAAATACAAAAAAATACAATTTATCCGGTTGACCGGATGATACTTTTGTCATATAATCTAATTAAAAATAGTAATAATTACTAATTTAAGTAGAGATTATTAGCAGGAGGTACCTATCATGGACAAGAAGATTACAGACAGCATTATTTACATCGGTGTGGACGACAAGGACATTGATTTATTTGAGAGCCAGTATGTTGTTCCAAACGGTGTTTCATACAACTCATATGTGATTATGGATGACAAAATTGCAATCATGGATACAGCAGATGCAAGAGTTACGGATAAGTGGTTTGCCAATTTGAGAGAGGCGCTCGGCGACAGAAAGCCGGATTATCTCGTTGTTTCCCATTTGGAGCCGGATCATGCTTCCAATATCCAGAAGGTTGCAGAGGAATATCCTGATATGCAGATTGTAGGTAATGCAAAGACCTTTAACATGATGGGACAGTTTTTCGATATAGACTTAACGGACAGAAAGGTTGTAGTGGCAGAGGGAGATAAGCTTTCTCTTGGAAAGCATGAGCTTACATTCGTCATGGCTCCTATGGTTCACTGGCCGGAAGTTATGATGGAGTACGAGTCAACAGACAAGGTGCTTTTCTCAGCAGACGGCTTTGGTAAGTTTGGTGCGCTCGATACTGATGAGGACTGGACATGTGAGGCAAGACGTTATTACTTCAATATTGTTGGAAAGTATGGTGCTCAGGTACAGGCAGTTCTCAAAAAGGCAGCAGGACTTGACATTGAAAAGATTTGTCCTCTTCACGGACCGATTCTCACAGAGAACCTTGGCTTCTACATAGATAAATACAATACATGGAGCAGCTATCAGCCTGAGGATGAGGGAATCCTTGTGGCATGTGCTTCTATTCACGGCAATACAAAGAAGGCAGCAGAGCTTTTAGCAGAAAAGCTCAAGGCTACAGGCGTAAAGGTTGCATTTACAGACCTTTGCAGGGATGATATGGCAGAGGCTGTTGAGGATGCGTTCAGATACGACAGGCTTGTGCTCTGCGCATGCACATATGATGGAGGCATTTTCCCACCAATGGAGGATTTCTTACATCATCTCAAGGCAAAGGCTTATCAGAATCGTAAGATTGCCTTCGTGGAAAATGGTTCATGGGCTCCTACAGCAGCACGCCAGATGAAGGCTATTGTTGAGGGCTTCAAGAATATTGAGTGTGTTGAGCCGGTTGTTACAATTAAATCTACTCTCAATGAGGCATCTGAAAAGCAGATGGATGAGCTTGTTGCAGCACTTACCAGATAGAATAATTCAGGTGGCATGGATTAGATGATATATACTAGATGACATGGATTAGATGATATAGATCAGACATAGTTTAATACGGCATAGTATATATGGATCAACGAAGACCCGGACGTTTGTCCGGGTCTTTATATTAAAGGTAACTATTCAGAATCACCACGCACACATTCGTAAAACCGCACGATACTCGTGCTTTGTTTACAAAAGTATATATAAATGTGCTATCATACAATCAAAGAAAAAAGCCATAATAGTACAATGTCAAATGAGGTAAACTATATGCAGCAGCGAATTACCATAAATCTTAACACAGATAGCAAAACAACCGACAGAACCACTATTCTTGAATACTGCCGCAGTCACGGCATTGCAGGGATAGAAACACCGTGCGGTGGAAAAGGCACTTGCGGTAAATGCAAGGTGACGGTGACAAAACCATACTATAAGGACGTGCTGGCCTGTCAGACGAAGGTTTGTGACGGTATGGAAATTATTGTTGGGAGAAAAGAAAGCACCGGAACCAAAGAAGACAGCATGGTTGTTCTGACAAATGGAGGAAATGTATCGGAAAAATTTAATGAGCATGTAAATGAGCATGTGAATAGGAATGTTGTCTTGAAGGAAGAGACCGCAAATGAATCTGAAAAAGTCGAATCAAATGAAGACACTCTGGCGGCCTGTGATATCGGAACCACAACAGTAGTCTGCTATCTGATTGATAAAGAGACCGGGCAGATTATCTCAACCAGAAGCGGTGCCAATCCACAGCGCAGCTTTGGAGCAGATGTACTTTCCAGAATTGATGCGGCAGCGAGGGCGGATGATAACGATAAAGCGAATGGCGGCCTGCAGATGATGCAGACACAGATAGTGTCCCTGCTTAACGGCTGGATATCAGAAATGCTCACGGAATGTGGCAGAACTAAAGTCAGCCGGTTTTCAGTTGCCGGAAACACGGTTATGTGCCATCTGCTTATGGGAATTTCACCGGAAAAGCTTGGCAAGGCACCATTTATGCCGGATGAATATTTTGGCAGGAAATTTAATCCTTTGGATATAGGACTTGAGAATTGTCAAACCATGATTATATTTCCGGCTGTATCAGGCTTTGTAGGCGGAGATATTACAGCGGGTATGATGGAGACAGTGAACTGCAACGAGCTGACGCTATATCTGGATATCGGAACAAACGGTGAGATGGCGCTTGGAAAAGGCGACAGATATGTGTGCTGTGCCACCGCGGCAGGACCGGCTTTTGAGGGTGCGCAGATTGAGCTGGGCATGCCGGCGGCTAAGGGAGCCGTGGATAAGGTATGGCTGGAAGGTCGCAGAATTAAGTATTCGGTTATCGGAAATGACAGACCTGTGGGACTGTGCGGTTCGGGGCTTATCGATGCGCTTGCCGTTCTTCTGAAAGCCGGAATCATAGATGAAAACGGTACGATTTTAAGCGGACAGGAGCTTCCTATACTGTTTAGGTCGTATGTGTTTGAGCTGGAAGCGGAGGATGCCGCACAGAGCTCTGAGTCATCTCTGGCAGTTCATATTGCACCGGGAGTCTACATTACGCAGGAGGATATCAGGAAGCTGCAGCTTGCGAAGGGCGCGATAGCCGCCGGAATAGAAGTATTGTTTAAGGAATATGGCTGTATGCCTTGTAATATTGATGTTCTCACATTTGCGGGAGGCTTTGGAAACTACATTGACAAAGCAAGTGCGGCGGCAATAGGATTGTTTCCACAGGAGCTTTTGGACAAGGCAAAAGAAGTGGGAAATGCGGCAGGAAACGGAGCTGTTTCGGCAGCTTTATCGCAGGAAGCCTGGAAAAGAGCACTGGATATAAGTGGGAACATGCGTTACATCGAGCTGGCATCGTATCCGCATTTCAATGAAATGTATGTGGAGCATATGAATTTTTAAATAATTGAAAAATATATATTTTTACTTTATTGTTGAATAAAATTGTCTTATAATGACTTCGGGTGAGATTATATTTTATAAAGAAAAGCTGATAGGGTGATCAGCATCAGGAGGAATATCAATGCGTAAAACAAAAATTATCTGTACTATTGGACCGGCCAGTGAACATGAGGATGTCCTCACCAGGATGATAAAGGCAGGTATGGATGTTGCCAGATTGAACTTTTCTCATGGCTCACATGAGGAGCATCAGGGCAAAATAGATTTAATCAAGAAGGTAAGACAGAAGCTTCATATGCCAATCGCAATCATGCTTGACACAAAGGGACCGGAGTATCGTATCAAGACCTTTGAGAATGGCAAAATCGAGCTCAAGGATGGAGATACCTTCACACTTACCACTGACGATATCGTAGGAAATCAGGAGAGAGTATCAGTAAACTATGAGAATCTGATCAAGGATTTAAAGGTTGGTGACCGCGTGCTTGTTGCGAACGGTATCATCATTCTGCAGGTCAGAGAGCTTAAAGGAAACAATGCAATCTGTGATGTTATCGCAGGTGGTACACTTTCTGACAGAAAGAGCATGAACTTCCCGAACAAGGTTATGAAGCATGCATATTTAAGTGAGCAGGATAAGGATGATCTGCTTTTTGGTATAAAAAACGAGGTGGATTTTGTTGCCGCATCATTTGTTTCTACAAAGCAGGATGTAGCGGATCTTAGAAGCTTCCTGGATGAAAACGGTGGAGAGGACATCGATATCATCGCTAAGATTGAGAACCGCTCAGGTGTAGATCATGTGGAGGAAATCTGCGAGATAGCAAACGGAATCATGATAGCCAGAGGTGATCTCGGTGTTGAAATTCCGGGAGTTGAGGTGCCTGCAATACAGAAGTACCTTATCAACAAGTGCCGTATGCTTGGTACACGCGTAATCACAGCGACAGAGATGCTTGAGTCCATGATTCACAATCCGCGTCCTACAAGAGCGGAGCTTTCGGATGTAGCCAATGCGGTATACGACGGTTCATCGGCTATCATGCTTTCGGGAGAGTCTGCAGCAGGTAAATACCCTGTAGAGGCTGTAAAAAATATGGCAGAGACAGCAGAGTATACAGAAAAGCAGATAAACTACGGCAAGAGATTTGCCAATGCCGAGTTCCAGACAAAAAGCATAGTTGACGCTATTTCACATGCTACATGTGCCATGGCAATAGATGTGGATGCAAAATGTATCGTAGTCAGCTCGCTGACAGGCCGTACAGTGCGCATGGTCAGCCGTTTCCGCTGCCCTGTTGATATAATAGGCATGACAACCTCTGAAAAGGCATGGCGCAAGCTGAACCTGAGCTGGGGTGTAAAGCCGGTTCTGTGCGAGGAATACAACTCAATGGAGGTTATGTTCTACAATGCGATGAACGAGGCAAAGAGTGTCATGAAGCTCAAAAAGGGTGATCATATAGTGCTCACAGGAGGTCTTATCAACGGTAAGACAGGCAACACAAATGTGATCAAGGTTGAGACAGTTTAGTGCATTTGTACTATTGATTAAATGATATTTTTGTCATATAATCCTTAACAGTTAATAAAAATAATAAATTTAACATAAACAATTTCGAGATGAAGTTTGCAGGAAAACGGCAGCAATTTTACATTATCAAAGCCTACCGAAGGAGTAAAACTCTCAGGTGCCGCAGCAGGCGGTGCAACTGTAAATGGATCGACTCTCTGGAGACACCCGATTTGCGGGGGCCGAAGGTGCAACGTACGAAAAGGAAGCAGTATATTATGGTACATGCTGCTTCTCGTACGAATCTCTCAGGCAACAGGACGGAGAAGATATTGGACAGAAATTCTTAAGATAATCTTCTTAATCCCATGTATCAGACTGTATATATGCAGCGTATATGGGGTTTTTTATTTCAATTCACGTAATTGCTGCTAAGCCTGCTATTTTCAATTGTTTCCGGATGAAATTATTTATATCATTTGTATTTGCTCAAAACACAAAGAACTTGTGTTTAGATAAAAAAGAGAGGCAGGAGTATTTCAATGTGGAACACAATCAACAATTTCCTTAATGCAGTGGACAATTTCGTCTGGGGAGTGCCGCTCATGGTGCTCATCATGGCAGGAGGTATACTGCTCACAGTGCGTCTGGGGCTTCTTCAGATAAGAAAGCTTCCTCTGGCACTTAAGTGGATGGTCAAAAATGAAGAAGGCGGCGATGGCGAGATTACGAGCTTTGGAGCACTTTGTACTGCGCTTAGCGCAACAATCGGAACTGGTAATATAGTCGGTGTGGCAACAGCAGTCGGTGCAGGAGGACCGGGAGCACTTTTCTGGATGGTGCTTGCAGCCTTTTTTGGCATGGCAACAAAGTATTCAGAGGGACTTTTGGCTGTAAAATACCGTGTCATCGGCAAGGACGGACACAGCCTTGGCGGACCGTTCTACTACATAGAGCAGGGAATGGGTATAAAATGGAAATGGCTTGCAAAGATATTTGCATTTTTCGGCGTATGCGTTGGACTTTTCGGAATAGGAACATTCAGCCAGGTAAACGGAATATCAAGTGCTGTAAACAACTTTTTTGACCCTAAAAACCAGCATACAGTAAAGGTTTTACCGTTCCTTGGTGAGTATTCATGGTCAGTTGTCATTGCTTCGCTTGTACTGGCATTCTGCGTGGCAGCAGTGCTTATCGGCGGAGTAAAGCGTATTGCAAGTGTCAGCCAGATAATAGTTCCTTTTATGGCTGTTATATATATTGTATTTGTGCTCGTGCTTGTGGTATGCAATATCACAGCGGTTCCGGCAGCATTTGCTACCATAGTAAAGGCAGCTTTTTCACCGAAGGCAATCACAGGCGGTGCAGTGGGCAGCTTTCTTGTTGCAATGCAAAAGGGTGTTGCCCGAGGAATATTCTCAAACGAGGCAGGACTTGGTAGTGCTCCGATCGCAGCGGCAGCAGCCCAAACAAAGGAGCCTGTACGTCAGGGACTTGTCAGCATGACAGGAACCTTCATTGATACAATTGTCATATGTACACTTACAGGACTTTCTATCGTGCTCACAGGCGCATGGCAGGTTGACGGACTCGAGGGCGTACAGGTTACTACATACGCATTTCAGAATGGTCTTCCTTTCCCAAAAGAGCTGTCAGCATTTGTACTTATGCTGTGTCTTGTATTTTTTGCCTTTACAACTATACTCGGTTGGGATTATTATAGTGAGCGGTGCTTAGAGTATTTGAGCGGCGGCAGGATGAAATATGTAAAGGTTTATCGTTGGATATATATCCTTGCTGTTTTCATCGGACCTTATATGACTGTAAGTGCGGTGTGGACCATCGCTGATATCTTCAACGGTCTCATGGCTCTGCCAAATATGATAGCGCTGTTTGCTCTTAGCGGTGTTGTTGTTAAGGAGACAAAGCATTTCTTCGAGCGACATAGAAATGGAGAAATCGAGGATTAATTATGTTTTATATTTTGCGACATGGAAGAACAGATTGGAATGAGGAGCACAGGCTGCAGGGTGAGGTGGATATCCCACTCAATGAAACCGGCAGGCAGATGGCTTACGATGCCGCAGAAAAATATAAGGATATAGACTTTGACATATGCTATTGCTCCCCTCTTAAGAGAGCTCAGGAGACAGCAAGGATTTTTCTTGCAGACAGAAACCCTGCAGTAGAGATTATCACTGACAACAGGCTTCACGAGATGTGCTTCGGTGATTATGAGGGAGTGAAGAACATCAGGCAAAAGCCCGAATGCCCTGTTTACCTGCTCTTTGAGGAGCCGGAAAAATATGTGGCAAAGGACGGCGCAGAGAGCTTTGAGGAGCTATATCACAGAACAGGCGAGTTTATAGAGCAGGTGCTAAGGCCACAGCTTGCGGCAGGCAAAAATGTGCTTGTCGTGGGACACGGGGCCATGAACTGCAGCATAGTCAATCAGTTCCGCGGCACACCTATAAAGGATTTTTGGAAGGATATGCAGGGAAACTGCGAGCTGCTTCGGGTTGAATAAATTTAGATTATAATAAATGGGGCATACCGGTTGTGGTGTGCCCTGTTGCTGTCAGAAACTAATTTTAACAACATTTATTTATAAGTAAATGGGTGTTATATTATAAGTAATACTAAATTGACCGTATAGCTTTATGCTCGTAAAATAATTTTGTAAAATTTTTATTAAATAAGAGTATAAATATTTGGAGGAACCAATGAAAAAGACAACGAACTCTTCACCTTACCAGTTTGAGGGCAGAATACCTCTGTCTCAGGCTATTCCGCTTGGACTGCAGCATGTTATGGCTATGTTCATCGGAAACCTTACACCTCTTATCATTGTTATGGGAGCGTGCGGACTCACAGCGGACGCAGGCTTTGCGGAGCTTAGAACAGCTCTCTTACAGAATGCAATGATTATCGCAGGTATTGTTACATTAGTACAGATGTTTTCCATCGGACCGGTAGGCGGAAAGGTACCTATCGTTATGGGAACCTCTTCGGGCTTTCTTGGAGTATTAAATAATACAGTTGCAGCGTGTGGCGGCGGAGTTATAGCATATGGAGCTATTATGGGAGCCTGCCTTGTGGGAGGTATCTTCGAGGGCATACTCGGAGCCTTCTTAAAGCCTTTACGCAAGTTTTTCCCGGCAATCGTTACAGGCTCGGTTGTTATAGCAATCGGACTTTCACTCCTTGGAGTGGGAATCAACTATTTCTGCGGCGGAACAGGTAAGAATGATTACGGCTCACTGCCAAACCTTTTCCTTGGAATGGTTGTACTTATAGTAATCGTGCTTCTTAAGCATTTTGCACCATCACGCAGTATTTTTTCATCATCTGCCATTCTTTTTGGTATTCTGGCAGGATATGTTGTAGCAATCATTATGACTCTTACCATGTCGCACACAGGTGTGACCGCTGACGGTGTCAAGTACACATACTCATGGGTTGTAAACTTTGACGAGGTTAAAAATGCAGCATGGATAGCAGTTCCAAGCTTTATAGGCTTCGGAAAGCTTTCAGATGTGGGAATTTCCTTCCATGCCAATGCAATCATCCCAATCGGCATCATGTTTATCGTTACTGCAATCGAGACAGTTGGCGATATCTCAGCCTGTGTTGAGGGTGGAATGGACAGAGAGGCTACAGATTCAGAGCTTTCAGGTGGTGTTATCTGTGATGGTCTTGGTTCATCCTTTGCAGCGCTTTTCGGAGTACTGCCAAATACCTCATTCTCACAGAATGTAGGTCTTGTTTCAATGACAAAGGTTGTCAATAGATTTGCTATTTCAATGGGAGCTATTTTCCTCATTATCTGCGGCTTCTGTCCAAAGATCGGAGCTCTCATGTCAATCATGCCTCAGTCGGTGCTCGGCGGAGCAGCTGTTATGATGTTTGCCTCTATCCTGATTTCGGGAATTGAGCTCATCACAAAGGAGCCAATCGGCAGCCGTGAGATTACAATTATCTCAGTTGCAATAGGTTTAGGCTACGGACTTGGCGCTACAACCGGTGCTACATCACATCTGCCATACTATGTACAGCTTATATTTGGCGGTTCAGGTATCGTGCCTTGCTCACTTTGCGCTATTCTTCTCAATATTATTTTGCCGAAGAAATCAAAGAGCGCACCATATATGTGGGATATGGAAGAGAAAGATGATGTGAAGCGTGTGGATGACTAACGCTTAGGATTTTGAAGCCGTCCGGTGCATTAAGTACACCGGCGGCTTTATTGTTTGTGGGAAAGTATGGAAATATATGGAAAAAGTGATTTCAATAGTGGGCGCAGGTGGCAAGACCACACTCGTCCATAAGCTTGCAAGGGAATATCACAGGAAGGGAAAAGGTGTGCTTGTCACAACGACTACGCACATGTATGTCGAAGCAGACACTGACCTATCCTGCGATTTTTTTGCGTTAAGGGATAAAATAATAAAAGATGGATATTGCATGGCGGGGCAGAAAATATCAGGACAGAAAATATCAGAACAGTCAAAGCCAAAGATGTGCGGGCTGCCGTATGATTTGCTTGATAAACTGATTAAAGACATGCCACAGGAGCTGGATTATGTTATAATCGAAGCAGATGGGGCAAAGCACCATTCCCTCAAATATCCGGCAGCGGATGAGCCTGTCATATATTCGGGTACCACAGATGTTATCATAGTGCTTGGCACATGGGAAAAGGGCAGGCCGTGTAAGGATGTTGTGTTCAGATATGAGCTTATGCAAAAGGAGCTTGGAATGGCAGAGGATGCGGTGGTTGATGATTCGGTTATAGACAAGCTGCGTCAGGTCTATGTCAGAAAGCTTCGCGATAGCGGGTTTGAAGGACGAGTATCGTGCGTTTTTGCGAATGTGCGTGGTGGTTTTGAATAGTTACAAGCATGGAAATAATAAGGTGACAGGGGAATTAATTAGATGAGCATGAATCAGAGCAATAATCAGATAATAAAGAATAATTTGTTAATCATATGCCGAGGTGCAGGAGACCTTGCGACCGGCATCATCCACAGACTGCACCGTGCAGGGCATAGGGTGATAGCACTTGAGACAGACTATCCGGCAGCCATACGGCGCCAGGTGTCCTTTTGCGAGGCAGTGTATGATGGGAGCGCAGCTGTAGAGGGTGTGACAGCCAGACTTGTTCCTGCCTTGACTGATGCAGAGACTTATACAGAGATAGATGCAGAAATTGATGCAGAGATTGATACAGAGACATATTCAGGGATAAATGACACACCTGCAGCTCATATTGCATCAGAAAAGTGGGATAGGTCAGCTATCGAAGCTGTGCTTGAAGCCGGAGAGGTTCCGCTTCTCATAGATCCTAAGGGTGAGTCAATTGCACTTTTAAAGCCGGATGTCGTGATAGATGCCATAATAGCAAAGAAAAATCTGGGTACCACAATTAATATGGCACCGCTTGTGATAGGAGTAGGCCCGGGCTTTATGGCAGGGCATGACGTGCATCTGGTGATTGAGTCCATGCGTGGGCACAATCTGGCGCGCATCATCACCGATGGCATGGCACAGCCCAACACAGGTGTTCCGGGAAATATCGCCGGTTTCACAAGTGAGCGTGTGATTCACGCTCCGGCGGCAGGATATATACATGATGTCAGAAAAATCGGAGATATTGTGCAAAAGGGCGATGAGATAGCGCGGATATATCCGGATAAAAAAAGCTACGACAATGCATTGTCTGAATATGTCCCGGTAAATGCTACAATTACGGGTATCATCCGAGGTCTTATCCGTGAGGGGTATTACTTCAAGAAAGGCTTCAAGATAGCGGATATCGACCCGCGCGAGAGCGAGCTAACAAACTGCTTTACAATATCTGACAAGGCAAGGAGTATAGCAGGCAGTGTGCTTGAGGCGGTATCAGCATTTGAGCACGGCGTGAAGCTTTATTAAATAATAAATGAGGGTAATTATTAAGGTGTTTTCAGATAGTTACAGTGAGGAAATCTAGATTGACGCAGGTAAACGAATTAGAGATCAATAATCAGGAACAAAATACAGAAAAGCTCACACATTTTAATGAGGCCGGGGAGGCTCACATGGTGGATGTGCACGCAAAGGAGGACACCTACCGCGTGGCGAAGGCCTGCGGCACGATAAAGGTAAATGACGCTGTATACAGGGCAGTATCTACGGGCACAGCTAAAAAGGGGGATGTGCTTGGAGTGGCTAGGATTGCGGGAATCATGGGAGCAAAGAACAATTCCATGCTTATTCCACTCTGTCATCCAATTGCCATGACAAAGTGTGATGTTGAGTTTGAGCTGGATGAAAAAACAAGCAGTATCACGGCAATCTGCACGACAGCCTGTGTGGGTAAAACAGGTGTAGAGATGGAGGCCATGACAGGTGTGAGTGTGGCGCTTCTTACCATATATGATATGTGTAAGGCACTGGACCGCGGTATGGAAATCGGGCAGATACATCTGCTTGAAAAATCCGGTGGCAAGAGCGGGCATTACGTTAATGATCACACCTAAAAGTGTGACCGGCGACGATTACAGCCCATTTAAAATGTTGAATAGATAAAATACACAATTGATCAAGGCTAACAGGGTGATGTAATGTATACTGTAGGGATTATAACGATAAGCGATAAAGGCGCAGCAGGCCGGCGCGAGGATAAAAGCGGCCCGAAAATAAGACAGCTGCTTCCCAAAGATAAGTATGAGGTGGTTTCATATAAAATCATACCGGATGAGAGGGCACAGATAGCAGACGAGCTTGTGAGGCTGTGTGATAATGTGAAATGCAATCTGGTGCTTACAACCGGCGGCACCGGTTTTTCACCGAGAGATATCACACCGGAAGCTACAATGGATGTTGCAGAGCGCAATGCACCGGGTATCGCCGAGGCGCTGAGAGCGTACAGCATGAGTCTTACACCGCGCGCCATGCTTGGCCGAGGCGCTTCCGTCATCAGGAAAAACACTTTGATAGTCAATCTGCCCGGCAGTGTGAAGGCAGTATCGGAGAGTATGGATTTTATGATTGGAAATATAGAGCATGGGCTTGATATTTTACTGCAGTACGACAGTGAGTGCGGCCGGTGATGAAAAATGCACGAGTTGTGGTTTAGGAATAGTTACTATTTATAAAAAATTGGAGTGTGGGATTATATGAAGCTTATGAAGACAACTGAGGCAGTCGGACAGGTGCTCTGCCACGATATCACACAGATTATTCCCGGCGTGAAAAAGGATGCGGTTTTTCGCAAGGGGCATATCATAACAAAAGAGGACATACCGGTGCTGCTTAGCGTCGGAAAAGACACCATATATATATGGGAAAATGATGAGACCATGATGCACGAGAATGAGGCAGCGCAGGTGCTTTATCGCATGTGTGTATGTGGTACAAATAGCAACGAGACAGACACCAAACGTCATTGTGATGCCGCAGAATCCGGTGATTCGGACAGCACTGTGAGTAAAGTGCATCCATCCTCTGTAAAGGAAGGCAAGATAGAGGTAATCGCAGACTGTGACGGACTGCTTAAGGTGGACAGCGAAAAGCTGAAAAAGGTCAACTCCTTTGGTGAAATGATGATAGCAACGAGGCACGGCAATACCACTATGAAAAAGGGTGATAAGCTCGCCGGAACAAGAATCATACCGCTTGTTATAAAAAAGGATAAGCTAGAGGCCGCTTCACACATATGTGATGACGGGCCGATTCTTGATATAAAGCCGTTTGTGGTCAGAAAGGCAGCAATAATCACAACCGGAAACGAAGTGTACCATGGCAGGATACAGGATGCGTTTACTCCTGTTATCGAGAAAAAAATAGCAGAGTTTGGTGCACAGATGATGTTTCATGAGGTGTTTGATGATGATGACAAAAAAATCACAGACGGATGCTTACGCGCAATAGAAGCCGGGGCGGAAATTGTCTTCTGCACAGGCGGAATGAGCGTGGATCCTGATGACAAAACACCGCTTGCCATCAAAAATACAGGCGCACGGATTGTGTCATACGGCTCTCCGGTGCTGCCGGGAGCTATGTTTTTGCTGTCGTACTATGATGCAGGCGACAGGCTTGTGCCGATATGCGGACTGCCGGGCTGTGCCATGTACAACAAGCGGACAATATTTGATATTGTGTTGCCTAGGCTTATGGCACGTGATATGATTTTAGCAGATGAGCTTGCCGGACTTGGCGAAGGCGGACTCTGCCTGAATTGTGATGTCTGCACGTTTCCTAACTGCGGTTTTGGAAAGGGCTTTTAATATGCGCGATGAATTTGGCAGAGAGATTGACTATATGCGCATATCGGTGATAGATAGCTGTAATTTAAACTGCTATTATTGCAATCCTTGCGATAATAATGAGCACTGTCATGCGATAAATATGCTTAGCGTAAAAAAGGTGCTTTGCATAGTCCGCGCAGCCACAAGGCTTGGAATCACGCATTTTCGTCTGACGGGAGGCGAGCCACTTTTGCATCCGCAGCTTGATGAAATGGTCTCACAAATCAAAAAGCTGCCTGGTGTCAGCAGTGTATCGCTTACTACAAACGCAGTACTGCTTGCGCAGCATGTAAAGAGGCTTAAGGAAGCCGGCATAGACAGCATAAATGTGAGTCTGGACACGATAGATGCGTCAGAATATGAATGCATCACACAAAAACCGCTGCTTAAGGAAGTGGAGGATGGAATCGATGCCGCCATAGAGTGTGGAATAAGAGTGAAAATCAATGCGGTGCTCACACCGCAGACAGATGTGGTGGCTCTCACACGATATGCCGCAAAAAAAGGCACAGATATCCGCTTTATAGAGATGATGCCGGTAGGCGAAGGACATACCAACGGAGTCGAGCCGTATGAGAAGGTTATTGGCGCACTTTCAGAAGTGTATGGAGCGCCTTGCTGTGTAAATACTGAAAGAACCATGGAAATTAATTCAGGACACAAGAATTCGGATAACGGGCCGGCTGAGTATTACATTTTCCCGGGACTTGGTATCAGAGTAGGGCTGATTCAGGCAATCCATGGGAAGTTCTGCGACACCTGCAACCGCATACGTGTTACGGCTGACGGCAGGCTTATGCCATGCCTGGGAAGCAATGTGACGATGGATTTGCTACCTGATTCATGTGATTTTACAGATGATTTAACAGATGATCTGGAAAAAGATTCTGTGATAGCTCAGGCACTAAAGGCTGCCATAAAGGCAAAGCCAAAATGTCATAATTTTAGTGATGAAGAGGTGCTGCAGCCGGAGTCAGTGATGTATAATACAAACAAAAATAATGAATCAGAAAATGCAGTGACATATAAGAAAACGACAGAGATAGAGACTACCGAAATAAAAGCTGCAGGAGCAGATGCAGCAAGAAATATGAGCCGGATAGGAGGCTGATAGAAAATCATGGGAAAGCTTCTTGCAATCAATATAAGCAAAGAGAGAGGAACTGAAAAGAGAGAGGTGCCACAGGCGGAGCTTGTTGCAGACTATGGTATCATGGGAGATGCACATGCCGGAAAGTGGCACAGACAGGTCAGCCTGCTTTCCGCGGAGAAAATAGATGCCTTCAGGGCAAGAGGGGCACAGATAGACAACGGTGCCTTTGGTGAAAATTTAATTATATCAGGATTTGATTTTAAGAATCTGCCGCTTGGAACACGCTTTTGCATAGGAGATGCCATTCTTGAGATGACACAGATAGGCAAGCAGTGCCATTCACATTGTGCCATATACAAGAGGATGGGCGAGTGCATTATGCCAAAGGAGGGCGTGTTTGCAGTAGTCATAAGAGGTGGTCAGATTCATGCGGGTGACGAGGTGGAGCTGATTCCGGCCAACATATATGCTTCGATAAAGGACAGACCTGCGGACAGCCGTTGTGAGCTTTTGACAGTCATAGAAGGAGCACATGCCGGTGAAAAGGCACTCTATATAGATGGCAGAATAAGAGTGGCATGTGGCAGTGTGTGGGCAGATGAAATAAATGACAATGATAATTCCCTTGTGATGTTTAAACAGCAGATAGGCAGCAGACCACGCCTCATAATCTGCGGAGGAGGGCATGTGTCGGCGGCACTTGTACGCATGGCGTCACTTTTGGCGTTTGACATATGGGTGATAGAGGACAGACCTCTGTTTGCCGACAATGCAAAGCGCGCGGGAGCAGACCAGGTGATTTGCGGCGATTATAAAAAAACTCTCTCAGAGCTTGTGCCGCAGCCTGATGATTACTATGTATGCATGACAAGAGGCCATCGCTTTGATATGGAGTGTCTTACAGAGATATTCAGAAAGCCATATGCCTACGTGGGTATGATGGGCTCCAAGAAAAGAGCTGTGATAGTGAAAAAAGACCTTGAAGAATCTGGATTTTCACAGGAAATTATATCAGGATTACATTCTCCTATAGGACTTGCAATAGGTGGACAGACACCGGAGGAAATTGCTCTTTCGGTGATAAGTGAGATAGTGAAGTGCAAAAATGAGCGCACAAGCTGCACTCAGGTGGATAACGATGTGCTTGACGCACTTATTGAGACGGTTAAGCAGCGTGCGTCGGAAGCACAGAAGACAGAAGCGCAGGAAGCAGATGCACAGACATCAGATGAGAAGTATATGCTGTGTACCATCATAAAAAAGAACGGCAGTGCACCGCGCGGAGTCGGCACACAGATGCTTGTGAGCTCAGATAACCGTATTGTAGGAACAATAGGCGGCGGCTGTGCTGAGGCTGAGGTAATAAGCCGCTGCAGGAGGCTCTTTCGTGAGCAGGGATTCAAATGCACTACGATGGATGTCAGCATGAACACTGATGATGCCGAGAAAGAGGGCATGGTGTGCGGAGGCAGTATTTCGGTGCTGCTGGAGCAGTTTTAAATAATTTCAATCAATCAAGATAAGTTATATATGCACATTAATCAAATGTATATTTAAGCTAATAAAAGAAAAGAGAGGTTAAAAGTATGAGTTTAAGAAGAACAACAGGTATTGACAAAACAAAAAATGAGCGCAAGGGCTTAAAGAGAAAATTTGCAGCATATGCAGGACTTGCGTTTGGACTTATTCTTACAGCAGGACTTTTTGTCGGTTGTGGAAAAAAGGATACTGCAGAGGGTGATAAGGCTGCTGATAAAAATGTGACAAGCAGCGCGCAGACAGAAAGCGGTAATGCAGATGCAGATGTCGATTTATCAATTTTTGCGGCGAAGAGCTTAAACGGTGTTATGGACGAAATTTGTGCAGCCTACACCAAGGAGCATCCAAATGTAAACTTCCAGAACAATTACGACAGCTCCGGAACTCTGATGGCACAGATTAAAGAGGGTGCGAAGTGCAACATCTTTTTCTCGGCAGGAGTGGCACAGATGGACGAGCTTCAAAATGGCTACGACGGAGGAAGTGTAGTGGACGGTACTCGTGTTGACCTTTTAAATAATCAGGTGTGCCTTGTTACATATAAGAATAGTGGCACGGCAGTAACAAGCTTTGCTGACATCTCAAAGGCAAAAAATATGGCGCTTGCTGACGGAACGGTTCCTGTAGGACAGTACACCAGAGTAGCGCTTGTAAATTCAAAAATGGTTGAGGGAGATGCCTCAAAGCCACAGGACATTTCAGATTCTGATATCTCAAAGGCGCTTGGCGGTCTGGAAATCAATAGCTGTGCCAATGTAGGCGCAGTCGCATCTGCTGTAGCTGAGGGCGCAAATGAGATAGGAACAGTTTACTACTCAGATACATTCGGATACGAAAACCAGCTTGATATTATAGAAAAGCTTCCAAACAGCTTAACAGGCGATGTTATCTATCCGATAGCGGCATTAAAGGGAGACAGCACCACAGATGATGAGTTTGCGGCTGCAAAGGAATTTATTGCATATCTTCAGACAGATGAGGCGATGTCAGTATTTGAGAAATATCATTTTTCGGTAAATGAATAATGGGAACGATTGATTTCACACCGCTTTGGATAACACTAAAAACAGGAATAGTAGCGTCGGTTTTTTCATTCTTTATCGGAATAGCCTTTGCTGAGCTTGTCATAAATACAAAGGGCAGAGTGAGGGCATTCTGGGATGGACTGCTGACACTTCCGATGGTGCTGCCGCCTACGGTGGCCGGATATATTCTGCTTAGGATTTTCAGCACAAGGCGTCCCTTTGGAAGCTTTTTAAGCCATAGCATGGATATACAGGTAGTACACACGTGGCTTGGCTGTGTGGTGGCAGCGACCATTATTGCACTCCCTCTCATGTACAGAAATGCGAGGGCGGCATTTGAGCAGATAGACGAAAATGTCATATATGCGGCGCGCACTCTCGGAATAAATGAGTGGAAGATTTTCTGGAGGATACGCCTGCCGATGGCAAAGCCCGGCATCATATCGGGTGTCACGCTGGCCTTTGCCAGAGCTATCGGTGAGTACGGCGCCACATCGATGCTTGCCGGAAATATAGCGGGAAAAACCTCGACCATATCGCAGCAGATAGCAATGGTCATCCAAAGCGGTGACTATGCCACAGCGGGCTTCTGGTGCATAGTAATCATAGCGATTTCGTTTGCGTGCCTTGTATCGATAAATATGATATGCGGCAAAAGCAAGGGCATAAAGAGAAAGAGAAAAAATAATGTCGCTCATAGTAAAAATAAAAAAACAGTTGGATAATTTCATGCTCTCGGTGGACATGGAGCTTACGGACGAGATTGTGTCTGTAATCGGCATGTCAGGCTCAGGAAAGAGCATGACATTAAAGTGCATAGCGGGGATTGAGACACCTGATTGCGGCTTTATATCATTAAACGGCCGTGTGCTGTACGACTCAGAAAATCGCATAAATCTGCATCCCGGTAAGCGCAGGGTAGGCTATTTGTTTCAGGACTATGCACTTTTTCCCACAATGACCGTGATGGAAAATATATGCATAGCAATGGGACAGCACGATGAACAAAAGGTGAAGATCTGGCTGAAGCGGTATGGGCTTGATGGCATGGCGGACACATATCCGGACCATCTCTCAGGAGGCCAGAGGCAGCGCGTGGCAATGCTTCGCATGCTTGCGGCTAAGCCGGAGTGCATACTGCTCGATGAGCCGTTTTCAGCACTGGATGAGCATGTGAAAAGAAGCATGGAATCAGAGCTTATGGAGATGCTCACCGATTTTCACAATCCTGTTGTCTTTGTATCGCACAATCGCGATGAGGTGTATCGCCTGTCAGAGCGTATCGGCAGCATGGAGAGCGGTGTGCTGAGCACAGTCCGCGACAAAAAAGATTTTTTCATGCGTCCTCAGTCAGTGGAGCAGGCACTGCTTGTGGGCTGCAACAATATATCAGAGGTGAAATGGCAGGATAAGAATCATGTGCTTGCAGTGGAATGGGACAGCGTATTTGAGGTCACTGATGAGCAGCTTGAACAGACTGCAGTGGGTATTGATGACGTATCACACATAGGTGTTTTCCCTCAGGATATAATAATATCAGCAGGCAAAGCAAAAACAGTACTTGTACATAATGATAAAAATATAATCAGGATTAAAGATTATAAAATGATTGAAGAGTTGAAAAACTGGGAAGTATCGTGTAAATTAAATAACGATTCAATAATTTATGCAAGCCTTCCAAAGCATACAGAAGCAAATATGCTTAGCAAAAATATAAATGATGAGCTTTATATAAAGAATTTTTATCTGCTTGGATAAAAAGTAAATGAGGACATACTATGATTTACCTGGACAACGCTGCCACAACAATTAAAAAGCCAGATGCGGTATATGATGCTGTGCTTGATGCAATGAAGCACTGCGGCAATTCAGGGCGCGGAACATCGGATGCTTCGCTTGATGCGTCGAGGAAAATATATGAGGCCAGAATGTGCCTTACGGAATTTTTCGGCGGGGTGGATGCTGACAGACTTGTTTTTACGGCAAATGCCACAGAGGCGCTCAATATTGCTATCCACGGACTGCTTGAGCCGGGTGAGCATGTGATTACTACACAGCTCGAGCACAATTCAGTGCTCAGACCTCTTTATATGCAAAGGGAGAGGGGAGTGTGTGTGGATATTGTGCCATGCTGTGATGAGGGAATAAAAAGTGGGATAATTTCTCCACAGGATATAGAGGCTGCAATTTGTCCGGACACGAAAGCTATTGTCTGCACACATGCTTCAAACCTCACAGGTAATGTGGTGGACATTAAGTCGATAGGGCAGATTGCACGAAAGCATGGACTTTTATTTATAGTCGATGCATCGCAGACAGCCGGTGTGCTTCCGATAAATATAAGAGACATGAATATTGATGTGCTCTGCTTTACAGGACACAAGGGGCTGATGGGACCGCAGGGAACCGGGGGACTTTATGTGGGAGAAAGAGCAGATATAAAGCCGGTTAAAAGCGGTGGCACCGGCGTGCTCAGCTTTCTTGAGAGCCAGCCTATGGAGCTTCCGACAAGACTTGAGGCCGGTACCTTAAATGGTCCGGGAATTGCAGGACTTTTGGCAGGAGTAAAGGCGATAGAAGAAATCGGTGTGGATAGCATATTTGCCAGGGAGCATATGCTGATGAAGACTTTTCTAGAAAAAATAGAGAATATCCCCGGAATCAGAATATATGGAGATTTCGATATGCTCTCTGATAAGGATCTGCACTGTGCGATTATTTCGGTAAATATAGCGGATATGGACTCTGCAGAGGTATCGGATATACTTATGAATGAGTATGGCATTGCAACAAGAAGCGGCATACACTGTGCGCCACTGATGCATAAATTTTTTGGCACACAAAAACAGGGTATGGTGAGATTTTCATTTTCATATTATAATACAGTTGAAGAGGTAAATGAGGCCGCTGCAGCGCTTATGCAGATTGCAGCACTTTGATAAATATATTAAACAATTGAAAGGAATCAAAATGCCACAGGAAATAGTGTTTTGCAAGGGCGGTGGCTGTACCGCAAAGCTTGGCCCGGATTTGTTAAGTCATGTTTTAGCAAAGCTGCCACGAGCTGAAAAAGACAGCAATCTGCTTGTCGGATATGATAGCTGCGATGATGCAGCAGTGTACAGGATCTCAGATGACACGGCGATAGTCCAGACACTTGATTTTTTCCCGCCAATGGTTGATGATCCATATACGTTTGGACAGATAGCGGCTGCAAATGCGCTCAGTGATATCTATGCGATGGGAGGCACAGTTAAGACAGCGCTGAACATAGTCTGCTTCCCTGAGAAAATGGATTTGAATATACTCGGTAAAATAATGCAGGGCGGCGCCGACAAGGTGATAGAGGCAGGCGGCACTCTTGCAGGCGGTCATTCTATAGCAGACAGCGATGTAAAATACGGACTTTCAGTCATGGGTACGGTTCACCCTAAGCACATATACAGCAACAATACGGGGCAGCCGTCAGATGTGCTTATACTGACCAAGAAGCTTGGAGTGGGGCTTGTATGCAATGCAAACCGTGTCGGGGAAGCTCCGTTAGGTGCAATTGAGGATGCAGTAAGCTCCATGACCACACTGAATAAGGTAGCATCGGAAATCAGTCACAGCTTCGATATACATGCATGTACAGATGTCACAGGCTTTAGCTTTTTAGGACATCTGAGTGAGATGTTAAATGATGATATAACAGCACTTATCGACTCGATTTCCATACCGGTCATTACCGGAGCACTGCGATGCGCAGATGAGTTTTTCCTCACGGCAGCGGCGCAGCGAAACAGAAACCATGTAGGTGATAAGGTGTGCTTTGCAAAAAATATGCCTTTCTCAATGCAGGAGGTGCTCTTCGATCCGCAGACCTCAGGAGGACTGCTGTTTGCAGTAAAAGCCTCTGAGGCAGATGCTTTTTTGCACGAGCTTAAAGCAGCAGGGCTTCCGGCCGCAAAGGTGGGACGATTTGTTGAGCGGTGCGATGTGCCGATATATGTGAACTGATTTTAGTTACATAGCTTATGCAAATTTGCTGATAGGCTGCATGCCCTGTTTTTGAGGTCTGACGAGTTAAAATAATCGGGTGAAATAATATAGGGAGGACGATAAATATGATAACAGTAAATGCAATTGGGGATACATGTCCAATCCCGGTTGTAAAGACAAAGAAGGCGATAGAGGCTCTCACACAGCCGGATACAGTGGAGACACTTGTGGACAATGAAATTGCAGTGGAAAATTTAAAGAAAATGGCTGCACAGAAGGGCTATAGCTGCGATAGCAGTAAGCAAGGCGACGGAAACTACAGCGTAAAGCTGACAATAGAGGCTCTTAACACCGAAGTGCCTTCTGATACAGATGATGCTTCACAGTATACATGCACGCCGGCCGCAGCTAACAGAGTTGTTGTAATCCGCTCTTCATATATGGGAGAGGGCAGCGAGGAGCTTGGAGGAGTGCTTATAAAGGGCTTTATCTATGCGCTTTCGCAGCAGGAAAATCCGCCTGAAACCATGCTTTTCTACAATGGAGGAGCGAAGCTGACCTGTGAGGGCTCAGAGTCACTTGAGGATTTAAAGGAGCTTAAGAATCGAGGCGTGAAAATCCTTACCTGTGGCACATGTCTGAATTACTATGAGCTGTCAGACAAGCTTGCAGTCGGAGAGGTGACGAACATGTATGATATCGCCGAGAAAATGGCAGGAGCCTCTCTTATTGTAAGTCCTTAGAGTTATAAAAAGAGTGATGTAATGTTAAAAAGTGTGATGTGATGGATAAGAATTTGGTAAGAGAAAAGAAAAAAAGGCTCATCATCACCTTCGAGACTACCACAGCGCCGTTAAAGCTGGATATCAAGGGCAAGGCATGTGGTATTCCGGGGCGCACGATTCCGCTTCCGTCTGTCATATCAGCAGGCTGCGGGCTGGCCTGGCGTGCAGAGCTTTCTGACAGGGAGAGTCTTATAGCCTTTATGAAGGAGCAGGACATACGGTGGGAAGCTATGTATGAGCTTGAAATGTATTGATATAGGAGAAAAATATGTTTTATTACAATCAGTATGTAAGGGCGCAAAGCCTTGATGAAGCCTATGAGCTTTATCAGAAAAAACCGAATTTTGTGCTGGGCGGCATGCTCTGGCTCAAAATGAAAAATAAGACACTTGGCACGGCAATTGACCTGTGCGACCTCGGGCTTGACCAAATTGATGAGGATGAAAACGAGTTTAGAATCGGTGCATATGCAACCCTCAGGCAGATAGAGACACATGAAGCCCTGAATGCATATACACACGGTGCGATTGCAGAGTCGGTCAGACATATCGTCGGGGTGCAGTTTAGAAATGTGGCGACTGTCGGAGGAAGCATCTGGGGCAGATTCGGCTTTTCAGATGTCATGACGATTTTCAGGGCACTGGGAGCAAAGGTGCAGCTTCACAAGGCAGGGGTTATGGATTTGGACGAGTTCGCGGCACTTCCAAGAACCACGCGCGATGTGCTTGTGTCAGTAATAGTACCGAAAAATGCAAAGGGCATAGTATACTTAAGCCAGAGAAACCAGTCAACAGACTTTCCGGTGCTCACATGTGCAGTGGCAAACAGAAGCGGCAGGTATGTGGCGGTCATCGGAGCATCACCATATATGGCAGAGCCTGTGTGGGATGAGGACGGCATACTCGATGGCATAACAGGTGCAAAGTCAGACGGTAATAAAGCTTTGACAGAAAACTCCGAAAACAATGAAAAGATAGAAAAATTTGCCGGATATGTTGCAGACCATATCCGTTTTGGAAGCAATATAAGGGCAGGCGCCGAGTACAGAGAGATGATATGCAAGGTGCTTACACGCCGCGCTGTCACACAATCGCTTGAAATCTGCGATGATATTAAGCAGAGCATTAAGTAGGAAGGAATTCATATATATGGATGTTAAAATAAAATTAAATGGAAAGTTAATAACCGACTCGGTTGACCAGGATATGGTGCTTTTGGACTTCTGCCGCAAGCACAACTGCTTTTCTGTGAAGAGAGGCTGTGAGTCAGGCAACTGCGGTCTTTGTACAGTACTTTTAGATGGAAAGCCGGTGCTGTCATGCAGCACGCCGATAGGCAGGGCAGACGGCAGAGAGGTTTATACCCTTGAGGGGCTTGAGGAGGAAGCTAAGCAGTTTACAGGATTTTTTGCTGCACAGGGAGCGGATCAGTGCGGCTTTTGTAATCCGGGTTATATAGTAAATATTGTGGCACTTCTGAGAGAAAATCCTGACCCGACTGATGAGGAAATTCTTGAATATCTTTCAGGAAATCTGTGCCGTTGTACAGGATATCAGAGTCAGCTGCGCTCAATCAGAAATTACTTAAACAGTAAGAAGGAGGGCGCACCTCTTAATCTTGAGGCAGGTGTCTACGGAGAGGATATCGGAAAGGAGTGGCAGGATGAGCACAAATCAAACTAATGAAAACAGCTTCAACCGCGCCAGAAGGGATTACCACGCAGTTGGAAAATGTATACCGAAGAAGGATTCAAGCCAGCTTTTACTCGGAAAGCCGGTATTTACCGATGATATCACACCGCGTGATGCGCTTGTCATAAAGCTTCTTAGAAGCCCATATGCAAATGCGATTGTCAAGGATGTAAAGACTGATATTGCTCTTAAGGTGCCGGGCATGGTCGCAGTATACACCTGGGAGGATGTTCCGAAAAAGCGTTTTTCTATTGCAGGACAGACCTTCCCGGAGCCGTCACCGTATGACAGATTAATTCTTGACCGCCATGTGAGAAGCGTAGGTGACGCTGTCGCTATCGTGGTAGGAGAATCGGAAAAGGCTGTGGACAAGGCACTTAACATGATAAAGGTAAAGTACACGGTGCTTGAGCCGGTGCTTGACTTCAGAAAGTCGCTGGACAACAAGGTGCTCGTGCATCCTGAGGATGACTGGTCATCCAGCATAGGCACAGGCGATGTAAAGCGCAATCTCATTCACCATGAGGAGGATGAGCATGGAAACGTGGAGAAAATTCTGTCAGAGTGTGATGAGATTATTGAGCACACATATCGCATTAAGGCAGCGCAGCAGGCATATATGGAGACCTGCAGGGCATACTGTGAGATAGACAGATACGGCAGGCTTCACTGCATCAGCTCGACACAGATTGTTTTTCACCTGCGTCGAATACTGGCCAATGCACTCGATATTCCAAAGTCCATGGTGCGTGCTGAAAAGCCGCGTATCGGAGGAGGCTTTGGTGCCAAGCAGACAGCGGTCTGTGAGGTGTATCCGGCGTTTGTTACCTGGAAGACAAAGCGTCCGAGCAAGATAATCTACAGCAGAAAAGAGTGTCAGACTATCGCGTCACCGCGTCATGAGATGGAGGTTACCGTGCGTCTCGGAGCGATGAAGGATGGTCATATAAGGGCAATCGATCTTTATACGCTGTCAAATGGTGGAGCATACGGAGAGCATAGCACTACAACAGTAGGACTTTCCGGTCATAAATCGCTTCCGCTTTATACAGGAGGCTGCGAGGCAACAAGATTTTCGTGCGATGTTGTGTATACAAACGTGCAGGCGGCAGGAGCATACAGAGGCTATGGAGCCACACAGGGTATCTTTGCACTTGAATCGACTGTCAATGAGCTCGCTGAAAAGCTGCATATAGACCCGGTTGAGCTTCGGCTTAAAAATATCGTCCGTGAGGGCATGTTTATGCCTGCATATTTTGGCGAGACAGCAAATGCATGCGCACTCGACAGATGCATAATGCACTGTGCGGACAATTTCCATTGGGCAGAAAAGTATCCTGTCCGCGATATGGGAAATGGCAAGGTTCGTGCGGCAGGCATGGCGCTTGCAATGCAGGGCTCATGCATATCCAATGTAGATGTTGGCTCGTGTACCTTAAAGCTTTCAGACTGTGGCACTTACAACATGATGATAGGCGCGGCAGACATGGGAACCGGCTGTGATACCATACTTGCGCAGATGGCGGCTGAGGTGCTCGACTGCGAGCCGGATGATATAACAGTATTTGGAGCGGATACTGATGCTTCTCCTTATGACTCAGGCTCATACGCCTCATCAACCACCTACATCACGGGAATGGCCACACAGAATGCGGCACTTGAGCTTCGTGAAAATATAAAGAAAATCGGTGCACAGATGCTGGGATGTGATGCATCAGAGGTGGATTTCGACGGCAAAGAGGTGTATATCATAAATCCGGACGGTGCAGACAATGGGGCAGTTTCCGTAAGTATTTCCGATATAGCGACAAAATCACAGGTCAACAACACAATTCCTGTAGATGTCACCGCCACATATTCATCACCAGTCTCACCTCCTCCGTACATGGTGGGAATGGTCGAGATAGAGCTTGATAAGGAGACAGGAGCAGTTAAAATACTTGATTATCAGGCAGTTGTGGACTGTGGAATCCCGGTCAACCCAAACCTCGCGCGTGTGCAGACTGAGGGAGGCTTAGGTCAGGGAATCGGCATGGCACTTTATGAGAATGTCACCTACAATGCCGGTGGAAAAATCGCAGAAAATGACCTCATGCAGTACAAGATACCGACACGTCAGGACGTGGGCAATATCAATGTCGAATTTGAGACCAGCTATGAGCCGTCAGGCCCATTCGGAGTTAAGTCAATCGGCGAGATAGTCATCAATACACCGGCTCCTGCGCTGGCACATGCCATTTATCGTGCAACAGGTGTATGGCATAGGACAGTTCCGTTTACCCCTGAGAAAATACTTATGGGAATGGCAGACCCAAGCTGGCACGAAAAGGACCTTAGAGTGAAATGATTCATATCATATACATGGCGGCTGGAAACAGCCGCCGTTTTGGAAGTAACAAGCTGTTTTATGAGCTGGATGGAAAGCCTATGTACAGGCATTTGCTTGACCACTTGATAGAAATTAAAGACAGATATAACAATTTAGAAAACATCAGAACTAGCAAACGCTTAGATAGTGATGAAATGGATACTGATACTGTTATTGATACTTATATTGGCACAGATATCGATTTATCAAAAAAGGTTGAAAAAAAGACAAAAAATACAGAATCGAGTAGCACGCTCGTAGATATCACCGTCGTTACCCGTTACCGTGAAATATTGGACTACTGCTCATCTATCCCCGATTGCCGTGCTGTTTTAAGTCCGGACAGCGAAAAAGGCATATCCTACACTATAAAGGCTGGAATTATGGCAGTGCAGGAGCAGAAAAAGCAGGAAAAAAGCAGTGGCGTGTCGCAAAATTCAGCCGAAACAGAGGAATACTACATGTTTGTAGTAGCCGATCAGCCATATTTGAAAAGTCAAAGCGTGATTAAATTAATAGATAAAGTACTTGAAAATACAGGAAACGAGCGATTAGTATTTTCACTTCGCTGTGGAACTGCTGTGGGCAACCCATGTGTATTCCATTCATCGCTTATCCCACAGCTTTTATTACTGGATGGTGATAAGGGTGGCAGAAGTGTGGCAAAGAAGCATGACTGTGTATATGTGGATATCGCAGATGAGAGTGAGCTGATGGACATAGATACCTTATCAAATTCAAAACAAACCGGGACATTATAAAAGCTATTATGAAAGAGCACTGTATCAGTGCATAACGAATGTATATTTCATACAGATTTCCATATACTACCTCCAAAGCATGAATGCAAATGCAAAAAAGTAACCGGAGGACAATAAAGTGAAAATCACAGGATTGACCAGAAGAGTAGACTCCCTCGGCAGAATAGTCATACCTAAGGAGCTGCGCAGGATGCTCCATATCAAGGAGGGAAGTCCGCTGGAAATATATATGGATGCAGACGAGACGATAGTGCTAAAGAAATATTCGCAGGTGGGAAGCCTGAAGAATATATCACAGGCGTACGCACAAAGCCTGTCAAAGGTAACCGGTGCCACGGTATGTGTGGCAGACAGGGAGGAGATAATAGCGGCAGCCGGGAAAAGTCACAAAAAGTATATAGGCAAGGCTTTGTCCAAGGAACTAGAAGATATTATGGATAAGAGAAAAAGTGCCTTGTACAGTAAAAAAGACAATAACCTGATACCGGTGGTAAAGGACGATAAAGCTGACTGTGAAGCACAGGCAATAGCAGCAATAGTGCATGATGGTGATAGTGCGGGAGCCGTTATACTGTGTGCTTGCGATGAAAAATGCGATGACCCTGATATTGCCGAAAAGCTGGTGAGTGCAGCAGCAGAATTTCTGGCTGAACAGCTCGGCTAGAGATTCAAAAATGCCTTGTGAAAAGTCTTGTAAAAAACTATTTACTTGACTACAACAGTAATAAAGATGTAAAATAGCGTGATAAAGGGAGCAAATAGCTTCCTTTTGTGCTATAAAGGTATATTGAAAATTAAGCAATTATTAATTATCTGATGTAGAGGCATTGTAGTATAATAGACAGTACATATTGGTTATAGTTGTCAATTATCTATAAAGTATGCCGATATACAATGGTATACCGATAGTTTGGAGGTAACGTTTAGAATGGCAAAACAGAAAAAGAAAAAGAAGAAAAAGCAGCATCGCGTTTTCTGGTTTTTCATAAAGCTTCAGATTTTTCTGATGGTACTGATTCTCGGAGGGTTATGCTTTTACTACTTTGGCGGATATGCAGACAAGGTGGCGAAGCTTCACTCAGAGGCGGTAGAGCTCGTGCAGAAATCTGACAAAAACACATTTTTACCGGCGCGGACGAGTACACTCTACGATACAAACGGTGATGAGATATCCGAGACAGCCACCACTAAAAAGGCTGACTATGTGAAGTATGAGGATATACCGCAGAACTTCGTAAACTGTATGGTCAGCATCGAGGACAAGAAGTTCTACAAGCACAATGGTGTGGATTTAAAGGCAATAGTGCGTGCCGCAAAATCCATCATAAAGAACAAGAGAATTACCCAGGGTGGCAGTACCATCACGATGCAGCTTGCCCGAAATATTTATCTGGATACGAACAAGAACTGGCAGCGAAAAGTCAAGGAAATGTTCATAGCGATGGAGCTTGAAAGGAAATATTCCAAGAACGATATTATGGAGTTCTACCTGAATAATGTCTATTTTATGAACGGATATTATGGTATTCAGGCAGCGTGCCATGGCTATTTCAACTGTGAGCTGGCGGATCTTGATTTGTCGCAGACTGCCTTTTTGTGTGCGATTCCGAACAGCCCGACATACTATGACCCGATAAACAACAAGGATCACACACTGACACGCCGCAATCTCATATTGAAAAATCTAAAGGAAGACGGCAAAATCACACAGCAGGAGTATGAGTCCGCCATAAACGAGGAGATTACCCTCAATATGCCTGAGAAGGATGACACGGTTAAGTACAATTATGTGGATACCTATGCATATTACTGCGCTACGAGGGCGCTCATGGAGAATGAGGGCTTTAAGTTCAAGTATTACTTTGATTCCGACGAGGAAGAAAAGGAGTATGATGCTTCATATGATGAGATGTATTCATATTGTCAGAAAAAGCTCTACTCAGACGGTTACAAGATTTATACATCAATTGATCTGACCATGCAGCAGCAGCTTCAGGATTCAATCGACCTGACTCTTTTGGACTTTACAGACACGACCGATGATGGCACATTTAAGCTGCAGAGTGCTGCAACCTGTATAGACAATGACACAGGCGAGGTTGTTGCTATAGTTGGCGGACGAAGCCAGGATGCGGTCAGTCATACGCTAAACCGTGCTTTCCAAAGCCATCGTCAGCCGGGAAGCTCAATCAAGCCGCTCATTGTGTATACACCATCATTTGAGCGTGGAAAGACACCGGATACCATCGTAAATGACCACAAGTTTGATGGAGGACCGTCTAACTCGGGTGATTCATATTACGGTGATGTGACTATCAGGTTTGCGGTTCAAAAATCACTGAATACTGTAGCATGGCAGCTATATGATGAGCTCACGCCAAAGGTAGGCTTACAGTATCTCAAGGATATGAATTTTACCAATATAGTAAAGGATGACTATGTCACAGCAACAGCACTTGGAGGTTTTACAACAGGTGTCTCTACGCTTGAGATGGCATCTGCATATTCTACACTTGAGAATGATGGAATGTACAGGAATCCGACATGCATTAAGTCGATTGTGGATTCTGACAACAATATCATATATACGTCATCGCAGAAGGATACCGTCATATATACAGAGACAGCATCGCGTATGATGACAGATGTCATGACAGATGTTATGAAATCAGGAACCGGACGTAGCGCAAATCTGGACAATGGCATGCCTTGCGCCGGAAAAACCGGAACTACAAACGATAAGAAGGACGGCTGGTTCTGCGGCTTTACCAGATACTACACCACATGTGTATGGGTAGGCTGCGATATGCCTGAGACAGTCAAAAAACTGACAGGAAGCTCTTATCCGGCAGAAATATGGAAGACCTACATGGATCAGATACATGCTGATCTCACACCAATAGATTTCCTGCCATATGCCCAAATATCGGGTGATTATCAGGATAGTCAGGATACACCTGCCGATGACCAGACACAGGATAATCCTACAGATCAGACTGTGACCACACCTGATGCAGGAACTACAACACCGGATCAGACCACAACAGACCCGAATAAGACAGATGCTGCCGGCGGTAACACAGGTGGAACAACCGGAGAAAATAACGGTGGCAACACAGGTGGAACAACCGGAGAAAATAACGGCGGCAACACAGGTGGAACAACCGGAGATAACACCGGTGGTAACACAGGCGGAAATACCGGAGGAAATACAGGCGGAACAACAGGTGGAACAACCGGAGATAACACCGGTGGTAATACAGGTGGTAATACAGGTGGTAACACCGGGGACAGCACAGGTGGAGCAGCCCAGTAGATTTTGTGAGCTTATGTAAAAAGGAGCAGCATAGGTAGAAATACTTATCCTGCTCTTTTTGTTATTCGAAAAAAGTAAAACAAAACACTCGAAAAACATAAAATTGCAATCTTACAGACGAAAATATAATGACAAATACAGTTCACTATGCTACAATCAAGCCAAAGCATTATATTTCTGTTGAGCGACACCACAGCACATATTTTCATCGGTGCGTATCACTTTGAAGAGGGCAGAACCACTTAGTATTTTTCGACAAAGACATGGAAATTTTCAATGCTTTAAGTTACCTATCAATAGCAGGGAAAATGGATATGTCGATTGAGAAAACCTTATGTGAATGAAGCGGACTGGGGTTGCGGATGCTTTATATTGATAAGCGATTTCGTATCATGCGATATTATATTCTCCCTGCTCACACAACTGAACAGGAGGAGAATAATGTCGGGAGAGACAAAAGAGGTTTTGGGCAGTAATTATGACCAGAACGATGTAATCATCAACGGATTGATTGACAAAATGACACTGTTTGATGACAATC
>URDU01000013.1 GCA_900546625.1 uncultured Lachnobacterium sp. | reverse complement strand
GAGACTGTTCATAAGTTGACAGCTGATTTTTCTCAGGAATATCTCCGCAGCCATTTTTGCGGAGGCGCTTCACCCAGTTGTAAAAGGTGCCAGGATTTATGTCATTGTTTAAACACCACTGATAATCAGACAACCCACTTTTCCGGCATTCCATGATCAGGCGGTATTGTTCTTCGACAGGTACTCTAGGTGTTCTCATAGTTTTTACCTCATGATAATTAGAGTAAAATGCTAGCATCTAGCAAACAAAAGTGTAGTAAAATACTAGCATTTCCTAATACTCATTATGAGTGTATAATTAACTTGTTGCAATCCGTCGAATTATTATGCGCTTACGGAAAAAGGACGTTATAAATACGGTAAAAATGACCTTTATGCACAGGTTATTATTTTAAAGTTACTTTTGTCAGATGAAGATTTCCGCATATTCTTTCATGATTTAAAAGTGTGCTTCAAAAAGCATCCAATACATAAAGAGATACTTGAGAGAATGGGATTCCCGGAGAACTGGGAACGGATTGGGAAAATCAAGAAATACACGAAGTCAGAAATATATTGAATTATTTGAGAAGGACATAAAAATAAATACAGTCGCAGAGTTAGTCTCTCTACGCCTGTTTTAATGAGTGCCTTATTTACTTACCACAACCTTACAATCCTTCTTAAAGCATGCAATTCCATATTTTATGAAATTGCGCATGCCATCCTGCTTCAGCTTATCCACATATGATTTTCTTCAATCTGGTTCAGTGCCTCATTGCAGGCTGAATCCATATCGCCATTTTCGGCATATTTAAGCCCTATCACGATGCCGGTTCGGTTGTTTGGTACTTCAACGAGGATATCGCTATATGTTTGTGTCAAGGAATCAAATATTATGATATTTTCAATGAACAAATCGTCCATAATTTTGACGATCATCTATCACATAATCAATTTTGACACAATGTTCATCCTCATATATTTGAAAAATCATCCAGTAGTGTTTCCAGAGATGTATAACCTTGTATTTTGCGGGGATATATTTTAATTTATCAAAACCGGCATTTGGAGTAGTTTCCAAAATACAGATACATTCATCAAAAGCATCTAATATTTTGCTCACAGTTTCGGAGCCGAATTCCATTGCACCTGAAATATAATTATTGAGTTCCTTTTTGGCATCCGGTGATATATCTACGTTATATTTCATTTGTTGTAAATCTCCCTTAATTCAGATAAAAAATCGCGGGCGGGAGTATCTTTTATTCCAGCCTGGCGTCTTTCTTCAATTTCAACAAGTTTTTCGCGTAATTCTAACTGTTTTTCCCTTTGGTCATACGTTTCAATATCCATTACAACCAGATCTCCTTCTCCGTTTTTGGTGAGAAAAATCGGTGAATGGGTTTCTTTTGCCAGATTAGATATATCGTTATAGTTCTGCCTTATAGCGGCAGACGGTTTTATAATTGTTGAAGACATAGCATATCCTCCTAGTAATATTTTGACGTTATTATATACATATATTACAATATAATGTGATGGATTTCAAATACTTAATCACAAATCGATATAGCAGTGAAAGTAATGTAGCCTAATGCTTGAACAATATCATGGGTTTGTCTATAATGTAAGAAAAAGAAAATGGAGCTTTAATAAATGAAAAGATTTACAGCAATATTACTTACAGGCATGATGATTTTTACCCTCGCATCATGCGGCAAAAAAGCACAGGATACACCGACAGAGCCTGCAACAGAGACACAGGCTGCAGAGAAGGTTGAGATGCCTACGGAAACAGAAGCTGTGACAGAGGTGGTAACAGAGGCAGCAAAAGAAACACAGCAGACAGAAGCGCAGCAGGAAGAACAGACTGCCGAACAGCCGAACGAGGAGCAGAACAATTCAGGTGATAATAATTCCTCATATCAGTATGTAGAAAGAGCATCCTATGAGAATGGAGAATCGGTATCACTAAATCCTTCATGGCAGTATGCAGACCATTCAGCGATAAATTCAGGCTGTGCGGTTATGTACAAGGCCACAGCAAACCGCAAAAACATAGTGGTAGGTGTCAATGCAGGACACGGAACGAGCGGAGGCACATCCGTAAAGACACTCTGTCATCCGGATGGCTCGGCAAAGACCACAGGCGGTACAACAGGGGCAGGCGCAACAAAAGCGGTAGCAGTTTCAGGCGGTATGTCCTTTAATGACGGTACACCGGAGAGCTCTGTCACACTTCGCATGGCGCAGATACTAAAGGACAAGCTGCTTGCGGCAGGCTATGATGTGCTTATGGTAAGAGACGGAAGCGATGTACAGCTTGATAACGTGGCACGTACTGTCATCTGCAATAATGCGGCAGACTGTCATATTGCGCTGCACTGGGATGGTGACGGACTAAGCTACGATAAGGGCTGCTTTTACATATCAGTGCCGGGCGGCATAAAGGGCATGGAGCCGGTTGCATCACACTGGCAGCAGCATGATGCACTTGGGGCAAGCCTGATAGAAGGACTGCGCGCTCATGGAGCAAAGATAAACGGTAATGGCTCTATGGCGATAGACCTGACACAGACCTCATACAGTACAGTTCCGTCAGTGGATGTAGAGCTTGGCAACGCATGCTCTGACCACAGCGATGCAACACTTGAAAATCTGGCAGACGGACTTGTGCAGGGAGTCGAGGGATATTTCTAGAATATAAAAAGCTACAGTTGATTTTTTGTTTTGGATTTGCCCTAAACTAAAGTTTGCAAAAACAACCGAATAATAGTAAAATGTCATACATGCGAGTATATTATTACGAAAACGAGCTGGAGGATGAATTTTCCTCAGCTTCAATCAAGGCAAAAAAGATAGACGCAGACTATGACTATAGTATGGATAGTGCAGGAAGGCGATTTCTGCACTTCTTTTGGTATAAAATTATAGCAAAGCCTATAGCACGATTGTTTTTGCAGCTTAAATTCCGGCACCGGATAGTAGGACTTGAGAAAATGGAGGCTGTAAGGGGAAAGGGATTTTTCCTGTACGGCAATCATACCAATGCAGGTGCGGATGCACTGATTCCAACCATGGTATCCAATCCGCAGGATACGTATGTGATAGTCAATCCTAACAATGTGTCGATGCCTGTTTTCGGGCATGTTACACCATATCTGGGTGCGCTTCCGCTGCCGGATGACCGCGAGGCGATGAAGCATTTTCTTGACGAGATATCGAAAAAGATAGAGCAGGACAAATGTGTGATGATATACCCGGAGGCACATATATGGCCGTATTACACGAAAATCCGTCCGTTTACCGATTCATCGTTCCGCTATCCGGTGCAGCTTAAGTGTCCTGTAATGTGTTTTACGAATACCTACCAGAAGAGAAAACACGGACAAAAGCCGCGCATCGTCACATATATTGACGGGCCTTTTTACCCGGATGAGAGTCTTAAGGGAAAGGCGCGCAAGGAGGCACTCAGAAATCAGGTATATGAAGCCATGGTGGAGCGGAGTAAGTTAAATACGATAGAGCTTGCGAAGTATATTAAGAAATAGGGGATTTTATGAGAAACATTTTATTTTCGGGAAATATAAAGGTATTTGACGGCATACTGACGTGTATGCTTTCGATATTCATGCGCACAAGGTCAGATGAGCCGTACCGCTTTTATATATTTACGATGGATGTGTCGCATCTGAGGGCTGATTTTGTTCCGGTTTCAGATGAGCAGATTGCATTCTTGGATGATGTGGCAAAGAGCTACAATAAAGCCAATGAGGTCATAAAAATAGATGTGACTGATTTGTATATGAGTGAGTTTTCGGGGTGCCCGAACGAGGGAGCGTACTGCTCACCGTATACGCTGCTTCGGCTTTTTGCGGATAAAATACCGCAGATACCGGACAAGCTGCTTTATCTGGACGCAGATATCCTGTTTAACAGGGAGCCGGAGCTTTTATATGACATAGATGTGACAGGCTATGAATATGCGGCTGCGAGAGACCACTACGGTAAATATCTGCTAAATCCAAACTATATCAATGCTGGAGTATTGCTCCTAAATATGAAGCAGATAAAACAGACCGGGCTTTTTGAAAAGGCGAGGGCGTTGATTAAGACGAAAAAGCTTTTGTTTGCGGATCAGGATGCAATATATAAGAGCACCACACGCAAGAAAATGCTGCCACAGCGCTTCAACGATCAAAAATTCCTGCACGACCACACGATAGTCAGACATTTTTCAAAGAGGCTTTTCTGGCTGCCGTATCCGCATACTGCCAATATCAAGCAGTGGAATGTCAGCGCGGTTCACAGGATTTTTAAGTATGACCGGTTTGACGATATATTGTTTGAGTATATTTATCTGAAGAAGAAATACGCCGAATGCGGTAGATTGGAATAGTTTTACAAAAAAGTACAATACTAACAGGGAGAATCGGACGAAATGGAAATAAAAGAATTGAATCTTAAAAGCTTAAGGGAAATACCAATATTTTTTGCATGCGATGAGGGCTTTGTGAAGTACACGATGGTGTCCATAAAGTCTATCATGGAAAATGCATCGAGAGACCGCAGATATCACATATATATACTACACATGGGAATTTCGGTTGCAACGCAGAGCCGTGTGACGGCAATGGCTGACGCTGATTTTGATATTGATTTTGTTGATGTGACAGAGAAGATGGATTCCATTGCAGGCAAGCTGCCAATCAGGGATTATTATTCGAATACGACATATTTCAGGCTTTTTATCCCTGATATGTTTCCACAGTACAGAAAGGCACTTTATATCGACAGTGACACTATAGTGGTCGGTGACATTTCACAGATGTATGACCACAGGCTTGGAAGGCTATATGCGGGGGTGTGCCCTGACAGGGTAGTGGCGCAGAATGAAATACTCGGTGAATATGTGGAGAAGGTACTTGGTGTAAAGCGTGAGAAATACTTTAATGCCGGAGTAATGCTCATAAACTGCAGCCAGTTCAGGGAAAATCATCTGCTTGACGAATTTCTTGAGCTGCTGCATGTGTATCTGTTTGTTGTGGCGCAGGATCAGGATTATCTGAATATTCTGTGCAAGGACCAGGTGCTTTACATGGAGCCGAAGTGGAATGCACAGGTGTTTGGTGAGCTGGCATGTCCTGTCGAGGAGGTTGGGCTGTTCCATTTCAATATGGCGGCTAAGCCATGGCACTATAAGGATTGCCGTCTGGCAGAGTATTTCTGGAAATATGCAAAGTACACATCAAGCTATGGTGAGATAAAAGAGGGACTTGAAAGCTATACAGATGAGCAGCGATATGTGGACAGTGTTTCAGGAGAGAAGCTCGTTGAGCTTGCAGTATCGGAAATCAACAGGGAGGACAATTATCTGCGTCAGGTGACAAATACACACCGTTCAGAGGAAAAGCTTGAGCTTTTAAAGCACATTGAAGAGCTGGAAAAGGAAGGGCGCTTTGCAGAGGATGCGCAGGCTAATCCACCGGCGCCGCCGCTTTTGCCGGAGGATATCAACTATCTGTCAAGGAGCTTAAAGAGCAAGACACAGACCAAGTATGCGTTTAAGCTTGCCAGATGGTTTGTAAATCTGCTGATCAAGAAAAAACAGCTTATCATCAAGGAATACAAGGGTGTTGAAAATCTTGAGAAAGTGGCTGACGGAGCTGTGATTACATGCAATCATTTCAATGCATTTGACAGCTTTGCCATTACACTTGCGTTTGAGCAGGGAAAGCTTAAAAAGAAAAAGCTGTATCGTGTTATAAGAGAGGGCAACTACACGGGCTTTCCGGGCTTTTATGGATTTTTGATGAGGCACTGCAACACGCTGCCTCTAAGCTCGAATTTCAAGACCATGGAGAAGTTTATTACGGCGGTAGACCGTGTGCTTCAGAAAAAACAGTTTGTGCTTGTTTATCCGGAGCAGGGCATGTGGTGGAACTACAGAAAGCCAAGACCGCTTCAGAAGGGAGCCTTCACATTTGCTGCAAGGAATAATAAGCCGGTGCTTCCGGTGTTTATCACTATGAGTGACAGCGATGTAATCGATTCAGATGGTTTTTATGTGCAGGAGTACACAGTGCATTTTTGTGAGCCAATCTATCCGGATCCGTCAAAGAAGCAGGCGGTAAATGCAAAGGAGATGCTTGATAAGAACTACGAGGCATGGAAGGCGGTTTATGAAGAGACCTACAAGAAGAAGCTTACCTATACATGCGATGAGCAGGCGGCTTCAAACGAATAGGACGCATAGTGAGATAAATGCGTCCGGCATGATTTTGTCAGTATAGAAGTGTTATTATAGAAGTGGTATATAGAAGTGGTACAACAGATAGAGAAAGGGAATATTATGACTGATAATAAATCCGGGGAGATACTCATAATAGAGGATGACAAGGACATTAATGATCTGCTTGCGACAGCGCTTTCAAAAGCCGGATATAGGACAAGACAGGCATGGTCAGGCACAGAGGGAGAGCTTTTGCTTAAGCTGGACAGGGAAGCTTATGCGCTTGTGCTTTTGGATCTGATGCTTCCGGGGCTTTCAGGGGAGGAGCTTCTGGCACGGATACGGCAGATGGATGCGTCACTTCCGGTGATAATCCTTACGGCAAAGGATGAGCTGGATGAGAAAATCAATCTGCTTGTGGCAGGCGCTGATGATTACATCACAAAGCCGTTTGAGATAAAGGAGGTCGTTGCCAGAGTGGCTGTGCAGTTACGTCATGCGGTGGCAGATGTACCTTCAAAGTCGGGCAAGGCAGGAGAAAACCAGACAAAAGCAGATAATGAGACCGGGCAGGGAGATACTGCAAATACATACATAGCGGGTCCCGCTAAAATAGAACACAGACAGCTTGTGCTCAATAGGATTTCAAGACAGCTTTACGTGGCAGATAACGCTGTTGACGGCATTACAAAGCAGGAGTTTTCCATACTCGAGCTTCTCATGGCGCATCCCAGACAGGTGTTTGCCAAGGAGGACATATTCGAATATGCATGGGAAGAGCCGTACATGGGCGAGACAAAGACTCTTGATGTGCACATCAGCAATATCAGAAAGAAGATAAAAAAGCTGACCGATGACGAGTACATAGAGACTGTGTGGGGCATAGGCTACAAAATGAAAGAGTAAAGGTAAACAAGCTTTACTCTTTTTTTACTTTTTGTTAGCGTTGTATTAGGATTTGTGTTTTATCTTATCAGTATAGAAATTTAATAACAGGTTCTGCATGAAGCATTTGTGCAGAGCCGTAATAAAAGAAAGAAGGAGAAAAGTTGTGAGTGAAATATTATTGCAGACAAAGGCACTGACCAAGCAGTATGGGCACCAGAAGGCAGTTGACAATGTGGATATCCACATCAAAAAGGGTGCAATCTATGGATTTATCGGCAGAAACGGCGCCGGCAAGACCACCTGTATGAGAATGATCAGCGGTCTGGCAAAGCCGACAAGCGGAGAGATATCCATGTTTGGATACACGGGAAATGATTTATCAAAGGTACGCTCAAGAGTGGGCTGCCTGATTGAGGCACCGGGTGTATATCCAAACATGACTGCGAAGGAAAATATCGAGATGAAGTGTCGTCTCTTCGGCATCAGTAAAAAGGGCTATGCAGAGGGGATACTGGATAAGGTAGGTCTGTTAAATGTGGGAAAGAAAAAAACAAAAAATTTCTCACTCGGTATGAAGCAGAGGCTTGGAATCGGCATGGCGCTGGTTGGAGAGCCGGATCTGTTAGTACTTGATGAGCCTATCAACGGACTTGATCCACAGGGAATTGCAGAGGTGCGTGATACGATTCAGAATCTGTGTGCACAGCAGGATATGACTGTGTTTATTTCAAGCCATATATTGGAGGAGCTTTCAAAGCTTGCCACAGATTACGGCATTATAAATAATGGAGCCCTGCTTCAGGAAATTACCAGAGAGGAGCTGCTTTCCAAGTGCAGTGAGAAGATTACACTGACAGTGGACAATCCAAATAAAGCAGTGCCTGTGCTCGATAAGATGGGCTTTGTGCACTACATGATAGTGGACAAAAATCACATAGATGTATATGAGCGCCTGAATGACAGCGCCGCCTTAAATACAGCACTTGTCACAGCGGGAGTTTCTGTGGCACAGCTGGCGGTCACAGGAATGGAGCTTGAGACATATTTCCTTAGTATCACAGGAGGTGCGACAAATGTTTAATGCGGTAAGAATGGATATTTACAGACTGATACATACGAAGTCAGCTTATGTTATACTGGTAATAGCTATGGCACTCGCAATAGCTGTGAGCGGTATGACAGCTCTTGTCAGAAGCATGGCGGCAGGCAGCATCGTGGAAACAACTGATGAGGTCACTATGGTAAGTGAGTCAGACAGTGAGATAGCAGATGAATACGATACAGCATCAGCGGAATCGTCGAATGGACCAACGGCAACAGTCGGGCTTGAAATGGATGAATCCGACATGTCAGATGAGGTGCCGACCATAGCAGAAATGGTTGAAAGCGATATAGCAGGTCTTGACCTGGCACTTTTACTTGCGATATTTACGGTGCTCTTTTCAACAGCAGACCTAAACAGCGGCTATATAAAGAGCGTAGGCGGACAGGTGAAGAACCGTGGAGTGCTGCTGTTTTCAAAGATGATAGCGCTTTCGGTATTTACCCTTGTGGCTATGGCACTTGATGTGATTGTCCAGTGTATTGCGACTCCGCTGTTTTTGCATGGAGCAGAATTCGGAGATGCAGCAGACTTATTTAAGATGCTTGGCAGCCAGTATGTGGTCACACTTTTATTTGTATATTTTATCATGGCAATGGCAATCATTATAAAAAACAATGTAATCAGCATGATTATCGCTGTATGCATGTGTACAGGTATTTTTACACTGATTTTCAGCGGAATCAATATACTTATTGAAAAAATCGGAGCAAAGAACTTTGATATAAATGATTACCTTATAGTCAACAAGATTTCTGAGCTTGACCTGAGTGCATCTGCAAAGACCGTAGGGGGTGCATTTGCGGTAGCCGCTGTGTGGGCTGTGGTGTCACTGATTGCAGTGTACGGTGTGTTTAAACGCAGGGATATATAATGTGTTTTGAATGAGGAATAAAACATGATTTGGAAAATACTGACTGTGATACTTGCAGTTTCGGTAGCTGTCTTAATAGCTGTGCTCGTAAAAATAAGGGCACAGCTTCGTGACATTAATGAACAGCTTGATTTTTTGTGCGAAAAGGATACAAATATGCTTCTTTTGACCGATACCAACATGGCGGATATCGGAAGGCTTAAGGAGCACATAAACAGATTTTTAGAGCAATGGCACAGGCAGCGTGAGGCGGCGGCAAAAAAGGAGCAGATGATATCTGACACGTACACAAATCTGTCGCACGATATCCGCACTCCGCTTACCTCGCTGGACGGCTATTTTCAGCTGCTTAAGGATGAGACTGACAAGAGTGAGCAGGAGCATTATATAGATATTATCCAGGAGCGCATCACAAGCCTCAAGGATATGCTCGAGGAGCTTTTCATGTTCACAAAGCTTAAAAATGACAGCTTCAAGCTAGAGCTGTCTAATTGCTGTGTCAGCAGACTTTTAAAGCAGACAGTGTTTTCTTATTATGAGGAGTGGAAAAAGCAGGGCATTGAGCCGTCGCTTGATATATGTGAGGATACGATATTTATCACTGCTAATGCGCAGGCACTAAGGCGTGTGTTTCAGAATGTGATAAAAAATGCACTGGTGCATGGGCAGAACAGCATATGCATACAGATGAAGCAGAAAAATAAGATGGTCCATATTTTGGTTTCAAACGATGTGAAAAATCCTGATGATATAGATGTGGACAAGGTGTTTGAGCGCTTTTACAAGGCAGATGAGGCGAGGAGCATATCATCGAGCGGGCTCGGACTTTCGATTGCAAAGGAGCTTGTGGAGAGAATGGGCGGAAGCATTGAAGCGAGGCTTGAGGGGAAGAGGTTTGTTGTGGAAATACAGTTTGAATGTGAATAGTTCACTTTTGTAATGTGATAAATAATGTTGACACACCTGAAACAAAATGATATACTATTAAGGTATTTGCGGGCATGGCGGAATTGGCAGACGCGCTAGATTTAGGTTCTAGTGGGAGACCGTGCAGGTTCAAGTCCTGTTGCCCGTACTATTTACAAGGGTTTCAGAGGTTTTTATTACTTCTGAAATTCTTATTTTTTTATCATTTTTTCCTATACGAAAGGATACCACAATGCAGGCTTACAAGGATTTAGTAAAAGCACTTCCGGGCTTAAAAGAGGATATGCCACGCGCATTTTACATGCTCGCAGAGCTCTTTGATTACGGTTCATTTGATATATGCAGAAGTGACGACAAATATATAATCCCATATATCATGAACGATGCGGTGGAATGCTATCTGACTGTGGAAAATGCAGTGTTAAAGGGCGATTATCATAGCGAGGAAGAAATCATTTCGGCATCGTTGGTTTTAAGAAATGAAAAAGGCTACGGACTTATTCTGCACCAGCACGACAATGTGGTCACACTCTGGTTTGATAATTTGCATGTGCATGAGGCATGCTTTAAATACCATGAAATAGGGCATTTCTGGGTAAAGGGACAGGAACAGTGGCGCATGCTTGTATATATGGTAGGAACCATCGCGGACAAGTATATGTACATGGGAAAGGAATACTGCAACGAGACAGAATGCTTTATCCAGAGCCTTATTTACTTTGCACCGTTTCGCAGATGGACACCGGTACCCGGCGATTTGATGGAGTATCATTTTCCGGCCCGTGTAGAGGGAATAGACATTATGGAGGAGCTTTGCAGGGAGGTTTCGGACACTGATTATCTTAAGCTCATTGCACGCTACAGGGCAAATCCATGTGAGAAAACTGAAAAGCTTTTGAGCAGACATTTAGCCGATGCAAAAAGAGTACCACTTTATCAGTATATTTATAAGCTTGTGATAAAAGCATCAAAGGATTATCAGGAGAGAAATTACGGAAAGCAGATAAATGAACGCATAAAAGAAAAGCGTAAAGCGCTTGAACAGGAGCTGCTTCAAAAGGGGTACACCGGAAAATATCCTGTGTTTATAAAGAAAAATACGACTGTGCGTGTAATGGAGGAACAGCCCTACGTCACAGCAATTCTCGAGTGGGATGATTACAAATATAAGCAGCAGCTCATGATTTCTGAGTGCAGTGCCAAAAAGTATGACGGAATAAATGCAGGATTTTTTAAAGGAATAGGCAGACACGGACGCATTGTGCAGGTGTAGATACACATAAAAGTGTAAACGTAAATAAAGATATAGACGTAAATAAAAGCCACGGAGCAATCCGTGGCTTTCATAATACGCTTATTACAAGGATGGGCTTGAGAAGACTCGAACTTCCGACCTCACGCTTATCAGGCGTGCGCTCTAACCGGCTGAGCTACAAGCCCTTGTGTTTTGCACAAAACGTATACTACAATATTTTTAGTGAGAAGTCAAGAGTTTTTTTATAGGTTTTCTCCATCTGTTTTATTTTTCGGATAATCGTTTGAGTGCGCACTGATGACCTCATTAATCCAGTCTACGCACTGCTTTTTACCGTCATCTGAAAATGGAAAGGTATTGTCGGTCTTTTTGCTGTCGTCGGTCAGGTCAAAAATATACGGCCCCGGCCATATCCAGGCATGAAAGATTGGCTCGCCCTTTTCCTCGGGAGTATCTTCGGTGGCTTCCTTGATGACAGGCTCCTCGCGCTTTATGAGAAAGCGCATGCCGTTCATCCAGCCGGTAAAGGTTGTTTTTTTATAGTAGTTGAGATTGAGTGCATCGTCGTATGTAAGCATATATGGCTCCTTGATATAGATGATATGTAATTATACATCAAATATCTGATTAATGCCAGATTAATGACGGTGCTTAATAATTTGAAGTAATTATACGATGAAAATTAATATTTTAATGCAGAAATAAAAAATGAATAAAAATGTATAAATAACTCTTATAAGCTGCATAAACGGCCCTTATTAATGAGTATTATAAAAATATGACTAATTTTTATGCAAAAATAAAAATGATATAGGAAAATATATCCAATTGACAAAGTATGATTTCTGTGTATAATAAAAAAGAATTGTTCGCGTCAGAACGACAGTTGTATCAGACAGCAAGATTAGGGAGTGTGTAATGACAATGACGTCATTCGCACTTTTTTGCGTATTAGACAAAATACTTTGACGTGGTGCAGTGATAATGCTTTAAAAAATAAAAACAATGCATTATCGATACAAATCCAAGAGGGAGAGAAAAATATGGGTAAGTACATTGTAAAGAGAGTTATTCTCGCGATTTTTACAATCTTCATTATCAGTCTTATTACATTCTTTGCCATGAATGCAATTCCGGGTGGTCCATTCAATTCGGAGAAGGCAAAGAGTCCGGCGGTAATGAAAGAGCTTGAGGCACGCTACGGACTGGATCAGCCACTTATAGTCCAGTACAAGAACTACATGGCAGGCGTGCTGCACGGAGATTTCGGTGTTAGTCTTAAGACAGACCGTCCGATCTCAGATATCATTGGGGAGAGCTTCCCTATTTCAGCGAAGCTGGGACTTTTAGCGGCGCTCACTGCGATAGTATTCGGAGTGGTGCTCGGATCGATAGCAGCGCTGATGCGAAATAAATGGCCGGATAGAGTTATAGTATTCTTCGTCACGCTGATTACGTCGATGCCGTCATTTGTCATCGCTACATTATTACTTTATTTCTTCTGTATAAAGCTTGGTGTGGTGCAGGCCTTCAAATCAGGAAGCAACATGATATTACTTCCGGTGCTGTCACTGTCACTTTCACCGATGGCATATATTACAAGACTTACAAAGACTTCAATGCTTGATGCACTCGGACAGGATTACATCCGTACGGCAAAGGCCAAGGGTGTACATCAGTACAAGATTATATTTGTACATGCGCTTCGTAATGCGCTCATTCCGGTCATCACATATGTGGGACCTATGATTGGTGGTATCCTCACAGGTTCAATGGTTATTGAGAGTATTTTCAATATCGGAGGACTCGGTTCCAAGTTCGTAAGCTGTATCACAAACCGTGATTACACAATGATTATGGCTACAACGCTTTTCCTTGCTGTAATCATGGTAGGCGCGAACCTCATTACAGATATTGTATACAAAGTGATTGATCCACGTATTAAGCTTGATTAAGGAGAGATAAAGATGAAAGATAATATGAAGAGAGCACCTTTCTCTACACAGATTGACCTTAGCAAGTTCAATATGAAGGATTTTGCCAAGGCATCAGATGAAGAGAAACGCCAGCAGGAGGTTATGGGTGAGTCGACCACATTCTTAAAGGATGGTCTTAAGAGACTCCGCAAAAATCCACTGGCTATGGGTTCTATTATAGTTTTGGTTTTACTTATTTTGGTTATTCTTCTGGCACCAAAGATTGTGCCATACGGCTATGCAGATATTGTTAAGGGTGCACAGAATTTAGGACCTTTCCAGTACAGCGAGGCAGAGCAGGCACAGATTGATGCAGGTGAGAAGCTTTTCCCACACATTTTTGGTACAGATGAGCTCGGAAGAGACTATTTTATCCGTGTTGTCTATGGAGCGCGTGTATCACTTGGAGTCGGTGTGTTTGCATCACTGCTTGTGCTTATAATCGGTATCATTTACGGTTCCGTATCAGGCTTCTGCGGAGGCAAGGTGGATATGGTTATGATGAGAATAGTAGATATCATTTATTCATTGCCTGATATGCTGCTCATCATTTTACTCGCAGTTGTATTAAACGAGGTGCTCACACCTGTAATAAAGGGTACAGTGCTTTCAAAGCTCGGTGTCAACATGATTGCACTTTTTATAGTGTTTGGATTGCTTTACTGGGTAGGAATGGCAAGACTTATAAGAGGTCAGATTCTTACCATCAAGCAGAATGAGTACATTCTCGCAGCAAAGTGTATCGGAACATCATCAGCCCGCACTATCAGAAAACACATTTTGCCGAACTGTCTGTCAGTAATCATCATTACTACAGCGCTTCAGATACCTTCAGCTATATTTACTGAGAGTTATCTGTCATTTATCGGCCTTGGTGTTTCGGCTCCTATGCCTTCACTTGGTTCGCTGGCAAATACCGCGCGTGGCGGACTTCAGAGCTACCCACTGCGTCTTATTTTCCCGGCGCTTACGATTTGTATCATTGTTCTTACATTGAATCTTATCGGCGACGGCTTAAGAGATGCATTTGACCCTAAATTATCGAAATAGTAAGGAGTGAGTAAGATGGAAGATAATAAGTTTGTTCTTGAAGTATCTGATCTGCACACTACCTTCAAGACCGATAACGGAGACGTATCCGCTGTAAACGGTGTCAGCTTTAAGCTTGAGCCGGGAAAGACTCTTGGAATCGTAGGAGAGTCGGGCTCAGGAAAGTCCGTTACAGCATATTCAATCATGCAGATTCTTGCTGAGAATGGTGCCATCACAGGCGGCTCAGTAAAATATAAGGGTGAGGATATCACCAAATTTAACAAAAAGAAAATGGCCGATTTCAGAGGAAAATGCTGTTCAATCATTTTCCAGGATCCTATGACATCGCTTAATCCGGTATTTACGGTAGGCTACCAGCTTGAGGAGGCAGTGCTTCTTCACACAAACCGTACCAAAAAGGAAGCAAAAGAGCGTGCTATAGAGATGCTTACACTTGTAGGTGTCAATGAGCCTGAAAAGAGAGTAAAGCAGTATCCACATGAGCTTTCAGGTGGTATGAGACAGCGTGTCATGATTGCTATGGCGCTAGCCTGTGAGCCGGATATTCTTATCGCAGATGAGCCTACAACAGCTCTTGATGTGACTATTCAGGCACAGATTCTTGAGCTTATGCAGTCACTGCAGGAAAAGCTCGGCATGGCAATCATCATGGTTACACATGATCTGGGTGTCATTGCTTCAATGTGTGACGAGATTATAGTTATGTACGGCGGCCGTGTCTGCGAGAGAGGAACAGCAGATGCTATATTCTACAGCCCGGCGCATGAGTACACAAAGGGACTGCTTCGTTCAATCCCTACAAAGACCAATTCAAAGACCAGACTTGTTCCTATCGGAGGAACACCAATCAATATGCTCAACATGCCAAAGGGCTGTGCATTCTGCCCTCGCTGTGATGCGGCTATGAAGATATGTCTCACCGAAAAGCCGGAGGAAATCTGGGTTGGAGAGGATCATCTTGCATCATGCTGGATGAATATTAAGAATATGATGGAGGAGGGAAAATCAAATGAGTAATGATACAAAAAACAACGAGTACCTGCTCAAGGTAGACCATTTGAAACAGTATTTCCCTGTTCATGACGGATTTAAAAAGATGGAATTAAAAGCAGTCGATGATGTGTCATTTGCCATAAAGCCGGGTGAGACACTCGGACTTGTTGGAGAGTCAGGCTGTGGAAAGACAACCGTAGGACGTACTCTTTTACGTCTGTATCAGCCTACAGCAGGACGCATTGAGTTCGACGGCAATGTATTGTTTGACAGTGAGAAGAAGATAGATGTGAATATGCATCCTTACCGTAAGCAGATGCAGATGGTATTCCAGGATCCGTATTCATCACTCAACCCTCGTATGACGGTTGAGGATATCATCGGAGAGCCTCTCGATGTGCACAAGCTTTACAATAGCAAGAAAGAGCGCCATGAGATGATTATGGATCTCATGGAGACAGTTGGACTAAACGCAGACCATGCCACACGTTATGCACATGAGTTTTCGGGTGGACAGAGACAGCGTATCGGAATAGCAAGAGCGCTTGCAGTAGATCCGAAGTTTATCGTATGTGATGAGCCGGTATCGGCACTTGATGTTTCAATTCAGGCCCAGGTAGTCAACATGTTTGAGGACCTGCAGAAGGAGAGAGGCTTATCATACCTGTTTATAGCGCATGATTTGCTTGTAGTGCAGCATATCTCTGACAGAATAGCAGTTATGTATTTGGGTCATATGATGGAGCTTGCAGATGCAGATGAGCTGATGGACAATCCAATCCATCCGTACACACAGTCGCTGCTTTCAGCGGTTCCGATTCCGGATCCTGAGACTGCCAGACACAGCAAGCGAATCGTGCTTGAGGGAGATGTTCCTTCACCTCTTCGCATGCCTAGCGGTTGTCCATTCCGTTCACGTTGTAAATATGCGACAGAACAGTGTGCAGCAGCACGTCCGGAGCTTACAGACAGAGGAAACGGACATATGGTTGCATGCTTCAACCGCTAATATAAGGTTTTTACCGGCATATAGCTTAAGTCACTTGTGCCGGTTCTAACATAAATTTATTTTCATATTAATTAATTAGGAGGAAGAAAGATGAAAAAGAGATTAGTAGCACTTACTCTTGTTGCAGTTATGGCACTTGGCATGACTGCTTGTGGAAGCAAGAGCAACAACAAAACATCTACTAACGACACTCCTGATACTGCTGTATCAACAGCGGTAGACTGGACAAGCTATGACAAGTTAGTAGATTCTATCCGTACAGAAGCAGATCTTGCAAAGCGTGCAGAGATGATGCACCAGGCAGAGGATATGCTTATGGATACATGGTGTGTTATTCCACTTTACTACTACAATGACCAGTATATGCTCAAGGATTATGTCACAGACGTATACTCAACAGTAGAGGGTATGAAATACTTCTACAATGCAAAGAACACAAAGAATGCCGGAAAGTTAAACATTTTCATGGCATCAGAGCCTGATCATATCGATCCTGCATTAAACAGTACTGTTGACGGCGGATGTCTTGCAGTAAACAGCTTTGAGGGTCTTATGCGTTACAACGCTGAGGGCAAGCTTGAGCCTGCATGTGCAGAGAACTATGAGGTTTCTGAGGATGGCCTCACATACACATTCACAATGCGTGACGGTCTTAAGTGGTCAAATGGTGATGAGCTTACTGCAAAGGATTTCGAGTGGTCTTGGAAGAGAGCTGCAGATCCTAAGACAGCTGCAGATTACAGCTACCTTTGCGCAGTATTCGCAGGATATGATGATACAAAGGGTCTTGCTGCTGATGATGTAGTTGCTTCTGATGATGGAAAGACTCTTACAGTCAAGCTTAAAGCAGTTACACCATACTTCCTTGACTTATGTGCATTCCCATTCTTCTTCCCTGTAAACCAGAAGTCAGTTGAGGGAAATGATGACTGGGCAAACGATGCAAGCGACAAGTTCGTTACAAACGGTGCATTCACACTCAAGGAGTGGAAACATGATTCAAGCATGACATATGTTAAGAATCCTAACTACTGGGATGCTGACAATGTAACAGTTGATGAGATGAACGTAATGCTTACATCTGATGATGTTTCAGCTTACACAGCTTACCAGAACGGTGACCTTGATTTTATTGATTCAATTCCTACAGCAGAGATTGAGGCAGCTAAGAAGACAAGCGAGTTCTACACAGTAGATAACCTTGGAACATACTACGCAGGCTTCAACATCAACTCTAAGCTCTACTCAGAACTTGGATTAGATGCTGACCAGGCTAAGGTATTCAGAAAAGCAATCTGTCTTCTTATCGATCGTCAGTACATCATCGATACAATCGCCCAGGGCGGACAGAAGATTGCCACAACATTTATTCCAGAGGGTGTTACAGATGGTAACGGTGGCGAGTTCAAGAACAAGGACTACTACAGCACAGATTACGATAAGAACTTTGAGGAGGCTAAAGAGCTTCTTGCTTCTATCGGATTATTAGATGAGAGCACAGGTCAGGTAAACCAGACTATCGAGTTCTCATACCTCGTAAACAACTCAGAGGCCAATGTAAAGATTGGTGAGGCTATCCAGGCTGATCTTTCAAAGGTAGGTATCAACTTAAAGGTTGAGCAGCAGGAGTGGAACGTATTCCTTAACAGCCGTAAGGACGGACAGTTTGATTTCGCCCGTGAGGGATGGCTTATGGATTACAACGATCCAATCAACATGCTTGAGATGTTCACAACAAAATCAGGTAACAACGATATGCAGTTCGGTCGTTAATTTGATTTTGCAATCATAGCAAAGCAGCTTATAGGAAGTCATACAGCTATTGTATGGCTTCCTTTTTTTGCTTTTAAAGTGGTTTTTTAAGTGCAAAAAAGGCTCTTTAAAAAAATATGATAATGGTGTAGAATTGTTATTATATAGTTTTAGAATGATGTTTGAGGGTGTGTGATGATTTTAGGACTAAGTGATACGGAAAAGAAATTTAAGACAGCGATGGATACGGCAGGTGCCGACATGACGGTGGTCAACAGCTGGCTTAAGCTGTATGTCAAAACCAAAAAGAATTCCTCAGGTGTTGCAAAGCGCTATTATGGTGTGAAGACAGGCTTAAGCAGCCTGCTTTCAGATTTAAAGGAGCTTGAGCAACAAGTTATCGGGTATAGTGAGCTCACAGGGGCTGACAGGAAGCACTTTGGAGAGCTGATAAAGGCTTGCAAAGCGAAAAGCGGCATGTTTGACGATGAATTTTTAATCAGCAAGGCAGACACGGATTTTCACACGACTCTGGACTCTGTTGTAAAGCAGGGGGATAGGTATTTGTCATCCTTTGACAACGGTATCATTTTACAGAGTGAGATAGAGAATCTGATACACCTGACCGGTGAAGGACTTGAAAGGAAAAAGCCTGATTTGTTTGCCTTGTCATATTTCTATCTGGGGCACAGCAACAAAGAGCTTGCAGAGCTTAATTTCACACAAAAAACTAAGAGAGTGCATGAGATATATTACGAGGAGTTCTGGAAGGATATATTAAAGCAGCTTGAGGCATGTGTGAAGCAGGCGGAGGCCATAAACGATAAGTATGAGGGCACGACAGACCGGCGCACGGCAAGGATACTCTCAGAGCTTAAGCCGCTCCTTGTGGGCATTGCAAAGCAATGGGAGCCGGAACAGACAGCAGAGTACATACTACGCGATATGTGCAGGATATTCAGGGATTGACATAGAAATGCAGAGTGATAAAGGAGTAGAATATGGATATTATAATTTGGGCTATTATATTAGGAGCAATTTTTTATATTAATAAAAAATCAAAGAACGCAGGCAGCAAAAATACGCAGCCAAACAAACCTAGACCGCAGCAGCAGAAGCAGATGCAGCAGATATGGAACAGCATGCAGAATACAGTTCAGTCGGGTATGAATGCATTGAACCAGACATATCAGCAGAAACCACAGCCACAGATGCAGCAGAGAGCACATCAGCCTCAGAAACCGCAGATGCAGCAGAGAGTACAGCAGCCGAGACCGCAACAGAGAGTGCAGCCGCAGCAGAGCAATCCGGATATAGTGCAGAGGGCAATGAAAAATAATGCACGTTTTGCGGATGATACGACACAAAAAGAGCTTGAGACGATGCACGGACATAGCGAGGCACAGCAGAGGATAGCGCAGGAGCACTCAAGGAACTGCCAGACACTGCATACCAAAGCGGCAGACGGTGCAAAGATTATAGAGGCTGAGACACAGAGCATGTTTGGCAGTGTTGAGGATCTGATTGCCATGGGATACAGCGGCAATCTGGAGTTTGAGAGAGATTTCCTTGGAGAAGGCTTAGACATGATTAACAACTTTTAAATAATAGGAAAAGAGGCAAAAATGATGGACAGAACACCAAAGCCCGGAGAGCTTTACAGACACTTTAAGAATAAGCTGTATCAGATAGTTACAGTGGCAACACATTCAGAGACAGGAGAAAAGCTTGTGATTTATCAGGCTTTATATGATGATTTCGGCGTATATGCAAGGCCGCTTGATATGTTTGTAAGCGAGGTAGACCATGAGAAATATCCTGATGTGAAGCAGAAATACAGGTTTGAGAGGATTACGATTAAGGATAAGCCGGAGGATATGTTGAGAAAAAGCATCTCTTCTGATGCAAATGTGATCACAGCTAATGCGCCGGAAACCGTGAGTGTTCAAGCACAGGCATGTCATGAGCCGGTACCGGATGCAGAAGAAGGTCAGGCTCCAAATCCGCGTTTGATGGAGTTTCTGGATGCTGATACCTTTGAGGAGAAGTACAATATACTTGTCTCAATGAGGGATACCATAACCGACCGCCTTATAGATGATATAGCGGTGGTTATGGATGTTGTAGTTCCTGAGGGTCCATTGCAGAAGCGGTATGATGATTTGAAGAATACGATAAAGACAAGACAGTACTATGAATTTTCCAACCGGCTCAGATAGCTGTTGTGATATTTGCCGGATTCGGTGACATCCTCGCCAAACCAGTCAGGGGCTACGAATTCATTTGCTGCGTCAACAGAGTCGAATTCCACCTCCACAAGCGTAAGAGGAGCCAGATCACCCTCAAATACATCAAGCTCAGCGGTCAGGCCATCGTCAAGAGGTATGAGATAGCGGGTCTTTTCGATGAGGCGGCCGTCTATCTTTTGGACGAGATGTATGTATGCCTCCCTGGTAAGAGGAAGATTGTACTCCTCGCGCACCATAAGGCCGGCGCCCTTGTAGGTCATATAATAGCTGTCGTTTGAGCGTCTGACTCTGACAACAGGAGATGTGCACAGATAGCCCTGGGCAATTTTCTTGCTTGCGTAGCTGTCTAAATTGGAAGGAAGCTGTTTAATTAGGTATTTTCTTTCGATTTCCATGGTATGTCCTTTCGGTTTATGAGTGGATTTATAGTTACACATAACTGATTATAATGACCGGTATTTAAAAATTCAAGCGGTGAATCCAGGCTTATGAGCAGTAACTTTTTATAGGCGTTACTGATATGTAGTAATTTCTATAGTATTTTTAAGAAAAAGAAGGAGAAAAATATGAGTAAAGTAGGAATTTTTATGGCAGACGGCTGTGAGGAGATTGAAGGACTTACAGTGGTCGATATAGTCAGAAGAGCAAAGCTTGAGATTGAGACCATATCAATCACAGAAAAAGCTGAGGTGACAAGCTCACATCAGGTGACATTTAAGACAGATACCACAAAGGCGCAGGCTGACTTTGACAGCTACGATGCAATCGTACTGCCGGGAGGCATGCCGGGTACATTAAACCTTGGCGCAGATGAGACAGTGGTAAAGACAATTAAGAGCTTTGCCGCTGAGGGAAAGCTTGTTGCGGCAATATGTGCAGCGCCTAGCGTGCTCGGTGAGAATCATATACTTGAGGGTAAAAAGGCTACCTGTCATCCGGGCTTTGAGGAAAAGCTCCTCGGTGCACAGTGGCTTGAGCAGCCTGTTGTTGTGGATGGAAATGTGATTACAAGCCGTGGAATGGGAACAGCGATTGCATTTGCACTCGAGATTGTCAGATACTTCACAGACGATGCCACAGTAGAGCATATCCGACAGGGGCTGGTATACTAGACCGGCAAGTCCTATATTATAACAAAAGAGGTCACACACCAAACCCCATGGTGCGCGGCCTCTTTTTGTGCTTGCGATTGAAGCGTATTTTTGAAGCTTGCTATTGCAGAGCTTATTTCATCTGCTGCTCCTGCTTCATGATCATCTGCTTGACCATCTCGCCACCGATTGAACCGGCCTGTTTAGAAGTAAGGTCACCGTTGTAGCCCTCCTTTAAAGGAACTCCAAGCTCTGAAGCAACCTCTTCCTTGAAACGGCTCATAGCCTCTTTTGCCTCCGGTACAGAAGCCTTTTTACTACTTGATGCTGCCATAATGCAATACCTCCTTTTAAAACGTTATACACAAGCTGTATGTGTATGGAAATATTATGCCGTAAAATGACAAAAATATGTTTTGGTATTGCTGACAATTTATGGAATTATACACAAAAGCAAATTTAATGTAAAAAACACTGGAAATAGTGGATTTGTTGTGTTATAATCATCCAATGACTGGGTTTAGCAGTTTAAAAAGCATGCCCACATTACATTTGATGTACATACCATTCATATATATTTTTAAGGAGGATAACGATTGACATGAGTGTACAGGTTGAGAATTTAGAGCATAATATGGCGAAGCTTACTATTGAGGTAGCAGCTGAGGAATTAGAGAAAGCATTGGATTCTGCATATCAGAAGCAGAAGAAACAGATTAGTGTACCTGGATTCCGTAAAGGAAAAGTGCCAAGAGCTATGATTGAGAAAATGTATGGAGCAGGTGTGTTCTATGAGGATGCAGCAAACATTCTTATGCAGCAGACATATGCAGGTGCAGTTGACGAGAGTGGTGTTGATATAGTTTCACGTCCTACAGTTGAGGTTACTCAGATTGAGAAGGGACAGCCTTTCATCTACACAGCAGAGGTTGCTGTAAGACCAGAGGTTACTCTTGGTAAGTACATGGGCGTTACAGTTACAAAGATCGACACATCAGTTTCTGATGAAGAGGTTGACGCTGAGCTCGAGAACCAGAGAAACAAAAATGCAAGAACAGTTACAGTTACAGATCGTCCTGTAGCAGAGGGAGATACAGCAGTTATCGACTTTGAGGGATTTGTTGAAGGAGTAGCTTTCGAGGGTGGAAAGGGTGAGAATCATCCATTAGAGATCGGTTCACACACATTCATCGATACATTCGAGGATCAGTTAGTAGGAAAGAACACAGGCGATGAGGTTGATGTCAATGTAACATTCCCTGAGCAGTATCAGGCAGCAGACCTTGCAGGAAAGCCGGCTACATTCAAGGTTAAGATCAACGAGATCAAGGCTAAGGAGCTTCCTGAGCTTGATGATGAGTTTGCACAGGATGCAGCAGGTGTTGATACATTAGCTGAGTACAAAGAGGAAATCAAGAAGAACCTCACAGAGAAGAAAGAGACAGAAGCTAAGAAGACTAAAGAGGATGAGGCTATCCAGAAGATTATCGACAAGTCAAAGATGGATCTTCCGGAGGCAATGATTGAGACTCAGTGTGAGACAATGGTTGAGGAGTTCGCTCAGAGAATCGCACAGAGCGGTCTTACAATGGAGCAGTACTTACAGTTCTCAGGCATGACAGTTGACCAGCTTAAGGATCAGGTTCGTCCGGAGGCTACAACACGTATCCAGAGCAGCCTTGTACTTGAGCAGATTGCCAAGGAGGAGAACATCGAGGTTACTGATGCAGATATCGATGCTGAGGTAGAGAAGATGGCTAAGGCATACGGCATGGAGGCTGATAAGCTTAAAGAGTACATGGGAGATGCTGAGAAGGAGTCTATGAAGAAAGACCTCGCTATCACAAAGGCTGTAGATCTTGTCATGGACAACGTTAAAGAGCGTGCAAAGGCAAAGAAAAAGGCTGATGCAGAAGAGTCTACAGAAGAATAAGATTTTTTGAATCAAAATTTGATGGACTGGCTCAGAAGCCTATTTTCTGAGCCGGTCTTTTGAGCTTTTATAAAGGAGGCATTTTATATGAGTTTAGTACCATATGTCATTGAACAGACCAGCAGAGGAGAGCGCAACTACGACATTTACTCCAGATTATTAAAAGACCGTATTATTTTCCTCGGAGAGGAAGTAAACGAGACAACAGCAAGTCTTGTTGTTGCCCAGCTTTTATTCCTTGAGTCAGAGGATCCAAATAAGGACATCCACCTTTACATCAATTCACCGGGTGGAATGGTTACAGCAGGACTTGCTATTTACGATACTATGCAGTACATTAAGTGTGATGTCTCAACAATCTGTATCGGTCTTGCAGCCAGCATGGGGGCTTTTCTTCTTGCAGGTGGTGCAAAGGGCAAGAGATATGCTCTTCCAAATGCAGAGATTATGATTCATCAGCCATCAGGCGGGGCAAAGGGCCAGGCTACTGAGATCCAGATTGCTGCAGAGAATATTTTAAAGACAAAGAAGAGATTAAACGAGATTTTAGCAGCCAATACAGGCAAGCCATATGAGACAATTGCAGCTGATACAGAGCGTGACAACTATATGTCAGCACAGGAAGCAGCTGAGTATGGTCTTATAGACAGTGTAATAACAAACAGATAATTATAAGTTAGATGAATTTAAGAGGGTACCCCGTATGGGATGCCCTCATGCAATAAAAGGAGTTAATAATGGCAGGAAAAAACGACGGAAAGATTCGCTGCTCATTTTGCGGTAAGACACAGGACCAGGTAAATCGTTTGATTTCCGGACCTAATGGAGCTTTTATCTGCGATGAGTGTATAGATATATGTGCCGAGATTCTTGAGGAGGAAGGCGTTGAGGGCCATGAGGACAAGAGCAGCGCTAAGGATGATATAAATCTTGTTACTCCGGAGGAGCTCAAGGCATTTTTGGATGACTATGTAATAGGACAGGACCAGGCTAAGAAGGTGCTTTCGGTTGCTGTTTACAATCACTACAAGAGAGTGCTGGCAGGAGATACATCAGATGTTGAGCTTCAGAAGAGTAATATCCTCATGCTTGGACCTACAGGCTCAGGAAAGACACTTCTTGCGCAGACACTTGCCAGAGTGATAAATGTACCATTTGCCATCGCTGATGCTACAACACTCACAGAGGCAGGATATGTAGGTGAGGATGTGGAGAATATCCTCTTAAAGCTTATTCAGGCGGCAGATTATGATATCGAGCGAGCAGAGCACGGTATCATTTATATAGATGAGATAGACAAAATTACAAAGAAATCAGAGAATGTCTCAATCACCAGAGACGTGTCAGGAGAGGGTGTACAGCAGGCTCTTTTAAAGATTCTTGAGGGCACAGAGGCATCTGTACCGCCACAGGGCGGCAGAAAGCATCCACAGCAGGAGCTTATTCCTATTGATACCACCAATATACTTTTTATTTGCGGTGGAGCATTTGATGGTCTGGAGAAAATCATCGATAGCCGTATGGATACATCATCTATCGGTTTCAATTCTGATGTAAAGTCAAAGACAGAGCTCAATGTGGGTGAGGCGTTTAAGCATGCACTTCCACAGGATTTTGTGAAGTTTGGACTGATTCCTGAGTTTATCGGACGTGTACCTATCACAGTCTCACTTGAGGCACTCGACAGGGATGCACTTATCCGCATACTCAAGGAGCCTAAGAACTCACTTATCAAGCAGTATGCAAAGCTCTTTGAGCTTGACGGAGTAGGTCTTGAGTTTACAGATGATGCAGTCAATGCTATCGCTGACAAGGCACTTGAGAGAAAGACAGGAGCCAGAGGACTTCGTGCCATCATGGAGGCTGTTATGCTTGACCTTATGTATCGTATACCGTCAGACAAGAGCATCAGCAAGTGCGTAATCGACAAGGATACAGTTGAGGACAACCTAAAGCTCGATGGTGAGTGTGTGCCGGAGGCATATATCGAGGAAAAAGCAGCGTCATAAGTACATGGCGGTATTTTAACAAAGGTACAGCATCGGATAATATAAATTGCACAGCGGTTTGTTAAGCTTAGCTGTGCAATAATACAGGAGATATAAGTGGAAGAACAGATTATTAACATGCCTGCGGTAGCGCTGAGAGGGCTTACTATTCTACCCGGGATGATTGCTCATTTCGACGTCAGCAGAGAGCGCTCACTCCGTGCTATCGAGGAGGCTATGGAGCAGGATCAAAGGATATATCTTGTCACACAAAGTAATGTGGACAGGGAGGACCCGACTCAGGAAGACCTCTACCGGATGGGAATAGTAGCCGACATAAAGCAGGTTGTCAGACTGCAGAATGATGTTGTGAGAATACTTGTAGATGGAATAAGCCGGGCAAAGCTGCTTGGTTTTACCGGTCGTAAGAAGTATCTTGAGGCAGAAATTTGTTATTGTGACAGTAATGCAGACAGCCTGCCGGAGGATCTAAAGGAGGCTATGCTTCTCGGAGTCAGGGAGGCTTTTCACAGATATGCGGCAGTCATAGGCAAAATCAGCAAGGAGCTTATCAGACAGATAGACCAGTATGAGGATCTTGAAAAGCTCATAGACTATGTGACCAACAATCTGCCGGTGTCATATGAGCTGAAGCAGCAGGTGCTTGAGGCAGAGGACATCAATGACAGGTATCAGGTTATAGTATCATTACTTCTCTCCCAGGTGGAGGTTATTTCCATAAAGAATGAGCTTCAGAAAAAAGTAAAGGTTCGTGTGGACAAGCATCAGAAGGAGTATGTGCTTCGCGAACAGCTCGGCGTGATACGTGAGGAGCTGGGTGAGAATGCTGACTCAGAGGCTGATGAATATGAGAAAAAGCTATCCGAGTTAGATGCGCCTGACTATGTAAAGAAAAAGACAAAAAAAGAGATAAAGCGCTTTAGAAATATGAGCAGCAACTCATCTGAGAGCACGGTTGAGAGAGGCTATATAGAGACAGTGCTTGAGCTTCCGTGGAACAAAATGTCTGTGGACAACAAGGATCTTGACCATGCAGCGCAGGTGCTTGATGATGATCACTACGGATTAAAGGATGTTAAGGAGAGGATACTTGAGTTTCTGGCAGTCAGAAATCTGACCAGCAAGGGAGAGAGTCCTATAATTTGTCTTGTCGGTCCTCCGGGAACTGGAAAGACAAGCATAGCCCGTTCAATTGCGGCTGCACTGGAGAAGAAATATGTGCGTATTTCTCTTGGCGGTGTGCGCGATGAGGCAGAAATCCGTGGACACAGAAAGACATATATCGGTGCCATGCCGGGCCGTATAGTAAATGGCTTAAGACAGGCAGGTGTTTCAAATCCTCTCATGCTGTTGGATGAGATAGATAAGGTGTCAAGTGACTACAAGGGTGACACATCAGCCGCTCTTCTTGAGGTGCTTGACAGTGAGCAGAACTGCAGATTCAGGGATCATTACATTGAGATGCCTGTGGATTTGTCGGAGGTGCTTTTTATTGCAACGGCAAATGAGGTTTCGGGCATTCCAAAGCCACTTCTTGACAGGATGGAGCTTATTGAGGTGTCAAGCTACACTGAAAATGAGAAGTTTCACATCGCAAAGGAGCACCTGGTTGAGAAGCAGAAGAGCAAAAACGGAATTAAAAAGGAACAGCTTACGATAACGGACGGTGCCCTAAAGGACATCATCAGGCTGTACACCAGAGAGGCCGGAGTCAGAAGCCTCGAGAGGACTATCGGCAAGCTGTGCCGCAAGGCTGCAAGAGAAATCTTTAAGGACAGCGAAGCGGCTGTAAAGGTTACAAAGACTAATCTCAAGACATATCTGGGCAACCCGAAGTACAGCCCGGAGAAGAAAAATGACCACGCAGAGGTGGGAATCGTAAGAGGACTCGCATGGACCAGCGTGGGCGGTGTCACACTCGAGGTTGAGGTGAATGTACTGCCGGGCAAGGGTGAGCTTGTTCTCACAGGTAAGCTTGGAGATGTGATGAAGGAGTCGGCACAGGCGGCACTTAGCTATGTGCGCTCAATAAGCGAAGGCTATGGTATTGATGCAGAGTTTTACACGAAGCATGATATCCATATACATATCCCGGAGGGAGCAGTGCCAAAGGACGGTCCATCTGCGGGTATCACTATGGCGACAGCCATGCTTTCAGCCATTACAGACAGACCTGTCAGGGCAGATGTAGCCATGACAGGCGAGATAACGCTGCGCGGCAGGGTGCTTCCGATAGGAGGACTCAAGGAAAAGCTGCTTGCAGCCAAGGTAATCGGAATAAAAACAGTGTGTATTCCAAAGGATAATGAAAAGGACCTTGAGGAGATTTCAAAGGAAATAACAGACGGCATGGAAATCGTGCCGGTGGAGAAATTTTCACAGGTAGAGAAGATAGTATTTGTAAAATAAGAATGAGGAAGAGATTATGGTAATTAAAAGTGTTAATTTAGAGACAGTTTGCGGAATTACAAGCACAATCCCTGACAATGAGTATAATGAGGTGGCATTTGCCGGCAAATCCAATGTAGGCAAGTCGTCACTGATCAATGCGCTCATGAACAGAAAGTCACTTGCCAGGATCTCTTCACAGCCCGGCAAGACACAAACCATCAATTTTTACAACGTCAATGACGCCATGTATCTGGTCGATCTGCCGGGCTATGGCTATGCCAACGCCAATATCGAGATAAAAGCCAAATGGGGACAGATGATAGAAAACTATCTGCACACCTCAAAAAAGCTTCAGGCGGTGTTTTTACTTATAGATATAAGGCATGAGCCATCGGACAATGATATTATGATGTATGACTGGATGGTAAACCAGGGCTTTGCACCGATCATCATTGCAACCAAATCTGATAAATTGAAAAAAAGCCAGATTGCCGCACACATAAAGACCATCAAGGATGTGCTTCATGTAGAGCCGGACACGGTAGTCATACCGTTTTCGTCCATGTCAAAGGAAGGCAGGGATGAAATCTGGAAGCTCATAGATTCACTCGTGTTTGACGAGGAGACTCTTCTTGCCATGAAGCAGGAGGAAAAAGCAAAGCGCGAGGCAAAATCAGCGGCAAAAAAAGCTGTTTCATCGGAGCCACACAAAAAGGAGCGCTGGAAGAAGACCGGAAAGCCGGTTGCGAAAAAGACAAAAGAGCGCAGAGATAAGGCCAAGAGCAAAAAAAGCGCTAATAATCATAAAAAGAAATAAAGTAGAAATAAAGTCATAGAAATAAAGCTATAGAAAGAAAGGCGAATATTTAATATATGAAGAATAAATGCAAATTTGTAGGCATTATGTTTTTGTGTATATTGACAGTGTGTACACTTGCAGTAATGGCGTATGAGCGCGCATATGAGCACACTGAAGGTAAAACAGGCGTTGTCGGTGGAGTATCAGGAGCTTCTGACAGTAAAAAAAATACTGACGAAGCTGACGATATGCTTACCGTCGTGACGTCCTTCTATCCCATGTATATTGCTGCATTAAACATAGTGGACGGCGTGGACGGAGTGAGACTTGAAAACTTAAGCGAGCCACAGACCGGCTGTCTGCACGATTTCCAGCTCACACCGGAGGATATGAAGCTTTTGTCTACTGCAGATGTGTTTGTCATAAACGGAGGCGGTATAGAGTCGTTTATGTCTGATGTGGCAAAGGCGTATCCGAAGCTTGATGTGGTGGAGGCCTGTGAGGATGTAGCGCTTCTTTCTGAGGATGATGATGAGACAGACGGAGCGCACGACCATGACCACGATATAGACGCAGAATCGGATAGCGACCACGACCATGACCACGATGCAGACGCAGAATCAGATAGCGACCACGACCATGACCACGATCACGGTGATGAGAATGCCCATGCGTGGATGAGCGTGCCGCGTTACCGCACCATGGTTCAGACTATCGCCTCCCGGCTTGCCGAAAAGGATGCAAAGCATGCTGATGAATATTATGCAAATGCAAAAGCATATGATGCAAAGCTTGCAGTGCTTGAGGAAAAGATAGATAGCCTAAAGAGTCTTACCGGTGGACAGAATATCATCATATTCCATGAGGCCTATGAGTATGTGGCAGATGACTTTTCCATGAATGCGTGCTACCTGTTAGATCTTGACGAGGAGCGCTCGGTCAGCGCCGGTGAGGTAAAGCAGGTAATAGGTGCCATAAAGGATGACGGAGTGTCGGTAATACTCGCTGAGGAGCTCTACGGAAAGAGCATGGGAGATACCGTATCGCGTGAGACAGATGTGCATATGGTTTATATCGACCCTCTCAATCGCGGAGAGTACGACAAGGACAGCTATCTTGACGGTATGGAGCATAATATAGAGCTTATCAAAGATGCATTCACTAAATAAAATTGGAGGTAACTATTCAGGAATATATGCGGAAAATTATACAGCCTTGTGGCTTTCATTGCATAAAAATAAATAACCTTGGAGTGAGCTTCGGAGAGCAGACGGTGCTTGAGGATGTGAATATGCACATACACTGCGGCTCCTTCAATGTCATAATAGGCCAGAACGGTGCCGGAAAATCCACACTCATAAAGGCGATACTGGGCGAGATACCTCACACCGGTACGATTGAGTTCAAGGATACAAAGGACGGACATATGGCAAAGCTCAAAATCGGCTATGTGCCACAGTCTGTCAATATCGAGAAAAACACACCGGTCAGCGTGTATGACCTCATAGCAAGCTACCGGTACAATTACCCTGTTTTTCTGCCGAAGAGCAAAAAGATAGAGGCAAAAATAAAGGAGACACTCGAGGTATTTGAGGCAGAGGAGCTCATCGACAAGCAGGTGTGCAACCTCTCGGGAGGACAGCTGCAGAGAGTGCTTCTTTCCATGGCAATCATGGATGAGCCGAATCTGCTCCTTTTGGACGAGCCGGTGTCCGGAATAGACCAAAACGGCATGGAGCTTTTCTACAAGACAATGGACTATTTAAAGACACATTATGACCTTGCAATCATACTCATATCGCATGATTTGGATTATGTGGCAAAGTACGCAGACCATGTTGTGCTGCTTGATAAGACAGTAGCAAAGCAGGGAACTGTGAAGGATGTCTTCGAGAGCAAGGAATTTGAAAGAATTTTCTACACAGGAGAGGAATCCTGGGTGAGAGAGGAGGAGCACAAATGAATATAACCTCCTGGCTTCAATATGATTTCATGAGAAATGCCCTTATCGCGGTGCTCATCATCACACCGCTTTTTGGCATAATGGGAACCATGATTGTAAATAAAAAAATGGCATACTTTTCAGATGCACTCGGACACTCAGCTCTCACCGGAATCGCAGTCGGTGTGGTATGCGGCATGGCTGATACCTCGCTTGCCATGGTGATATTTGCGATAGTGTTTGCGCTTCTTTTAAACAAGATAGGCAGTCTGAACACAGCATCAACAGATACCATTATATCGGTATTTTCATCGTGCTCTGTGGCGATAGGTCTTGCGATACTGTCAAAGGGCGGCAATTTCAGCAAATACTCAAGTATACTGGTGGGCGATGTGCTAAGCATCACAAAGACAGAGATAGTATATCTAATCGTGATTTTTGTGGTCACGATAGTGTTCTGGGTGCTCTGCTTCAATAAGCTCAATGCTATCTGTATACACAGAAGCGTGGCAAAAAGCAAGGGTATCCATGTGCGTTTACTGGACAATCTGTTTGCAGTGCTTGTAGCACTCATAGTCATGCTCTCTATCAAGTGGATAGGTATACTTATAATAAATGCGCTGCTCATACTGCCTGCGGCTTCATCAAGGAATATTTCAGAAAATATGCGTGAGTATCATTTCTTTTCAGTGATATTTTCAGTATTTTCCGGAATAGTCGGCCTTGCGGTGTCATACTACACCAATGTGGCAACAGGCCCGATGATAGTGATTATCGCATCGGTAATATATTTTTCGACATTTATATTTGGCAGAAAGCTGAAAAAATAACGGCAAAGGCTATAATTAACAGACGCAAAACAGCCGATACAGATTATAAGAGATAAACTGTTTAGCTATATCAGACGCTATACAGGTTGATAATAGTATAGCGGGAAAGGATTCCCGCACGCACATTACCAGGGAGGGATGAGAAATGTTAGATGCTATTTCAAGTGTAGTTTCAGCAGTAGCAGCGCAGAGTGTCACAGCAAAGGACGAGGCGCAGGCAAAGAATACCAATACCGCTTCAAAGAAGCAGGACGCAAAGACTGATAAGTCGGATTCAAAGACTAAAGGCTTCAGTGAGGAGGCTGCTGTATATGAGAAATCAGACAGCAAGGATGATTCAAAGGATACTGCAAAGAGTACAGTAAACCAGAAGATGAGCAAGGCAGACAGAGATGCACTGGTACAGGCACTTAAGGATGATGCCAATGCCAGACAGCAGCAGCTTATCGAGATCGTCAGAAAGTCTATGACAGGACAGGCTTCAACCTGGGACAAGTCACAGGGCTTAAAGAGTCTGTTTGAGAATCTGACTGTAGATGCAGACACAATAGCGCAGGCCAAAAAGGACATCGCAGAGGATGGATACTGGGGAGTTGAGAAGACCTCAGACCGTATACTTGACTTTGCAAAGGCACTGTCAGGAGGCGATAAGGACAAGGCAGATGAGCTTTTGAATGCATTCAAGAAGGGCTTTTCACAGGCAACAGGAGCCTGGGGAGACAAGCTGCCATCAATTTGCCAGGATACCTATGATGCAGTGCTCAAGAAGTTTGATGACTGGAAGAATGGCACAGAGGACACACAGGTACAGGGCTAGAAGCCGGATGTGTATGTAAAAGTGTCGTGATGGAACGAATATTATATAAGAAATATGAATTATGAAAAGGTGACTGCACGCAGCGTGCAGTTACCTTTTTAGCGCTTGTATAATTTTTTAAGAGGTATATAATAGAAATATAGTATATAGGTATCATTATTCATAGGGGAGGGAACATCATGAAATTAGACATGTCAAAGTGGAAAACACTTAGCATTAAAAATCGTTTAAAAAAAGGATTCAGACTGACTACGTTTGTAGCATCGGCATCGGGTGTTATCGCGGGTATTCTTATGATTATTGTGTCAATGAGATATTCCAGCGCACTAACCTTTTACGGATTTTCACAGGGAGATATAGGAAAGGTTATGGTAACCTTCTCAGAGACACGAAGCGCTACACGAGCTCTTATCGGTTATACAGCTTCTGACACATTAAGCAAGATGTCTGATACACATGATTCTAAAAAGGAATTATTTCAAAAATACTGGGGAGAGTTGCAAAGCTCTATAAAGACAGGTGAGGAGCAGGCTATATATGATGATATAAACAGTAAGCTCGACTCATACTGGAGTCTCGATGATGAGATTGGACAGTTAGGTGAGAATGCTACAGATCCTGAGACACAGAAGGAGGCCGAGGAGAGAGCAGTAGCAGATCTTGCACCTGCATATGATGATATATATCAGCAGCTAGCTGCCCTTATGAATATAAAGGTAACAGAGGGAGATAATTTAAGCAAGACATTATCATTAGTATCATATGCCGCATTTGGTATTGTTATTGTTATCATTGTCGGTTCATATTTTATCTCGATGAAAATCGGGGACGAAGTTGCAGTTGGTATTTCTAAACCACTCGATGAGTTAAAACAGAGATTACGTACATTTGCACAGGGTGATCTTGAGGCTCCATTCCCGGCAGTTGATTCACAAGATGAAATTGCTGATATGGTAGGGGTTGCAAGAAACATGGCAGAGGACCTTAAGACTATCATATCTGACTCTGACAAGCTTCTTGGAAAGATGGCAGAAGGAGATTATACAGTTTCATCAGACATGGAAGATAAATATACCGGAGATTTTATTGGACTTCTCATGGCAATGCGTAAGATGAAGACACAGATGAATGATGTTATGTCACATATCAATGAGATATCATCACTTGTTACAGCAGGTTCTAACAACCTTGCTCAGGCAGCACAGGAAATAGCAGAAGGTGCTATGGATCAGTCAGCAGCCATTGAGGAGCTTCAGGCTACATTTGCAGATATCACAGGCGGTGTTGAGAAAACATCTGAGAAGCTCAATGATACATACAGGATTGCACAGGAGTATGCTGAGGAAGCAGATCACAGCCATACAGAGATGCAGGGCATGGTTGATGTTATCGGACGCATCAATGATACATCTAAGCAGATTGAGAATATCATTTCTGAGATTGAGGATATTGCCAGTCAGACAAACCTTCTTTCACTCAATGCAGCTATCGAGGCAGCGCGTGCAGGTGAGGCAGGTAAAGGATTCGCAGTTGTTGCGGGACAAATCAGAAGTCTTTCAGAGCAGAGTGCCAAGGCTGCAGTTGATACACGTCAGCTTATAGAGAGTGCCATTGCGGTATCTAACGAGGGTAATGAAGCTGCAGAGCGCGTAAGTACTTCTATTGAAAAGGTTATCAATGGTATGAAGGAAGTTGCAGATTCTTCTCAAAAACTCAGCGAGATTGCAGAGGAGCAGGCAAAGGCTATGGAGCAGGCAGAGGCCGGCATTAATCAGATATCAGATGTTGTGCAGTCCAACTCAGCAAATGCAGAGGAAACATCAGCAACAAGTGAGGAGCTTTCAGCACAGGCAGAGACAATGAACGAGCTGATCAGCAAATTTATATTGGAAAAGAAATAAAAAATTGTACATACGAGTTTAGAAAAACCTTAAAAAAGCCCCACAAGCATTATTGATATGCTGTGAGGCTTTTTTTGTGCGCGTTAGTGGGTTACTTTTTAAATCTAGTAAACATGTACTATGTGAACATAGTGTTTTTGTACAAACAGAATATTTTGAGATAGAAATAAATGAGAATATTTGAAATTGCTCTTTTTGAAGGTTTGTGTTATAATCCTTGTATACAAAAAACAGAGGTAATACAATATGGGTAGTAATTACGATATTTCATTAAAAGCATTAGCCAAGATTAATCTGGGGCTCGATGTGGTGAGGCGCAGAGAGGACGGATATCATGAGGTCCGTATGATTATGCAGACCATTCATCTGTATGACAGGCTAGATATCAAAAGGACAAAGGAGTCTGGCATACAGATACAGACCAATCTGTCTTTTCTTCCTGTAAATGAGAACAATCTCATATACAAGGCTGCGAAGCTTCTTATGGATGAGTTTTCTATAACTGACGGTGTATCAGTGAAGCTGGACAAGCGTATTCCTGTTGCGGCAGGAATGGCAGGGGGCAGTACTGATGCAGCAGCTATGCTTTTTGGCATGAACAGGCTTTTTTCACTGGGGCTGACAAAGAGACAGCTTATGGAAAGAGGCGTGCAGATTGGCGCGGACGTGCCATACTGTATTATGAGAGGTACGGCGCTTGCTGAGGGCATAGGAGAGGAGCTCAGTCCTCTTGCTCCAATGGTAAAGTGTCCGGTGCTCATTGCAAAGCCGTCCATTTCGGTATCCACCAAGTTTGTGTACCAGAATTTAAAGCTTGATGATACGACAGTTCATCCGGATATAGACCTCCTGATAGAGGATATAAAGGCTAAGAATCTGCATGACATTGCAGCACATATGGGAAATGTCTTAGAGACCGTGACCATACCAAATTATCCGGTGATAGACGAGATAAAGAAGCATATGCTTTCCCATGGCGCGGTGGGAGCCATGATGAGCGGCAGTGGTCCGACAGTTTTTGGACTGTTTGACGATGAAGCTACCGCAAAGAAAGCATATAAAGCTATGCGAAGCTCACATCTTGCCAGACAGGTGTATCTGACATCTGTATACAATAATCGCAAATGATATGATACCGTGACAGCATAGCAGGAGCTTTATAGTTACCTTATTTTCTTATAGATGAGAATTATAATACAAGAGATAGGAGAAGTTTGATGACTGATAATTTAACTTTAAACATGGATGCATATCTGCCACTGCGTGATGTGGTTTTTAACACACTTCGTGAGGCAATTTTAAAGGGAGAGCTCAAGCCGGGCGAGAGACTTATGGAGCTGCAGCTTGCGTCAAAGCTTGGAGTCAGCCGTACACCTATACGTGAAGCAATCAGAATGCTCGAGCAGGAGGGGCTTGCGGTCACGATGCCGCGAAAGGGCGCAGAGGTTGCCAAGATGACTCTCAAGGATATGGAGGATGTGCTTGAGGTGAGAGAGGCTCTTGATGAGCTTGCAGCCAAAATTGCATGTAAGAAAATCAGTGATGAGCAGCTCGCAAAGCTAAAGACAATAAAGGATGAGTTCAAAAAGAGCATGGATTATGGTGATGTGAAAAAGATAGCTGAGGAGGATGTGAAGTTTCACGATGCTATCTATGAGGCAACAGACAATGCGAAGCTTGTATCTATGATGAACAATATCCGCGAGCAGATGTATCGCTACAGAGTGGAGTATTTGAAGGATCCAAAGAATTATCCGATGCTGGTGAAGGAGCATGATGCCATCTACAGGGCGCTTGAGTCAAGAAATATGGAGCTTGTGACTACTGAAATGCATACGCATGTGGCAAATCAGGCGGTTGCTGTGAAGGCTGTGATACAAATGCAGGATGAAGAGAAGAAATAAAAATATAACAAAACCAAGGGCTGCCGGTCGCACTGATGTGTGAACGGTGGCCTTTTTTAGTGGCTTAGTTAGTGGCTTAGATAGTTATAAAATAAACAATCAGGGATATTTGCGAGCTTGTACGGTCATACTATATAAAGAATTTTAAATCTGACGGGGGATATAGGAGAGTTAAAGATGACCACAAACATAGATGAGAACATAAAAAGCTTCAGGCAGATATATTCTGACTGCTCAGATATCAAGATGCAGGAGATGTATCTGGGGCGTGATGCCTCCATAAAGTGTTTTGTTGCATATATTGAGGTGACATGTGCAGGCTCCGGTATCAATAACAGTGCGTTTGGACGATTTACCTCATACCTTGAAGGGATAGACCGGGATCAGGTTAAGGAAGTACTTGACAAAAATCAGGCAGCTTTGTCCGAGTTTGCGCATCTTCATACGGTTAGAGAGGCGGCTCAGATGATGCTGACAGGAGACGTGATATTTTTTGTGGATGGCTATCCGGATGCCTTCAAGCTTCCCGACAAGGGATATCCTGCCATGTCAATTCAGGAGATTGATTCGGAAAAGGTCATACGAGGCTCAAATGAGGGCTTTGCAGATTCCATAAAGATAAATACTGCACTTATCAGGCGCAGATTAAGGAGCACCCGCTTAAAGTGCAAAGAGGTGAAAAAGGGGCTTCGAGGACACAGCAATGTGGACATACTGTATGTGAGAGACCTCGTAAAAGAGGGGCTTGTTGAGGAGGTGGAAAGGAATCTGGACAGCTATGTGATAGACCATGTGGGTGATTCGGGAGTCATTGAACAGTTTGCTGAGGCAAAATGGTATTCACCGTTTCCACAGCTTCAGACCACAAAGCGGCCGGATGTTGCGGTAAATGCGCTCCTGGAGGGGCGGGTGGTGGTGCTGTGCGATAATTCACCGATAGCGATAATACTGCCAACCACCATGAACAATTTTTTAAAAACCGCAGATGATTACTATAACAGAACGATAGCAGCAAGCTTTGCCAGGCTGATAAGGTATGTGGCAGCCTTCATGTCATTTACATTGCCGGGGCTCTATCTGGCGGTCACAAATTTTCATACACAGATACTGCCGACACCACTCATACTGGCATTTTATGAGGCCAGACTCGGCTGCCCGTTTCCACAGCTCATAGAGGTACTCATGATGGAGCTGTCGTTTGAGCTGCTTCGCGAAGCCGGCATAAGACTTCCCGGAGCAATGGGAAACACGATAGGCATAGTCGGAGGCCTCATAATCGGACAGGCAGCAGTGGATGCAAATTTAGTAAGCCCGATAGTGGTTATTCTTGTTGCATTTACCGCACTCTGCTCGTTTGCCATACCGAGTGAGGAGTTTGCATTTTCATTTAGGATACTCAAATTCGCTGTAATAATTATGTCGGCATGGCTTGGATACTTTGGATTTTTAATAAGTCTGATGGTGATACTTTTGCATCTTGCCAAGCTCAAAAGCTGTGGTTATCCATACATGATGCCATTCGTGGGCAGCGAGCTGACAGGCGGCGAGGATGAAAAGGACAGTATCATACGATTTCCGCTTCGCAGACTGTGGAGACGGCCTGTGTTTGCAAGAGAAAAGGAGTGCAGGAAGCTGAAAGGAAATAAGTATGACTAAAAATATGAGCAAAAGCTACACATTTGCACAAAACGAAAGCATATCGCCACGCCAGCTATATAGACTATACGTCTTTAATCTGCTTGGAGTCGGCACGCTGGTGCTTCCAAACAATCTGGCGAAGCTTGGAAAGTATGGTTTTATCTCTATCGCGCTCGGAGTTTTCATGGCATGGCTATTTATGTGGATAGTAAGCGAGGTACGTGAACGCAGGAAAATTATATATGACAGAAGCTTTGGTAAAACAGCACATGCAAAAATATTAATTTATGATTTAATTATTGCAGTATACGAGTTATCACAGGCTGCATTTCTTGCATGGATATTTGTAAAGCTGATACGTGACAGTCTTATACCGGATGAGTCATTTACAGCTGTGCTTCTTGTGATAATGGCGGTGTGCGCTTATGCGCTAAGCGGCGGAGTGGAGTGCCGTGCCAGAGTATATGAGGTAGTATTTTTCTTTGTGCTCATACCGCTTGCGGCTATGCTTTTGTTTGCAATATCGGATGTGAGATTTGACTATCTGATGATTAAGGACAGGGTTGGTGTGGAATTTGGCATCGCAGATATATTCGCGGGCGCGTACTATGTGTTTGCAGCATCCATTTCCGTGTTCAATATACTGTTTGTAAGGGAACGCAGTGTCTCACAGATACGATGGAGTGTGAGCAAAGCAATACTCACATATGCAGGCATACTGTTTTTGTTGTATGCGGTATTGCTTGGAAGCTTCGGAAAATATTCACTGTCGGAAATAGAGTTTCCGGCTGTCGTACTGATGAGTGATGTGCAGATAAAGGGCAGCTTCTTTAAGAGAGCGGACGCACTTATGCTGTCGGTGTGGTTTTTCACGCTGTTTTCAGTGCTCAATATGAGCCTTTATTATGCGGTTTTAAGATGTGAGAATTTTGCTAAAAATACGGCAGAAGTTATACTTACATTTAATAAAAGCCGAGGCTTCAGTAACAATAAGCAATTAAGCTGTGACAGACAGAAAAGCCATGACGAAGGAAATAGCAGTATAAGAAGCCGGTGCATCATATTTGCCATAGCAGTCACAGTGACATTAGCATATATTCTTGAAAGTGGAGATGAAATCGTGAAAAAATATCTTGGATTTTTAATGTGCATAGCGATACCGGTAATAGTAGTGCTGACTATAGGTCTCATGCTGACCGGCTGCAGTGCAGTGGAGCTTGAGGAGAGATGCTTCCCGACACTTGCTGCGGTGGATATTGTAGCTGTGGATACTGATGAAATAACTGATAAAGAAGTAACAGGTAAAGAAGTAACTGATGACAAAGCATATGTTAGCCACAGAGATGATTCGGCAAATGAAAATAGCGGATATATAGAGTTTTATTATAACATGGACAAATCCTACGAACCCGAATATGCAGATGATATCAAAACAGCTGTGGACAGCTTCGAGGAGCGGCTGTCACAAAAAGCCGATACCAATCATCTGAAGGTGATATTAATAGGAAAAACGCTTAGAAACGATAAAACAGCTTATGCAAGCTTCATGGAATACTGCAAGACATCAAAAAAATTTCCGAGAAACACATACGTGTGCATAGCAGATGATATAAACGATATCTTTGATAACATGGGTGATTATTATGAGCAGAAGATGAATAAGGAGAATCATGAGGATGGTGAACCGATAATTACACTAGGCACATTGCTGGATGACTATACGAATGAAATTCATGAAGCATGGTAAAAATTTCAAAAGAGATGAATAAGTTTGTCAAATAAGGCAATACTTGTTTACATGAGAAAGAGAATAATAATAACAACCATAGCAATAATATCCCTTGCGGCAGTAGTCGCTGCAAAAAATCATGCATCTGCGATAAGCACAAACAGTACAGCATGTACATCCGACATGCAAAAGTCCATCGCCGGCAAAATCCTGCGTTTCCACGTGCTGGCAAACAGCGACAGTACAGCTGACCAGAATGTGAAAAAGCAGGTGCGCGATGCAGTGGGAGCTTACATTGAGCCATACCTGCTGGAGTGCGAAAATATCGAAGAAACCAGAGCCACCGTAAATGACCATATGGACGAAATAATAGCGGTATCAAAGGAGACGCTTGCAGCAAACGGCTTTACATATGGAGCATCGGCAGAGCTTACACACACCGATTTCCCGGAAAAGACGTATGGGGACTATACATTTCCTGCGGGAAATTACGAGGCGCTTGAAATAACACTGGGCGATGGAGCCGGTCATAACTGGTGGTGTGTGCTGTATCCTAACATGTGCTTCAGGGGCAGTGTGTATGAGGTGGTGGATGATGATGCAAAGGAAAATCTTAAGGAGGTGCTCACACCGGACGAGTATGAGAGCGTGTTTGACAGCGGAAAATATGAAATAAAACTAAAAATCCTTGATATTTTCAGATAAAACAGTTAGTATATTCATGCTGAAAAAATATATTAAAAGAAAATATGTAATGACAAATTATTAAAGCGTGAATTAATTTAGATATGCAAGAGGATAAGGAGAAAGAAATGACAAAGGATGTAGTAGTATCATTAAAGGGCCTGCAGCTCGCACCGGATCAGCAGTCTGATGCGGTAGAGGTGATAGCCCCGGGAGAGTATTATATAAGAAATAACAAGCACTATGTGCTTTTTGAGGAGATAATGGAGGGTGAGACACAGACACTCAAAAATATGCTTAAGTTTAATGAAAATTATCTCGAGTTCACCCGCAAGGGACCTATGAGTGTACATATGATATTTGAAAAGGGAAAGAAAAATCTGACATATTATTATACACCGTTTGGAAGTATCCAGATAGGTATCGATGCCACAAGCATAGAGGTAAAGGAGACTGAGGACGAGATAAGGGCAGAGGTAAAGTATGCACTTGATGTCAACTATGAATTTGTAGGCGACTGCCACATCAATATAGCTGTGAAGAAAAAGGGCGCAGCAGTAAAGATTGCATAAAAGTCTGCCAAGCCTATGGGAAAAAATAAATAAAGCATAAAAAAACAGAGCATGTGAGGATGAAAGCCATCCCACATGCTCTGCTTATGTACATGAAAATTAAATCATGATATTATTTCTGCTTAGCCTTTTTGGCAGCCTCTTTAGCAGCTTTTCTTTCAGCCTTTGCAGCCTCCTCAGCCTTGAGCTGTTCGTTGGCCTTGCTGTAGTTTTCAGCCATTCTTGCACGGAAGCCCTTTTTCTTCTTAGGCTTCTCAAGAGGTCCTCTGATACCGCGGACTGCTGTAATGTAGATACCGCTGACAGAAGCCTTAACCTCTTTCTTTAAAGGAATCTCATCGAAGATCTGCTCGTCTGCGATAAGAGTCATGACTCTTGGTCCGACCTTGGCCTTGACTACAGGCAGCTTTGAGCGGCGCATAAGCTTTGGTGTCTGCTCAACAATCTGCTGTGGGAGACCGGCATCCTTTAGCTTCATACGCTTTTTGTCAATGATTAGCATGTTGACAGTCTGCGATGCAGCAGCTATCTGCTCATCCTGCTCTTCCTTTCTTTTTTGTGCTTTTTTACCGAGGATTGTTAATACTATAAATGCTACCACAAGCACTACTGCGATAACAATAAGTACGATTAATGCTGGATTCAAAACGTATCCCTCCTAAAAATTTGCTTATTTAAATTAATTCTATCAAATATGCTAAAAAAAATCAATCTTTATTGCAAGAATAGGTGAAATCGTAGTATAATAGAACTACATTTTTTAAAAAAGTCTTTAGAAGACGCAAAGGGGTATTTATTAATGAAGAAAATAGCTCTTCTGGCTGATGGCTGGAGAAGATATGTAACATATTCGTGGGTCGAGGGTATCATGGGAGGCTCTAAAGAGCTGGGACTGGATGTGTGCCTGTATTTTTACAACACAAACGGAACCTGGAGCCATGATTCAAAGTTTAACAAAGGCGAGTATGCACTGAACGATTTGCCTGATTTGAACAGCTTCGATGGAGTGGTATTTGATTGTACCAATACGACCGACCAGGAACAGATACAGTATATGGTCAGAAAGCTGCAGTCGGTAAATGTGCCTGTAGTGAGTATCGGGTATAAGGTTGATGGTTTTTACTATGTAGGCAACGACAATAAAAGGCTGTTTCGCAGGGTAATGGATCATATGTACTATGAGCATGGCTGCAAAAGCTTTGTGTTTGCAGGTGGCCCGCCGTATCATTATGAGAACAGAATGCGTTTTGAGGCCTTCAAGGAGGCTTTAAGTGACTATGGCATACCACTTACCGCTGATATGTACATGTTTGGTGAGTTTGACTATCAGACAGGTGTCAGGTATATGAGTCAGTGGCACGAGAGCAAAAAGCCGTTACCGGATGTTTTTTTATGTGCAAATGACAATATAGCAGCAGGACTGTGTGCGGCAGCAGAGGCTCTTGGATACAGGGTGCCACAGGATTTTAAGGTCACAGGCTTTGACAATCTGGACAAGGCTGCGTACTTTAACCCTCAGATTACCACTGTTGAGCACAACAGGGACAATATAGGCAGAAAAGCCCTTGAGATATTTAAGGCACTCTGGTATGGAATAGGTGAGGCTTCTGATAAATACCTTGATTCCGAGTTTATCCCGGCGGAGAGCTGTGGATGCCCTAATACAGGCAGGGTGGATTATCGTAATTATATAAAGGATATTATCAAAGGCTCCGTTGTAAAAGAGCAGGAGGAGGATGCAGTAATGATTCTCCAGAAGGAGCTCGAGGAGTGCGATGAATATTATGATTTGTTTGAGAAATACTCTGACTATATACAGAGTATGAAGTGTGACGGAGTGTATGTGGTCGGTGTTTCGGATCTTGCGGCGGCAAGAAACAATGCACACTTTAGAAAGCATGGCTATGATATTGACGAAGAGGTTGTACTCTATGCGGATGACAAGGACAATGGAAGACTTGAGTTTAAGAGTGTAAATGACCTTATGCAGTACATGCTAAGTGTAGATAAGAACACCTGCTATATGTATTGCTCGCTGCATTTCAGGGACGAGATAGTGGGCTATGTAATACTCAGAAATCCTGAGTTTTTATACAATCATCCGGAGCAGTTTGATATACAGTCTGCCCTGCTTAAGAAGCTTGAGAATCTATTTAAGCAGAAGGTGCTTGAGAACACAAATAATGAGCTTAAAAACCTTTACAACCGTGATGCGCTCACGGGTCTATACAATCGTGTGGCATGCAATGAGATGGTCATTCCTTTGTTTACTGAGCTTGAAGCTCAAAATGTCGGCTGCACCTTAGTATTTCTCGATGTGGATGATTTCAAGGAAATAAATGATACCTACGGACACCAGTATGGTGACGAGCTTTTAAAGACTGTGGCGGGGGTGCTTGATGAGCAAAAGCCTGAGGGAAGTATGGTATATAGATTCGGTGGAGATGAATTTATCGTGTTTATCCCTGGGAACAGACATGACACTGCTGAAAAGTATATAAAGCGCGTGTATGATATCATGGAGCAGCACAGCCTGTTTATCAGTCACGGCATCATATATACGAAGCCGGGCAGTGGTAAGAGCTTTGACGATTATCTCGTAAGTGCTGACACAAAGATGTATCAGCTTAAGCAGCAGCGCAAGCAGAAAAAGGATAACAATTTCTTAAAGGGCGTGGATATATCATCGCTTCCTATGCTTGTTGACAATAATATACAAATCATGGATAAAGAAGGCAATGTGTGCAGGGCATTTGATCTTTTAAAGCTGAATAATGTAAATTCAGTCCGTCTGCGCATATGGAATGAGCCTGATAAGGTGCCGGAGTCTAAGGGGTATTGCAGTTTTGCATATGTTCTCGAGATGGCTCATGTTATAAAAAAATACAAAATGCATTTTCTGCTTGATTTTCATTATTCAGATTACTGGGCAGATCCGGGACAGCAGAATAAGCCTGATGCGTGGAAGAATTTGAGCTTTGATGAGCTGAAGAAAGCAGTGCACAAGTACACATACGATGTGTTATACAGATTAAAAATCATGGATTGTGCGCCTGATATGGTCCAGATTGGCAATGAAATAAGGAGTGGCATGCTGTTTCCGGATGGTGCAGTGCCACAGTACAGGCAGCTGGCAGCGTTAGTAAATGAGGGAATCAGGGCTGTAAGGGAGCTGCTTCCGGAGACAAAGGTTATGATTCATCTGGATCAGGGAGGCAGACATAACTGTCTGATGCCATGGTTTGATTCGATGTTTAATGCCGGCATGCTGCCGATTGATGCAATCGGTCTCTCATATTATTCGTTCTGGCATGGCACCTTCATGGATCTGAAGGACACCATGAGCAGGCTCATAAAATTATATAATCTGCCGGTTTATATTGTGGAGACAGCTCATCCGTGGAGGCACTGCAAGGGAGAGCATATCTCGAAGGAGCTCATGGAGACAGCAGGCCTTGAGGCTGGCATCGCAGAGCAGAAGAGGTCTCTTGAAATAATCATGCAGATAGCAGCAGAGGTGTCAAAGGATACCGGAAAGACCGGTGTATACTACTGGGAGCCTGTCGGCGTGCCGGGTCAGGGTCTTGGAACATGGTTTGAGAACATGGGCATGTTTGATGAGCATGGCAGGGCTTTGCCGGGCTGGGATGCAATAAAGGCATTTGATCCAAAGAATCCGCCGATTAAAGAGCTTGATAAGTATATTGAATCACTTTACGAGTATGAAGAATCACCGGAGGTAGAGGATTTTCAAAAGCTTCTTATGATTCACGGAAATCTGATCTCAAATCCTGAGTTTAAAGATGGATTTAATAACTGGCAGATTGAGACAAGTCTCGAAGAAAGGCAGTATACACTGAATAAGGATGGAGTATTTATATCTTCCGATGCCAATTTTGACTATACGATAAGCCAGACGGTGGATATTGAGTACACCGGTGAGTATATAGCAGCGGTTGACTATAGAGGAACCAATACAACAGGTGTCGAGGTCGAGCTGTTTATGGCTGTGGAGGATGAAAGCGGCTTTCACACATATACAAGCGACATTTTCCCATCTGATGTCAGGTTTGTGACACATATGCTTAAGCCGGCAAAGCTGCAAAAGGGCGCCAGGGTGACAGTAGGACTTAGGATGCATACACCTCCGGTGTTTGCAAAGATAAAGAAATTTTCACTCGTTGTAATTTAACCTGATATGTGATATTGTAGACAGGTATGGTGTTTTGTGGATGCGTTTTTGCCGGGCAGGGCATTATATATAAATAATCAAACATTTCAGGAGGATTCCAATGAGTGAGAAGAAGAATACAGGTAAGAAGGCAGTCATAGCAGTGATTGTGATTGCACTTATCGTGGTAATTATTGCGCTTGCTGTTGTGATAAGCGGCAAGAGCAAAAAGGGTGGCTCAAAGAGCGCAACAGAGGCAGGTACAGAGGCAGGCAGCGAGACAATGCGAAGTGGTCAGTTTGACATAGACTACGCAAAGCAGGTTACAAAGCTTGCAGACTATTCAGGTGTTGCGATCACAGTCTCAAACGATTATGAGATAAACGATACAGCAAAGCAGACATATCTGACCAATGTGCTTCAGTCATATGGCGCAGATGCGTACAAGCAGGTTACAGACCGTGATACAGTTGCAGACGGTGATTATGTAAAGGTTGATTACACCGGATACAAGGATGGCACAGCATTTGACGGTGGTTCAGCCACAGATGTGATGCTTGATGTGACAAACAACAGTCAGGTAGGCGGTTCATCCTTTATTGATGGATTTACAAAGCCTATAATCGGAGCCAAGGTTGGTGACAAAGTTAAGGGTGATGTGACATTCCCTGAGGATTATGGCAACGACGACTTAAACGGACAGACAGTTACATTTGAGTATACAGTAAAGGGTATTTACTCAGCAGACCCTGTTGCACTTGCAGATATGACCGACGAGCAGGTCAACACAGTGTTTGGAAAGGCCGGAGTGACAACTAATGCCCAGCTTACCACACAGATTGAGAAGGATTTGAAGCAGCAGCTCTACAGTGCTGAGGTAGACAAGATAAAGAGCTACATGATTGACAACAGCACAGTTGAGATTCCTGATGAGTATTTACAGGCCAGACTCAATGAGTACATTGCTTCCTTTACAAAGGAAAATGTCAAGGATGGACAGACACTTAAGAAATATTTAAAGTCCAACTACAACATGACAGTAGATCAGGCCACAGAAAAGTGGAAGGAGAATCTGACAGACCAGATAAAGACAGAGTTCATCTTCGGACTTATCGCTGAGAAGGAAAATATCAAGATGGATGATGATGCCTTCAGCAGCTATGTGGATTACATCGTGTCAGCCAGCAATGGCCAGTTCAGCAAGGCTTCAGAGGTATACAAGTACTTCGGAAGCGGACACAAGGATGAGGGAAAGACTTACCTTAAGAACCAGTACCTCGTAAACAAGGCTATCGATACAGTCACAGAGAAAGCGAATGTGACCTTTGAGGACGGCAGTGCAGCACCTGATACTTCAACAGGCAGCGCTGATGCCGAATAATAACGATAAATATGCTGCCTGTGGTGATGCGCAGGCGGCTTAAATGGAGGATTAGATAATGGAACTTACAAACATACGCGACATTTTCCGCAACAAGGACAAATTCGCTGACAAAGAGGTGACTATCGGAGGATGGGTCAGAAGCAACCGTAATTCAAAGAATTTTGGGTTTATCGTGGTAAACGACGGTACATTTTTTGAGCCGATCCAGGTTGTATACGGAAATGGCTTAGACAACTATGATGAGGTCGGCAAGATCAATGTCGGAGCTGCAATTATCGTAAGGGGTACACTTGTACTCACTCCTGATGCAAAGCAGCCATTTGAGATTCAGGCATCTGATGTGACTGTTGAGGGTGCATCCACACCGGATTATCCTCTGCAGAAGAAGAGACATACATTTGAGTATCTTCGTACAATCTCACACCTTAGACCTCGTACAAATACATTTGAGGCAGTTTTCAGAGTGCGCTCACTCTGCGCATATGCTATTCACAAATTCTTCCAGGAGAGGGATTTTGTGTATGTGCACACACCACTTATCACAGGAAGTGACTGTGAGGGTGCAGGAGAGATGTTCCAGGTGACCACACTTGATTTGAACAATCTGCCTATGACAGAGGATGGAAAGGTGGATTTCTCAAAGGATTTCTTTAATAAGCCTACCAACCTCACTGTTTCAGGACAGCTAAACGGCGAGACATATGCTATGGCATTCAAGAATATCTACACCTTCGGACCTACCTTCCGTGCGGAAAACTCAAACACCACACGTCATGCGGCAGAGTTCTGGATGATTGAGCCTGAGATTGCTTTTGCAGACCTTCAGGATGATATGATGCTTGCAGAGAGCATGCTCAAGTATGTTATCAACTATGTGCTTGAAAATGCACCTGAGGAGATGGCATTTTTCAACAATTTCGTGGACAAGGGACTCCTTGACAGATTAAGAAATGTTGTTGAAAATGATTTTGCCCGTGTGACATACACTGAGGCTATAGATATCCTTTCAAAGCACAATGACAAGTTTGATTACAAGGTATCATGGGGCTGCGATTTGCAGACAGAGCATGAGAGATACCTCACAGAGCAGATTTATAAGCGCCCAGTATTTGTCACAGACTATCCGAAGGAGATAAAGGCCTTCTACATGAAGCTGAATGATGACGGAAAGACCGTTGCGGCAGTTGACTGTCTCGTGCCGGGAATCGGAGAAATCATCGGTGGAAGCCAGAGAGAGGATGACTATGACAAGCTCCTTGCCAGAATAAATGAGCTTGGACTTTCAGAGGATGACTACAAGTTCTACCTTGACTTAAGAAAATACGGCTCTGCAAGACACGCAGGCTTTGGACTTGGCTTTGAGAGATGCGTAATGTATCTTACAGGCATGGGCAATATCCGTGACGTTATCCCATTCCCTAGAACAGTGAATAACTGTGAGCTGTAATCACGAATGATTTTCATATATGAATAATTACCGCCCTTTGCACATATATATGATGTGTGGAGGGCGTTTTTATGTGGAGAAAAATCAAAGGTCCTGTGATAACAATATGTATTATGCATCTTACGGCACTTGTGTGCCTTGTCATACTTTCAATAGTACAGTGCTTTGTCGACATGGCGGAGTGGATACAGTTTGCACTTGCAATGGCAATCAATATAGTGGTGGGGCTTGTGTGCGGATTCTTACTCAAATGCTGCTTTCACCGCAGGCGGTTTATCAGAGTGACAGTCGTAGCCTACTGGATAACGTATGTGATAGCCACAGTGGTAATAGATATAGGCGAATCCAAAAATATATTCGAGCTTTTGATAATATTCCTTCTGGTAATGTTTTCAGCGCTTGTTTTTCGCTAAAAAAAGGACTTTTCATATTGATAATGCTGTGATATAATGTTGAGAGCAAATATGATGTGTCAATCAGACATCGTTAAATGAAAAGGAGATAAAAATGAAACACGTAAAGACATTAAATACAAGAAAATTACAGAACACAGTTAAAAAGGGCGGATGTGGCGAGTGCCAGACATCATGTCAGTCAGCTTGCAAGACATCTTGTACAGTTGGAAACCAGACTTGCGAGCAGTACAAATAGTCATAGGTGAAGCGGATTTAAAGAGTGTGCGCTGATAGGTGCACACTCTTTTCGCAGTGGTAATTTTTAAAATGTGTATAGAAAGAGAGGAATATTGTAGTGGTTCATCAGTACAAGAACAACGGCTATAATATTGTCTTAGATGTCAACAGTGGCGCAATCCACGTGGTGGATGATGTCACATACGACGTTATTGAGCTGTTTGAGGACAACTCAGCTAAGGAGATTATTGAAAAGCTTGTGGACAGATATCCACAGACGGAGATAGAAGAAGCAATACAGGAAGTAAATGAGCTTAAGGATAATGAAGAGCTCTTCACAGAGGATACATACAAAGAGCGTATCATAGATTTCAAGAAGCGCCAGACAGTGGTAAAGGCACTTTGCCTTCACATAGCGCACGACTGCAACCTTGCCTGCAGATATTGTTTTGCAGAGGAGGGCGAGTATCACGGCAGGAGGGCTCTTATGAGCTATGAGACCGGAAAGCAGGCACTTGATTTTTTGATTGCCAATTCAGGCAGCAGAAGAAACCTGGAGGTAGACTTCTTTGGAGGAGAGCCTCTTATGAACTGGGATGTGGTGAAGCAGCTTGTGGCATATGGAAGAGAGCAGGAGAAGCTTCATGACAAGCATTTCAGGTTCACACTCACCACAAACGGTGTGCTCTTAAATGACGAGATTATGGAGTTCGCCAACAAAGAGATGGACAATGTAGTTCTTAGTATAGACGGACGCAAGGAGGTTCATGACCGCATGAGACCTTTCAGAAAGGGTGCCGGCAGCTATGACCTTATTGTTCCGAAATTCCAGAAGTTTGCGGAGAGCAGACATCAGGACAAGTACTATGTGAGAGGTACATACACACATTTCAATACTGATTTTTCAAAGGATGTGCTTCATCTGGCTGATCTAGGCTTCAAGCAGATTTCGGTTGAGCCTGTAGTGGCACAGCCTACAGATGAGTATGCACTTAAGGATTCTGATTTACCTGTGCTCTTTGATGAGTACGACAGACTTGCAGCAGAGATGGTAAAGAGAAACAAGGCAGGAAACGGCTTCAATTTCTTCCATTTTATGATAGATTTAGAGGGAGGACCTTGTGTATATAAGCGTCTTTCCGGCTGTGGCTCAGGAACTGAGTACCTGGCAGTGACTCCATGGGGAGATTTATATCCATGCCACCAGTTTGTGGGCAATGAGGACTTCCTTATGGGTAATGTCTGGGATGGCATCAAGGCCACTGACATCCAGGATGAGTTTAAGTGCTGTAATGTTTATGCCAAGGAAAAATGTCGCAACTGTTTTGCCAGATTCTATTGCAGCGGTGGCTGTGCCGCCAACTCATACAACTTCCACGGCACAATCACTGATGCCTATGACTTAGGCTGCGAGCTGCAGAAGAAGCGTATAGAGTGCGCTATCATGATTAAGGCAGCAGAGGCTGATATGGCAGATGATGCACAATAATTTGAATTTGTCACGGGAAACTGATCGCTGTATTTGTGACCCGTGTGCGAATATATTTGCCATCCGTATACCTATATGGATGGTAGCAAAATGACAGGAAGGTACAAGAAAATGAAAAAAGGAAAGAGTTGGGTGATTATCCTTGTGGCAGTCATTTGTATCGGCTTACTGGGCTGGTATTCCACTGCAGTAATCACCGACACAAAGCAAAAGCAGGAGGCTACTGCTAATGGTGAGAGCACCAAGGATAAGGATTATCAGAATATCAAGCTTGGTCTCGACCTCTCAGGTGGTGTTTCAATCACCTACCATATCAAGGACAAGAATCCTTCAGACAAGGACGTAAGCGATACTATCGCAAAGCTCGAGGAGCGTGCAGAGAGCTACACAACAGAGTACTCTGTATATAAGAGCGGTGATGACCGTATCACTGTTGAGATTCCGGGTGTTGACGATCCTAACAAGGTACTTGAGGACCTCGGAAGTCCGGGATCACTGTACTTTATCGCACAGTATGACAGTGACGGAAATGCCAACTACACACAGGATACATCGGTTGAGGGCGGCTACAAGCTCAACTATGATATCGACACATTAAAGGCCAACGGTTCAGTCATCCTCGATGGTAATGATGTAAAGGATGCAAGCGCCCAGTATGACCAGTCATCATCTACATCAACAAAGGAGCCTGTTGTTTCATTAAAGCTCAAGGATGAGGCTATTGACACATGGGCAGATGCTACAAAGAAGGCAAAGGATGCCGGACAGTCAATCGGTATCTACTATGATGATCATTTTATCAGTGTTCCTACAGTAAGCGCTGTTATCTCAGACGGTAACTGCGTAATCAACGGAATGAAGGATTACGACGAGGCAACAAGCCTTGCAACATTTATCCGTGTCGGAGCCATCAACCTCCAGCTCGAGGAGTTAGAGTCAAATGTTGTTGGTGCACAGCTTGGTGGAACAGCCCTCACAAATGCAGTAAAGGCCGCAGTTATCGGAATTATCTTAATCATGGTATTCATGATTGTGCTCTACGGTATACTCGGCGTGGTTGCATCTATCGGACTTGCACTCTACTCAATGCTTACAGTACTGTTTATTTACTGGTTTGAGATTACACTTACACTGCCGGGTATCGCGGGTATCATCCTCGGTATCGGTATGGCGGTAGATGCAAACGTTATCGTATTTGCCCGTATCCGTGAGGAAATCGCAGGAGGCAAATCAGTGCTTGCAGCAGTAAATGAGGGTTACAAGAAGGCTCTTTCAGCCATCCTCGATGGACAGGTTACCACCTTTATCGCAGCACTTGTGCTTATGGTGCTCGGTTCAGGTACAGTAAAGGGCTTTGCTTACACACTTATGATTTCAATTATTCTGTCACTGTTTACAGCTCTTTTTATTGCAAAATACCTTACAAGAGCATTTTACGGTGTTGGTGTCAGAGCTGAGAAGTTCTACGGCAAGGCAAAGAAGAGAAAGGTTATCAGATTTGTACAAAACAGAGTCAAATACTTTGTTATCTCAGGAGTAATCATACTTGCAGGTATCGGCGGCATGATTTACTTCGGTGCTACAAGCGGCAATGCATTAAACTACAGCCTTGAGTTCGTAGGTGGTACATCAACCACAGCAGACTTTGGCAAGGATTATACAGCCGCAGAGGTTGAGAAGGACATCGTGCCTTCAGTATCTAAGCTCCTTGGAAACAGCGCAGTACAGGTTACTACAGTTCAGGGAAGCCATGATGTCACATTAAAGACACGTACACTCTCACTTGAGGAGAGACAGAATCTTGCAGAGCTCCTTGAGAAGGATTTCAAAGTTGATACATCAACTATAGAGACTCAGAGTATCAGCTCAACAATCAGCGGAGAGATGAGATCAAACGCTGTAAAGGCAGTTATCATTGCATGTATTTTCATGCTGTTATATATCTGGTTCAGATTTAAGGATATCAGATTTGCTTCAAGTGCTATCCTTGCGCTTGTACATGATGTGCTTGTTGTTGTCACAGCATATGCACTTATCAGAATCTCAGTCGGCAGTACATTTATCGCATGTATACTTACAATCGTAGGTTACTCAGTCAACGATACAATCGTTATCTTCGACCGTATCCGTGAGAATCTGCATGGACTTAAGAAGTACTCAGCAGACGAGCTTGCTGATATAGCAAACGAGTCTCTTACACAGACACTTTCACGAAGCATCAATACTTCGCTCACTACATTTGTCATGGTATTGTTACTCTTTATATTTGGTCATACATCAATCAGAGAGTTCTCATTACCACTCATGGTAGGTGTGCTTTGCGGAACTTATTCTTCAATCTGCATCGCTACAGAGCTGTGGTATGTAATGAAGCTTTATCTGGGAAAGAGCGCCATCAAAAAGCAGGCGGCTGCACCGGCTAAGGGTTCTAAAAAAGCTAAGAATTAATAATTAATTTATGGCCCGGCCTTTATAGGCTGGGCTATTATTTTTTGTGGACTTATTAATATATGCAGATATGTTTATATTTATAAATATATGTGCAGAGTAATAGAATGGAGCATTATTTATATGAAAATTTTTCTGATTTATCTGCTTCTTATGAATATAGCAGGCTTTGCTGCGATGGGAATTGACAAGTGTAAGGCCAAGGCACACGCATGGCGTATACCGGAGAAGACGTTATTCGGGCTCAGCCTGCTGGGCGGAAGCGCCGGTACCTGGGCTGGGATGTATGCCTTCAGACACAAGACAAAGCACTGGTATTTTGTGAAGGGGATGCCGCTTATCTTCTTTATCCATGTGGTTATTTCATGTGTTATCTACAGGAATTTTTATTAGAGGGAGTAACCAAAATGTTTGACATAGGTAAAAAGTAACAAAAAACTGTAGCATATAAGTGTATAATTGTGTATAATAGATAACAGGTACAAAACCACTACACAACTATCAAGGAGGGCAAAACAATGTGGGCATATGAAAGTGTATTTTATCAGATTTATCCGTTAGGCTTCTGTGGGGCACCATTTGAGAATGATGGTGTTTTGGAACACAGAATTTTGAAGGTGAATGACTGGATACCTCATATCAAAAAGCTTGGGGCAGATGCAATCTACTTTTCACCGGTGTTTGAATCTGATACACACGGATATAATACAAGGGATTATACAAAAATAGACACAAGGCTTGGCACAAACGAGGACTTTGCACAGGTTTGTGACAATCTGCATAAAGACGGCATAAAGGTAGTGCTGGATGGTGTGTTCAATCATGTGGGAAGAGGTTTTTGGGCTTTTCAGGATGTGCTAAAAAACAGAGAAAGCTCGCCATATGTGAACTGGTTTGGCCGTATAGCGTTCGATGGCAACTCAAACTATAATGAAGGATTGTGGTATGAGGGCTGGGAAGGAAACTATGACCTGGTCAAGCTTAATCTGAGAAATGAGGATGTAATCCAGCATATCTTTTCGGCCATAAAGGGATGGGTAGATGAGTTTGATATAGACGGACTGAGACTTGATGTGGCATATTGCCTCGACCATGATTTCCTCAGAAGGCTCAGAGAGTTCTGCGACTCACTAAAGCCTGATTTCTTTTTGGTGGGAGAGACACTGCACGGTGACTATAACCAGATTATGAATGACGCGATGCTTCATTCTGTTACAAATTATGAGTGCTATAAGGGACTTCACTCAAGCTTCAATTCCATGAATATGTTTGAGATAAATCATTCGCTTCTCAGACAGTTCGGACCGGAGCAGTGGACACTTTACAAGGGTAAGCACCTGCTGTCATTTGTGGACAATCATGATGTGACAAGAGTGGCAAGCATACTGACCAATGAAAAGCATCTGCCTCTCATCTATGCACTTGCGTTTGGCATGCCGGGCATCCCTTGCGTGTACTATGGCAGCGAGTGGGGAGAGAAGGCAAAAAAAGAGGACGGTGACCCTGCACTGAGGGCATGCTTTGAAGCACCGCAGTACAATGAGCTGACTGAGTGGATTTCAAAGCTCGCTAAGGCAAAGAAGGAGTCAAAGGCACTCTGTTATGGCAATTTCTATTCGGTAGTGCTCACAAACGGCCAGTGTGTTTTCGGTCGTGAATGTGATGGTGAAAAGGTATTCGTATGCATCAATGCCGCAGACCAGCCGTTTTTCGCAGGCTTTGATATGGGAAAGAATGAAGCAACAGACCTGATTACAGGGGAAACGGTTACATTAAACGGTGGCATGGAGCTGCCGCCTTACAGCGCATACTTTTTGAGATAACATTTGTATGGACAATAAACAAAAAAAAGATAGAAAAGAGCTCATATGTGCTGTCACAGCCATAGTGATACTTTACACAGCTATGGAGTCAATAGGCATCACATGCCCTATTAAGTTCATCACCGGAATATCATGTGCGGGCTGTGGCATGTCGAGGGCATGGATTGCTTTTTTGCAGCTGGATATGGCAAAGGCATTTGAATACCATCCGCTTTTTTGGCTTCCACCTATTGCGGTAATAGTGCTTTTGTGTAAATCTAAAATAAATATTAAAATTTATAAAATATTTATATTTACAATCGTCCTTATGTTTGCTATAGTTTATATATGCAGATTGATATGGTCAGGCGATGATATCGTGGTTTTTGAGCCGCAAAACAACATCCTGTTTCGTATCATCCGTATAATAAACAGCAAATAGAAAAGGAGAAAGAAGATGTTTTGCGAGAAATGTGGAAAAGAAATTCCTGATTCAACAAAATTCTGCCCAGCCTGCGGAGCGCCTGTTTCAAAGGCACAGGATTTTGTAAACAAAGCTGGAGAGGCTTTCAATGCAGCAGAGCAGGAGCTTGGAAGTGCATTTGATGAGGTGAAGCAGTCCTTCACAGGAAACAATGCAAACCAGCAGAACGCAGGCTACCAGAATAACGGAGCCGGACAGTACAACACAGGCTACCAGAACAATGGTGGTCAGACTCCTCCGCCATACAGGGGAGAGAAGTTAAAGGATGACAGAGGTCTTGCCTCATACATCATCCTGTCTATTATCACATGTGGTATTTATGGCTATTATTTCATCTACAAGATGGCTCATGATGTCAATGTAGCATGTGATGGAGATGGCGAGAATACATCAGGTCTCGTAGCATTTATCCTGCTTTCAATGATTACATGCGGTATTTATGCATGGTACTGGTACTATAAGCTGGGCAACAGACTGGCAAATAATGCAGGCAGATACGGACTTGGCATTCAGGAGAATGGAACCACTGTTTTGATGTGGTGCATATTTGGTACACTTATCTGTGGAATCGGACCATTCATCGCTATGCACATCCTTATCAAGAACTCAAATATGATCTGCAATGCTTACAACAGGACACATGGACTTATGTAATTTGAGTTTTGATTTAATTTAATTAAATAATTTGATTATATTATTTCTAAGGCGGGAGGCAGTTTGCATTAAGCAGACTGTCTCCTTGATTTTTGTATATTAAATAGACAGAAACCTTTATTTGTTAGCTTGTGATGTGAACATTAACAGCAGCATAATAAATATTATTGAAAAAGACCGTTCAGACATTGACAAAAATTTGTCAAAGTGTTACTATTTTTTTATAAATTACGACAGAAATGTCGGTTATACATAGGTTTTTTAAGGAGGATTTATACAATGAGCGAGTTCAAAAATTTAACACTTGACGTAGCAGATCAGATTGCAGTACTTGCAATTTCAAGACCGGCTGCTCTTAATGCATTAAACAGTGAGACTCTTGATGAGTTAAATGTAGCATTAACAGAGATAGAGGCAAGAGACGATGTTAAGGTGCTTATCCTTACAGGTGGTCCTGACAAGAAGGGCAACGAGTTCAAGTCATTCGTAGCAGGAGCTGACATCTCAGAGATGGTTAATTTCACAGCACCACAGGCAAGAGCATTCGGAATCAAGGCTTCAGAGCCATTCTTCAAGCTCATGAATATGCGTCAGGTAACAATCGCAGCTGTCAATGGATTCGCACTCGGTGGAGGATGCGAGATTTCTATGGCATGTGATATCAGAATCGCTTCTGAGAACGCAATTTTCGGACAGCCTGAGACAGGACTTGGAATCATCCCTGGCTTTGGCGGTACACAGAGACTTGCTCGTTTAGTAGGAATGGGACGTGCTAAGGAAATGATCTTCACATGCGACAATGTAGACGCTGCAGAAGCATACCGCATCGGTCTCGTTAATAAGGTAGTAGCAAAAGAGGAGCTTATGCCAACAGCTAAGGCTATGGCTGCAAAGATCATCTCTAAGGGAAGCTACGCAATCTCAGTTGCAAAGGCTGCTATCAACAACGGATATGATATGGATATCAAGAACGCTGTTGAGATGGAAGCAAACCTCTTTGGTGTTGTAAATGATACAAACGACAAGAAAGAGGGAATGGGAGCATTCCTTGAGAAGAGAGCTGCAAACCTTACAGATTTCTAATTGTAATTTGAATTATATGGTCTATGAATCAAAACAGCCGGTGCGTCATGCATCGGCTGTTTTAATTAAATAAACTAAATTATCACTCTTACAATAAAAAGTGTATCGGTCACACTGTACTGGCATTTGCCACCGAGTCTCTCGGCTGTCTGCCTAATGCTTCTTGTGCCAAGTCCATGCCCTCTTTCTGTCGCTACAGGCATATCGTTTACGAGCTTAGGCCTTACAGCATAAGGATTTTCAACAGAAATCAAAAGCTTGCCGCTTTTCTCTGAGATGGAGAGTCTGATAAAGCGCCTGTCAGGCTCAAGCATCATGACGGCATGCATGGCATTTTCCAGGGCATTCTGAAGTATCGCTGTCATGTCTATGTCTGAGAAGGGGAGCTTTGATGGAACAGATATAGAGTACCTGAAATCGATATGCTTATCATTAAAGCTGTCGGCATGGGACATGATAATGATGTTGATTATTTCGTTTGCACAGAAGCGTTTTCTGGTGGTTTTTTCGGTTGCCTTAACTATGCTGTGTATGTATTCCAATGCCTTGTCATCTTCATTGTTTTCGATAAAGGCAGCTATATTATTCAGAAAGTGCCTCATATCGTGGCGCAGCAGAGAAACATTTTTCTCATTGCGCTGCATGCTCTCGATTTCCTTTGCAAACTGCGCCTGCTTTATCTGCATAAAATAATTCTGGGTGGCAATCTGCTGCTGGCGTTCAATCGAATGATAGTAGACCACGCAGAACGTCAGAAAGCTGATGCACATGAGAAATGGCACAAACTCGACCACTATGCGGCTGCCACTGTAAAGCAGCTTCGTGTACACTGTTGTCGCATAGTCGAATATGTAGTAGAAAAACGGCATGATGCATATAGGTATGAGCTCCACATCGGGCTTTGCAAACAAATCGGACAGTGCCGGGGCGATGAACCTGTATACGATAAGGTATGTGAGGAAAATACCGGCAATATAGGTCAAATCGACAATCCAGCTCTCATAGCCGAGCGACTCTGCTATGATAGACATCCAGTTACATATCTGACAGCACATGTAGGCACTTGTGACAGCAAGCAGTGATTTGAGTACACTTCGGTGAAAAACAAATATCAGTATCAGCAAAAGAGGCAGATGCGTCACGAGAGGATATGCATTTATCACACTTGCAGAGCCCTTAAAGCATATGAGTACGAGATCCAAAAGCAGATCTGTGATACAGAATGCGTTTAATATCAGTATATTTTTTTTATTGTTTTTGATACCTATTATAGATGTAGTGACAAATACTCCAAAGTAGAGCGTGAGTATGTATCTCACAGTGTGCATGATAAAATTAAGCATATAATTATTCCTTTTTCATGATATAAAGCCTACTCCTTAAACATATAGGAGAAATAGGCATCCTGAAAGCTCTTTGAAAGACCTCTGGAAATGGAAATCTTGGTACCTGATTTTGTGACAAGCTCCGTTGCTGAAAAATGCTCCACAGCCGGCATGTATACAATATAGCTCCGGTGGCACTTGAAGAAGCCCTTTTCGACAGTGAGCAGCTTTTCATAATATGAAAGTGTGCCAATGGCTTCAAGCCTTTGTCCGTCATATAGTGCCAATAGGACCTTCTTATTCTGCGCCTCGATAAACTCAATATGGTGCATGAGCACATTTTGATATCCAAATGCAGTATGTATTGCAATGGAGTCGGCAGGCTTTGATACAGCAGACAAGCATTTGTCCAAAAGCTTATACAGCTTCTCTCTGTCAACAGGCTTGAGAAGATAGCCGGAAGCATCCACATCATAGGATTCAATGGCAAACTCAGGCGATGTGGTCAGAAAGATTATTTTCGATATCAGATTGTGCTCGCGAAGTTCTCTTGCAGCATCCATGCCATTTAAGAGAGGCATCATGATATCCAGAAGAATCACATCAGGCCTGTTTTTGGCACAGTATTCAAGCAGCTTATCGCCGCTTTCCATGGTTTTTACAATGATGGGAGTGCCGGCTGTGGCTTTCCAGTCGTTCACGAGCTGGCAGGTCTGCTCAAGACATGCACCGTCATCATCACAGATTACTATTTCAAACATTTTTTACCTCTAAAGTCTTTTTTACTTTATTATATAATCTTTTTTGTAAAGCGTAAACAACAGTCTTGAAAAAAGAATGAAACGTATCTATAATTAGGGTACTGTTCACATGGCAGTGTGAATATATTATAGATTTACAAGAGGGCAAAATGAAGTCAAGAGCAACACAGACCAAAGAACTGGATATGGTGAACGGACCACTCGCAAGGAAGATACTGATTTACTCCATACCGCTCATGTTCTCAAACCTGCTTCAGGTATTTTTCAATATGACGGATGTGGCAGTGGTGGGAAAATTTGCAGGTGCAAGAGCACTCGGCTCGGTCGGTTCCACGACAATCATCATCACACTCACAACAGGCATACTGCTTGGCATGGGAGGCGGTGTCAATGCTGTCACGGCACTGCACATGGGAGCAGAGGACTATCAGAGGGTGCATAAGACCGTCCACACATCGGTCATTCTGTGCTTTATAGCGGGACTTTTACTGTTAGTGGCAGGCCTGGCTTTTTCAAAGCCACTGCTTGAAGTGATGAATACAAAGCCTGAGCTTATAGACGGTGCTACAGCATATCTGATGATATATCTGTGCGGTTCGCCGGCGCTTGCGCTTTATAATTTCGGCAACGGTGTGCTGAGCGCAGTTGGAGATACAAAGAGGCCTCTCATATACCTGAGTATCTCAGGAATTATCAATATAGTGCTCAACCTGTTCTTTGTAATAGTATGCAGACTGGGAGTGATAGGAGTAGCCATCGCAAGCATCATAGCACAGTACATCTCAGCGACTCTCATCATCAGGTTTCTCCTGAAGACATACGGCAGCTACGGCCTGCGCATGAAGGACATAGGGATTGACAAGGATGCAGCTGCAGCAGTGCTTCGGATTGGAGTGCCGGCTGCGATACAGTACTCGCTCTTTGCCATAGCCAATATATGTATCCAGACATCCATCAACTCCTTCAGCCATGTGGTAGTGGAGGGCAATTCAGCCGCTACCAATGCGGATTCGCTCATCTATGACATGATGGCGGCATTTTACACGGCATGCACCAGCTTCATAGCTCAGAATCTGGGCGCAAGGAAAAAGGAAAGGGTGCTTAGGACATTTTTCATCACACTTGCATACTCGTTTCTGATGGGACTGGTGCTTGGAGTGGCACTGTTTATATTCCAAAGACCGTTCCTACTGCTCTTTACGAGTGATGATGCCGTGATACACTATGGGCAGATCAGAATCGGTGTGATGGCATTCGTCTACTGCGTGTCAGCCTTCATGGACAATGCCACAGCCGCCGCCAGGGGTATCGGAAAAAGCGTCATGCCAACCATCATAGTGGTCATGGGCTCTGTCGTATTCAGGATTATATGGCTCCTCACGGTGTTTGCGTATTTTAAGACACTGCAGTCCTTATACCTCATATACGTCATTTCGTGGACGCTCACCGCAATCGCCGGCAATATATACTTTGCGTACCACTATAGGAGAATCTAGCGGATAGTTACAATAAAACTGAATAGTAAGCGATAAAAAACAGTCAGACATATGTGAGAGATGTGTCCGGCTGTTTTTGCGTTTTTACACGTTTTTGCACACTTTTGCACATTTATGAATGAGAGCATGCAATTCACACCCTGAAAACTACATTTGGCGCCATTTGGGCAAAGTAAGGTATAAAATGTTGTATAATTAGTACTATCAATACAATATCATAATCTTATTGAGGAGGATAAAGCATGCAGGAGAGAAGGAATTGTGAAAGAATTAGGATTCTGGCTGTAATCGGTCTGATTTTCGTGCTGATCATGGCAATTGCAGGCGGAAAGACAACAGTACAGGCGGCAGGAGCATCAGTTGGTGTTTCGTCTGTGTCTGCAGAAAAAGGAGAAACGGTAAAGGTAAATGTGACACTGTCTAATAATCCGGGACTTTATGGTATAAAGGTAAAGGTAGATTATAACAGTAGTGCATTACAGTTGAAGTCGATGTCAAACGGAAATGTGTTTCCGGCTTCAGAGGCTTTGTGCAATATACCTAAGGGTATTTATGTAGCATCAGCAAGTGGATATGATAATATTACAGCAAATGGTACACTGTTTACATTGGAATTCAATGTAATTGATGGAGCAGATACATCGTCATACGATATTTCTGCAACAGTAGAAAAAGCACAGAGTACGGATAGTAATGTAAGCGTGTCAGATGGAAGCGGTAAGGTTACAGTTGAGAAATGTATTCACAATAAGCAGTGGAAGGTGACAAAAGAAGCATCCTGTGAGACTAAAGGTGAGCAGGCAAATGTATGTACCAAATGTGGTGAAAGCTTTGAGACAAAAGAGATACCTGCAACAGGACATAAAAATACAGAGCTAAGAAACCAGACAGCAGCAACAACTACAAGCGAGGGATACACAGGGGACACCTACTGCAAGGACTGTGGCAAGAAGATTTCTTCAGGAAAAGCAATAGCAAAGCTTACAGCAGAAAAGAAAACTGAGACAAAAAAGACAGAGAGCACTGTAACTGATACAAAATCAAAAGCAGACAGCAAGACTGCGAATAATACCAAGTCAGCTGAGAAGAAAAAGACAGAGGAAAAAACATCTGAGATAGCGACAGAAAAAGTTACAGAATCAGAAATTGCCACAGAAACAGAAAGCGAGTCTGAGATAACAGAAGCCACCGAGAAAACAGAAAAGCCTGACAAGAAAGCAGATACAAAAAATCCGGTGGTGAAGAAATCGGGCGGTGCCTCAAAGGCACTGGCAGTGGTTATAGTGATAGTAGGAATCGGGGCAATAGCAGCGGTAATTTACTTCTTTATTATAAGAAAAAAACCGGGCAGATAATAGAAGGAGAAGCGTATGAAAAAACGAATAGTAAGCATGTTGCTTGTCGGTGCTATGTTTTTGACGTCTATTCCTATGACGGCAATGGCAAAGACGAGTGATACAAAATATGGCGATGTAAATGGTGATGGAGAGATAGATTTCCATGACATTCTTACACTCAAACAGCATATTGCAGAAATGAACCCTAAAAACTATGTGCCTAAAAACGCTGACGTAAATGCAGATGGTGTGGCAGATTTCATAGATATACTTTTTATAAAAAAATACATAGCTGAATTTGATGGTATCAAGCTTGGACCGGAAGTACTCACAGTCAGATTCTACGATGGGGAAAGACTCATAGATGCTCTTCCGGCAGAGAAAGGCTCTCCACTTGGTGAAGTACCATCGGTAGCAAAATCATCAAAGAAAAATGCTACACTGCTTGGATATTATAAGGACAAGGAATTTACACAGCCATTCTATGCAGAGGACCCTGTGACAGAGAGCATGGATATATATGCTAAGTACCAGGAGCTCGAGAGCACAGAGGCACTCAATGTCACATCCTTTGCACAGATGGATATGCAGCCTGATTTGTCATTCAGAATAAAGAAGGTGTCAGGAGAGACCGCACCGGAGGGTGCAGCAACTCTCACTGTAAAGGATGGCTCAGCAGCAGTCAAGCTGAGTATCGCTGATCCTGAGGGCGATGGAGTATACACGGTAAGTGCTCCGGACGGCTTCAACAAGGGCTGTACATATGAACTGAATCTGGCAGACGGCTGGGTATTTGATGGTAAAGATGCCACAATCAGGACAGCAGCCTTCTCTATAAAGATGGACAAGGTAGAAAACCTTGAGATGTCTGACGATATCAAGTATGTTCAGGATACAGACAATATTGATTACACCATAATCGGAACAGAGTATGTAGGCTGTGAGGTACTGACAAATGACATAGTGACATCTATGAAGGATACAGACCGCGGCACATTCACATATGATAAAGCAAGCGAATTAAAATCAGACGATATCATCTGTGTTTATGTAGGAAAGAATCCAAAAGACAGAAAGGGCAATGACGGAAAAGCTCTTTTAGACCCGGCAGTATATGTAAAGGTAGACAGTGTAGAGGGTGAAAAAGTCACATTTAAGCCTCTGGCTGAGGAAGATCAGTCCGATATATACGAGGTACCGGACAACTTCCCAATCAAAGTGTCTGCTATACCGACATCAGATAATGGAACTGTAAGTCTTGACGAACTTGATGAGGATATGTATCAGACTATGCTGGGTAAGACAGATGGTACAAAGAAAGATGCATTAGAAAAGGTTAATAAGGGTGATTTCATCACACTTTATGAGTCACAGGATTCTCTTACATCAGAGGATGCTGCGTACTATGCAAAGATTACTGATTACAACAGTGATACTCACGAGATTAAGTACGAAAAGACGACACGTCAGGCAATTCTTGACAGCATGGATTTGAATGCTGATGTTGATCTGTCAGGCGATGATTACATCACACCTCAGGAGAAGGAGGAGATAGAGGAGACAGTGCTGTATCAGCTGCAGCAGAGCGATTTCACGGCTGGTGCTGCAACCGCATTAAGTGATATGCTTGATAAGGCTGCGGTAGTTGATGAGGCTAAAGGTGAGGAAGAGCTTGCCGCATACGGACTTGAGGATGCCGAAATCACTGATGAAAACGGTGAAGAGATTACACCTCTTGCACTTGCCAAATACAATATAGCAGGCAAATTTGAGCTTTCAGACAATGTTAAGCTGTCAGTAGAACTCATAACAAAAGGTGACCAGCTTCACTACAATAATGGTGTACAGCTTGCAGTCAATGTAAATGCAGATTTCAAGGCTGATACAGCAGATGGTGGCAGTGTAAACGTACCACTCAGTGCGACATTTGTGCAGGAGGTAGTTGTTAAGCCCGGAGTAAAAGGAAGCATCGTTACAAAGAAGATACTGTTTATACCTGTTCCGATAGGTGTTCAGGTCAACTCAACAGTTGATATTAAGAGCTACTCTGCGTTCTCCTTCAATGCACAGATATACACAGTCGAGAATGAGGATGACAGAGACACCTGGACAAAGATAAAGGATCTTTTAAATGATGACAATCCTCTGGAAGGATTAAAGGGCGCCGAGAAATTAAATAAAGTGGTAAGTGGACTTAATAAAGTCGGCGATGTAATGAATAAGATTGAGGAGCTTCAGGAGAAGCTTAATGAGGCCTCTGAAAAGAAGGAACAGCTTGAAGGATATAAGGAGGATTTAGACAGTCTCTGGGCATTTGTTGAGGAAAATGACATAACAACAAAAGAAGCCTGGGATGAAATGGGTAAAAATCTGGATAAGTCAAACATTGCAGCTGACCTCTTAGATATGATGAATCTGACTACAGATACAGAAGCTTCTACAGAGTATATTGAGTCAATGCAGGAGCTGATGGACAAATACTCAGAGACAGTACAGCAGGATACAAGCTGGCTTGAGCTCGTAAACAAGGAAATTGCATCTGCACAGGTGAATTTCTACGGACTTGTAATAGGTGTTGAGACCAACTTTATCGTGCGCACAGACATGAGTATAGCAATCGGCTCTAATCTGGAGTACGAGGTTGGAAAGAGATATACATTCTGGTTTAAGATTGGTTTATTCAAGCCTGAGGCAGGAAACTCATCTACAGACTTAATGGATGAGAGATTCAGATTCCAGTTCTACTGTATGGGACGTCTTGGCGTAAAGGCAGGTGTCAGTGCAAGGCTCTATGTAGCCATCGGAAGCGGAAAGCTTGCGTCAGTAGGCATAAGAGCAGAGATGGGACCATATGTGAAGCTATACGGCTTCTTCGTATACGAATATGAGAAGATGCGACCGGCAAATCATGCAGAGGCTGTATCTTCTGAGAGAATGGCAGGAGCACTGTTTATGGAATTCGGATTATATTTTAATCTCGGATTTGATGCAAATGCCCTTGGAAATCTGTTCTCATACAGCTATGACTTTGTGGACTCGGAAATACCTCTGCTGACCGCAGGAAAATCGCGCTTCTATTACAATAATGCATATGCTCCGGAAGCGGATGAGAAGGTAATAGTAAAAGATGAGGATGGTAACAAAACAAACGGAATAGATATGAAAGCGCCTGACACTGTATTTGCACTGTCATATATAGATCTTAATACAGGAATACAGGGTAGTGAGCCTGTGCACAAAGATAATAATGCTGTGGCATATGATAAGTACAATGTAACACTTTCAAACTCACACTTTAGCTATGACAAGAACACCGGAAAGATAAGTGTGGATGTACCGGATGGTGAGAGATACATGGAATGTGATATGACTATTACATACTTAGGCTCTAAGATGGCATTTTCACAGTATGATATGACTGTAACAGTGCCACTCGTATGGACAAACCTCTCAACAGATGAGCTTAAAGAGTACTACACAGCATCTGTCAGAGTCGGTAATGATGAAGACGGATATCAGACAGTGTGGAGTATCAAGAAGCTTAAGGGGCAGACCTTTGATCTTCCTACTGATGAAGAAATAAAGAAGCTGATAGGCTGGAACGCTGATAAATATACAGAAGGAACAGGATATGGCGATGTCCAGACAACAGGTCAGACTATTATAGAAAACAAAGTATATGATTATAATGTGAATTATAAGAAGTACAAGGTAACGATTGAAGGAATTCAGAAGGAGGATGGCACAACAGAGAGCAGGGATTACTATGCAAGATTTGGAGAGGCATTTAATTTCTCAGATCTGGCAGACACAAAGACCTGTGATAAAGAAAATAACAAGTATACAAAGTTTGCAAAGCTTACAACAGATGCAATTGTTGTAGGAGGCAGTAAACTTGACCTCACAGCAAAGATTAATTCCGCAATGGCTGCAACGCTCAATGATGGAGTTAGCGCAACAGCGAATTATGTGGACAATAGTGCAAAGGTAACCTTTGTATTTACAGGAATTACGCATGATGATGTATCTCAGACCATAGAGAAGGGTACAACACCTGACCTTACAGAGGTAGAGGAAATTGTATCTTATGAGGGAATGGCAATCAAGGACATCTCACCTGAGTTTGGAAATGCAGATTCAGATACTACATATCAGGTAGTTTGCGGAGAATTGACGGGACCTGAGGCTACTATAGAGTTTGACAGCAATGGAGGAGCATCAGTAACACCGATTACAAAGGTTGAAAAGAGTCTTGTAGGAAAACTTCCGACACCAATCAGAGATGGATATGAATTTGGAGGCTGGTTTACAGACAATGGCACCTTCAAGAAACAGTTTACTGAGAGGAAGATGCCGTCAGGAACCACAAAGCTTTATGCAAAGTGGACTGCAAAGGAGTATGAAATCACATTTAATGTAAACAGTGGTAACGAACTTGGTGAAGCAGACCGGACAAAACAGGTTACATATGATAAGAAATACGGAACCCTTCCAACACCTGATAAGAGTGGTTACGGCTTCAGAGGCTGGTTTACAGCTGCAGAAGGTGGCGATGAGATTACAGCCGATACAGTTGTAAAGACCACCGCAAACCAGACACTTTATGCACACTGGGAGAAGCTTGTGGATATCAGTAAGGATGTGTTTGACTTCGGGGAAGCAGAGATGTTTACTTATGAGAAGGGTGTCCAGCGAGAAGTTGACTACACATTTAATGCAGACGTGCTGCCGGAGGGAAGCAAGCTCACAGCAGATGACTTTACAATTAAGTATATGCGTCAGGGTGATGATAATTATGTGGACAAGCCTTTAAAGGCCGGAACATATGATGCAATGATATCTCGTAATGGCGATAATACTTATGCTAAATTTGATAAGGTTTATAACTCTGTTATTACAATCAATAAGGCAGACAGAACGATTGAAGCAAATGGTGAAGTTATAGATGCCGGCTACACCTATTTGGAAATTGCAAATACACTTGATGACATTGATCCAAATGCAACGATTAGTTTTAAGGCTGGTGGAGAAGAGCTGTCGACGATTTATGAAAATAAATCAATTAGAGTTGAGAGGCTGACTCCACAAAGCAGATATGATATCAGTGTTACCATAACAGGTGATGAGAACTACAACGATATTACAGCGCCATATGTATCGAATGCAAAGACAAAGAATTTTACAACAGAGAGCTGGGAAACTCATGCTGATACAAGCTGGTATAACGATACTGACACAGAATTTATATTAAACACTGCAGAGCAGTTAGCTGGACTTGCAACTCTTGTAAATAAACGAAATTCTTTCGAAGGGAAGACAGTTAAGCTCGGTGCAGATATAGATTTGTCAAAATATGTGTGGATACCAATTGGTTGTTCTGAATCCGTACCTTTCAAGGGTGTATTAGACGGACAGAACCATAAGATTACAGGAGCTGTAGATTCTAATTACAGCGTGGGAGTTGGATTATTTGGACGTGTAGCTGGAGGTAAAGCTGTTGTATCAAACCTGTTGGTGGATGATTCATATTTCCAAGGAATGGAATCAGTTGGTGGAATTGTTGGTTATCTGTATGATGGTTCAATAGTAGATAATTGTGTAAGCTATGCAGTTGTTAATGCAGCTAAGCATTGGGGCTCAAAAAAATCTATAGGTGGAATTGTAGGAAGAAATGATAGCAATGCTTGTGTTCAGAATTGTTTCTTTTATGGTCGAGTAGAAGGCTATGATTGGGTTGGAGGCATTGCTGGCGATAGTACCTCAGGGAGTTGGATTAAGAATTGTGCAAACTACGGTGTTGTAATCAGTGGAAGTGAAAGAGCAGCCGGAGGAATAGTTGGAACCGTAAGGAATACACTATTTGTATACAATTGCTACAATGTAGGAACTGTAAAATCTGTCGGAGGAGATTGTGCGACAGGAGCAATAGTAGGATGGGCTAAAGAAAAAGCATATGCCGAAGTATACGCTTGTTATTATCTGGAGGGCAGCGCATCAAGTGGACGAGCAGTTGGCAACTTAAATGAAGGCGGCTTGTATGTCAATAATACAGCATCATTCAGTGGAACTGGAGATACATATGTGGATGGAACAGGAAAGAAACTTGTTGAAATACTCAACGAATGGTCTCATAGTAATATGAATTACGATGGATGGGAAGTCAAGGACGACAAATCATATCCAACATTAAAGGACAGCCCGACAAGATAATTCATTCAACAAACTAAATACGCAATTAGCTAACCTGTTAGTAAAATTTATCCTCAGAGGCAGCCGCGGTTTCGCGGCTGTCTCTTTTAATCCTCATTTACGTTATTACGGCAAATTTGATAATTTGATAATGGGCTGATATTTTTATTGCCATTTTACGGTTTTAATGCTACAATCAAGCCAAAGCATTATATTTCTGTTGAGCGACACCACAATACACATTTTCATCGGTGCGTATCACTTTGAAGAGGGCAGAACCACTTAATATTTTTCGACAAAGACATGGAAATTTTCAATGCTTTAAGATACCTATCAATAGCAGGGAAAATGGATATGTCGATTGAGAAAATCTTATGTGAATGAAGTGGACTGGGGTTGCGGATGCTTTATTTTGATAAGAGATTTCGTATCATGCGATATTATATTCTCACTGCTAACACAACTGAACAGGAGGAGAATAATGTCGGGAGAGACAAAAGATGTTTTGGGCAGTAATTATGGTCAAAACGATGTAATCATCAACGGATTGATTGACAAAATGACACTGTTTGATGACAATC
>URDU01000012.1 GCA_900546625.1 uncultured Lachnobacterium sp. | reverse complement strand
GGGATAAACGCTGAAGGCATCTAAGCGTGAAGCCCCCCTCAAGATGAGATATCCCTCCAAATGGAGTAAGACCCCTTGAAGACTACAAGGTAGATAGGGCAGAGGTGGAAGCATGGCAACATGTGGAGCTGACTGTTACTAATAGGTCGAGGGCTTAATCTGGTTAATAACGAAGAAAAACAAGTACATGAGAATTCAGGCTTTGCAAATTTATTTGCAGAAGGCTGAATTGGAATGGACGCAGATTTGCGAAGCAAATCCATCGAGATGAAGCGAAGCGGAATCGAGATGAGTTTTTTGGTTTGAATTATAGTAATCAAGTTTGTATGAAGTTTTGAAGGTACATACTTATACTAAATATGATTTATTTAAGACATCCTGTGAGATGTCTTTTTTTTATAAAAAAATGATAAAAAAATAATGAAATAATAATTCAAAACTGCTATAATGTGTTCAGTTACATATCGAAAACATAAATTTATTAAGGAGGTTGTTATGGAACAAAAGAAACAGGAGCCAATTCGTGATGCGAGACAGCTCGGAACTGCCAAAATGCTTATACTTGGTTTACAGCATATGTTTGCCATGTTTGGTGCGACAATTCTTGTGCCTATTCTTGTATCGGGGTATTTTCAGAAAGCTTGTGGTGAGTCACTGACGAGAGGGCTTTCGGTGTCGGTTACACTATTTTGTGCAGGCTTTGGCACGCTTATATTTCATCTGTGTACAAAGTTTAAGGTACCGGCTTTTTTGGGCTCGTCATTTGCTTTTTTAGGAGGCTTTTATACTGTTGCAAATCTTGACAGTGGCATGTATGCAGATATGGCTGTCAATGATAAGGCGGCATATGCGTGTGGTGGTATATTTGTTGCAGGTATGCTCTACTTCGTACTTGCTCTTATTATTAAGCTGGTTGGAATCAAGCGTGTAATGCGATTTCTGCCGCCTGTAGTTACAGGACCTATTATCATATGCATCGGTCTTTCACTTGCCGGCTCTGCTATCAATAATGCTTCAACAAACTGGGTTCTTGCAATTATTGCACTTGGAGTTATAATTATTTTCAATATCTGGGGAAAGGGATTATTTAAAATCATTCCTATTTTAATGGGAGTAATTATTTCCTATGTAGTAGCTCTTATTATGAATGCTGCAGGAATTACTAATCCTGATGGTTCGGCAATTCTTGATTTTACATCAATTGCATCATCTGCGTGGGTTGGAATACCTAAATTTCAGTTCATGAAGTTTGATATTACGTCCATTCTTGTTATGGCGCCTATCGCTATTGCAACAATGATGGAGCATATTGGTGACATGTCAGCTATTTCTGCTACAGTAGAGCAGAATTTCATTGCTGATCCGGGTCTTCATAGGACACTTATAGGTGATGGAATTGCGACTGCATTCGCAGGAGCCATCGGTGGACCGGCTAATACAACATATGGTGAGAATACAGGAGTTCTTGAGCTGTCTAAGGTATATGATCCGAGAGTTATCCGTATTGCAGCTGTTTTTGCTATTGCACTTTCGTTTATTCCAAAGTTTTCGGCTGTAATATCTACTATGCCGTCAGCGATTATTGGTGGAGTTTCATTCATGCTTTATGGAATGATTTCAGCAATAGGAGTCAGAAATGTTGTTGAAAACAAGGTAGATCTGACTAAATCAAGAAATCTGATTATTGCAGGTGTTATTTTTGTATGTGGTCTTGGCTTTGGAGATGGACTGACATTTACTGTAGCAGGAACATCAATTACACTGACAGCTTTGGCAATTGCAGCTATTGCAGGGATTTTCTTAAATGCTATTCTGCCGGGAAATGATTACGAGTTTGGAAAGAATCCTGATGGAGATGCAAGCAGGGGTGTGTATATGATGAACACTGACAATGATGAGGAAGAGGAATCATAGAAGTTAATTTGTATTTAGACTGATTTGTTAGTTGTAACAGTAAATAATTTAACAAACATTAAAAAGATATTAATAATATTTTACTTGATAAAGTTATATATATTCTCTACAATAAACTGGTATGGTGTATTTTCATAATTCACTTTACCAGTTTTTTTAAGGGGATTAGATTTAATGGACAGAAAAAAGATATTTTGGGCGATAGCTTCTGCTTTTATAGCTATCTTAAGCATATGGACTGTTGTCTCACAGAGCAAACATTTTTCGTTTGAAATTCTTATGAGTTTTATCAGAAATGCAAATAAAGGCTGGCTTTTTATGAGTTTTGTTTGTACGTTTGGGTTTATTTGGTTTGAAGGCTTTGCTCTGGTACGTATGGCAAGACACTTTGGGTATAAAACCAGTGCGATTGATGGTACTGTGTATGGTGGAGCCGATGTGTATTTTTCGGCTATTACACCATCGGCATCGGGAGGACAGCCAGCCAGTGCGTATTTCATGATAAGGGATGGCATACCGGGCTATGCTGCTACAGTGGCTCTGCTGATTAATCTTGTTATGTATACACTTTCACTTTTAACAATTGGCTTACTATGTATGATTTTTAAGTATCCATTGCTGAAAAATTTCTCAGGTATTTCGCGGATATTTATATGTTTGGGGATTGTAGTGCTGATTTTTCTGGCTCTTGTATTTTATATGCTGCTAAGGAAGGGAAGCATACTATACTCAATTTGTGATAGTCTTATCCGTCTTCTCGAGAAAATACATATAATACGGCATGGTGACAGGCTTCGAAAGAAGCTTAAAAATACTATGAAAGAATATCAGGAGTGTTCAAACAGTATAACAGGGCATACAAGGCTTCTTATCGAGATTTTCTTTTGGAATATTATGCAGCGATTATCACAGCTTCTGGTATCGTTTATGATTTTTATGGCGGTGGGAGAAGGAGTAGAAAAGGCGGTTGATGTGAGCGTGATACAGTGCTTTGTGGCGATGGGCTCCAATTGTGTGCCTATACCCGGAGCTATGGGCGTGGCTGATTATATTATGATTGATGGGTTTAAGCAGCTTGTTGGTAGAAATGCAGCGAATATGGAGCTTTTGTGCAGGGGAATGACATTTTATGGAAGTGTCATAACAAGTGCTGTTATTATTCTTGTAGGATATATAGTTAAAAAAAAAAGAGCAAAATAGTCTAGTACTTTTGCACAATAATATATTGTTATATTAGATGAAATGTGTTATTATTTTATAGTAATATTTACAATATTTTTTTGAAGGTATTGGACAATGGGTAGCAATTATAATACTGTCAGGGAGCAGAGCTTCCTTTTTAATGTAAATAAAATATTTCTTGTCATCCATTTGCTGATGTTATTTCTGTTTTCATCTCTGGGAATAGATTTAATGGCGGGAGTCAGTTTGCTGAGCATATGCTTTTATTTTTTGGCTTTTAGTCTGGCAAAATCTGAGAAACTTAGCATATATGTTTATAGTGTGGCTGTTGAGATATTGCTTCATATGGTACTTGCGGTGGTTTGTCTCGGAATTCAATGTAATTTCCAGCTTTTTTTGATCGATGCAATGTTTTTCCTTTTTGCCATGGATTATGTGGTTCTCAGAAAGAAAAAAAAGAATCATGTTGCCATTCTGTTTTGTTGTGTATATGCTATTGCTCTGATTATGCTTTATATGCTTGATGACTTTTACACACCTTTGTATGTGTTGGATTCTGTTGTAATTAAGAGTATTTCAATTGCCATGGTGTCTGTTGTAGTTTTCTTGATAATCACATGTATGATGTGTCTTTTGCATTTTATGTCTTCAGAGGAGGGGGCAATGGAAAAGCAGGCGCAGTTTGATGCGCTGACTGAGCTTCCGAATCGTTTCTTTATGATGGCAAAGCTTAAGAATCTTTTTGAGGCAGATAATCAGAGAGAATATTATCTTGCAATGATTGATATTGATGATTTTAAGAAAATTAATGATTCATTCGGACACAATGTAGGAGATGATGCACTCAAGATTCTCGCTCGTACTATCGTAAACAAGGCTCGAGGTGTTGAGCTTAGCTACTGCAGATGGGGCGGAGAAGAATTTCTGCTGCTTGGTAAATGTGTGAATGGAGAGGTACCTAAGGATTTTCTTGATGAGCTTCGTGTGGAGATTAATTCAAAGACCTTCTGGACATCAAAGGGCAGCGGAAGGATGACCGTGACCATAGGTGCAGGAAAATATAAGGTAGGGCAGGATTACAAGGAATGGATTAATTTTGTTGACAAACAGCTTTATGTCGGAAAATGCACAGGTAAGAATAAGGTTGTATGCTAAGACATAATTCTAGGCTTTGACATATGTTAAAACATATATCAAAACATATATTAAAGTTATTGCCGAAAACATATAATTTATATTGAAATTTATATTGAAATTACAAATTTTAGTTGCATGAAGTCAATAACTGTGATAGAATATTGACTGTTCGTAAGACGCCGGCATGTCGGAATGGCAGACGATGCAGACTCAAAATCTGTTGGGCGCAAGCCCGTGTGGGTTCAAGTCCCACTGCCGGCACTATTTGCAAAACCCCGTAAATCCAAGATTTCTAGTAAAATCAAGGGTTTGCGGGTTTTTTCTTTACTCACAATCTTTCAAAAAAATAAAGAAAATAACAGGAGCATGATGATGATAAAAAAGATTTATAAAAAATATGAAATTGTATTCAATGTTATATTTTTCTCGATTTTTCCGATTGCAGCTTTTTATCTTATGGAGTTCTACGAACACAATCCCTTTGAAGAAGTCAGATTTATGGCAGGATTTTTTAATATTATTTTGTTTGAGCTGATCGCCTGGATTCTTTATTTTGTTACAGGCAGGGCGAAATGGGCACTTCGTGCGGTTTTTATCGTGGCTATGGTTTTTGGACTGATTAATCACTATGTTATGCTTTTTCGCTCGACTCCTTTTGTTCCGTGGGATATTTTCTCAATTGGTACGGCGACAAGCGTTGCGTCCAATTATGATTTCGCACCGACTGCAGGAGTAGTTGTTGTTACAGTTATATTTATAGCACTTATTGTGCTGATGCATTTTGTTGATTTCAGGATCAAGTGGAAATTCCGGTTCAGACTCATTCCGACAGTGCTTTTAATACTTGCGCTGTGCCTGTTTGTGAATGCCCTGCAGGATGAAGATTTCCAGACAGATAATTACCTGTATCCATTTCTGTTTACACCGGCATATATGACAAAGGTGAATGGAATGGCAGTGACCTTTGCGATGGATCTTAAGTTTGTGGCAGTTGATAAGCCTGATGGGTATAGCAGACAGAAGGCTAAGGAGCTGCTTGACAGCTATGCCGGTGCAGATGATAATTCAGATGAAGCAGAAAAAAGTGACTATCCGAATATTATAGTTGTGATGGATGAAGCCTTTTCTGACCTGTCGGTGCTCGGTGATTTTGATACAAATACAGACTATATGCCGTTTGTACACAGTCTTGAAAAGGGCAATGAGAACACTATAACAGGATATCTGAATACGTCTGTATGCGGCGGCAATACTGCCGATACCGAGTTTGAGTTTCTGACAGGCAATACGATGGCTTTTCTTCCGGTAGGAAGTATTCCGTATCAGCAGTATATAAAGAGTGAGACCCCTTCCCTTGCAAGCTATTTAAAGAGCATAGGCTATGCAACGTATGCACAGCATCCGTACTATGGCAGTGGATGGAACAGGGATACGGTTTATCCTCTTTTGGGATTTGACAATCTTTCGTTTATGCAGGATTATTCTAATCAGAGGTTTGTGCGCAGATATATAAGTGATGAGACGTCATTTGATAAGATTATTGAGACCTATGAGAACAAACCGGATGGTCAGCCGGCATTTATATTCAATGTCACAATGCAAAATCATGGTGGATACACGGACACCTACTATGGCTTTGACAATACTGTGACAGCTGATAAGTTCAATAATTCTGCGCTCGACCAATATCTTTCACTGATTAAGATGACAGACGAGGATTTAAAGAGTCTCATTGACTATTTCTCAAATGTGGATGAGAAAACTATAGTGGTATTTTTCGGTGATCATCAGCCAAATGATACTGTAGCAAGCTCTGTTCTTGCAGCAAACGGCATGGATTATAACAATTTATCCAATGAAGAGCTTAAGCTGCGCTATCAGGTGCCTTATATCATATGGGCAAATTATGATATTGATGAGGCAACAGGAGAAGATACGAGCGTCAATTATCTGGCTGCAAATGTGCTTAAAGCGGCAGGGGTGCCGACAAATGATTACCAGAGCTTTCTGCTAAAGCTTAAGGAGGAGTATCCAATCATATCAGCGGTGCGCACGGATAAAACTTCCGGTAAGACATCGGATATGCTAAATGATTATAAGCTTTTGCAATATTACAGACTGTTTGATTGGGAGGATAAGTGATGAAGTTTGTTAAAAAGCATCCGCTTTTGACAGCGTTTTTAATTCCGTTTTTCATATGTATAATCATTTGTATAGGAAACGGTGTATATCCATTTGGCGATTACTGTCTTTTGCATATGGATTTGTATCACCAGTATCTGCCGTTTTTTAATGAGCTGTGGGAGAAGCTTAGAAATGGTGCGAGCCTCATGTATACATGGAATATCGGGCTTGGCAGTGATTTTGTATCGGTATTTGCCTATTATCTCGCGAGTCCGATAAACTGGCTTGTGGTGCTTTTTCCCAAGAGCCATATCATCGAGTTTATAGAGCTGCTTATTATTTTTAAGATTTCGCTCAGCGGAGCAACTTTTTTCTATTTTCTGAAGGAACACTTTGTGCTTCTTGGAAAGGATAACAGATATCACAATAGTACATTTGTGCCGGCATTTGTTTTCTCTACGGCATATGCGCTTTCAGGCTTTGTGGCTGCGTATAGCTGGGATGTCATGTGGATGGATGTTGTGGCAGCTGCACCGCTTGCGATAGCAGGTCTTGAGAAGCTTGTGAGGGATAAAAAGCCTGTGCTTTACTATGTATCACTGGCACTTTGCATATTGTCGAATTATTATTTAAGCATCATGCTTTGTATCTTTCTGGTATTCTGGTTTGCATGGCTTTTCTTTACGCAAAAGGGCGGTAAAATGGCTGCAATCGTCAGGTTTGCTGTTTACTCACTTTTGGCGGGAGGGACTGCGATGGTGCTCATCATCCCAGAGCTTATCATATTAAGCTACAGCGGTTCATCGGGCATTGAGTTTCCAAAGCAGATAGAGTGGTATTTTAATCTCTTATCTGAGACAGGCAGGATGTGCACGACTGCAAGTGTCTATGAGGGGGCAGAGAACTGGCCGAATCTGTATGCCGGAGCCTTTAGTGTGATGCTTTTGATACTGTTTTTGCTCAATAAAAGGATTAATTGGAAGAAAAAAATAGCTCCAGTATTGTTTGTGTTGTTTTTCATGGCAAGCTTTGCCAATAAACAGCTTGACTTTATATGGCACGGACTGCATTTTCCGGATTCGCTGCCTGGCAGACAGTCGTATCTGTACGCATTTCTTGTATTGACCATAGGCTATGCTACAGTAAGAAAGTGGCGTGGCATAAGACTGTGGCATGTTGGTGTGGCAGTGGTATTTGCATCGGCGCTTATGGCAGTAAGCACGATGTTTGCCGGTGAGGATGTGACAGAGTATTATGCAGTTATCATAAGCATATTGTTTGTTGCGCTGTACGGCATTATGATAGTACTTTTAAAGCTTGCAGCAAGGAAAAACAGGGAGCTTTTGATGGTCATAACATGCGGTATTGCGATTGTGGAGCTGGCTGTCAATATGGCTGTGACAGGACTTGGATGTACCGGCAGAAGCAGCTACAATGCCAATGTGGATGATATACAAGAGGCACTGGAGCTTGCAAAAGAGGATGCAGCTGACAACGATGTGCCATTTTACAGGATTGAGGATACAGGCAGACTTACTAAAAATGATGATACGCGGTACGGCTATGCTTCGGGAACACAGTTTTCTTCCCTGATGAATATAAATGTGAGCCATTTTTATCAGGCTCTTTATATGGAGGGAGGCAAGAATTTCTACTGCTATAACGGTGCCACACCTATCACATCAGCTATGCTTTCGGTCAGATATATGGTTACAAAATCCATACAGCCACAGAATGAGCTGACTACACTTGTAGGAAAATGTAAAAATCACTATCTGTATCGGAACAACTACACGCTTCCGCTTGGGTTTATGATGAATGAGGGAGTGATTGATGCGTGGAAGCCATCCTCTTCATCGAAAATCTATTCGATTAATTCCCTTGGCAGGCTTCTTGGTGCAGCAGATGATACGCTGACCTTGACAGAGTGCACTCAGGAAGAAAATCCGGGAAGCACGACGCTTACCTTTGACCATGACGGGTATTACTATGCGGCATACGATTCGTGCAGCGCTGACAGTCTGACCTTCAGCCACGGGGAGTATGAGACCACATACTCGAAGACCACTCACAGGTATCTGTTTGACCTGGGATATGTGAAGGCGGGGGAGACAGTTACTGTCACAAACACTGATGCCGATGCTGTAAGGTTTAACGTTTACGAGCTTTCCGTTGCAGCAGTGGAAAGTGCATACAATGCGCTCAATGCGCAGACACTTTCTGTGGATGATTTTTCAGATACACACATAAGCGGACACATTGATGTAAAGCAGGCAGGCAGACTTGTGCTTTCTATTCCGAGTGAAAAGGGCTGGACAATGAAGGTGGATGGGAAGGAGACAGAGTATGAGGATTTTTCCGATACGTTTGTGAGCATTCATCTGGATGAGGGAGAGCATGAGATAGAGCTTTATTATGAGACACCGGGACTTAAGGCAGGTGCAGCTATAAGCGCAGGCTGTGTGGGCATTTTTCTACTGCTTTTATTGGGGCGTCAAATGGTTAATAGACGCAGCAGTTTACAGCTGAAACCTCACAGGGACAGATAATGCTTACAGTGACCGGTAATGCATGCAATACAATTATGCGAAACACAGAATGTTCAAATTGTAATGGTAAACTTAAATAATAAAACTAAAACAGGAGATTAACAAAATGAACAAACAAAACAAAAAAATCGCACAGGAAAAAAGAAGAATTGAGAGAGAAAAAGTAGAAAAGAAGGCAAAGGTAGTGAATCAGCTGAAATTCTGGGTGCCGATAGTGGCAGTTGTCGTGGTAGTCATAGTACTCATCTGGGCAGTTGCGACATCGGGCGGTTCATCGTCAAAGAGCACCAGTGGAACAGAAGCTGCATCACAGACCACAGAATCTCAGGCATCCGAGACACAAAGCAGTGATTCACAGACCGAGGCAGCAACACTTAATACCGAGGCTGACACAGTTGCAGAAAACGGAGATAAGGTAAATATTGACTACACCGGATATATGGACGGAGAAAAATTCGAGGGTGGAAGCACTGATGGACAGGGCACAGACCTGGTGCTTGGCTCAGGCAGCTATATAGATGGCTTTGAGGACGGAGTGGTAGGTCATAAGGTTGGAGAAACCTTTGATTTGAACCTTAAGTTCCCGGATGATTATAAGGTAAATACAGAGCTTGCCGGAAAGGATGTTACGTTTGAGGTGACACTTAACGGTGTATACAAATAAAGAGGATAACACACATATATGGAAAAATCGTTTGAAGAGATACTGGTACAGTTTTATATTGACCAGTACAGGGAGAATGCGAAGAAAAGTACAGGTAAGCCTGTGAAGCTGGCACACTATATTCACAGGCTCAACAGTAAAGCAAAATCAATTAAATATGCGCGCTTTTCAAAAAACGAGACAATAGCACTCGACAAGCTGCATCAGGAAATAAAAAGGCTTGCATTGATTACCTATTATTCCAACAATAAAAATGCAAGGCAGATTTTAAATAGAGAAATCCTTCCGCAGCTCGTCAGGGTGGATATGGAGCAGTTTGATGAGAAGGAGGCAGAGTATCTCACAGAGGATTTTTTAAAGCTTTTGCGCAAGGAGTATATAGGTGCGATATGTACCAGAAGCATGAAAGCACTTTACAATGAGTATCGCAGCAAGGAGCTTAGAAGAGAGATTGTCACGCTGGTTCCGGCGCGGCCGGAGCTTGAGTTTCCAAAAGCCCAGAGCATGAAAAGGCGCTTCATACTCCATATAGGACCGACTAACAGCGGTAAGACTTATCAGGCACTCGAGCGGCTTAAGCTGGCGCAAAACGGAGTTTATCTGGGGCCACTTCGCCTTCTGGCACTCGAGGTGTATGAGAAGATGAATGATGCAGGTATACCATGCACCATGCTCACAGGCCAGGAGTGCCTTGAGGTATCAGACAGCAGAATTATCGCATCGACAGTGGAGATGCTTGACTGTGATAAGGAATATGATATCGCAGTGATTGATGAGGCACAGATGGTAGCAGATGATGACAGGGGACATTCGTGGACAAGGGCAATTCTTGGTACACTTGCGAAAGAGATTCATATATGCATGAGCCCGGTGGCAAAGGATGTTGTCATTCATCTGATTAATCTGTGCCATGACGAGTATGAGATAAGGGAGTATGAGAGAAAGACAGCTCTAAAGCTGGAGGATAAGCCGTTTTCATTTCCGCAGGATGTGAGGGAGGGCGATGCCTTTATCGTGTTTTCCAAGAAGTCGGTACTCAATATCGCAGGGCGTCTTGAGGAAAACGGCATAAAGCCAAGTGTCATCTACGGAAGCCTGCCGCCGGAAATAAGGCGCAGACAGATGACACTTTTCAACGAGAAAAAGACACAGGTTGTCGTGTCAACAGATGCGATAGGCATGGGGCTCAATCTGCCGGTCAGAAGAATCGTATTTCTGGAGGTGGAAAAGTTTGACGGAGTATCAAGACGTCCGCTTGTCATCTCTGAGATAAAGCAGATAGCAGGCCGTGCAGGCAGATTTGGCATATATGATACAGGCTATGTGACAGCCTTAGGTCAAAAGAATCTGAATTATCTGAAGAATACTCTAAATATAACGGAGCAGGATATCGATATCGTAAGTCTTGGCTTCCCACAGGTGCTTCTTACAATGGATGCGCCGCTTGATGCGATAATTAAGCTCTGGCATGAGGCAAACCCGTCAGCGCCATTTAGGAAAATCAATGTCGATGAGATATTGTTTTTGTATGGCTATGCGTACAAGGAGCGCTACTTTATCGCAGATTTCGATGACAAATATCTGCTCTACAAGATGATTACCTGTCCGATAGATATAAAGGATAAAGAGCTGGTCAGACAATGGCTGCGCTACTGCATGTCGTATACATCTGATATATCTCTTGACAAGCCGGATAAGCACTCAAGGTATCAGGGGCTCATGAAATACGAGTCCTATTACAAAAAGCTTGATCTGTACTATCAGTTTTCGGTCCGCATGGGCAAAATTGTGGAGGAGGACTGGCTTGAAAGCGAGCGCGACAAAACACAGGCTAAGATCATGCAGCTTCTATCAAAGAGCAAGGATGAGTATATAATCAGATGCCGGTATTGCGGAAGAATCCTCCCGATTGGCAATTCACGCAATATTTGCAGGGACTGTTACAGCATGATACGCAGCTAATCACGGTTCATATTTTACTGTCAGGTCGTTGAATTTAATTGTCCAATGTGGCATAATAGAAAGAAGACTAAAATATGAATGGAGGAATTTTTTATGGCAAACAATGAGTTGCAGATTGCCGGCTCACAGGGCGAGCTTAGAATACGTCCTTACGAGCACCACGCAAAGTATTATGAAACAGATCAGATGGGTATAATCCACCATTCAAACTATGTCAAGTGGATGGAAGAAGCAAGACTTGATTTGATGGATCAGATAGGACTCAACTACAGGCAGATGGAGGATATGGAAATCATAAGTCCGGTGCTGTCGATATCGGTAGAGTATCACAGTATGGTACATTTCGATGATACGGTCGTCATCTACACAAAGCTGCTTAAGTATAACGGAATCAAGATGGAGCTTGAGTATGTCATGAAGGACAAAGAGACAGGCGAGCTTCGCACTACTGCAAAAAGCAGCCATTGCTTTTTGAACAAATCCGGCAAACCAATCTCACTAAAGAGAATGTATCCGGAATTAGATACGAAATTTTTTGAATTTAAAGAGGCATAATAAAATGATACAGGATAGATTAAAAGCATTGAGAAGCGAGATGGCAAAGAGGGGCATCTCGCTGTATGTGGTTCCTACTGCTGATTTTCATGAGTCAGAGTATGTAGGAGAGCATTTTAAGGCACGCAAATATATTACAGGCTTCACGGGCTCAGCAGGTACCGCAGTCATCACTATGGATGAGGCTGGACTCTGGACAGACGGCAGGTATTTTGTGCAGGCGGCTGCGCAGCTTAAGGATACCACTGTAAAGCTGTTTAAGATTGGCGAGGAGGGCGTACCGACAGTTGATGAGTATATAAAGGATACTCTTTCGGATGGCGGTGTAATAGGCTTTGACGGCAGAGTGGTAAATGCCGCATGGGGCAAAAGGCTTTCTGAAATCGCAAAAGAAAAGCATGGCAGCATGTATGTAAATGAGGATCTGATTGACCTTATATGGACAGACAGGCCTCCTATGTCAAAGGCACCTGTCATGATTTTTGACAATAAATATACCGGTGAGGATATAAGCTCAAAGCTTAAAAGAGTCAGAGAGCAGATGGCACAAAAGGGTGCAACACTTCATCTGATGTCATCACTTTACGATATCGCCTGGCTTTTAAATGTCAGGGGAGGCGACATAAGCTATGTGCCTGTAGTGCTTTCGTACCTGGCACTGTCACAGGACAGCTGCATATGGTTTTTGCAGGAAGAGGTTGTGACAGAGACTCTTAAGGCATACCTCGATAAGAATGGTATACAGACAAGACCTTACGATGATTTTTATGAATATGTGAAGCATATTGATGAAAAAGAGACAGTGCTTTTAAATACATCGATTGTAAATTACCGCGTCTGCGACAGCCTGCCAAAGGGTGTTAAGGTGATTGATGCGGAGGATCCTACAGTTGTCATGAAGGCCGTAAAGAATGAAGTACAGCTTGAAAATCTGCGCAAGGCGCATTTGAAGGATGCAGTTGCGATGTGCAGGTTCATGTACTGGCTTAAGACAAATATAGGTAAGATACCTATGACAGAGATTTCGGCTTCAGATTATCTTGCATCGCTTAGAGCGCAGCAGGAGGGCTTTCTTGATTTGAGTTTTGCCACAATATGCGGATATGCTGATCATGGTGCTATTGTGCATTACTCTGCAACAGAGGAGTCTGACAGGCAGCTTAAGCCTGAGAGTCTTCTTTTGGTTGATTCAGGCGGACATTATCTGGAGGGAACCACAGATATCACGAGAACCTTTGCGTTAGGACCGGTGACTGACGAGATGAAGGATATGTTTACGAGAGTGTGCCGCTCAAATATGAACCTGGCAAATGCAAGGTTTAAGGAGGGCTGCTCGGGACTAAACTTTGATATTCTGGCAAGAGAGCCTTTATGGGAGATTGGCATGGACTACAATCACGGCACCGGACACGGTGTGGGCTATGTGCTCAATGTGCATGAGGGACCAAATAGCTTTCACTGGAAGCAGTACCCGGGCAGAACGGCAGAGCGTGTGATAGAAGAGGGCATGGTCACTACAGATGAGCCGGGCATCTATTTAGAGGGCAAATTCGGTATTCGTACAGAGAATGAGCTTATCTGCCGAAAGGGTGAGAAAAATGAGTATGGTCAGTTTATGTATTTTGAGAATCTGACTTATGTGCCTATAGATTTAGATGCTATTGATCCAAATCAGATGACAGACAGGGAAAAGGGATACCTGAACGCTTACCATGCCAGAGTTTATGAGCTTGTTTCACCTTTTTTGAATGATGAGGAGGCTCAGTGGCTTAAGAAATATACAAGAGCTATTTAACATTACTGCCTGCACTGCAGTGTGACCGGCAGCGATTACAACAATATTAAGTAATAAGGAAAGTATAAAATGAGTGAAAAGCTTGTACTTATAGACGGACACAGTATTTTAAACAGGGCATATCACGGACTTCCTGATCTGACCAATTCAGAGGGGCTTCACACAAATGCAGTCTATGGATTTTTGAATATCATGTTCAAGATTCTTGATGAGGAAAAGCCTGACTATCTGACGGTGGCATTTGATGTGCATGCACCGACATTCAGGCACAGGATGTTTGATGCGTACAAGGGCACGAGAAAGCCTATGGACGAGGAACTCAGGCAGCAGTTGCCTATGATAAAGGAAATGCTTACTGCTATGGGCATTAAAATCGTGGAAAAGGAAGGCTATGAGGCCGACGATATACTTGGAACCTTATCTGTCAGGGCAGAAAAGGCCGGTATGGATGTCGCCATCATTTCCGGAGACAGAGACCTTTTGCAGCTTGCGACTGACCATGTCATGGTAAGGATTCCAAAGACAAAGAAAACAGGAACCGAGATAGAAAACTATAATACAGCAGATGTTATCGAAAAGTACGGCGTCACTCCAAAGGAGTTTATCGATGTAAAGGCTCTGCAGGGAGATACGTCTGATAATATTCCCGGGGTACCCGGTATCGGCGAAAAGACAGCAGGCGCACTTATAGCAAAATATCACTGTATAGAGGCAGTACATGAGGACGCTGAGAATGTAAAGCCGCCAAGGGCTTCAAAGAATATAGTGGAGTACTGGGAGCAGGCGCTTATGAGCAAAGAGCTTGCTACAATCATACTTGATGCACCGGTTGACTATGAATTTTCTGATGCAAAGCTTAGTGGCGGAGTAGAGTCACTCTACACAGAGGAAGCCTTTTTACTGTGCAAAAGATACGAATTCAAAAACATGCTGTCACGGTTTAATGTGGAGGCTCCTAAAAACAATGCCGAGGAGTATTTTGTGGTAGTAAGGGACTTAAAGACTGCAGAGAGTGTGTTTGAGAAGGCAAAGGACAAGGAGGTCGCTTTTGCGGTAGTACCGGGAGAGTCTTTGGGAAACAGCGAAAGTGATGGACAGCTAAGTCTGTTTTCGGAGCCGGTTTCGAACGATTATCTTGCTGTTTCGATTTGTTTTTCAGAGGAGGACATTTATTTTATCTGTACAGGTGATGAGATTTCAAGCAACTTCCTGGATGAAAAACTAAATACCCTGGAAGTAAAGTCATGGATATCACCGGATTTAAAGACCAATCTGCACAGATTTAAGAGCAAAGAGATAAAGGCAGAGGACAGAGACAGATATTTTGACATGATGGTGGCTGCATACCTTATCAATCCGCTTGTCGGGGAGTATCCATATGATGCGGTTGCAAAGGACTATCTGGGGCTTATGCTCTCATCTAAAAAGGATTATCTGGGGAAGCTTGATTTTACCCAGATGATGAAGGAGGATGAGAAAAAGGCAGTGGACTGTGCCTGCTACGAGGTGTATACTGCCTGGAAATCAAAGCCGGTTCTTTTGCAGAAGCTAAAGGAAATGGATATGCTCACGCTTTATAAAGATATCGAGCTCCCGCTCGTTTTCGTACTGTATGATATGGAAAATGAGGGTATAAGGGCTGATGGAATAAAGCTTAAGGAGTATGGAGACAAGCTTGCTGTTTCGATAGCTGAGCTTGAAAAGAAAATATATGAGGCAGCAGGTGAAGAGTTTAATATAAATTCGCCAAAGCAGCTTGGAGTCATTCTCTTTGAAAAGCTTGGACTGCCAAATGAAAAGAAGACAAAGACCGGTTATTCTACTGCGGCAGATGTGCTTGAAAAGCTGGCACCGGAGTATCCGATTGTCGCGGATATTCTGGAATACAGACAGCTCACAAAGCTAAAGAGCACATATGCTGACGGACTTTCGGGATATATTGCATCTGATGGCAAAATCCATACTACCTTAAATCAGACAATCACTGCGACAGGCCGTCTTTCAAGCACAGAGCCTAATCTGCAGAATATCCCGATAAGGATTGAGCTGGGCAAGCTTATCAGAAAGGTATTTCTGCCTGAGGATGGAGATCTGTTTGTTGACTCGGACTACTCGCAGATCGAGCTTCGGGTGCTTGCGGCGCTTTCAGGGGATGAAAGGATGATAGAGGCCTTTAAGAATGGTCAGGATATCCACAGAAGTACAGCATCCCTTGTGTTTGACACACCGTTTGATGAGGTCACAGACCTTCAAAGACGAAATGCAAAGGCGGTAAATTTTGGTATCGTATATGGTATTAGCGCGTTTGGTCTGTCTAACGACCTGGGAATTTCAAGGAAAGAGGCACAGGGCTATATAGACAGCTATTTTGTCAAATATCCAAAGATTAAGGAGTTTTTGGATCAGACGGTTTTGGATGCCAAGAAAAACGGCTATACAAAGACCATGTTTGGGCGTATCAGACCGATTCCCGAGCTGAACTCGAGCAATTTCATGCAAAGACAGTTTGGAGAGAGAGTTGCGATGAACTCACCTATTCAGGGTACAGCAGCCGATATCATAAAGATTGCTATGATACGTGTGCATGACAGGCTTCTTGACGAGGGCTTAAAGTCAAGACTTATCCTTCAGGTGCATGATGAGCTTTTAATTGAGACAAAGGAAGCTGAGAAGGATAAAGTGATTAAGCTTCTGGAGAAAGAGATGCGTGGTGCGGTGGACATGAAGGTATCCATGGAGGTGGGCACCGAGTGTGGCTATGACTGGTATGATGCGCATTGATGACAGAAAAGGAAATAGTATGATTTTTATAGGAATAACAGGTGGTGTAGGTGCCGGAAAATCGGCAGTGCTTGGCTATCTTAAGGAACTTGATGGCGTAAGGGTCATGCTCTCCGATGAGATAGCACATGAGCTGATGGAGCCGGGAAGCGACTGCTACAACAGATTAAAGGAATTGTTTGCGGGCGAACCGATATGGCTTGAGGACGGGCATTTTGACAGACCGGCACTGGCAGGAGTGATTTTTTCGAATGATAAAAAAAGAGAGCTTCTAAATGAAGTAGTGCATCCTGCAGTAAAGGAATATGTGCTTAATGCGGTCAAGGAGGCCAAAAAAGAAGGTCTTTTCATGCTCGTGCTTGAAGCAGCACTCCTTATAGAGGAGGGATATGGTGAAATCTGCGACGAGCTGTGGTATATTTATGCAAGTGAAGAAGTCAGAAGAAAAAGACTTAAGTCATCAAGAGGCTATTCAGATGAGAAGATAGACAGCATCTTTGCAAGCCAGCTTAAAGAAGATGAGTACAGAAGGCACTGCAGGGAGGTTATCGATAATGACGGAGATATCGAAAACACGATAGCTTCAATAAATAAAGCGCTTAGCAAATACAAGGAGTAGTGGAAATGAATAATGTATTCGGTTTGGATATTGGTACAAGAAATGTTGTAGGAACTGTCGGCTATCAGACTGATGACAAGGAATTTGTGGTTACAGCACAGTATGTGAAGGAGCATGAGACCAGAGCGATGCTCGACGGTCAGATACATGATATAGGCAGGGTGGCAAAAACAATTAAGGAAGTAAAGGACGAGCTTGAAAAACAGACGGGACAGCCGCTTGAAGAGGTGTGTATAGCAGCCGCAGGACGAGTATTAAAGACTGTCACGACGCATGTGGAGTATGAGTATGCGCAGGAGTCTGTGGTGACCGGCGAGGATGTCCATACGCTTAACCTGCTTGGCATAGAAAAGGCGCAGGAGGCACTCAAGGAGGTAAACGATACAAGCTATAAGTTTTACTGTGTGGGATATTCTACAGTCAAATTCTTTTTAAATGATGAGGTGTTTATCAGCCTTGAGGGCCATAAGGCCAATAAAATAGGCGAGGATATCATAGTTACATTTCTGCCTGAGGATGTGGTAGACGGACTGTATGCAGCAGTGGGACAGGCCGGGCTTAGTGTTGCCAATATGACACTGGAGCCTATTGCGGCTATCAATGTGGCCATACCTGAAAACTATCGTATGCTTAATATCGCACTTGTCGATGTGGGAGCCGGAACAAGTGATATATCAATCACAAGGGACGGAAGTATTATTGCCTACGGCATGATACCACATGCAGGAGATGAGCTGACAGAGGTTATCGTGCAGCATTTTCTCGTGGATTTCAACATGGCTGAGAGCATCAAGCTTCAGTCTACGACTAGTGATAAGGTTACATACAAGGATATCATGAGCATCGAGCACACAATTCCTGCACAGGATGTCTGGGATGTGGCAGCACCTGTTGTTGATAATATTGCACAAGAGGTATCGGCTAAAATCAGAGAGCTAAACGGTGACAAAACAGTAAGCGCCTGCTTTGTAGTCGGAGGCGGAGGCAAGATACACGGCTTTACGGAAAAGCTTGCGGAAGACCTCGACCTGCCGGAGGAAAGAGTCGCCCTAAGAGGCGAGGAAGTGCTTGGCGAGGTAATTTTTGAGCAGGAGGATATCACGAAGGATCCGCTTATTGTCACTCCGATTGGCATATGTCTGAATTATTATGATCAGAGAAATAATTTTATCATGGTCAGATTCAACGGTGAGAGAATAAAGCTCTATGACAATAACAGGCTTACAATAGTCGATGCGGCGCTTCAGGCGGGATTTCCAAACGATGAGCTGTTTCCAAAGCGCGGCACACCGATAAACTTTACGGTAAACGGTGTTGCAAGACTTGTAAGAGGCGAAGCAGGAGAGGGCGCAGTGGTGACCATGAATGGAAAGCCTGCAAGCATCAATACACCACTTGAGCCAAACAGTGAGATAATCATAGAGCCGTCCACAGCAGGAGAGGCAGCAGTGTATAAGATATCGCAGCTTGATGAGTACAATCATTCTGTCATTACTTTTATCATAAACGGCAGAAGGGTTTCATGTCCTAGGTTTGTCCAGGTAAACGGAGAGCTTGAGCCGGAGGATTACAGCATCAGGGAAAACGATGTGATTGAGACAAGAAATTACTATACAGTGCGTCAGATTGCGCAGTTTATGGACCTCGTTATTGACACAGACCAGATGATATTTGTAAACAATGAAGAGGCTGATCTCGACACTCTTGTATACGAAAATTTCTCTGTTGAGTGGAAAACAGATGAATATGGTGTTGCAAGAATCGACAATAACAATTATAATGACACACAAGAGTCTGACAACACAGTAGCCAGAACATCAGAGCAGATGATGAATCAGGTGCTCGATGAGCTGCATGATGATTTTGCTAAAGAAGCTGAAGCATCTGCTGTGCCGGAAAACGAATTGCCGGAAAATGAATTGCCAAAAAATGATATACAGGAAGAAATACACGAAGAAGACTCATCAGAAAATACAATTACAGTAATTGTAAACGGTGAGCCTGTGGAGCTGTCCGGCAAGGATACATATATATTTGTCGATATATTTACCCATATCTCATTTGATTTGCAGGCAGGAAAGGGCAGGGCAATAGCCACTGTAATAAATGGCAGGGATGCCCAATTTTCCGAGGAGCTTCATGAGGGAGACAAAATAGAATTATACTGGAAAGAGAATTAACATGTTAGAATTATGCAGCATTGCCAGCGGCAGCAGTGGAAACTGTATATGCGTGGGTACGGATGATTGTCATGTGCTCATAGACGCGGGCATCAGCGGTAAGAAAATAGAAAACGGACTGAATGAATTTGATATGACTGCCACAGATATGCAGGGCATTCTTGTGACGCATGAGCATATAGACCACATCGCAGGGCTTGGTGTCATGGCAAGGCGCTATCATATTCCGATTTATGCAACAAAGGCCACAATCGGGGCCATAAAATGTACCAAATCCGTTGGAAATATAGATGATGAGCTGTTTCATCCTGTTGAGGCAGGCGTCGATTTTACAATAGGCGATATAGAGTTTGAGCCTCTTCACATATCACACGATGCGGCTGATCCTGTCGCGTACAGATTTAAAAACGAAAATCATGCGATGGCGGTTGTGACAGACCTTGGCACGTATGATGATGCACTGGTTTCAAAGCTTCAGAACCTGGATGGGCTGTTGCTTGAAGCCAATCATGATATAAATATGCTCCAAACTGGGGCATATCCGTATCCGCTCAAGCGCAGGATCATGGGGGATAGCGGGCACTTGTCGAATGAGAGAAGCGGGCAGTTGTTATGCGAGCTTCTTCATGATAAATTTGGCTCAGTAATACTGGGACACCTTAGTAAAGAAAACAACTACGAAAAGCTGGCGTATGAAGCCGTCAGGCTTGAGGTCACAATGGGAGACAATCCATATAAGGCAAGTGATTTCCCTATGTATGTGGCTAAGAGAGACAGGGCATCAGACCGCATAGCCGTAGAATAAGAGAACAGGAGAATAAGTTGTTATGGATAACACAAAGAACAAAGTAATCATCACAGTTGTCGGAAAAGACACAGTAGGAATCATCGCAAAGGTATGTACATATCTGTCAGAGGGTAGTGTAAACGTGCTTGATATCTCACAGACTATCGTTTCAGGTTATTTCAACATGATGATGATTGTGGATATGGCAAATGCTACAGCTTCATTTGCAGAGATTTCTGACCAGCTTGATGCACTTGGAGAAGAAATTGGTGTAACAATAAAGTGTCAGAAGGAAGAAATCTTTGAGATGATGCATCGAATCTAGTTTAGCATAAAAATGTCATACACAGTTAAAGGAGAACAGCAAAATGATAAATATTGGTGAAGTAATTGAGACCAATGACATGGTGGAGAAGGAAAATCTTGACGTGCGTACAATCACACTCGGTATCAGCCTGCTCGACTGTATAGACTCAGACCTTGCAAAGGTAAATGAGAATATCTACAACAAGATTACAACACTTGCAAAGAATCTTGTATCAACAGGAAAAGAGATAGAGAACAACTACTGTATCCCTATCGTAAACAAACGTATTTCAGTTACACCTATCGCGCTTGTCGGTGGTGCGGCCTGCAAGAGCTCAGAGGATTTTGTTACCATAGCAAAGACACTTGACAGAGCTGCCAAAGAGGTAGGTGTCAACTTCATCGGTGGATACTCAGCACTTGTGTCAAAGGGCATGACAAAGGCGGATGAGCTTTTAATCAAATCCATCCCTCAGGCAATGCTTGAGACAGACCTGGTATGCAGCTCTGTAAATGTTGGCTCTACAAAAACCGGAATCAACATGGATGCAGTAAAGCTGATTGGTGAGATGATAAAGGAGACAGCAGAGGTGACAAAGCACCTTCCTGTATCAGGATGTGCCAAGTTTGTAGTATTCTGCAACGCTCCTGATGACAATCCGTTTATGGCAGGAGCATTCCATGGTGTGACAGAGGCAGATGCCATCATCAATGTAGGTGTCAGCGGACCGGGAGTTGTAAAGACTGCTCTTGAAAAGGTAAGAGGCGAGAACTTTGAGGTGCTCTGTGAGACAATCAAGAAGACAGCCTTCAAGGTTACTCGAGTAGGACAGCTCGTGGCAAAGGAGGCTTCAAAGAAGCTTGGAGTGCCATTTGGAATCATAGACCTCTCACTTGCACCTACACCGGCTATCGGAGACTCTGTAGCTGATATTCTCTGTGAGATAGGCTTAGAGAGAGCCGGAGCTCCGGGAACAACAGCAGCACTTGCACTCTTAAACGATCAGGTGAAAAAGGGCGGTATCATGGCATCCTCATATGTCGGCGGACTCTCAGGTGCCTTTATTCCTGTATCAGAGGATCAGGGAATGATAGATGCCGTAAATGATGGTGCACTCACTCTCGAAAAGCTTGAGGCTATGACCTGTGTGTGCTCAGTGGGACTTGACATGATTGCAATCCCGGGCGATACAAAGGCCACCACAATTTCAGGAATTATCGCAGATGAGATGGCTATCGGTATGATAAATCAAAAGACAACAGCCTGCAGACTGCTTCCGGCAATCGGAAAGGATGTAGGTGATGTGGTAGAAATCGGAGGACTCCTTGGAAGTGCACCGGTTATGCCGGTAAACAGATTCTCTTGCGATGCATTTGTAAACCGCGGAGGAAGAATCCCGGCACCTATTCACAGCTTTAAAAATTAGTAAATAATGGTATTGTTTACAAGCATGTACTTATAAGAATAACTTATAAGTACATGCTTATTTTAAAGTGGTACTTGACAATGACAAAAATACATGATTAAATAAAGACAGTTATATGACTGACGGAAGTGGATAACCACATGGAGTATAACAGTTGATTGCCGACCGTCTGGGCGCACATTTAATATAGGTTTCATGCAGAGCTTTATATTATTATGTGTGTTCAGACGGTCTTTTTTTTCCGGCAGGCCCGAGTAATTTGGGGATGCAGACCACATTATCAGAAAACATGGAGGATGACATGGAAAGAGTATCATTAGCAAAGGAATTATCAAGCACAACATACCCTGGCAGAGGTATCGTAATCGGCCGCACAAAGGATGGTAAGAAGGCTGTAACAGCATACTTTATCATGGGCAGAAGCGAAAACAGCCGCAACAGAGTATTTGTAGAGGATGGCGAGGGCATCAGAACACAGGCATTTGACCCTTCAAAGCTTGAGGATCCAAGTCTTATCATTTACGCACCTGTAAGAGTGCTCGGCAACAAGACAATTGTCACAAACGGTGACCAGACAGATACTATCTATGAGCTGATGGACAAGCAGCAGACATTTGAGCAGGCATTAAGGACAAGAGAGTTTGAGCCTGACGCTCCTAACTATACACCAAGAATTTCAGGAATCATGCATATTGACAATGGCGAGTTCAACTACGCTATGTCAATCTTAAAGAGCAACAACGGCAATCCTGATGCATGCAACAGATACACATTTGCATACTCAGCACCGGTTGCGGGAGAGGGACATTTCATCCATACATATATGGGCGATGGAAATCCACTGCCAAGCTTTGAGGGTGAGCCTACATGGGTAGACATCGAGGGAGATATCGATGAGTTTACTGATATGGTATGGGAGAACTTAAACGAAGACAATAAGGTATCACTTTTTGTCAGATATATTGATATCGCAACAGGCGAGTATGAGAGCAGAATCGTAAACAAAAACAAATAAAACACTATATAAACGGTCAAATATACAAGATAAGCAGATAAAAACAGGAGAACAGAAAAATGCAGGAATATGAATTAAAATACGGATGTAACCCAAATCAGAAACCAGCCAGAATATTTATGAAGGAGGGAGAGCTTCCTATAAAAGTGCTTAACGGTAGAGCCGGATATATCAACTTCCTTGATGCCTTTAACGGATGGCAGCTTGTAAGAGAGCTTAAGAAGGCAACAGGTCTTCCGGCCGCAACATCCTTCAAGCATGTTTCACCTGCAGGTGCAGCAGTAGGACAGCCACTTTCAGATGTGGAGAAAAAGATTTACTGGGTTGATGACATGGATATCGAGTTTACACCACTTGCAAATGCATACATCAGAGCAAGAGGCGCTGACAGAATGTCATCATTTGGTGATTTTATTTCACTTTCAGATGTATGTGACAAGAGCACTGCACTTGTAATCAAGAGAGAGGTATCAGACGGTGTTATCGCTCCGGGCTACACAGACGAGGCTCTTGAGATTTTAAAGGCTAAGAAAAACGGCAATTACTGTGTTATCGAGATTGACCCGTCATATGAGCCGGCACCTATCGAGAGAAAGGATGTATTTGGCATCACATTCGAGCAGGGCAGAAACGAGCTTCATATTGATGATGATTTCTTCTCAAATATTGTGACAGAGAACAAGGAGCTCACAGAGCAGGCTAAGATCGATCTGGCAATCTCTATGATTACATTAAAGTATACACAGTCCAACTCTGTATGCTATGTAAAGGGCGGCCAGGCAATCGGTATCGGAGCAGGCCAGCAGTCTCGTATCCACTGTACCAGACTTGCAGGCTCAAAGGCAGACAACTGGTGGCTTCGTCAGTCTCCACAGGTGCTTGGACTTCAGTTCGTGGATGGTATCAGACGTGCAGACCGCGACAATACTATTGACCTTTATATCGGTGAGGATTATATGGATGTGCTTGCAGAGGGCGAGTGGCAGAAGTTCTTCAAGGTAAAGCCGGACATATTTACAGCAGAGGAGAAGAGAGCATGGCTTGACAAGAATACAGATGTAGCACTTGGATCTGATGCATTCTTCCCATTTGGTGACAACATTGAGCGTGCTCACAAGAGTGGCGTGAAGTATGTAGCCCAGCCGGGTGGATCTGTGAGAGATGACCATGTTATTGATACATGTAATAAGTATGGCATGGTGATGAGCTTTACAGGAATCAGACTTTTCCATCACTAATCACAGGGTATAAGAGAAATTATATACTAAATAAAGATAAAACGGTGTGAATCCAACAGGATTCATGCCGTTTTTGCGATGTGTTATGAGCAAACAAAAGTTTTCTAATCAAATATGTAAAAAGTACTAGTATTTAAGTGAAAAAGATGTTATATTTTAAAAAAGCACTTAATTAGCTAAAAAAAAATTATGTTAAATTTAAAATAATTAGTTATTAGGAGGAAATGAATGAAAAAGAGAAGATTTGTGGCATCACTTATGACATTGGCGATGCTTGTATCAATGCTGTCAGGATGTTCATTTGGTTCATCATCAAAAAAGGTCACACAGATATACTTCCTGAGCTGTAAACCAGAGGTGAAGTCAGTCTGGGAGGAGGTTTCAGCAGCCTATGAAAAGGAGACCGGTATTAAGCTCAAGGTGCTTACAGCAGCTGATGGCAATCATGAGAGAACACTTAAGGCGGAGCTTGCAAAGAAGGACTACCCGACAATGTTCCAGATAAACGGTCCTGTTGAGTATGGCAAGTGGAAGAATTACTGTATGGATCTTTCAGACACAAAGCTGTATTCATGGCTTTTGGACAAGAGCATGGCAGTGACCGGCGACAACGGAAAGGGCGTATACGGCATACCTTACGTTGTTGAGGGCTATGGAATCATCTACAACAACGCAATTATGGACAAATACTTTGCATTATCAGATAAGACAAGCCAGATAAAGAGCGTGAAGGAGATAAACAATTTCGCTGCCTTAAAGGAGGTAGTGGAGGATATGCAGGCTCATAAGAGTGAGCTTGGAATAGAGGGAGTGTTTGGCTCAACATCTCTTTCACCGGGTGAGAGCTGGAGATGGCATACACATCTGATGAATATCCCTATAACCTATGAGCTTCAGGATAAAAATGCATCGGATCTTGACTCAATTGATTTTACATACAGTGATGAATTTAAAAATGTTTTTGATTTGTATGTAAACAATTCATGCACTCCGGCATCGGAGCTCACAGATAAGGGTGTAGAGGATTCAATGCAGGAATTTGCGCAGGGCAAGGCTGCAATGATTCAAAACGGTAACTGGGGCTGGACACAGATAGAGAGTACGGAAGGCAATGTGGTCAAACAGGAGGATGCAAAATACATGCCTATATATACAGGTATGGATGGTGAAGAGTCACAGGGACTTTGCATCGGAACAGAGAATTATATCTGTATCAACTCACAGGCAACAGATGAAGAAAAGCAGGCCTCTATTGATTTTTTGGAGTGGCTTTACAGCTCAAAAGAGGGAAAGAAATTTGTAACAGAAAAGTTTGGATTTATTCCTCCGTTTAGTACGTTTAAGGAATCAGAATATCCGTCAAACCCACTTGCAGTTGAGGTACTTGAGTACATGAATGACAGCTCAAGGAAGTCTGTGCCATGGAACTTTGTTACATTCCCGAACCAGAAGTTTAAGGATAACATGGGAAGCGACCTGACGCTCTACGTTAATGGTGAGATGGACTGGGATACACTTGTAGATACAGTCAAGGCTGACTGGATAAATCAAAAGAGCAGTGAGGAGGAATAATTTATGAAAACTATAAAGGCAAAGGTAGCGACGCTTATTGCCACGACTTCACTTGTTCTTATTGTGGCAATATTATCGGTTTCGCTTACCGTAATGAAGAAGAACGTGGTAACTTTATGTGAGAACTATTTGTATGATACATGTGTATCTGCGTCAAATACACTATATGAGAGCTTTTACGGAGATACAGACCAGGTCAATATGGATGTCAGGGTGCAGTATATACTTTACAATGTCGGCATCCAGGATATGGATTCAAGTAAGGCATATCTGGTGGACAAGGATGGAAAATATGTCTATCATGACGACCCTAAGATGATAGGCAAAAAGATGGAGGATAATCCCGTAATCCAAAAGGTACTCGACAAGCTCAACTCTACAGGAGTCATGGAAACTGCAAAGGTTGAGGAATGTAAGGTGGACGGCAAGGAAAAGTACATAGCATTTATGTGTACGGTCAATGACTGGGTAGTATATGTAGAGGCAGATAAATCAGATGTGCTTGCATCCATCACCACGATCACCACATTCTCTCTTTTAATGGGCGTGGTACTGGTTATTTTAGCAGTTGGAATCGGTATCCTTGTCACTAGAAGGATTACGAAGCCAATTACAAAGCTTACAGCAGTTATCGATGATATCTCACAGCTCAACATGACCGATGAGCATGAAATTCCAATTACGAAGGATGAAATCGGTGTCATGGGTGTGGCTCTAAAGAGAATGAAGGAGCAGTTAAATGGTATTATAACAGAGCTCAACGGAATCTCAGGGAAGCTCGTAAACGACTCAAATACTCTCTATGATATTTCAGAGAATGTAACCGATGCTTCGACCAACAACTCGGCAACCAACGAGGAGCTTGCCGCAAGCATGGAGTCTACCTCACAGTCAACAGAGGAGGTTACAAACAGTGTCCTCAATATGAACAATAATGCTATCGAGGTGGCAAACAAGATAAGTGAGGGAACAAGCCTGACAGCCGGAGCCATGGAGAAGGCAAATGCCATCCATAACAGAACAAGCAGTGCAAGAGAAGAAACCCTTAAGGTTTATGATTCTATCAAGAGTACATCTGAAAAGGCAATAACAGATGCGAAGCAGGTAGAAAAGATTAATGAGCTTGCGAAGGCTATTCAGGATATAGCAGATGAGACAACACTGCTTTCTTTAAATGCTTCAATAGAGGCGGCAAGAGCCGGAGACCAGGGCAGGGGCTTTGCGGTTGTAGCCAGTGAGATAGCAAATCTTGCGGCAGAATCAACAGCAACAGGTGCCAATATTGTGACAATTGTTGCACAGGTTAATTCATCGGTAGAGACACTTACAGGATGTCTGGTTGATGTACTTGACTTCCTTGAGAATAAGGTAATGAATGACTATGATGCTTTCATGACATCATCTGATGAGTACAGTGATGTAGCAAGAAGCATCGAGGATTTCATGAATCAGGCAAACGGCGAGGTTGAGCAGCTTAGAAATGCGATAAGCCGCATAACGGATTCTATGGATTCAATCAACCAGAATATCAATGAATGCTCAATCGGCATCAATGATATTGCCAACAAGACAACAGAGGTAGTTGAGCTTACAAGCGAGAGCTTTGAGCGCTCTACAAACTGTAAGGATTCTGCATCGGAATTACAGAATATTACCTCAAGATTTAAAATTAAATAATTCAATAATAGAGGACTTCATGATATAATTACAGTATACATTTTACACCGTAGTTAATCATGGAGTCTTTTTATGTCATTACAGTTTATCACAGGTAATTCAGGAAACGGAAAAACAAAATATCTCTTTAACACGATAGTGAAAGAGGCAAAGGCACACCCAAGGGACAATTATCTTGTCATAGTGCCCGAGCAGTTTACGATGCAGACGCAGAGACAGCTTGTGGATTTGTCTGAGAACAAAGCCATCATGAATATAGATGTGCTAAGCTTTAAGCGCTTAGCCTACAGAGTGTTTGATGAGCTGGGAATCACAAATCTCACGGTGCTTGAGGAGACAGGAAAGAATCTCGTGCTCAGAAAGCTTGCGGCACAGGAAGCGGATAAGCTTGGCGTAATAGGCAGAAACTTAAACCGCATCGGCTATATAAGCGAGGTAAAGTCACTGCTTTCAGAGCTTGTGCAGTACAATATATCACCAAAGGAGCTGGGAAGATATATTGATTCCGGCAGGCTGTCCGATACGCTTTCCGGCAAGCTCAAGGATGTGCTCGTGCTCTATGAAGCATTTGAGAAGTTCATGCAGGATAAATATATTACGGCAGAGGAAATACTTAATGTGCTTTGCAATGTGGCAGAGGAGTCTGCCATTCTTAGAAATTCAGTCATTGCATTTGATGAATTTACAGGCTTTACACCTATACAGAACCAGCTCATCAAAAAGCTCTTTGTCATTTCAAAGAAAATATATGTCACATTGACTATAGACTGTCGTGAGGATATTTTTAAGAGCAGGGGCATGCAGGAGCTGTTCGACATGCCAAAAAGGACTGTGAAATCACTCACCGAAATGGCAGCGTTTTATGGCATAGAGGTCGAGGACCCCATTATCCTTGATAAAAACTACAGGCTTTCAGAAAACGAGGAGCTAAGCTTTATGGAGCAGCAGCTTTTCAGAAAACGAAGATGCTCCTTTGAAAAAGAACCAAAGCACATTCACATAGACTGTCTGCGTGACCCAAAGCAGGAGCTGACAAGGATAGCAAGAAAAATTAATGAGCTCGTGAGAAACGAAAGTCTGCGCTATCGTGATATTGCGATAGTCACAGGTGATGTAAATACATATGCAAATTATGTGCGTGAGATATTTGACAAATACAATATTCCTTACTTTATCGATGCCACACAGGAGATTCTGTTTCATCCGTTTATTGAGTTTATCAGATCCATTCCTGATATTGCGGCACAGAATTTCTCCGCTGATTCGGTGTTTAGATTTTTGCGGTGCGGCTTTAGTAAGCTATTGGACAATGAAATAGACGTACTTGAAAACTACGTGCTCGCCTGTGGTGTGAGAGGTAAAAGCGCGTGGGACAAAAAGTGGGTCAGGCTGCCAAAGCAAAGGGCATGCTATGACCTTGAGCTTTTAAATAAAAGCAGGGAGTATATAATAGAGCTTTTAAAGCCGGTATATCAGGTGTTTTCCGATAAAAAGTCAAGTGTAAAGGACTATGTAATGGCGATATACAGGCTGACAGTTTTGCTTGATATACCTGATAAGCTTGCAAAAAAGGAGCAGGCACTGCTTGAGGCAGGAGACCAGACAGCATCAAAGGAATACGGACAGATATACAAAATAGTCATGCAGCTCTTTGAAAAATATGTGGCGGTGCTGGGTGATGAATGCATGGATGCAGAGGAATTTACACAGATACTGGATGCCGGGCTTGATGCAGCAGATGTGGCAGTCATACCGCCTGGATACGACACAGTGACCATCGGAGATATCGAGAGAACACGTCTGACCAACATAAAGATCATGTTTTTTGCGGGCGTAAATGATGGGATTGTGCCAAAGGCAGCAGGAAGAGGAGGCATCATATCCCAGTATGAGAGAGATGCACTTAAGGAGCTGGATATAGAGCTTGCGCCGGGTGCGAGGGAGCAGGCGTTTATACAGAGGTTTTATCTGTATCTGAATATGACAAAGCCATCTAAGGAGCTTTATATAAGCTACACGAGGCTTGACAGTGAGAAAAAGGCTGCCCAGCCATCATATCTCATAGGTGTATTAAGGGGAATGTTTCCAAAGCTTGCAGTGACAGAGACAGAGGACGTGGAGCAGCTTGCAGATCTTTCCGGCAAAAGAAGCGCCATGGACTATCTGCTGTCAAACGAGGTGGATGACAGCTGGTGCGAGATTGCGGCAGCGGTGATGCTTTATGATGAGATGTGTAATGAAGCAGATGATAAAGTAAATGATAAAGAATATGTCAATGAAAATGCCGTGGAGCGGCTCATAGAGGCAAGGTTTGAGCATTATTCAAAGGATCCGATAAGCCGTAACGTGGCTAGAAGCATATACGGCAGACACATGGAGGGCAGTATCACGCGCTTTGAGCAGTTTGCGAGGTGTGCATATGCGCACTTCCTGAATTATGGATTGCGGCTTACAGAGCGTGAGGAAAGCGGCTTTTCATCCCTTGATATGGGTAACATATACCATGGAGCACTCGAAAGATACAGTAAAAAACTTGATAGGGAGAGTACTGACTGGTTTAGCGTGACAGATGCAAAAAGAGATGAGCTTGCGATGGAAGCAATAAATGAGGTGATTGATGAGTATACAGGCTTTGGCATATTTGATACTGCAGAGAGCCTGCACACCGTCTCACATATGAAGGCGGTCTTTAAGCAGACAGTATGGGCGCTCACAACCCAGATACGAAGGGGAAGCTTTGTTCCGGAGAGGTTTGAGTTTTACTTTTACGAGAGCCTTGATATGGCAAATGATGTGACGGTTGATATAAAGGGACGCGTGGACAGAACTGACACATACCGGGATGAGGGCAGGCTGTTTGTGAAGGTACTGGATTACAAGTCGGGAAATACAGTTTTTGACCTGGTGAAGCTGTACTATGGCACACAGCTTCAGCTTGCAGTGTATATGGACGCTGTCATGGAGCAAAAGAAGGCGGCACAAAAGCAGGTAAGTGTGGAGCCGGGCGGTATGCTATACTATCACATTGACGATCCTGTAATTGATTTAAAGGATGTGGCTCCGGGTGCGGAGCTGTCTGAGGAAGAAATCAATCAGATGATATTAAAGAGGCTCAAGCCTGATGGACTCATAAACTCGGATGAAAAGGCATACAGGGGCATGGACAGGGACTTTGAGAAAAGCTCCGATGTAATTCCTGTCACTTTAAAAAAGGACCAGACACCGGCTGCAGGCTCAAGGGTGGTAAGTGCCGAAGAGTTTGATGTAATAACAAGGTTTGCGAGAGAGAAGCTTCGCGAGATAGGAAGAGAAATATACGATGGAAATGTCGCAGTCAATCCTATCAAAAACAAGAAAACAGACAGCTGCGCATATTGCGCTTTTCAGGCCATATGCAGGTATGATTCAAGGATACCGGGCTTTAGCGAAAGAAGCTTTAACGGTGACAATAAGGAAGATGTGCTTGATAAAATGCGTACTCAGCTTGCAGAGGCAGAGCATAAAGAAGTCTATGGAGACAATAATATAAAGCCATAATCGGGAGACATAATATGGATGTTAAATGGACCAGTGAACAGCAGAAGGTTATAGATTTAAGAGACAGGGATATACTTGTCTCGGCGGCAGCGGGCTCGGGAAAGACGGCAGTACTCGTTGAGCGTATAGTAAACAGAATATGTGTGGATGATCCGCCTGTGGATATCGACAGGATGCTTGTGGTGACGTTTACCAAGGCGGCAGCAGCTGAGATGAGAGAGCGTGTAAGCCGCGCCATAGACAGCTTGAAGGAGCAAAAGCCGGACGATGAAAATCTGCAGAGGCAGTCGACACTTGTTCACAATGCGCTAATCACTACAATAGATTCGTTTTGTCTGTTTGTGGTGCAGAACAATTTCGCGCAGCTTGATCTGGATCCCGATTTCAGGATTGGTGACCAGGCCGAGCTTAAGCTTATGCTAAAGGATGCACTTGCACAGGTATTTGAGGACAATTATGCAAGAGAAGACAACGAGGCATTTATTAATCTGGTAGATACCTACAGCAAGGGGAGAAATGACTCTGCAGTCAGGCAGATGGTGGAGGATATCTACTATAAGGCAGGCAGTTCATCATGGCCAAGAAGGTGGATGAACAGCCTCTTAATGCTTTATGATATAAAGTCAGCTAAAGAGCTTGAGGACTCAGAAATCATTAAGGAGATAGTGGATTACAGCAGAGTGCTTTTGGAGGAGGCCGTACAGGAGCTTACACTGGCTAAAGATATGTCTTTGGCGACACCGGGACTTGAAAAGTATGCGCTTACGCTTTCAGAGGATATAGAGCTGTTTGATGGACTGTCTGATGTGACAGGCTATGGCAGCATGCAGGAGTTCTTAAACAAAATATCCTTTGGCAGAATTGCAGTCATCAGGAAATTTGACGGAGACGAGAAGAAAAAAGAGCGCGTGAAAAGCATGCGCGATGCCACCAAGAAGAAGGTGGATGGAATAAAGCAGAAATACTTTGGCATGTCAACGGATCTCATGTATGAGCAGCTTGAGCGCCAAAGACCATTTGTTAAAGAACTCATACGGCTCTCACTCGAGTTTTATGATGCTATGGAGGCTGTAAAGACAAAAAAAAGAGTGTTTGATTTTTCGGATATAGAGCATTTTGCGCTTCGCATACTGGTGGATGAGCGGACACTTGAGCCGACCGAGACAGCGCGTGAGTTTTCAAAGCATTTTGAGGAAATCATGATTGACGAGTATCAGGACTCAAACCAGGTGCAGGAGGATATACTAAGAGCTATTTCAAGAGAGCACCGGGGAGTCGGCAACATGTTTATGGTGGGGGATGTGAAGCAGAGCATATACAGGTTTCGAATGGCACGTCCTGAGCTGTTTATGGAAAAATACAACACATATACGTCAGATGACAGTGCACACCAGAGGATAGATCTGCATAAGAATTTCAGAAGCAGGAATGAGGTGTTAGACTTTACTAACGACATATTCTACAAAATAATGGCAGCTGATTTGGGCAATGTGCAGTATGATGACGATGCGGCACTGTATCCGGGGGCAAGCTATCCGGAGGAGACGATGAGTCCTGAGCTTTTGCTTGTTGATTACAAGGACGAGGAGCTGTCTGAAATTATAGAGGATGAGGATGGAGACAAGGTGCAGATAGAGGCTCTTTTGATTGCAAACCGTATCAGGAGTCTGATGGAAAACGGTACGGTGACTGATAAAAAGACAGGGCAGCTAAGGGCAGTGCAGTACAGGGATATAGTGATACTTTCGAGAAGTGTTGCGACCTGGGGCAATACAGTGGCAGCTGTGCTAAAGGACTGTGATATTCCGGCGCATGTAGAGTCAAATACAGGCTACTTCTCATCGTATGAGATACAGGTGATACTGTCAATGCTTCGTATACTCGACAATCCGCTGCAGGATATTCCGATGGCAGCAGTGCTTGCCTCGCCTATCGTGGGCATGGATGATGAGGAGCTTGCACAGATCAGGGCAGCCTTTAAGGGAGTAAGCTTTGCACAGGCTGCACTTAGCGCCATGGCAGGAGAGGATGGCTATGAGGATGAGAAGCTTGAAGCCTTCGCAGCGGTATTTGAGAGACTCAGAGGTGCCGTAGCTGATACGCCAATCCATGAGCTTTTGTACATGATACTTGATGAGACAGGCTTCTACAGGTATGCATCGGCCATGCCGGCAGGAAAGCGGCGCAGACAGAATATAGATATGCTGATAGAGATGGCCACAGCCTATGAAAAGACCAGCTACAAGGGGCTGTTTCACTTTGTCAGGTACATAGATATACAGCAAAAATACGAGATAGACTACGGAGAGGCAGATACAGCAGGCGAGAACGATGATGTGGTGCGTATCATGACAATTCACAAGAGCAAGGGTCTTGAGTTTCCGGTGGTGTTTGTTTCCGGACTTGGCAAGCTTTTCAATACGCAGGACATAAAATCAGACCTGGTGATACACGAAAAACTGGGACTTGGTCTGGTGGAAAAAACAAAAAGCCCAAGGACAAAGCGGCCATCACTAATCAGAAATGAGATAGAGAGCCGCATTAAAAGGGAAAATCTGGGAGAGGAGCTGCGTGTGCTGTATGTAGCACTCACCAGGGCAAAGGAAAAGATAATCCTGACAGGTGGCCTTTCAAATGCCCAAAAATCCTTTGAGAAGTATAGAGGCAATGTAAATGCAAACCAGCCAATAAGCTTCGGACAAAGGGAGGGCGCAGGATGTTATCTGGACTGGATTATACCGGCTATGCTGTCATATCCGGATAAGTATACGGTATCCACAGTCGATGCCACAGAGTTTGCTGCACGAACTGCGATGGATATGGCGGCAAACGATATATCAAAAGCGCAGCTTATTGGGCACATAAGTGCAGCGGATGAAACAAAAGCCAAAGAGCTCGCAGAGGAATTTGATTTTGAGTATGCATATGCCTCTGATATAACTAAAAAAAGCAAATATTCTGTATCTGAGCTGAAGCATGACTCTATGGTTGAAAAGTACGACAGCACAGAGAGGGAGGCAGAGCGTCCTAAGTTCCTATTGGAGGAGAAGGAGACGTATGTGCCGGACTTTGCGAGGGATGATGAGGCAGGCGGTGCTTCTAATGAAAGCAAAGAGCTAAAAAATGCAGTTGGTGTGAATCAGGGAGCGCTGCGCGGAACTGCAGTGCACCGTGTTATGGAGTGCCTGGATTTCAAGAGGCTGTGTGATATAGATACAAAAGACCATGTGGCAGTTAGTGCATTTGTGAAGAAAAGCATGGATGAAATGCTAAAAAAGGGGCTTATCACAGATGACATGTACAGGCTGACCAGACCAAAGCTTATAGAGCAGTTTATATCATCAGATGTGGCAGCGCGTATGGCACAGGCGGATAAGAGAGGCGATTTGTATAAAGAGAAGCCTTTTGTGATGGACTATGAGGGAGTATTGGTTCAGGGAATTATTGATGTATTCTGGCTGGAAAATGATAAAATAGTGCTGCTTGATTACAAGACGGACAGGGTAAATGCCGCACAGGAGCTTATCGACAGATACAGCACACAGCTTGAATTGTATGCTGATGCACTTGGAAGAATTTTTTCCACAGATGGTAAGAGTATACAGGCGGATGAGAGGCTCATATATTCATTTTGTTTACAGCAGACAATTGTTACCGGTCATACTGAAGTAAACGGTAACGCAAATAATTAATACAGCCGTTTATGAATATAAAAAATAGTGGCATGTCACAGCAATCTATTATATAATTATAAAACCAAAGAACATAATTTACATGGAGGAATACAGTATGTACGAGTACGATGACGAGGTATTAGACACATTTTTAAAGAAACAGACACAGCTTTTTAGCGAGGAGGTTGCTGATACTCCGGAGGCCGCAGAGGAATTTTTAGAGGACTGCATGGCTGTGGTATGTAAGAATATAAAGGAAGTAAGAGATTATTTTGATGAGGCAGGCTCAGATATTTCGGGCATGTCAGATGATGAGCTTATGGACCAGAGTGAGGTCTTTGCCATTGCGGACGGCAGATTCCTTGTTGTGGAAGGATAGCAGGTATGAAATATTTAAAGAAAACGATGTGTATGCTGCTTGCATCCGCGACACTGCTCACAGGCTGCAGTATTGGGGGCAAGGAAATAGTGCTTGATATAAATACCACGAACAGCCATACAGTTTTTTCCGTGGACAATATGAAGTGCGATAAGACGGAGGCACTCATATATCTGGCCAATTACAAAAATCTGTATGGCACTATGTATGATGTGAATCTGCTCGAGACAGATGATGCGTCTGATGTGGAAAAATACATAAGGGATGTCACTGTTGATGAGCTGACGCGCATATACTGCATGGTTTCAATTGCACAGCAGAAGAAGATTACTCTTACAGACAAGGAAAAGAGTAGTGTGTCAAAGGCAGCAAAGGAATACTATGGCTCATTAAATGAAGCTGAAAAGAAATTCACAAAGGCTGACGAATCAGACATAGAGAGCGCATACGAGCATTATGCGATTGCGCAAAAGCTGTACAAATCTCTGTCGAAGGGCGTTGATACAGAGGTAAGCGATGAGGATGCAAGAGTCATCCATATACAAAAAATCTTTGTAAAGAGCAATGAGAGCGCAGATGCTGTGAGCCAGAAGCTCTCGGTGAAGGAAGATTTTGCAGCAGTCGCATCAGGCAGCAGTGAGGACAGCCAGACAGAACTATATGCGGCAAAGGGCACTCTGCCACAGGAGGTTGAGGCTATAGCATTTGAGCTTGGCGATGGAGAGACATCGGATATGATAAGCACAGATGACGGCTACTATTTCATCAAGTGTATATCCAAGCTGGATCGTGAAAAAACAGAGCAGAACAAGGTCACGATACTGCAAAAGCGGCAGCAGGAGCAGTTTAATGACGACTATGAGCACTTTGTAAAAAAAGCAGGCTTTAGCTTAAACAGCGACCTATGGGATTCCATCAGTATAAAGGATGAAAAAGATGTGAAAACAAGCTCCTTTTTTACCGTGTATGATGAATACTTTAAAGAAGATAACTAGAATAAGAGGACACTAAAATAGATAGGAGCATATAATATGGACTGGGAATTTGACTTCCTCTATGCAATTCAGAGTATCAGAACACCCCTTTTGGACAAGGTAATGGCACTTTTGTCCACCCTCGGAAATGCAGGCGCATTGTGGGTTGTGATAGGTGTAGTGCTTTGTATTTCAAAAAAATACCGTCGTGGAGGCTTGCAGATGCTTTCGGCAGAGCTTTTGAGCTTTATAGTGGGCAATCTGATAATAAAAAATATAGTCGACAGATTGAGACCATGCCAGATAGATGAGACAGTCAGTCTTATAGTAACGATACCGTTTGACTCATCATTTCCTTCGGGACACACGCTAAACGGCATAACGGCAGCAGTGACACTTATGTTTATAGATAAAAGAATGGGAATACCGGCGCTTGTACTTGCTATACTTATAGCATTTTCACGTATGTACAACTTCATGCATTTTCCAACGGATGTCCTAGCGGGAGCTGTGCTTGGAGTGATATCGGCAGTGTTTGTGAACTATTTGTTTAAGAGAGCCGGTAAGAGTGAGGTGACCAAATAAAAAGCTGTACACATGCAGGGCTATGAAGCCCGCATAGTGTACAGCTTTTTGTTTATAATGAGATGTGAACCGTAAGCTTACTTTATGAGATTACTTTGTGAGAAGAAGCATGATATCATTACTTCTCTTTACAAATTTTGTCATCTGATCAACTGAAAGCGGCTGGTTAGAAAGCATTGCAAGGTCGTAAAGCTGCTCAGCAAACATTGGAACATGCTCAGAATCCTTATTATCTAAGATATACTTCACGAGCTCGTTGTTGGCATTTAATGTGAGTGTCTGGTCAGCGGCAAACATGCTTGGATCCATTCCACCCATGCCTCCGGCTGCGTACATCTTCATCATATCCTGCATACGTCTGCCCTGCTCAGAGAGTGTGAGCACAGATGCTACATCTGCGTTCTTAAGGTTCTCTACCTTTACAGTGAGTTTGTCATTGTTCAAAGCCTTCTTGAATACCTCTGAGAGAGTAGTGGTTGCCTCTGTGAGGTCTGCACCGGATTCATCCTTGAGAGACTCTGTGAGGTCTGCATCTATTCTCATGAACTTGTAGTGGTCATTTCTCTGCTCAAGCTGTGTGATGAATGAGGTATCGATATTGTGGTCAAGGATAACAGCGTTCATGCCCTGCTCCTTGAACAGCTTGATGTACTGACCCTGCTGTACTACATCTGTGACATAGTAAACAGTATTCTTCTCAGGCTCCTTGTTTTCATCAGTGTCGGCTGAGCTGTCTGCATTTGCATCTGTATTGTCAGAAGCATCGGAACCTTCTGCATCTGTTTTTTCATCCTCCGCAACAGGTGCGAGCAGCTCAGGAAGAGTCTGATACTTGTCATTGATATCCTTGAAAAGAATATAGTCGTTTATCTTGTCGCAGAACTTCTCGTCCTTTAAGCAGCCAAACTTGATGAATGGGCTGATGTCATCCCAGTATTTCTCATAGGCTTCCTTATCTGTCTTGCACATACCGATGAGCTTGTCAGCCACCTTCTTGGTGATGTACTCAGAAATCTTCTTTACGAAGCCATCATTCTGGAGAGCAGAACGTGATACGTTAAGCGGTAAATCCGGACAATCGATAACACCCTTAAGGAGCATCAAAAACTCAGGAATGACTTCCTTGATATTGTCTGCAATAAATACCTGATTGTTGTAAAGCTTAATAGTTCCCTCGATTGAGTCGTACTCTGTGTTGATCTTAGGGAAGTAGAGGATACCCTTTAAGTTGAAAGGATAGTCCATATTCAGGTGAATCCAGAAAAGAGGCTCCTTGTAGTCTAAGAATACCTTTCTGTAAAAGTCCTTGTATTCCTCATCTGTACATTCATTCGGGCTCTTTGTCCAAAGTGGAGTTGTATCATTGAGCGGAACAGGACGCTTAACGATTTTGAGCTGATCCTTTGCAGGAGATACCTCTACCTGCTCCTTCTCGCCCTTGTCATTTCCTTTTTCCTCGTACTTGGCATCCTCATGGATTTCCTCGATGACAGTGTCAGTGTCGCGCTTGTCAGCCTTGTCTATTGTCTCGTACTCCTCAGGAGCATTCTCCTTTGCAAGGTAAATCTCTGTAGGCATGAAAGAACAGTACTTTTCGATAACCTCACGTGCGCGGTACTCGTTTGCGAACTCGAGACAGTCATCGTTTAAGTAGAGAGTAATCTCTGTTCCGACGTCGTCCATGTCGCCATCTTCCATGTTGTACTCTGTGCCACCGTCACATGACCAGTGAACAGGTGTAGAGCCCTCTTTATAAGAGAGAGTATCGATTGTTACCTCGTCAGCTACCATGAATGCTGAGTAGAAGCCGAGACCGAAATGACCGATAATCTGGTCATCATTTGACTTGTCCTTATATTTCTCAATGAAGTCTGTAGCACCTGAAAATGCGATACGGCTTATGTATTCCTCAACCTCATCGGCTGTCATACCAAGACCGTTATCGATAATCTTTATTGTCTTTTCGTCAGGGTTTACAAGCACCTGAATCTTGCCCTTGTAGTCTACAGGGAGGGAATACTCACCCATCATGTCGAGCTTTTTGAGCTTTGTGATGGCATCGCAGCCGTTTGAGATGAGCTCACGATAGAAGATATCGTGGTCTGAATATAACCATTTCTTTATAATAGGGAACAGGTTGTCGCTGTCAATTGAAAGATTGCCGTGTTTTTCTGTCATTTTTACACACTCCTTGTTTTTTATTTACATTTACGCCGCGGTTATAGGCTGTGAGGTGCAGTAGGACAGACAATAATTCCTCAGAGAAAAAATGAAGTCAGCCACAGGATTTTGTATGGATAGTGTTATGGCATAATTTTGGTTGTGCCGCCTTGTCCGGTAATGGAACCCTGTGGCAGTTCATATTTTATCTTCGGAACAACTGTCTGCTACCCGCAATTTAAGTCTGTTTCCGCGAGTGTAGGTCATTTAATATTTGCAGTAAATTAGCTTGTTTTATAAGCATAATAAAATAATAGTTCGCAATATCGGAAAAGTCAATAAAAAATTAGCACTCAAAATTAGTGAGTGCTAACAAAACGACGACAAACCGCATGAACTGGGCATTTTGGGAATTGTGAAAAGTTTATAAACTTATTTTTCACTGGACATTATGGCGTAAAAATGCTAGGATTTATTTTATCATATAATTATAAGGAGACTAATATGTTACAGACAGGTATTAAAGGTAAGAAAGAGATTACAGTGACTTTGGATAAGACAGCGAAGGCTATGGGAAGTGGCACGATGGATGTGTTTGCTACTCCGGCGATGATTGCGCTAATGGAAAATACAGCTTTTGAGAGTGTTGCGTCTGAGCTTGAGGAGGGAAGCGGTACTGTCGGTACTGCGCTTGATATCAAGCATGTTTCGGCTACACCGGTTGGCATGAAGGTGACCTGTGAGTCAGAGCTTGTGAAGGTGGATGGCAGAGCGCTCACTTTTTCTGTGAAGGCTTTTGATGAGGCAGGACTCATTGGTGAGGGTACTCATGAGCGTTTTATAGTATTTGAGGAGAAATTCCAGAAGAAGGCAGATGACAAAGCAAAATAGACAGGATTTAAATAGTAAGGAATGTAACACCGAAGCTGGTACCGGAAAAAATGACCATGGTAAAAAGAGCCAAGTAGGAGATAGCAAGGAAAAAGTAAATTCCGGGGAAATAAGTGCGAGGAAATACAGCCGAAGATGGGATATCATTGTGACAGCCTTTGATTTTGTGACCAATTTTTCAGAGAGCTCTATTTCTGCATATGCAGGGCAGGCGGCTTTCTTTTTGATGTTGTCGTTTTTCCCGTTTTTGTTGTTTTTCTTTTCGCTGCTGAGCTGGACACCGCTTACTGAGGCTGATTTTCTGATGTGGGCGAGTTCATTTATTCCGGAATCGTTCAGCGACATCATGAAGGATCTGGCCAGTGAGGTGTATGCCAGCGGCACGGGCAGGCTTTCTATCACTATGATCACCGCCGTGTACTTAAGCTCAAAGGCATTTATTTCGTTTCAGCTAGGGCTTGATGATATGTACCATGTGAAGGAAAACAGAAATTTTATTTTGAGGCGCATATATTCGGTGCTTTACAGTATCGTTTTTGCGCTGGCACTTATTTTTTTACTGGGTGTCATGGTGTTTGGAAATAAGCTTAGGAAGCTTTATTTTTCGAATGTTAATCATATAATTGGAAGTATAATAGGCAGTGTGGTTGATTATCGCCTGGTAATCTGCCTGCCGGTGCTTATTTTATTTTTCTGGGTGATTTATGTGTTTTTGCCAAACAAGAAGCAGAGGGCAAAGTACCAGCTCCCGGGGGCAGTATTTGCGGCGGCTGCGTGGATGATTTTTTCGGGAATCTTTTCTGTGTACGTGGATAAATACAATAATTATTCTTCATTTTATGGCACAATGACCACTATTGCGCTTATAATGGTATGGTTATATGGTTGCATGTATGTGCTTTTCATAGGCGGTATAATAAACCGCACATGGGAGGAGCGTATGGATGCAAAAAAATATTATAAATAGTAAATTCGGAGGCTTCGAATATATGGATAATAATAAAGAAATGATAGAGGAGCTCGTATCACAGATACTTGACGACTATCATGATGACAAAATCATAAATCAGCAGGCACTTTTTTCACAGCCTGACAAGGATGCTGTGTGTGACCTGCTCTCAAAGCTCATTAAGATAATGTATCCCGGCTATTTCAAGGGCACGAGCTTCAGATATTACAATCTGGACAGCCAGATTGCAGTGCTTTTAGAGGATATCATGTATAATCTGCGCAAGCAGGTGGTGCTTGCCCTGCCACAGAATCCTAAATACAGGAGCTTATCTCATCACGAGCTTGTCAATATGTCTGAGAAAATCAGCAATGATTTCTTTAAAAGGATTCCAAAAATCAGGGCTCTGGTGGAGACTGATGTGGCTGCGTTTTTTGACGGAGACCCTGCAGCCTACAATTACAATGAGATTATCCTTTGCTATCCGGGACTGCTTGCAATCACTACAAACCGTATAGCCCACGAGCTGCATCTGCTTGGAGTACCGCTCATCCCACGTATGATGACAGAGTACGCACACAGCAAGACCGGTATTGATATCCATCCTGGTGCCACCATTGGCAAGAATTTCTTTATTGACCACGGAACAGGCATCGTGGTCGGGGAGACAACTATTATCGGTGACAATGTCAAGGTATATCAGGGAGTGACTATCGGAGCTCTCTCTACAAGAGGCGGACAGAAGCTTAAGGGTGTGAAGAGACATCCGACTATCGAGGACAATGTCATTATCTATGCCGGAGCTTCTATACTTGGTGGTGAGACTGTTATCGGAAGAGGTGCTGTCATTGGAAGTAATGCATTTATTACTTCATCTATCGAGCCGGGGGCTCGTGTCAGCATCAAAAACCAGGAGCTTTCCATCAGAACAGGAGAGCGAAAGGAGCTTGTGGCCAGCGAGATGGAGACTGATTCGAGCTGGTTCTATGTGATATAATATTTTAATATACTTTTTTCTGAGGTCGGTACGCGCGCCCCGGACACTTGGTGTCGCACATGTACTCTCCTGCAGGCTACGCTTTACAGTTAAGATACTGTATGAATTATGCTTTTTAGGGTTTCTATGCTTGACGAAACCGTCGAAACGTTAACAGTATCTAAACTGCTTCGCTATGCGCCTGCAGGAGAGTACATGTGCGCCACCGGTGCCCGGGGCGCGCGTACCTTACGTTGTGGTGAAATGATTATAAGGTTATATTAGCCATAACTGAAAAAAGTAAGAAAAATCTAAAAAATATTATTGACATCTAAGCAACGTTAGAGTATACTAACAGCCGTAAGAGATACCAAATGATGTTTTTTATCATTAAAGACGTGAAAAGAGGTAAATATGATGCCATTATCAATGAGTGGTGCCGGGGAGGCACAGATAATAAAGAAAATCGGCGGAAAGGAAGAAGTCAGATCATTCCTTGAAAAGCTTGGCTTTGTAGTAGGTGGAGAGGTGACTGTCATCTCAGAGATAGCCGGCAATATGATAGTCAATGTAAAGGGCGCCAGAGTAGCAATCGGCAAGGACATGGCAAATAAAATCATGGTCTGATACTATATATGTAACAGACATAGATTGATATAATAGATATAGCATATATAGCGTACATAAACACATGCAGCAATGCACTGTATAAGCTGTAATAATTTTAGGTTTAAACGATTCTGTATATGAAATTATGCAATCGTTTATATATATTTTTTAAAAAACAATAAAATTAAAAAAGGAGTAGTCAGCATGAAGACATTAAAGCAAGCCAAAGTAGGCGAGACAGTCAAGGTTGTCAAGCTCACAGGCCAGGGTGCAGTCAAGAGACGTATCATGGACATGGGAATCACTAAGGGTGTTGAAATATTTATCCGCAAGGTGGCACCGCTTGGCGATCCGGTAGAGGTGACAGTGAGAGGCTATGAGCTATCACTTCGTAAGGACGATGCCTCTATGATAGAAGTAGAGTAAATTTTTTTTGACTATAAGTTAGCGGATGCAAACTGTAGGCAGAATGAGCAAACAAAAATAAGGAGATTAAAACATGGCAGTAAAAATTGCTCTCGCAGGAAACCCGAACTGCGGAAAAACAACACTGTTCAATGCCTTAACAGGTGCCAACCAGTATGTTGGTAACTGGCCTGGTGTTACAGTTGAGAAAAAAGAGGGAAAGCTTATCGGTCACAAGGATGTAGATCTGGTGGATTTACCGGGTATCTACTCACTTTCTCCATACACTCTCGAGGAGGTTGTTGCAAGAAATTACCTTATCGGAGAGCAGCCTGATGCGATTATCAATATCGTGGACGGAACCAATATCGAGCGTAATTTATATCTGACAACACAGATTATCGAGCTTGGTATTCCGGTTCTTATGGCTGTAAATATGATGGACATCGTAAGAAAGAACGGAGATAAGATCAATATCAAGGCACTCGGCGAGAAGCTCGGCTGTGAGGTTGTTGAGATTTCAGCTTTAAAGAAGACCGGAATCAAGGAGACAGCAGAGAAGGCTATCGAGATAGCAAAGTCAGGCAAATCCGTTCAGAGGGTACATCACTTTGCAGATGATGTGGAGAGCACAATAGCAGGCATCGAGGATAAGCTTGGTCTTGCAGTAGCAGAGAACCAGAAGAGATTCTTTGCAATCAAGCTTTTAGAGCGTGACTCAAAGATTTCTGAGGTATTAAAGAGTGCTCCAAACGTAGACGCAGAGATTAAAGCTCTCGAGGACAAATACGATGATGACACAGAGAGTATCATCACAAACGAGAGATATCAGTACATATCTTCAATCATCGGCTCATGCGTAAAGAAGGCACGCGCCGGAAAAGAGACGGTATCAGACAAAATTGATAAGATTGTTACAAACAGATTTTTGGCACTGCCTATTTTCGCACTCATCATGTGGGGTGTATATTATGTAGCAGTATCATCACTCGGTGGAATTGTAACAGACTGGACAAACGACACACTCTTTGGAGAGTGGATTCAGCCGGCAGTACAGACATTTATGGAGAATGTAGGCTGCTCTGACTGGCTCGTATCACTTGTAGTTGAAGGTATCATCGGAGGTCTTGGTGCACCTATCGGATTTGCACCACAGATGGCTATCGTATTCTTATTCCTCTCAATCCTTGAGGACTGTGGATACATGGCACGAGTAGCCTTCATCATGGACAGAATCTTCCGTAGATTCGGTCTTTCAGGAAAGTCCTTCATTCCATTCCTTATCGGATCAGGATGTGGTGTTCCGGGAATCATGGCAACACGTACTATCGAGAACGAAAAAGACCGTCGTATGACAATGATGACAGTAACAAATATCCCATGTGGAGCAAAGCTTCCGGTTATCGCACTTATCGCAGGCTTTATTATGGGTGACGGCTGCTGGTGGATGGCACCTCTTATGTACTTTGCAGGAATCGGCCTCACAATCATCTACTGTATCATTTTAAAGAAAACAAGAGCATTTGCAGGAGAGCCTGCACCGTTCGTAATGGAGCTCCCACAGTATCATATCCCTTCAGTAAAGGGTGTGCTGTTACATGTATGGGAGAGAGTATGGGCATTCCTCAAGAAGGCCGGAACAATCCTCTTCCTCTGCTGTGCAGTTATGTGGTTCCTTTCAAGCTTCGGCATCCAGGATGGCGCATTCGGACTTGTTGACAAAGAAAACAGCTTACTTGCAGTAATCGGATCTGCAATCGCAGTTATCTTTGCACCACTCGGATTCGATACATGGCAGGCAGTTGCATCATCACTCTCAGGCTTTGTAGCAAAAGAGGGTATCGTTTCAACAATGGGTGTGCTCTCAGGACTTGGAGAGGTAGAAGAGTATGCAGTAAGCATGCATGATCAGTTTGCAGCATTCTTCCCAACAACAATGGTAGCAGTATCATTCCTGTTGTTCAACCTGTTTGACTCACCATGTCTTGCAGCTATCTCAACAACAGCAAAGGAGCTTAACAACCGTAAGTTCTTCTGGTTTACAATCATATTCCAGAACGTATCAGCTTACTGTGTAACACTTATGTTCTACCAGATCGTGGGACTTTGTATAGGTGAGGTAGCCTTCAACTTCTGGACAGTAGTTGCATTTGTACTCCTTGCAGGTGTATTATACTTATTGTTTAGAAAAGACCCTAATAAGGCAACAGTAAAGAGTGCTTCATTTGCGGCATCAAATGTATAGCAGGAGTTTAAATGAGAATCAACCTGGAATTTAACACAGCAGACCTCATAGCAGTCATAGTTCTTCTATGCCTGCTGGGGCTTGCCGTAAAGATAATAATAGGATTTTTCAAAGAAAAGAAATAATGCAGTAGCATATTTAGTAGCATTTGTAGTGAATAGGAGATGATGACATGCTGGCTGATATCATTGTAATTGCAATTCTCGTAGTGATAGTTGCACTTGTAATCAGGACAATAATCAAATCAAAGAAAGCAGGCAAGAGCCTGCAGTGTGGAATGGACTGCAGCCATTGCAAGGGCTGTCATTAATCCCCGGCGGGGTACGTAAGAAGCACCGGATGGGTAACCTAATGAAAAACTCATCGGGGGCTTACGCGGCATCTGCCGGCATCGGTAACGATTGGAGGATGTATGTCGAAAGAAGCAATAGAGCAAAAAGAGGTAATCGTTGGCAAGCTAAAGGACAGCGGGTGCAGGATTACAAAGCAGAGACTTATTTTGCTTGATGTAATCCTCGAGGGCGAGTGCGGAAGCTGCAAAGAGATTTATTACCGGGCATCGAAGATAGACCGCTCTATCGGGACTGCTACGGTGTATCGGATGATCAATACGCTCGAAGAGATTGGAGCGATTGACCGCAAAAATATGTATAGAGTGCAGGTATCATAAGCCTGGTTTTAGGAGGCACCCCACCATTTTGGTGGGGTGTTTTTAGTATTGTTGAAGGAATGAAAAGGAGTAAAAAATATGATGACAAATAAAATGCAATATGCTACAATCATCTCAAAGCATTATATTTCTGTTGAGCGGCACCACAGTACATATTTTCATCGGTGCGTATCACTTTGAAGAGGGCAGAACCACTTATTATTTTTCGACAAAGGACATGGAAATTTTCAATGCTTTAAGTTACCAATCAATAGCAGGGAAATGGATATGTCGGTTGAAAAGCCTGGTTTTTATGAAGCAAAGTGGGTTGCAGGTGCTTTATATTAACAAGTTGTTTTATAATACGATAATATTTTCTCCCTGCTCACACAACTTAACAGGAGGAGAATAATGTCGGGAGAGACAAAAGAAATTTTGGGCAATAATGGTGTTCAAAATGATGTAATCGTCAACAGACTGATTGATAATATGACACTGTTTGACGACAATCTGATGAGCCTGGTATTTGGGCAGAATATCGAGGCAACGGAGTTGCTGCTTCGCGTGATAATGGAGCGTAATATTGAGGTTGTCAGCGTGCAGGGGCAGGACGAGTTTAAGAATTCGGTGATAGGTGGACGGTGTATTACTTTGGATGTTCACGCAATTGATACTGATGGGCGGCATATTGATATTGAGGTACAGATTAACGCAGAGGGAGCACATGTTAAGCGTGCTAGGTATCACAGCAGTATGATGGATGCAAGGATGCTGAAAGAAGGTCAGGAGTTCAAGGAGATTGAGGATTCCTACGTAATCTTTATTTATGATCATGATAAGTTTAAAAAGGGCCTGCCATTTTATCACATTCAAAGACGTGTTGATGAAACAGGTGAAGTTTTTGGGGATGGTTCACATATCATCTATGTTAATGGAAAGTATAATGGTAATGATGATATCGGCCAGATGATGAGGGATTTTCATCAGTGCATACCGGAACAGATAAAAAACGAAATATTGTCAGAGGCAGTAGCTTACTATAAAGGAAAGGAAGGTCGTGGTGTTATGAGTGATGCAGTAAGAGAGTATGGTGAAGAACAAAAGAAGGCAGGAATTAAGGAAGGGCAATTGGAGTTATTAGTTAAGTTCTTTAGAAATAATGGAACGGAGGCTGCCGCTAAACAAATGCTTGATGCGTCAGATGAAGATATTAAAATTGCTAAAGAAAGGCTGGTATCATTGTCCTAAGGGCTTGCATTAAGGACAGTATATGAAATTATAAATATAGAGGCACACTAAGAAATAAAAAATCTTAGTGTGCTTTTTTTATACCCAAAAGATGAAAATATAAAAAAACACTTGACATATAGGTATAAGTAAGATATATTTAACTCAGGTTAGAGATGACTAACACGAAAGGAGCCAAAATGTGTCAGGAAGTTTTTCAGATTGCGATGAGCATGAATTTAAAGAGCGTGGAAATGCAGCTTGCCCTCCAGTGTGCCCCACTAATAACAGGAGCGAGAATCTCAAATATGCTCATGATTGACAGCGCTGATGAGAGCGCCATGAGAGTGATCCTTAGAGCTTCCGGTATATCGCATTTCAGACTCGCAGCAAGGAATGAGAAAACCGCCTTCCTCTTATTCCGCAGGAGCCGCTTAGAAGCATATCTGAATAATTCAGAGGCTTTGGACATACTAAAGAAAGCGGGATATGAGGATTTTTCATTCGGCAAGATATTACTTAAATTCAAAAAACGCTATGAAGCGTATCTGAATGATGAACACAAGCAGTTTCCGCATGAGATGGGGCTTTTGCTTGGATATCCGATAGAGGATGTGAGAGGCTTTATAGAGCATAACGGATGCAGCTGCCTGTATTCAGGGTACTGGAAGGTATACCGCAACGTACCTCTTAAAAAGAAGATGTTTGAGGATTTTGAAAAGGCGAAGGAAAGTGTCATACAGCTATTGGCCGAGGATATAGATATGAGGCTGATACTGGAAATATATAAAGAAGAACCGCAGCAGATAGCGGTATAGGAGGAATTAAAATGAGCAAAATCAGTGTAGTTTATTGGTCACAGTCAGGCAATACAGCAGCAATGGCAGAGGCAGTGGCAAAGGGTGTCACAGACGCCGGAAAGGAAGCAGAAATCGTATTCGTAAGCAGTGCTTCAATAGATGAGCTTAAATCAGAGACAGCATTTGCACTCGGATGCCCTGCAATGGGTGCAGAGGTACTCGAGGAGGGCGAGATGGAGCCATTTGTCACAGAGCTCGAGGGCAGTGTGGCAGGTAAAACAATCGGTCTGTTCGGTTCATACGGATGGGGCGATGGCGAGTGGATGCGCGACTGGGTAGAGCGAATGACAGCAGCCGGAGCTACAGTAGTAGGCGGCGAGGGTGTTATCTGCCAGGATGCACCGGACGATGATGCAAAGACAGCCTGCGAGGAGCTTGGAAAGAAGCTTGCAGCGGTATAAGCAAATCAGACTATAGCGTGGCCGCGACAACAGGAATGGCCACGAAAAAAATATATTTTATCTCCGCAAAGTATAAACTTTGCTCCTAGTGTAAATCTGGGCCGGCGAACTTCCCATTCGCCGGCCCGCTCTCTTTTTTAATGACATTTGGGCTATTGCATTGGATAGACTTATTATTATATAATTATTTCTGCCAGAACTAAGTGCTGAGGAAAAAAATGATATGCTGGAGAATGAGTTTGATATCAAAATGGAAGGTGACAGAAAGGAGTTGTTGAAATCTATGTGTAATCTAAGTCAAGGAATTAAAGAACGAGGAATCGAACAAGGAATCGAACAAGGACGTAGAGAAGAGCGAATTTCTACATTGGTGACCTTCTTCAAAAATGATGGTACTGTAGCTGCAGCAAAACAAATGCTTAATTCGTCAGATGAGGACATTAAGATTGCTAAGGAACGTCTTTCGATGATTGAAGAGTAAACATGCAAGAAAACACCTCTATTGCAGTGCAATGGAGGTGTTTTTTGCTAATGTCTTAATCCGAAAGAATAAAAAAATTCGCAGATTATTACAATCTGCGAACTTCACCTCTGTTAAAAAACACTAGATATATAATAAAACTTTAGTCAATTTATGTCAACTGCTGTATCTTTTTTTGTATCTTTTTACATTTTTAAGGGATTATTGGGATGTATTTTATATATTTTTTAGTTTTAGATGGTCAAAATGGTGGTCAGAAATAAAACAGAAGATATTATATGGAGTTAATATTCTTCTTCCTATAAATTATATATATACATATATATTTTAAGGAGGAAACAGACATGTCAAGAAGAGGAACCAACATCAGAAAGAGAGCCGACGGACGATGGGAGGGCCGCTACTACATAGTAGACATAGCCGGCAGTAAAAAGTGCAAATCGGTATACGGCCACAGCTATAAGGAAGTAACAGAAAGGCTGCTTACAGCAAAAGCAGCTTCACTTAATCAAACGGCAGCCCCAAAGCAGTCCACTATCACCGTAAAAGAAGTCGCTGAGAAATGGCTTGAAAGCATAGCAACCAGCCGGAAGCTCTCCACCATTCAAAAGTATTCTACTATATACAATAAATACATCAAACCGAACTGGGGAGAACGTATCATAGGAGAGTTAAATCAGAATGAAATACTCAAGGTACTGCCTGAAACAGCCGGTGAGAGCGTTATAAAGAGCATATTTTGTATATTCAATTCTATCCTTGCATATGGAGCTGCCACATATGGCACCGGGGAAATCCATCTGTCGTACAGGGCAAGGCTTTCATCCGCCACATCCTCAAACAGCATAAATACAATCAATACAACTGACCAGCAAAAGCTAACCAAGTATCTTCTTACCGAGCTTGATATCTATAAGCTCGGTATTTTATTGTGCCTTTTTATGGGGCTTCGTTTAGGGGAAATTTGTGCCCTGAAATGGGAAGATATCGACATGATTGGTCGCACTCTGCATGTCAATCGCACAGTGCAGAGGCTTCCGGTAGACACAGTAAACACATCCGGTTCATTGCAAAATAACCACACTGCCACAAAAAAGACTTCTTTATATATAGATTCACCCAAGACTTCAAATTCACTTCGTGAGATTCCTATCCCGGACTTTATATATGACAAGCTGTCAGATTATTATAACACTTCAATAAAAAGTGACTCTTATTTTCTAAAGAAAAATCAGCCTATGGATCCCCGCACTTATCAGAATAAATTTCATATCTATTTAAGAGAGGCAGGTATCGGTGATACTCACTTTCATGCTTTGCGCCATACCTTTGCCACAAACTGTATCAGCAGCGGTGCCGATGCTAAGAGTGTAAGTGAGATTCTTGGACATTCCAATGTGAATATTACATTGAACCGCTATGTGCATCCAAATCTGGAGACCAAGCGCTCCGCAATCAATTCTATAGTTATCCCATAAGTGGTCATAAAAATGGTCAAATTTATATAAATGCTTATTTTATACATAGGGGAGGTTGGATTTCGCAGATTGTAATAATCTGCGAATTCCAACCTCCCTTTTAATGTAGTGTTTCACCCGGAGGCAGCAAATGAGCATACATCTTTACAAACACAACGAAGATGCATACAGAGCAGTCGAAACCATGCTGGAGGACAAGCAGATGGCAGCCGTCATCCATCCGACAGGCACGGGCAAGTCGATGATAGCCTTCAAGCTCGTGGAGCAGCATCCACACAAGCATTTTCTATGGCTATCGCCAAGTGAGTACATCTACAAGACACAGATTGAGAACATAGACACACAGTTCTCAAACATAGAATACATGTCGTACAGCAGACTCATGAAGCATGAGGACAGCATAGACACCCTGCACCCTGACTACATCATACTCGATGAGTTCCACCGCTGTGGAGCCGCAGAGTGGGGCAAGAGTGTGAAGAAGCTTCTGGAAGCATATCCGAAGGCAAAGCGCCTGGGGCTCTCAGCGACAAACATACGCTATCTGGACAACCAGCGCAATATGGCAGAGGAGCTCTTTGAGGGCAACATAGCCTCAGAGATGACACTCGGAGAAGCAATCGTGAGGGAAATACTTCCGGAGCCTAAATATGTTATAGCCATGTATTCATACAAGAAAGAGCTCGAACAACTGAAAAAACGAATCGAGGGCTTATCAAACCCGGGACTTGTATCGGAAAACGAAAAGCTTCTAGAGCAGCTAAAGCGTGCACTCGAGCAGGCAGACGGCCTCACAGAGGTCTTTGCCAGACAGATGACAAAGCCTGATGGCAAATACATAGTATTCTGCTCAGGCAGAGAGCATATGGATGAGATGAAGTCGCAGGCTGCCGACTGGTTTAGCAAGGTGGACAAAAAGCCACACATATACACAGCGTACTACAACGAAGCGTCGACCAGCAAAGCCTTTGCCGAATTCAAAAAGGACACAGGAAGCCACTTAAAGCTCCTCTACTGCATAGACATGCTGAACGAGGGCATACATGTGGACGATGTGGACGGAGTAATACTGCTTCGCCCTACAGTGTCGCCAATCATCTATCTGCAGCAGATAGGCAGAGCACTGTCAGCAGGAAGTAAAAACCAACCGGTCATATTTGACCTGGTCAATAACTTCGACAGCCTCTACTGCATAGACTGCCTGAAAAACGAGATGCAGGAAGCATTTTTACTGTATCCGGACACTCATTCGCCAAGAGAGCATTTTGACGACAGATTCCGCATCATAGACGAGACCAAGGACAGCAGGGAGATATTCATGCGCCTGCAGGAGAATCTGGGAAGTGCCTGGGACACATACTATGAGGCGGCAAAGCAGTGGTATGAGGAAAATGGCAATCTCAAGATACCAAAGAGCTATGTAACTGAGTCAGGCCTCACACTGGGAGCATGGATAAACACCCAGAGGCGTGTGAAGTCAGGCAATATATCCGGAAACCTCACCTGGGAAAAGATACAAAAGCTAAACGACATAGGCATGATATGGGATGTCACGGACTCAAGCTGGCAGGAGGTGCTTGAGGAGCTTAAAAGCTACCGCAATACCTACGGCAATCTGGACATCAAAGCCAAATACGTATCGCCTACAGGTTTTAGGCTTGGCTCATGGATCAACAACATGCGCTTCAAGGTGAAAAAGTATGGCATAGAGCAGGCGCTCACCGATGAGCAGAGAAAAGCTTTAGAGGAGCTTGGCATGATATGGGACCACAACAAGCAGAAGTGGGAAGAGTACTACAGCGCAGCCAAGACCTACTACAAGGAGCATGGCAACCTCGAAGTACCTGCAAAGTATGTCACAGCAGACGGCATACCGCTTGGACGGTGGCTGTCCAACCAGACCAATAGCCGCTCAATGACAGACGAGCAGCTAAAGCGCCTGCAGAGCATAGGCTACAGGTCAGAAAGCAAGACGGCCATACAGTGGAACAGAAAGTTTGAGCTTGCAAAAACATATTACGAGAAAAACGGCAATCTGGATGTACCGGTATCATACTCCACAGACGGAGTGAAGCTGGGACGCTGGATATCAAATATCAGATGTAAAAGAAAAAACCCGAAGGCCAGCGGCATGGTGCTCGACACAGAGCGCATAGCAAGGCTCGACAGTATAGGGATGAACTGGAAATAGGGTTTAAAGAAATACAGGGAGACACAGAAAAAATGTACAGAAAGAAAGGAAGAGGCTGGACAAAGCATATAGATTTTATGCTATTAGATGTCCTGTGCATGCAGATAGCATTCATAGTCTCATACATATGGCGCTTTGGACCTGACAATCCATACATAGATAAGGACTACAGGATACTTGCAACAGCATTTATGCTCATAGATTTCTTCGTGGAAATAGTATCCGATGCCTTCAAAAATGTATTGAAGCGCGGTTATCTTGATGAGCTCATAGCTACATGTAAGCATGTGGCACTTGTAGAAATAATAACAACCTTCTTCCTGTTTACCACACAGATGGGCGAGATATATTCGCGTATGTCTTACTACATCATGATTCCAATATATATTCTTGTGTCGTACTTAGGCAGAGTGGTGTTAAAGAAAATTATCAAAAAAAGAAGCTTTGCTTCATCAAAAAAATCACTCTTTGTCATAGCACAGGAAAAGCTCCTTGAGGAGACACTTCAGGGACTAAAGGATAACAGCTTTGGATACACACAGATAGTGGCAGCGGCAACAGATGCCGACCTGAAGGGAAAAACAATATGCGAGATACCAATAGTTGCAAACCACGACGGGATAGTGGACTATGCCTGTGAGGAATGGGTTGATGAGGTGCTTATCCCACCATGTGCGGAGAGCGAATATCCCTATGAAATGGCAGACATATTTCTTGAGATGGGAATAGCCGTTCACAGAGGCATCACCAAAAACAAGTCCATGGCAGGCAGCTTTAATCAGATAGAAAAAATCGGTGACTATACAGTCATCACCGCCAGTATGAACTATGCGAGCACCACACAGCTTCTTGCAAAAAGAGGCATGGACATACTCGGAGGACTGGTCGGATGCATCATCACTTTGATAGTGACGATATTTGTGGGACCGGCAATCCGTATAGCATCACCGGGACCGATTTTCTTCGCACAGGAGCGAATCGGCAGAAACGGAAGAAAGTTCAGGATGTACAAATTCAGAAGTATGTACATGGATGCCGAGGAGCGAAAGAAGGAACTTGCGGCACAAAACAAGGTGAGCGACGGAATGATGTTCAAGATGGACTTCGATCCGAGAATCATAGGCAACAGGATACTGTCTGATGGAACAAAGGAAACCGGCATAGGACAGTTTATAAGGAAGACATCAATAGATGAGCTGCCGCAGTTTTGGAACATCCTCAAGGGTGATATGAGCCTGGTAGGAACACGACCACCAACACTCGATGAGTGGGAGAAGTATGAACCACACCACAGAGCCAGAATGTCATTCAGACCGGGATTGACCGGGCTGTGGCAGGTGAGTGGCAGGAGTAATATCACGGACTTTGAAGAAGTGGTAAAGCTGGATACTCAGTATATTGGGGAGTGGAGTGTGAAGGGGGATATTAAGATTATTTTTCATACTATTATAAGAGTGATGAAGAATGAGGGAGCAGTATAAGGAAAATTTGCATTAGGTAGGCATGCTAAAACGTAAGAACTAGGAGAGAATTTTTATAATGAAAAACGTAAAAATTGCAGTTGCTGGAACAGGCTATGTTGGACTATCAATTGCTACCTTGTTGTCACAGCACAACAAGGTAGTGGCTGTAGATGTTATTAAAGAAAAGGTTGATTTGATAAATAAACGAATATCACCTATTCAAGATGAGTATATAGAAAAGTATTTAAATGAAAAAAAACTTGATTTGACAGCTACTTTAGATGGAAAAATGGCATATAAGGATGCTGATTTTGTGATTATAGCTACACCAACAAATTATGATTCTGAAACACAACATTTTGATACTACAGCTGTAGAAAATGTTATTGAAATGGTTCTTAAATGCAATCCTAATGCCATTATGGTAATCAAGTCAACGATTCCGGTTGGTTATACAGCGAGTGTACGTAAAAAGTATGGTACGAAAAATATTATTTTTAGTCCGGAATTTTTAAGAGAAAGTAAAGCCTTATATGATAATTTATATCCTTCAAGAATTATAGTAGGTACCGATTTAGAAGATGAAAAACTTATGAAAGCTGCCAATGAGTTTGCTGTATTGCTGCAAGAAGGCGCTATAAAAAATAATATTGATACGCTTGTTATGGGATTTACAGAGGCAGAAGCTGTTAAGCTTTTTGCTAATACATATTTAGCATTGCGAGTAGCTTATTTTAATGAGTTGGATACATATGCAGAAAGTAAAGGATTAAACACCAAACAAATAATAGAAGGAGTTTGTCTTGATCCTCGTATAGGAAGTCATTACAATAATCCTTCATTTGGATATGGTGGATATTGCTTGCCAAAAGACACTAAACAATTGTTAGCAAATTATGCCGATGTCCCTGAAAATCTGATTGGGGCTATTGTTGAAAGTAATAGAACTAGAAAAGATTTTATTGCAGACCGTGTTTTGAAGCTTGCAGGTTATTATGGTTATGATGACGACAACGAATTTAGTGTAAAAAAAGAGAAAAAAGTAATTGTTGGTGTATATCGTTTAACAATGAAGAGTAACAGTGATAATTTTAGACAGAGTTCTATTCAAGGAGTTATGAAGAGGATTAAGGCTAAAGGAGCTACTGTAATTGTCTATGAACCAACACTAAAGGATGGAGAAACATTCTTTGGAAGTGTAGTTATTAACGATTTGGATAAGTTTAAGATTGTGAGTCAGGCCATAATTGCAAATCGATATAATGAAGAACTTGATGATGTAAAAGAAAAGGTTTATACGAGAGATATATTTGAGAGGGATTAAACATGGATGATAAGAAAAAAATTAAAATATGTTTCGCTGCTTCATCAGGCGGTCATTATGAACAGCTTTTGATGTTGAAACCTCTTATGGAAAAATACGACAGTTTTGTAATTACTGAAAAGACAAATTATAGTGCTGAGACAAAAGGAGAGAAGATTTATTATTTGAATCAGGTTAATCGTAAAGAAAAAAATCTTATTTGGACTATGATTCAAAATGTATGGAAATCAATAGGAATTTATAGAAAAGAAAAACCGGATGTAATCATATGTACAGGTGTTTTGGCAATGATTCCTATATGTATGATTTCAAAAATAATGGGAAAAGAACTTATTTATATTGAGTCATTTGCAAAAGTTACATCTCCAACTGAAACAGGAAAATTACTTTATAAATTTGCTGATAGGTTTTACGTACAGTGGGAGTCAATGTTAAAGTTTTATCCTAAAGCTGTTTATTTGGGAGGAATATATTAAATGTGTGAAAGAATATTTATCACATTAGGCTCACAAAAATTTCAGTTTAATAGATTATTAAAAGCAGTAGATGAATTGTGCGAAAAAGAAATAATTAAATCACAAAATGTTTTTGCACAGGTTGGATACAGTGATTACATTCCAAAGAATTATAAATATGAAAATTTTTTGGATAGAGATAAATTTGGTATGGAAATGGGAAATGCTGATATTGTTATAACTCATGGTGGAACAGGTGCAATTATCGGAGCTGTTAAACTAGGAAAAAAGGTTATTGCTGTTCCGAGGCTGGCAAAATATGGAGAACATGTAGATGATCATCAACTACAGTTAATTAAACAGTTTGATGATTTGAATCTGATATATTCGTGTAAAGCAACGGAAGATTTGGAAATAGCATTAAAAACGGTTAGAAATACAAAATATGCTAGCTATGTATCAAATACTAAAAATATTATAGATAGTATAGAAGAATTTATAAAGGAAATTTAAAAATGAACAGAGATAAAATAATGACTTTTGCAAAAAAAAGTCTAAGATTTTTACCTGATAAAAGTTACATAAAACTATATTATAGATTACGGGTTGGAAGAAAGCTCAATATGAATAATCCAATCACTTTGAATGAAAAATTACAGTGGTTAAAGTTTAATTATAGATTTCCACTGCAATCCATAGTGTCTGATAAATTGCTTGTACGAGAGTATGTGAAGGATAAAATTGGAGAGAAATATTTGATTCCATTGATAGGAAGTTGGAAGAAATATGACGATATAGATTTTTCGTTGTTGCCGGAAAAATTTGTTCTGAAGTGTAATCATGATTCAGGTGGGTTAGTGGTTTGCAACGATAAAGAAAAACTAGATCATATCGAAGCCAAAAGAAAGATTGAAAAATCATTAAATAGTAATTTTTTTTATATTGGACGAGAGTATCAGTATCGTAATATAAAGCCAATGATTTTGTGTGAAAAGTTTATTTCTGATAACGGTAATGTTCCGATGGACTATAAGATATATTGTTTTAATGGGGTGCCAGATGTGATTTTGGTGTGTAAAGACAGATTTAGTAAAAATACACACAGAGCATCATATTATTTTTTCAATCAGGAATGGCAGTTTCAACCACTAAACAAAGGTGATGAAAACATAAAAAATGTTGATATACAAAAGCCTAAGAATTTAGATGAAATGATAGATATTGCAAAAGAACTCTCAAAAGATTTTGTGTTTGCAAGAATAGATTTGTATAACGTCGATGGGAAGATATATTTTGGTGAAATAACATTGTCACCGAATTCGGGGTTTGATCCAGATATCAAATATGAAACAGATTTAATGTTTGGACAAAAATTGGAGATTCCGTATTGGGGAAATATAAAGAGAAGTATTTAAGTTGATTTATAAATTAGCAAGATAAAGTATAAATTATCGATTTAAAAAGGATTAAGAATGACAGAAAAGAAAAGAATATTGGTTGTTGGACCAAGCCCTACAAAATCGAAAGGGGGAATGGCAACGGTAATTGAAGAAATATCAAAAGATAAAATATTAAATGAGCAATATGATATAGAAATTTATGAATCTTATATAGATGGAAATATATTAACAGTTTTGGCATACTCAGTATGGTCATTTTTACATTTTTATATAACAAAACGAAGTTATGATATTTATCATATTCACACAGCGTCATATGGCAGCACTTTTAGAAAAGGCTGGTATGTGAATGCAGCAAAAAGATGGGGAAAAAAAGTGATTCTGCACGTGCATGGTGCGGAATACATGGAATTTTATAATAAGAGCAATAATAAGAAAAAAATCTGTTCTATTCTTAATTCTGCCGATAAAGTTATAGCATTGTCTGATGAATGGAAGAATAAATTTGATAAAACATTTGGATTAAACAACTGTATTGTGCTTGAAAATGGTATTGATACAGAACGTCTAAAACCAGCCATTTCGGATTATAAAGATCATCCGCATACGTTTGTTGCACTTGGTAGACTGGGGCAAAGAAAGGGCACATATGATTTGATTAATGCAATTAATCTAGTTCGATCTGAAATTCCTGATATTTTATGTTATTTGGCTGGAGATGGTGAAATTGAAAAATGTGAAGAGTTAGTAAAAGATAATAAGCTAGAGCATAATATTTTAATCATAGGATGGGCAGATTTTAAGAGGAAATTAGAACTTTTGAAAAAATCCAGTGTATTAGTTTTACCATCATATAACGAGGGGTTACCAATGGCTATATTGGAGGGGATGGCTTGTGGTAAAGCAATTATAAGTACAATGGTGGGAGCTATTCCAGAAGTAGTAAAAGAAGAAAATGGAATTCTTATTGAGCCAGGAGATATTAAGGCATTGGCTGATGCACTACTAAAGTACTGTAAAGATGAGAATTCTATAAAAAGTGCTGGAATAGCTAATAGAAATCTGATTGATCAGAAATTTAGTATGGATGTGATGCATCAAAAGTTGAGTGCTATTTATTCAGAGTTATAAGGTGATAAAAATGGATTTAGATATAAATAAGGTTATAAAATTTGGTTGTAAAAGTAAATCAAAATTATGCAAGAAGTTTATATATTGGTTTTGCAAACATTACTTTTATTGTGATATTCATCCCAATAATTGCCTTTCTTCGAGTGTAAATTTTGCCCACAATGGATTAGGTACTGTTATTAATGAAAATGCTGTTGTAGGAAAAAATGTTTTAATTCAGCATCATGTAACAATAGGTGCAAACGATAAAGGCATTCCACATATCGGGGGGGGGAGTGAAAATAGGTGCATATGCGATAATACTGGGGAATATTCAAGTAGGTGAAAATGCTGTGATAGGAGCGGGAACTGTAGTTACAAAATCTGTGCCGGCAGGTGCAACAGTTGTGGGTAATCCTGCACACATTATAAAATAGGTGGTAGAGATGCTTAATGAATTAGATGGAGGATTTAAAGGTGCATTAAATCGTGCATTGAAATATGGAAATCTTAGATATAAAATGCCATGTGCTTTATTTGAAAAATTTGGATATTCAAATCATGAATTACAAGATTTAGAAGTCAGGAATAGAGTATATAGATATTTAAAAAAGCATTATTCAAGGTTTTTAAATTCATGCTGTTATAATGAAAAGGATAGTGGAATAGAAACAGATAATGTATGGATTTGTTGGTTGCAGGGGATAGATAATGCTCCGGATATTGTGAAAGTATGTTATCAATCAATAAAAAAATGGATGCCAGATAGAAAAATTCATGTTATTGATCAGAATAATTTGTTCGAATATGTTAAGCTCCCTGATTATATAATAAATAAGTGGAAAAAAGGGATTATTAGTAACACATTATTTTCAGATTTTGTTAGATTGAGTGTTTTGACACAGTTTGGTGGAATTTGGGTTGATGCCACAGTACTAATGACAGGGAAACTTCCAGATTATATAAAAAACGCAGATTTTTTTATGTATCAATCAAATGATTACGATGTTACAAAAATTGGTGAAAGCTGGTTTATTAAGGCAAATGCCCATAATAGAATATTACAAGTTACACTAGATTTAATGAATGAATATTGGAGAAAAGAAAACAAAATTAGGGATTATTTTATTATGTTTATTTTTATGAAAATGGCAAGTGAAAAATATCCACAAGACATTAAAAAAATGGTATTTATCCCAGCAAATATTCCATTATTAATGCAAAAAAATATAAAAAATATTAATGAGATATTTTTTGATATTATTTGTAAAATAAGTTCAATACATAAATTGACATATAAAATAGAAAATGATTTATGTAACAATTTAATATATAATATTCGATTTTATGATTGTCGGAATTAATTAAGAAATCAGGTGATTTTTAGTGAAAAAATATAATAAATATAGATTTTATATTATCGGAACAGGAAACGACTATATAAAATATATGTGGAAAGATGCAGTTGAAAAAGAAAATGTTATATTTTTAGATACACCAATATATGAAAAATTTCCACTAAAAAAAATGTTCGACGCTGTTGAACAAAAGCAATATAGTTTCAAATTAAATCTATTCTGGCATATTCCAGGTAAGAAACTATGGCGCAAATATTATACAATAAATGACGTTGAATTTGATACCGATTTTAAAAATATTATTGTTTTTTCAGATGTAATGCGTGTACAAACCGATTTTATTTTTTGGAAAAGATTGAAGATAAAATACAATTTAACATATTGTTTAATATTATTGAATTCTTGTGAACACGATTTTAATGCAAATAGTAATACTGTTAAAAAAATTATTAATTCTTTGAATATGGATAAAATATTTACGTTTGATAATCATGATGCAAGTAAATATAAACTGCATTATTTTCCGTCTTTATATTCGGGATTGATTCCTTCAAAAGCAAAAAAAGAATACGATTTTTATTTTGTGGGTAAGAAGAAAAATAGATATGATTATATTATGGACACATTTTTTGCACTTAAGAAGAGTGGTTATAAATGCTTGTTTAGAATTACAGATGTTGAAGAGAATGAAATGATCAAAGACGATGGAATTATTTATAATAAATATATTCCATATGACAAGGTAGTAGAAGAATTATCAAAATCATATGGAATTGTTGATATTAGAATACCAGAGCAGAGTGGACTTTCATTGCGTTATTTCGAGGCATTACAATATAATAAAGCATTACTTACAAATAATCCTAGTGTTAAAAAAACACCATACTACAAAAAAAATCATATGTATTATTTTGAGAATACGGAAGAAATTCAGACTTTATTGCAAGGAAAAATAGATATAGTAAATTATGATTATGATGGTAGGTACTCACCGGTTAGGCTGCTTTCAATGTTGCAAAGTTATTTAGAAGGTAATCAAGTATGAAGAATAGTAAATGTATTATAGCAATTTCGCATTCGGATTATTTATATAGAAATGCTGGAACTGAAAAATGTATGAGAGAGATTGCTTGTGTGCTTAAAAAAAATGAAATACATTATTTTCAGATTTTTTCATTTGAAGAAAATAGCCGTTTGCAGCATTTAAGTAACATGAATGGAAAAGTTGGAATCAACTATGATAAAAAATTTCTGGGTATATATTTATATAAAGACATACCAAACGTTATGAATATGGTACAAAAAAAATATAAAGTAAATTTTATAGGAGTTCATATACATAATGTATTAAATCATGATTACGATTATTTGAAAGATTATTTGCAGAGCATTTCGCTTCCTATTTTGATTTGGATTCATGATTATACTTCAATATGCCCTGAATCGCCAATATTATTGAAGAATAGAAGCATTTGTTGTAAGAATTTTGAAGGAAATTTTAAGGTATGTGATGACTGTTGTTATAAATCATTAGCAGCCATAAGTCAAAAAAAGATCAAATTCTTTTATGAAGAAATAGATGATATGATTTGGGGAGTTATCGCCCCCTCACTTAATGTGAAAAATAATATTTTAATTGCTTATCCAAATTGGAATGATCGTATTCATATTAGAGGACATTTGAAATTTGATACTAAATGCAAAAAAAATAAACTTAAATTTCCATTGAGAATTGCATATGTTGGCGGAGAATTTGAACACAAAGGAATTAGTGAATGGGAAAAGTTGTATGAATCTTTTAAAAATAGTTCTAATTATGAATTTTATTATTTAGGAGCATCAAAGGTGAAAAGAGAAGCTGTTACTTCAGTTTATGTTGATGCATCAATTCAGGGGAATAAGGCGATGTCTCTTGCAGCAAAAAAATATAAAATTGATATTGCTTTTTTATGGTCTAAATGTCAAGAAACATATAGTTATACTTACTATGAAATGAGAAGCGTTGGTGCACAAGTTATTACATATAATCAATCGGGAAACATTGCAGAAAGTGTAATTAAAGAAAACAGCGGGTTGGTATTTGAGAATATAGATGAACTAATATATTTAATGAAAAGACCAAAAGAATTCATAAAAAAATTGGAATGTTGTACAGATCATTATTATTCAAATTATGAAATCAATGAAGATATAAGTTTACTAATTTCACCTAAAAGTTATGTTAATAATCATGAGATTTACCATGAGATTCATAATGCACATAAATTTAGAATACTTTCATGTATACACATGAGTTGCAACATTTATAAAAAAATAAAGGAGAGATTGAGATGAAAACTATATTATTTGATTTTTTTGATAAAATTATTTTTTCCCTTCTTTTTATACAAGTTGCAGTTTTGAATTATTTGAATTTATCAAATATAGGCATAAAAGTTATTTGTTTTTTAATATTGGTTCGTTTGGTTGTAGAAATATTATTAGTTGGTAAAATAAAAATTTCGATTTTAAAAAGCATGGGATGGATTTTGATTATTTTTGTTATTGGATATTTTAGTGCAAAATTAGGCCATGAATACCATAGAGATATTTTCATTTCAAATTTTTTATCGATTTTGTATGCAATAATTCCATTAGTATATGTTTCGTATATTATTAATTATCGTTATTACTTTGTATTACAAATTTTAAACAGTTCTATTTGGATTATAAATTTATATTTTATTTTTAATATGATTGTTTCATGCATTCAAATCCAAGTGGAAGGATTTATGTCAGGTATATCTACATGGATAAATCCTATGCACGAGGATTTAATATGTGGTTTGATGGGATACTCGGCAACACCTCAATTTGGACTATTTTCAATTTTTATAATTATTCTCAATTTGTATTATAGTGATTTTTGTAATTCAAATTATATAAGGAATTATGTATATCGCATATATTCTATTATATTAATTGCATTTGTAATTGTTATTTCTTCATTTAATGACAATAAAATGGTATACATAGAGTTGCCATTGGCATTGCTATTCTATTTGTATTTGACAGAACGATTAAATTTTATGAAAAAGAAAATAGAAAGAAAAAATTTTAATCTTGTTATGATAATTTTTGTAGGGACAATAATGGGGATATTTTTATATTTAACAGTGCCTATTATTCGTGATGAGATATATATGAATTTTATATATGCTGTTGAACTTTTAATTGAAGCGACAACATCAAATAGTATTTTGGGGTATGGTAGTGCGGATAGACTATATATGGTAATATATGCATTCGATAAATATAATGCGTTAAAATTGGGATATGGAATGGGAGCATTTCCATGGCATACAGATGATGTATTAGGTTTTAGACATTTTGGACAAGCCGATTTAGGAGCTTTTTTATGTTTGGGGGGATTACTTTTTACTGTAGTAGTATTTATTGTATGGATGAACTACTATATTAAAATTATATATAGCGGAAAAACGAGTAAATCCAGATTGGGATATGTTTTATTATATGTTGTTTTATTATTATTGTTCTTTTATACCCAATTAATTAGCATTAATACTGTAAGTATTATTGTTATTTTTTGTGGTATTGTTCTGGGGGTAACAAATAGGGAAATGAGTAAAAAGAAAATTAATGATTTGTAAAATACAATGATTAAAGTGGTAAAAGATATCAAGGATGCGTGTAATTTAATGTATACCTTCGAGACACACTCTATACAGAGAAAGTATCGATTTACTATGTAAAGCTCGTATTTAGAAGATTTCGAGGTACAGTTAGATTATGAGAATGCAAAGCTACTGGTAATATGATTATTTATAAATAAAATATCTTTTGAGCATAATATAAGAGTGAAAGGAAATTGATTTGAAGAAAATAGGAATTCTTACTTTTACATATGGAGATAATTTTGGACAACGATTACAAAATTTAGCGGTGCAGGAATTACTTAAAACTTTTGGATTTGAGGTATATACTATTCCACAAGTTGTACCAAGACGTTATATGAAATTAGAAAAAGAGGAAAGACATATTTGTTTTGAATATTTTAATAATAAATTTATTGATTTTTATTATGATAGTATAGGCAAATATAAAATTCCAAAAGGACTAGGGGCATTTGATTTTTTTGTTGTTGGAAGTGATCAAGTATGGTCACCATATTCACCAGATGTAAATTGGACTTTTTTTTTGAAATTTGCATCTACAAAAAAGAGAGTTGCTTATGCGCCCAGTATGGCTACAGATAATATTCCCCAAAAGAAAAAAATCCTTTATAGGTGGTATATGCGAGGATTTGATGCTATTTCAGTTAGAGAAAAACAGTCTAAAGAGCTTTTAAAAGAATTTGTGTCAGTATCAATTGAAACTCTGATTGATCCTACACTGATGTTTGATTCTGATTTTTGGAGCAATTACATAATTGTTCCTAAATATTCATTACCAGATAAGTATATTTTATATTATGGTTTGGGAGATTCTAATGAAGATGAAAAACTAAATGATTTTGCTAAAAGTAAAAAATGTTCACTTATACAATTAACAAAAGGAACGGAATGGTTCAATGTCGGGCCATCTCAGTTTTTATATTTAATTAGTTGTGCAAAATATGTGATTACAGATTCTTATCATGGTATGATATTTTCTATTTTATATCATAAGCCTGTTTATTATCTTAATCGTAATACTGCGGGGATTAATATGCAAAGCAGATTTGAGACATTATTTTCAAAGCTTGATGTACATTTAGATGATGGCAAAGGACCATTCAAAAAATGCATTATAGATTACTCTGTTACAAATAAAAAATTAGAAGAAGAAAGAAAAAAAGCTCTTTTATTTTTAACGGAAAGATTTAATAAAAAAGTCGATTAGTTAGTAGAATAAGGAAAGTTTAATAAAATGAATTTTAGTCAAAAGAAAATTGGAGTCATATTATCATATATAGGTCAATTGATTAATATACTTGTTGGTTTAATCTATACACCAGTAATGTTGAGATTAGTAGGACAAAGTGAATATGGGTTATATCAACTGGTTAACTCTGTCGTCTCTTATTTAAGCTTACTTAGTTTAGGTTTTGGTAGTTCTTATTTGCGATTTTATTCAAAATATAAGGTAAAAGATGATGAAGAAAGTATTGCAAAATTGAATGGAATGTTTATGATTATTTTCTGCATTATTTCTGTAATTTGTGTTTTATGCGGAACTATAATGGTAGAAAGAATTCATGATATATTTGGAACAGGTCTTACAGAAAGAGAATATGTTAAAGCAAAAATCTTGATGGAACTTCTTATAATAAATCTAGCGATGACATTTCCTAATAGTGTATTTAATTGTTCAATTACTGCAAGTGAGAGGTTTCTGTTCCAAAAATTGTTAATAGTTATACAAAACTTGTTTAATCCTTTTTTATCATTACCATTGCTTATCATGGGATATGGTTCAATTGGGATGGTATTAGTTACGACTTTTTTAACATTTGTAGTGTTATTATCTAATATATATTATTGTTTTAAGAAGTTACATATTAAATTTATTTTTCATGGATTTCAAATTGGTTTACTTAAAGAAATGTGGGTGTTTACATTTTTTATATTTATAAATCAAATTATTGATCAGATAAATTGGAGTGTAGATAAATTTTTATTGGGTAGATTTGCCGGCACTACGGCAGTTGCAGTTTATGGAGTAGGGGGACAAATTAATTCATTATATTTACAATTTTCAACATCAATATCCAATGTATTTGTTCCAAAAGTAAATCGCATAGTGGCGGAATCAAATAACAACACAAAGTTAACAATCCTTTTTACAAATGTTGGACGCATTCAATTTATGGTATTAGGTTTGATTCTCTCAGGGTTTGTTTTCTTCGGTCATTCTTTTGTGGAAATATGGGCTGGTCAAGAATATGAAGATTCTTATGTTATAGCTTTACTGTTGATTGTTCCTGTAACAGTTCCATTGATACAGAATTTGGGTATTGAGATTCAGAGAGCAAAAAATATGCATAAAGCAAGAGCTATTGTTTATTTGTTTATTGCACTTGCAAATGTAGCTATTAGTATACCGTTAATCAAACTAATGGGTCCGATAGGTGCAGCACTTGGCACTGCAATATCATTGTTTGCAGGTAATATTCTTTTTATGAACTGGTATTATCATTTTCGTATTGAAATAGATATGATTTATTTTTGGAAAGAAATTATGAAATTTATTCCAGCATTGATTGTTCCAAGTATAGTTGGAATTCTTATCGTTAAGTTTGTAGATATTAGAGGTTTTGTTAGATTAGGTATAGTTACGATAATTTATACGATTATATATTTTTTCTCAATGTATTTATTTGGTATGAATATTGAAGAGAAGAAAATAGTTAAGGAACCATTAAAAAAAGATAGGCGATAAATGGGGGATGGGTAAATGAAAGCAAAAAAAGTATATGCTTGTTATAATAAAAATAAAGATGTGAGATTGAACAGCTCATCGGGAGGAGTTTTTTCCGCTATATCAGAATATGTTTTTAATAAAAATGGTATTGTTTATGGTGTAGCAATGTCTGAGGATTGTTATTCATCAGAATTTATCGCAGTTACAGATAAAATTGGATTGGAGAAACTTAGAGGTTCAAAATATTTACAAGCAAAAATAGGTAATATATTTAGACAAGTGAAAAATGATTTACTTGCTGGAAAAACAGTACTTTTTACCGGAACAGGGTGTCAGGTAAATGGGCTTAAGGGTTTTCTTGGTAAGGATTATGAAAATCTAATTTGTGCGGATGTAATTTGCCATGGGGTACCATCACCTTATTTATGGGAGAAGTATGCAAGAAATCAAGAAGAAAAGAATGATGGAAAATTAAAACAAATAGAATTTCGATGTAAAGATGATAGCTGGATTAATTATGGTATGAAAGAAATACTAAAAAAAAATACGCAAGATAAGGAAATAAAAAATTATATATCTAAAGATATGAATCCATATATGCAGATGTTCTTAAGAAATTTTTGCCTGAGACCATCTTGTTATGAATGTGTTGCAAAAAAAAAATTAGAGTCAGATTTGACACTTGGTGATTTTTGGGGTGTTAAAGAGTTACCTGAATTGTTTGATGGAATTGGAACATCACTGGTATTGATAAGAACTAATAAGGGACAAGATATATTTAATCATATTAGCGGTAAGATGAAATTTAAAGAAATATCATATGAGTTAGCGGTAAAAAGTAATCCTGCCGAATATAGATCATGCACAAGACCTTTGCAAAGAGATGAGTTTTTTGTTGATATGCACAAATTGAGTTTTAAAGAGATGGAAAAAAAGTATGATTCACGGATAAAATATTCTTTAGGAACAAAAGTTAAGATTAAAGTTGTAAAGATGTTTGATAGAATTGTAAATAAAGATTAATTTTTATAGGGGATATATTTTGTTATTTTATTTTGATTATAAGGGGTGAAGTGGAATTGAAAAAAATACCTATATTGTATACAAGAAAAGAAGAATGTTGTGGATGTACTGCCTGCTATGCTGTTTGTCTCAAAGATGCTATATCAATGTTACAGGATGAAGAAGGTTTTGTATATCCATATATTGATAAAAGTAAATGTGTAAAGTGTTACAAGTGTGTTGGAGTTTGTTCTTTTAAATACACTTCAAAAAGGAGCATAATTGAAATTATAAGAAAAATTCTAAATTAATCATTTTTGTAAGAAAGATGATTTGTATGGATATTCTGTTTCGTGAGAGTCACCATTCTGGTATTGGGTGAGCCAGTATTACGACTGACATCAATCCACTTTGATTTTGCTAGATGCTAATTATGAGAGTGGACATATCTTGTCAAGCCCTTGCCGCTACAGCGGTGTGATAGCAGGATTTATAAGATGTGTTCAATATCATACTCTAGCCATATCAAAAACAATTGTAGATGAAGTGGCTCACTTTACACCGGATAGGTGGAACAATTAGAACCAGATTATTCATTGTATAGATTATATAAAAGATTCGCTTGTTAATTTGATATAATTTTAATTAGAAAATTGGATTTTATAGAAAATAATAAATCCGAAATAGTTATTAAAATTATATATTGAGAGGGGGAGATTATATGAGTATTTAAAGTTTGATATTAGATTTAGATATTGGTTAATTTAAATTAGGAAAGGGTAATAAAATGAGAAAAAAAAATAATAATATTAAATTTAATAGGTTAACGATTACAATGCTTGTAATTATGATGTGTTCGATATTTTTTTTAAAAACAGATGTATTTGCTGACAATTTGTATCAATTGCAGATTTTAAAGCAACCAAATAGTGTACAAGGAAAAATAGGAGAGCAGTTAACACTTGATGTAAAAGCAGAGGGTGTAAAAACATACGAGTGGCAGTACAGTACAGATGGAAAGAATTTTAATGAGTGGAACTGGGTAGAAGGATATGACAGTGCCAGCATTAAATTCGAACTTACAGGTGGAAGGGTAGGAATGAAATTCCGCTGTAAGCTGACTGGAGAAGATGGAAAAGAAGTATACACGAATATTGTAACTGCAGAAAAAAGACATGAAATAAAGATATTAGAGCAGCCGCAGGATATTAAAGGAAAAGTAGGAGAGCAGTTAACACTTGATGTAAAAGCAGAGGGTGTAAAAACATACGAGTGGCAGTATAGCACAGATGGAAAGAATTATAGTGCCTGGAGTTGGGTAGAAGGATATGACCAAGCCAGCATGAAGTTTGAGCTTACAGAGGGAAGGGTAGGAATGAAATTCCGCTGTAAGATAACCGGAGAAGATGGAAAGACAGTGTATACAAATGTAGTAACTGCAGAAAGAAAGAATGAAATTATAATAAAAAATCAACCACAGGATGTTAAAGGAGGAATAGGAGAGAAATTAACACTAGATGTACAAGCCGATGGGGTAACATCATACCAGTGGCAGTATAGTACAGATGGAAAGAATTTCTATGCCTGGAGTTGGGTTGCAGGATATGATAAAGCTCGTATGCAATTTGAACTTACAGAGGGAAGAGTTGGAATGAAATTTCGCTGTAAGTTAACAGGTGAAGATGGAAAGATAGTTTACACAAAAACTGTTAGTGCTTTACATATTAATTATGAAGAATGGGAAACACCTATATTATAGAGTGAGATTAATAAATAACAAAGTATACGATATCTGTTATCTATAATAGGTTGGTTAATAAAGTTTGTAAGTAATTAGAAACAAGTACTTATGGTGTTTAGCTCGACGCAAATTCAGTATAAACTTTAAATTGTATTTTGTATGTTAATCCGCTATACTAGAATTAAGTATAGCGGATTAATTTTTATATTTGTTAACTAGACTTGGACGTGCTGGGTAAGTGTTCACAAATTTAACAATACACATAGCAAGCATCAGAAAATGCTAGCGGTAAAGACATCTTTTGTATGTTAGATGCTAGCATTTTATTTTTAATCAGAAGAAAATGATGGCGGATATATTATTGAGAAAATTAGTTGTTAAAAATGCTTTTTTATAATTTATCAGTTGATTAAAAGATGGTGATGATGGAGATGGGAAATACTTTGGAAGAAATGGATAATAAAAAAATATTAATAGTAGGAAATGGATTTGACTTAGCACATAATCTTAAGACCAGATATAGTGATGTGTTAGAAGTGTTCAAAAAGCGGAAGTCATTTTATGGTTCGTATATAAATAGAAAGATTGATACAGGATTTGATGAGAAGATAGCTGATAATATCCAAAAAGCGTTAGAGTCATATGATTCAAAGAATCTTGAGAAGTTAGATAAAATTATTAGAAATAATTCGTGGGTTGAGTATTACTCGGGATGTGGAGCAGAAATTGACTTATGGATAGATTTTGAAAGAGAACTTGTTCCTGTTTTAGATATATTTGATTTTATATTAAGTGCAGATATTAATTTGGTAGATAGGTCTATTATATTTGAAAGAAATAGCTTTTTCAAATTTAATAATTTTTTTACTAAATATTTTACTATTTTGAACAATAAAATATATGTTGAAGATGATTATATTGATTCAAGTTATGGATTAATGAAAAAGACGCTTTTAAGAGATTTGAAAAATGAATTTTTAGAATTTATTGAAGCTTTAGAAATATATTTTTATGAGTTTGTTGAGAAAGCTTCTGATGTACATCCTATCAGTCAGATTAGAGAAATTGAACCTGATTATATTATAAGTTTTAATTATACTCATACTGAGAAGTATTATGGAATCAATAATGTACATCATATTCATGGTGTTATTAGAGATGATCTTGATTGTGGCAGTAATAATATGGTTCTTGGTGTGAATGATTACAATAATAAGGATTTTATATATTTTGTTAAGTATTTTCAAAGAATACAAAAGCATTGTGGAGTTGATTATAAGTATATTATAAATGAACCGTGTATTTTTAAATCTAGTGACGAATTTGATAAAGAATACAATGATTATGAGTTATACATATATGGTCATTCTTTGGATGAAACTGACAAGGATGTTTTGAAATTTGCTATTGGAGATTTTGATGATAAAAATCAGTTTCAAATGAAAGCACGGAAAGTTATTATCTTTTATTATGATCAGCAAGATTTTGAGTTAAAAGTAATAAATCTTATAACTTTGTTTGGGCGGGATATTGTAGAAAAAAATATGGATGATAATAAAATAATATTTATTAAAATAGATAGTAATACAGATTAACTAAATATATAGAGCCATATCGAAGTAGTCAGTAACTTTTAAATTGTATTTTTTACATGGCAATCCGCTATACCGGAGTTAGGTATAGCGGAACATTTTTAAGAATTCAGCATCTTGGATATCTCAGAGAAATCTATGAACAGATCATCATATATGTTTACTTTGACTACGGAATCAAATGAATACTTCTATATGCTTATCTTCCGGAAGTTTTTCGTATTCTTTAAGGGTGATGGTTCCTATATCTGATTGTAAGTCGAGTGACATATTCATGCATCCTTTCTTAAAGACGTTTCTTAGTTGCTTATTTACTTAATTATACAATAAATTGTGCAGACAATGCAATGATTTGAATTGTATTTTACATGGCATTCCGCTATACTAGTATTAAGTATAGCGGAGCTAATGTTTTGGTGCCTGACACCATTAAATTTTTATAAAAGATTGTCGATTTATAGCAATATTAGATTGAAAATGCCAATGTGCTATGATAAAATTTCATTGGGTGTCACCATAACGGTAGGCGGTTGACCCTCTACGGAGGGACTGTGACCCTTCGATTACATAGAAACCCGCAAGGGAATCTAAAGAAGTCATTGATTTCTTGGAAAG
>URDU01000011.1 GCA_900546625.1 uncultured Lachnobacterium sp. | reverse complement strand
CTGTAGTTAACCATCTCTTCAGCCATATCTGTATCACGGATACGAGACTCAGCTGATGTAGTATTCTCAACTACGTTGTCGAGGTTGTTGATTGTATGCTCAAGTCTGTTCTGAACAGCTCCGAGTGCTGAACGCTGTGATGATACTGTTGAGATAGCATCTGCGATTGCATCGATTGCATATGTAGCATCCTGCTCTGTATCAGCCTTGATTCCCTTTACTCCAAGTCCTGCTGAGTTCATTGAGTCGATGTTGACTGTAATCTTGTTTGTCATGTCAGCATCTGCACCTACGTGGAGGTTGAAGCTTAAAGCATCGTTGTAGTTTACTTTGCCTTTTGTGAGGCTGAACTTGTTTGTTGCAGCATCTAATGCATCATTACCTGTTGCTGTTGGTGCTTTATCAGCACCGATACCGCTAGCTTTAAGAATTTCTGCTGTTTCTAACATGTATGCTTTTTTAGCTGTAATGACGCTAGAATCTTTATCATCTACACCATCTATTACATTTCCCATCGTTGTAACTGATTTTCCACCAGCTGTTATAGTAGAATTCTTTGCATTTTTTATCGCATCAAGATCAGCATAGTCTGGTTTTGCTGAGGCCTTATCAGCAGCCTTTGGCTGTGTTGCATAAAATCCTTTATTAGTAAGAGCATCTCCACCAACTGCATTCTCATAATAAGTGTATTCTGTTCCATTAATTGTAACTTTATCACCATCGGCACCAGTAATATTTGCAGCTTTTAAAAGAGTATCTACATCGTCAGATGTACCACCAATTGTATAGTTCTTTCCTGCAATGCTAATCTTATCACCAGCTTTAAGCTCTTTTAATGTAACCTCTACTTTATCGCCCTTATCTGTAAGTGTAACACCATCAAGTCCTGCATCATGTGCATTTACATTATGCTCTTTCTCTGCTCCATCACCCTTTAAGAGGTATGTCTCGTTGAACTTTGTTGTCTCTGATACACGGTCAATCTCTGTTGTAAGCTGATCTATCTCGTCCTGAATTGCTTTACGATCTGTGTTAGAGTTTGTTCCGTTTGCAGACTGTGTTGCAAGCTCATTCATACGCTGAAGCATTGAGTGAACCTCTGTGAGGGCACCTTCTGCTGTCTGCACTGCTGAAACGCCATCCTCTGCATTTGTTGAAGCTCTGTCAAGTCCCTTGATCTGCTTTCTCATCTTCTCAGATATTGTAAGTCCGGCTGCATCATCTGCTGCACGGTTAATTCTGTAACCTGATGAAAGCTTCTCTGTGCTCTTTGACTGTGCGCTTGTTGTCACGTTGAGCATTCTGTTGGCATTTGCTGCCTGCATGTTGTGTTGTACTACCATAATATAATCCTCCTTGTCCCACGTTCGTGGGTTATTATGTTTGACCTCTGGAAATCCTTTTCCCGAGGGTTTTGCAGCTGCTTTGTGTTTATTTTTATTTAAGCAGTTGCGGTTTTCTATAACAAGCGGCTTTCCGGGTTGTGGCACCTGCCACGGCCGCCTATTAACGTAATTAGTTATGCTTTCTTATCTGGTTCAGATTTTGCCTTTTTCTGCCTTTCATTCCAGATAATCTTCTTGATTTCATGCTGTGCTTCCTCTGAAATCCTTGGCTCCGGATAATATGTATCTTTTCTTTTCTCAGGATTTGGATCATTATTTGACCTTGAGATGTTCATATCTCTTGGAGCATCTATCATAAGACGTCCGTTCTTTCCGCTTCCACCGGCATAGACAACTCTGATGTTGTCCCCGATATTCACATATTCTCCTTCTCTGAGCGTTAATTTAAGCATTATGTATACCTCCGTGCACTTGATTTAAGCTGTTTCCATGCTTATGTGAAATGTAACAATTCTCTAAGAAATGTTGCATTTTTCGTCTAAGAACAAGTATTTTTGTGTGAATTGATCGTCAAAAAAGGCAGATACAACCAATAAATGGCAAATATATTTTTTAAATAAGTTGTAATTGGGTGTAAAGTATTAGAATTGACGTCCGATATAGTAACTGTAAGATAAAAAATGCAACATTTCTTAGAGAAATGTTGCATTTTTCATTACTATATTTATTAAGATTGATAGTGAGGCTATAATCGTATAATTTCAATTATTCTGCACTACGATTGTTTTTCACACACTTAGATGTAAACGTTTAAAAGTTTCTTTTTCTTCAGGAATCGACAATATTCCTCCTTTTTTTTCTATGCACAGGCTTGCTACTGCATTTCCATACCTTGCAAATTTTTTTAATTCTTCCATAGAACAATCTTCAGGGTTAAGTTTGCTTTTTACAAATTGAGACATAAATCCGCCCCAAAATGAATCTCCTGCCCCTGTAGTATCTACTACTTGACTTGAAAAACCACTTACCTTTTGATGATCCTTCCTATTACATATTAACACCCCTTCTTTTCCGAGTGTCACTGCAACTATTTTTATTCCATGGTCTAATAAATAGTTTGCTGCTTCATCCGGATTTTCGTATGGCGTAAGTAAAGCAGTTTCTTCATCGGACAATTTAATCATATCTGCAAACGGAAGCATTGAACGCATACGTTCTATAGCAGTCTTCTCATTATTCCAAAGAGGCGCCCTGTAGTTAGGGTCATATGATATAACTGCACCTGCATTTTTTGCACATTTCACTGCCTGGAATGTAGTGGAACGTGCAGGTTCATCAGTAAGAGAGAGTGAACCCACATGAAAAACTTTTGTATTCTGTAAAATTTGAGTATCGACTTCCTTGTACCCTATCATTGTATCTGCTCCGGGTTTCCTTGCAAACGCAAATGATCTTTCTCCATCTTTTGTAAGATTTACAAATGCAAGTGTAGTAAATACATTATCATCCAATATAATGCCATCGCTATTAATATTTTGATTTTCAACAGCTTCTATTAAGAATTTACCATGCATGTCATTTCCAACCTTGCCTATAAAGGCTGTTCTCAATCCTGCTTTAGCTGCTGCAGTAAGCATATTTACCGGTGCCCCTCCCGGATTACGTTCATAAAGACACATGCCGGTTTCTGAAACTCCTGCCGGTGTAAAATCAATTAATAATTCTCCCATCGCAACTATATCATATTCTTTTTCCATCCATGTCTCTCCCATTCGCAATTATTTTCCGGAAATGCTTAAATTATAGAATTCAACATTCGAATCCTGAGCAATTATACCAGTTTCAAATTCCGGTTTGGCATATATTCTATATGTGAACGCTATCTGTTCATCAATAAATGCCTCTATCATGTCATGATCCACAATAATCTTTACGTCTATTGCCTTTCCGTCTTCAATTTGCATTGTTTTCTCACAGACACGCACCCCATCCGGCCCAGGCTCGGTTGCCGGCGGGACCGCCTGACACGACTGTACCCAAAATGGATCCACTCCCATCGGAAGATTTAAAAATGAGACCCTTTGCATTGCTTTATCAAATTCAAGGAATAAACATCCACTTGCCTCTTTATCAGACTTTAAAAGAATACCAAACGTATCATATGTTTCTCTTGGCACTATTTTGCATGTCAGCATATAGCTTTCTTCCGTGTGTCTCAAAAATCCATATGAACAGCTTTCCAACGCACTCAATGTTATAGTTTTTTCACCATAATTCTTTGCATTTCCAAGAACTGATATATATTTCCAATTAACAGCTTTATCAAATATATGCTCATATTCACATGGTAACTTTACATTTAACTCTCCATTTTCGGTTGGCACCACTTCATGTGGAATACAAAATGTTCCACCCCAATACCATTCACCTTTGTCACTCTGCTCTGCACGATCATGCGCCCATCCAAAATAAAAACGTCTTCCATCATCATTTTGCATTGACTTAGCAGCATAAAAGCGTCTTCCACCAATACCATCCTTTTTAGGTTTTCTCCACGGACCAAAAGGAGACTCTGATACACGGTATATTGTATTTACAAACTCTGAAAATCTTGAGTAAGACAAATACCAGTGACCTCCCATCTTGTACATTTCCGGACATTCCGGACAGTTTGTATGCCCCGGTGAATATATTGGACCATAGTACGTCCAATCCTTTAAGTTCTTTGAACGGTACAGCACTATACAGCCCCTTCGTGTAACCGGCATATCAAGTCTTCTCGCTGAAATCAAAATCCAATAATTTTCATCTTCTTCATTATAAAAAACATACGGATCTCTCCAATCAAGTTTTTCATAAAGCTCTGTCATCGGAGTAATAACCGGATTTGCGATATCTTTTGTCCACGTTATTCCATCCTCGCTTGTTGCGTGACATATGGTCTGCTGAAACTCCGCTGTTAGACAATATCCTGTATAAAATGCATGATATTGTCCCTCACCATATATTACTGAACCGGTCCACACTCCTGAAGCATCTGGTTCATCTCCTTCTCCCGGATATAATGCCGTCGGAAGCTCCTGCCAATGCACTAAGTCATCCGATATACTATGACTCCAGGTTGTACGCAGTCTCTCCGGATAGACGGTCGTTCCCGGTGGAGATGTAAGTGAAAAAATATGATATTTTCCTTCGTGGTAAAACGGAATTGCATCTCCCGTAGAATCCGCGAAAGACATTTTACGAAAAATTTCCATTTGCTTATCTTTCTGTGTATTGTAAAAAACGAACAGATTTCCTTTCCAATTTATTTTGCAGCTCTTACCTTATTTTTTAACAACGCTATCTTATCCTTCTGACAATCCAGCAGAACTGCACATGCAATAATCAGACCCTTAATAATTAGCTGCCAATAAGATGAAACTCCTATCAGATTTAATCCATTGGAAATAATTCCAATTACCATTGCACCAAATACAGTTCCACTTATCCGGCCTTTTCCTCCGGTCATTGATGTTCCACCAAGTACACATGCAGCAATTGCATCCAATTCATATCCACTTCCTACTGATGGCTGTCCTGAATACATTCTTGAGCAAAGAACAAGTCCTGCGAAGGCTGCAAGCGCACCCGAAAGCGTAAATACAATAATTTCTATTTTTTTAATAGGAACGCCAGATAATCTTGCAGCTTCCCTATTTCCTCCAATTGCATATACATAAGTTCCAAATTTAGTTTTGCTTAGAAGGAAACTGAATATTGCAATCAAAATTACCATATATACTACCGGAAGCGGAATTACATTAAACAAATATCCTGTACCTATAGCTATAAACATCTTATCTGTAATACGTGTAGACTGTCCACCTGTATACACATATGCAATACCACTTGCAATATTCATCATTGCCATTGTAATAATAAATGCAGGTACCTTAAAATGAGATACTATAAATCCACTGATAAATCCAGCAAGAGTTCCTACTGCCAATCCAATAATTATTGCTACTATAAGTGGCATTCCCTGATTTACAGTAAGTCCAACCGTAAGGGTTCCCGACATCGCAACAATTGAACCAACCGACAAATCAATGTGTCCCAGTATAATTACGAGTGTCATTCCCAGTGCGATATATGTATTTATTGAAATTTGTCTTAAAACAGAAATTATATTATTGGTTGTAAGGAATTTATCCGTTGCAATTGACACTATTACGCACATAATAATCAATACTGCAATAATTCCTATATTGCCTTTTATAATTGAAGTGAATGGATTTCTTTTTCCAAATGCATTTACTTCTCTTTTCTTCTCACTCATATTACTCTACGCCTCCTGCAGCATACTTCATAATTTCTTCCTGATTCATCTGGTCTTTTCCGAGCTTTCCAACAAGCTCGCCTGCTCTTATAACACAAACGTTATCACACATGTTGATAATCTCCGGCAATTCACTTGAAACCATAATAATTGCAATGCCTGCCTTTGCCAGTTCATTTATTACAGTATATATTTCATACTTGGCATTTACATCTACGCCTCTTGTAGGCTCATCCAGAATCAAGACATCCGGCTTTGTTGCAAGCCATTTTCCAAGTACAACCTTCTGTTGATTTCCACCCGAAAGACTACCTGCTTCAATCTCCGGAGAAGCTGCTTTAATCCTAAGTCTTTTACTATAATGTTCAATAATCGAATCACGCTTTTTTTCACTGACAGCAATTCCATTCATACAAAAACGCAGACTCGATAAAGTTAAATTGAATGCAACGCTGTTTCCCAGTACAAGCCCCTGTTTTTTTCTGTCCTCAGGAACCAATGCAATTCCTGATTTAATTGCCTGCATAGGATTTTTAAAATGCACTTCATCTCCATTCAGGAAAATCTGGCCGGCATCATATGGTCTTGCTCCGAAAACAGCTTCCATAATCTCACTTCTTCCAGCGCCTACCAGCCCTGCAAATCCAAGTATCTCGCCTTTATGCACCGAAAAGCTGATATCTTCAAATGTTCCCTGACGTGATAGATTTTTTACTTCAAGTGCAATTGGAGCATGTTCCACATCGCAATAATCTCTTACATAGAAATTATCAAGATCTCTTCCAACCATCATTGCTACCAATTCATTCGCATTCGTCTCGACAGTTTTTTTGGTTCCTACATATGTTCCGTCTCTGATAACAGTAATTCGATCTGATATTCGGAATAACTCTTCCATTCTATGAGAAATATAAATAATACTTACTTTTTTCTTCCTTAGATTCTCAATAATTCCAAATAGCTGCTCCACCTCTTCGTTTGAAAGAGATGATGTAGGTTCATCCATAACAATTATTTTTCCGTTAAATGATACAGCTTTTACAATCTCTACCATTTGTTGTTGTGCGATAGTCAGCTTCTCAACTACTGTTTCAGCTTTTATATTGACCCCCAGGGCAGAGATCATATCTGCTGCCCTGCGGTTCATCTCCGCTTCATCCAAGGTTCCAAGTCTAGTTCTAATTTCTCTTCCCAAAAACAGATTTTGTGCAACTGTAAGGTAAGGCACCAATACTATTTCCTGGTGTATAATACCTATACCATTTGCTCTTGCTGCTGGGACTCCATCAATTTTTACTTCTTTTCCATTAACTTTTATCAATCCACAATCCGGCTGATAAATTCCGCCAAGCACTTTAATTAATGTTGACTTTCCTGCTCCATTCTCACCAAGCAGTGCATGTACTTCGCCCAGTTCCAAAGAAAAGTCAATTCCATTTAAAGCGTAAATACCCGCAAAGCTTTTCTTTATCCCTGTCATTTCTAATACTGTCTGTCCCATAATAACTCTCCCTTATTATTGCCATTCTTTAAGAGTTTTCTCAGCCTCATCCTTAGACACTAAATGCGAATCGAGATATACCTTTTTCTCATCAATTTTAGTATCTCCATTAATATACTTTACAGCTTCCTTAAAAGAATAATCTGCAATCTGTACAGGTACCTGACATGCAACAGCTGTAAATTCATCATCCAGTAATGCCTGTTTTCCATCCGGTGAGGCATCAATACTATATACACCAATTTTGCCTGTTTTATTTGCTGCTTTAATAGCAGCTGCAGCACCAAGTGCAGATGGATCATTGATACAGAAAAATGCATCCATATCAGGAGATGCTGTAATAATGTCTTCTGCCAGCTCCATTGATTTGTCTAAGGCTGCTCCACCATCCTGCTGTGCTACTATCTTAAACTTATCTTTGCTGTCTCCAAGTCCATCAAGAAATCCATTTACACGATCAACACAGCTTTCATTTGAAGGGAAATCCAAAATTGCAATATTTCCTCCATCCGGATGATCCTTAACCATCTGTTCTCCAACAAGCTGTCCTGCCATATACGCATTAGTTCCAACAAATTGTGTTACAAAGCTCTCAAGGTCATCATCTATAACTGCAGTATCTACATTAAATATAGGAATACCTGCTTCGCTTATTTCTGCCAGTCCCGATGTTATTCCTGCTGAATCAACCGGAATAACAAATACTGCATCATATCCATTATTTGCTACATCTGACAACTGGCTAAGCTGCTTATTCAAATCATAGTCAGGATCTAAACATGTATATGATATTCCATCCTTGTCACACAATTCTTTTAGCTTTGAATCAATTGAGCTTTGAAATGTATTGTTTAAGGTATTAGTACAAAATGCAAAGGATAATCCATCATTTGTATTCTTACCAGAATCCGTACTATTCTTTGATGACTTACTATTGCCACACCCTACAGTAATCCCTGCTGCCATACACAGGCATAAGCCCAATGCTAATAATTTTTTTATTTTTGCCATAGTTTTTTCCTCCATTTTTTAAATTTACGTAAATTTATTTGTTTTTATTTGTTTCTGTGATTACATGATATATTTTGCTCTATTATTTGTCAATAATTTTACGTAAAACCTTGTTTAATTCGTCGTTTTTAACAATTATACGATTGTGTTTTGCGCAAATTAACATTTCAAAAGTATTTTTTACGTAAATTTTTAGTAATTAAAAAAGAATATCCAAATGATATTCTTTTTCTTCACATATATTTCTTTTTAGATATTTAATTTTATCCGGCATTATTTCATTTCTTCTGGCATTCCCTCATGAAAAATATCCTTCCATGCCCTTCCTAGCTGCTTAGCATCCACAACATACGGCTGCACTCCAACATATTTTGGCACATCATTACTTAATAAAGATTTCGCTACCACATGCGCAGCTGTTCTTCCCTGCTCATAAGGTCTTTGAGTACTTAATCCCTTTACAATACCACTTTCCATAAATTGTGCAATTTTATAATCTAAATCAGTTGTAAATATAGCGATGTCTTCTCTATGCATCTCTTTCAACGCCTTAATTGCCAACAGCGCCGGTCTATCCCAGCTTACATACAAGACTTTAATTTGTGGATTCTCAGTAATCATATCTTTGCAAACCTGATATGCATTTTCAATTTCTCCAAAGCCTCTTATTGCCTTAATATCTATATTTTTGTATTGTTCTGAAATAATTCTTTCCGCAGCCTCATCCCTGGCACGCGTACCATAAAAGACCGCTCCATGTATGATAAATCCGGCTTCCACGTGTTTTCCTTTACAGTACTGCCCCATCATTCTGCCGACATTAATTCCATTTTCAATCTCATTAACAGACACACAGCAAACATAACTATTTTTTTCCATATTCTCAGGGACATTACTCAGGAAAACAAGCTTTGACACCTTTGCCAATTCACGGAATTGTTCTTTTGTTTCTTTATCATCAGCCGGAATTGCAATTACAGCATCCGGTTTCTGTAAACGAATGCCTTCAAGCTGTGCATTTTGCAAAGATGCATCAAAATGTGCATCTGTTACTGATATAATATCAATTCCATATTGTTCCAATTCATCGCGGATTCCCTTTTCGTGTAATTCCGCCCATGATGTTCCTGTATAATGAAACGAAATTGCCACACGGAAATTTCCAGCACGCAAACGGCTCTTTTCCTCTTTTGTTATGACTATTGATTCCGGTGTAGCTGCTTCTTCTCCAAAAGGTCCATTATCCAACATTCTTGTGGATTTTCTTATTATCAACTCTACATCGGCATAATAATCCTGTTCAATCACATGTCCTGTATTTATCTTTTCAAAAAGCATATTTACTGCTCGTCTGCTCAGCCCTTCAACATCTCTCTTTAAAATCGTCAATGGTGGATATGTTAACTCCGACCATCCCTCATCACCAAATCCAACAACCGATATCTCTTCAGGACATTCAATTCCTCTATCCCTCATAGTTTTCATAAGATATAAAGTAATTCTATTTCCTCCTGCCATAATTGCAGTTGGCATATATCGTCTCATTGCCTTTTGTATTTCCAAAATACAGTTATCAGCTCCGGATTCGATATTAATGTCTGAAATATTTGCATCATTTGTATTGATTCCATGTTCTTCTAATGCAAGTAGAAAGCCTCGTGTTCTTTCATCTCTCGTCGTACTCTTCAAGCTTTCTCTTAAAAACAAAATATTCTTATGACCACATTCTAACAGATAATCAGTTCCCTTGAAAATGGCTTCTCTATCTCGAAATTCAACAGAGTCTATACCATCTCCCAAAATATTTCTTTCCATGCAGACAAATGGAATTCCAGATTCAATCAGCTTTTTATAATCTGCCGCAACATCACTGACTGGTACATGTATAATACCTGCTGTTTTTTTATTCTGTATCAGTCCTTCCAGTACCTGAGCCTCTTCTTTAATATCATTGTCCGTAATTGCAATATAAAACTGATAACCCTGAATGCTAACATATTTTTTTAAATATCCCACCATATCACGATAAATCGTACTTTCAACATTTGGAATAACTGCAACTATTTCCGACTGCCTTCCAACCTTGAGTCGTCTTTCTTTTTCTTCTATTTTTTTATGATATCCGGTTTCTATAATAATATTTTCTATTTTTTCAACAAGGTCCGGACTCACATATCTTGTTCTGTTTATAACATGCGAAACGGTTGCGATTGAAACCCCTGCCATATCAGCTATATCTTTTATAGTAACCTTTTTTGCCATAATGATATTCCCTCTTCTTATAAAATTTATATCGTATAATTGTTATATACATTCCCTTATATTCCCATAGTTCTATTGCATTTGATAATGTCCCGACTTTACTATAAGAATCATTTTACACCATATCTACTGTATTTAGTAGTCCAACTTCATACAATTTCTCAATAGTTTTTGTATCAAGTTTTAAAAATAAATAAGCTTATTATAAATTTTTCAGGGAAAATTTAGGCTGCTATGCAGATAGATATTTTTCCTGTCTTCCCACGCACATTTTATGTTATAATCATCTGACGGAGGTACATCATGAAAATAACTACTCTATGCTACATAGAACACGATGGACAATATCTCATGCTTCATCGTATTAAGAAAGAAAATGATATAAATGAAGGAAAATGGATTGGTGTTGGCGGTCACGCCGAGAATGGTGAATCACCCGAAGAATGCTTGCTCCGCGAAGTCAAAGAGGAAACAGGGCTCACACTCACATCATACCGTTTCCGCGCACTCATAACTTTTATAAGTGATAAACAGGAGCCTGAATTGATGTGTCTTTTCACCGCTGATGAATTTTCCGGCAAGCTTATAACATGCAACGAAGGTGACCTCAAATGGGTGGATAAAACTATCGTGCCCACACTTCCTACCTGGGAAGGCGACGCTATCTTCTTAAAGCTCCTGCTTGAAAATGAAGAAAATTTCTTCACACTTAAGCTTGTATATGAAGGTGAATCACTGGTTGATCAGAAGCTTGAGATTTATTAGTATCATCCTGCCACAAGACTATTTACAAGCTTCTGCATATCTGCCTCCCAGTTTCTTTCCCTGCTATAATAAACACAGCCATATATTTCCGGGTATTTAAGATTCACGCTGGAACAGAGAATTACAGGTATTGTGATTTTATTCTTAATCACTCTGTCAATCAGAACATCTCCTGATTGTTCCTCTCTGCCACCCGGTTCGTTTGGATAATACATATCAGTAATTATCAGATCATACGGGTTATTACTTTCCATTGAGTTTTTAATCTGTTTCCAGCCATCCGCGAGATTATTGGACCATTCGACATCTTTAATCCCACATCCTGACAGGGCTTTGCAAATATCATTGTGTTTAAATGTATCATCTTCGATATTCAGTACTCTCATGTTAATCCTCCTGACTTTATCTGTTTAAGTATTCATTCCATCTTGCATTTGTCTCCTCAAGCTCATGCTTTTGCATTATGCGGTTGCGGTCGCTGAGTATCGCAAGCATTTCATCGGCGATTTCCTCCATGGGAAGCTTTTTATAGTGTGACAGATATCCTATCATCCTTTGAGCTGTCCAGTCGGTATTTAGGTTTTTTGTTATCTCATCGCAAAACGGCTCCGGATACCCGCGCCTAAGCAATATATCATATAGCTCCATGCTCTTTGCTGTCCTTGGTTTCATATGGTGCCTCTCCAATCTTCCTTAACGCAAAAAGGCCGATTGGAACATCTCTGTTCAAGCCGGCTCAATTTTTAACTTCCAATAATTCTCTCCAATTTTCAGGAAATCCCATTGTCTTGAATTCAACCTTTTTATATCTTTTAAAAAGTAATTCTATATTCTCAACAAAATCATTCCAGTGAGTGTCGTTTTTCAATATTTGCTTAATACATATTAACACACCAAAAATACGATTATTTCCAATTCCTGCTTCTGAATATTCTTTATATAATTTCGGTGTCTTTGCTAATTTTGCATTATACAAACGACCATAATGAGCACATATATTTCTAACATAAGAAACACTCTCTAACCAACTTTCCAGATATGTATATCCAATATCAAACATTTTTGCAACAGCTTTTTTATCTGGATTTTTCATATTCTTATAAAACTTTGACAAAGTCCCGAAACTAAAAATTTCCACAAGAGCATATATTGGCAATTGACCTTCTTCATAATTCTCACGAAAATTCCTGACAAACGGAGCTTTTGAATTACGTCTAATTTCCTCGACATCATTTAAAAAAGATTTATGATATTTAAAATTCACAAAATTTTCTGCCTCTAAATACCCCAAAACACCATAGGTTTCTGCAAAATAATTAGCAATACGACACCTTACATTTATTTCTATTTTTTCAATTTCCGGAAATATAAGTTGTCTAAAATTCGAATTAAACAAATACAATTCAACAATCTGTTCAAATGTAACATCTTTTTTATAAATACCATTCTTTGTTTTCAAATTTATGCTATATGCCTTTATCAATCTGAAATATGATATATCGTTTAATATTCTTTGTGCATATTCCTCATCTTTGATAACCAACCCTATACTCTTAAGATTTTCTATCTGTTCCTCAATTGTCAAAGGCGGCTGATGCTGTTTCATATCTCCCATTTGACATTTCTCCTTAAAATTAAAAGACCCAACGTGGTCCGCATCGTTGAGAGGCGTGTTGGGTTCTGTTAATCTTATTATATTCATCTCACAGGAAAAAACAATCTCTCAGAAGCAAAATTTACATTTTATTTACAATTTATGTTTCTGTCAAGACACAAGCTTAATACTAGCTTAATATCTCCATCAGTATACGGTCGATATTTTCAGCTGTGTACCATCTGCCGGACATGTGTCTGCGTCTACAAATATCTGCATTCTTATATCCAGCTAAAATCGCCACCTGTCACCGCAAGCGATAACAGCTTATCCATCTTCTCTACCTCTTCAGCACCTCTAACCATCTGAATAAGCTTCGCAGATTCTACAACTTTTGGCATCTCCTCATCAGGTCCTATCTCCATATCTGCCTCTTCTCCACAGTATGGACATACCAATGTTGGTGCAATTTTTAAATCCAGAAACCTGCTTCCACACTCTTTACACTCATAATAACCGCACTGCTCGGTGCCATCCGGTACATAATACATATATAATTTCCTGCCTTTCATTTACTTTAGTGTTATTTCCATGTCTTCCATACATCCGGCCGGTACCCGATTGTTGACTGCCTGCCGTTTCTAACCACCGGTGTCTTAATCACCTGCGGATTTTCAAGTACTTTATCCAGCTTGTCCTCATCTGCTATGTACTTTATAAGTGCCAGCAAATCCTTATCTTTGCCATCCCAGTTGATCATATTGTCAAGACCGCCATTCACCTGGGCAACAGAATTAAATTCTCCTTTGCTCATGCCTTTTTCCTTCATGTCGATAAACTGAAACTTTATCCCACGCTCCTTGAAAAATCGCTGAGCTTTCTTTGTGTCATTACATTTCTTTGTTCCGAAAATTTGTATGTTCATGTTATTTTTCCTTATATTTATTGTATTCTGGTAACTTGAGAAACATCCACATAAAATAGTTATTCATTTTTGCAGTTGTCTATGATTTTGTAAAATCAGCCGGTCAGACATTTTTACTCTTCCTTTTTTTCTTCTGGTAAATCACTCCACATAGGTCTCCTCCATTAATGCACCCTTGAAAAATAATCCATCAATATTCCTTTGATATGATTATATCTTCTCGCATATGAGTTTTCCACCCGGATAATTTCCATGTTGTGTGCCTTACATATCGCATTTTTCTTTCTGTCCCGCTCTTTCACCACCGCATCCTCAAAGTGTTCTTTTCCATCCAATTCTATGGCAAGTATTGGCAATTCGCTTCTGCCTTGTTTTTCGTATACGACAAAATCAAAACGTCCCATGTAAAACAAATCATCATAGGTTATGTTATCTCTGAATACCTGTGATATGGCAACCTCCTTGTGTATTACATATTTGCTCTGCGAAAGCCAGATATTTTCAAGAGCATGAGTAAGATTTTCGAGAAAAGCATTTTCTGTAGCTGTCGAGAACGGTTGTATTCCCAGAGCTCGTGAGCTTATATGCTTTTCAGTGATTTTTGAGTGGCCATTTGTCTTTATATACTGCGCCAGCTCGTACAAATCATCATCAGTTTGTCCTGCATGCAGTCTTTCCAGTTCTTTTCCGTTTGTGAGAAGTACCAGCTTCTCCTTTGCTCTGGATGTCGCAACATTTATGAGTTCCTTATTATTTTTAAGCCAGTTATATGTACCTGAGCTTGTCCTTTCAGAGATTGCTGTAGAAAACAGTACTACATCCTTCTCATCGCCCTGAAATGCATGAACCGTTCCACAGACAAGATTGCTCAGCTTATTCTGCTTTATTGCATTTTCAATCAATTGCTTTTGATTGACAAACGGCGTAATAACAGCAATGCTTTTATCTTTATTTAAAAGCGCATATTCCACCACTTCCTCAACCTCAGCCGGCGAAGTATTTTTTATCTGTGTGTTATCGCTTTTCACATCCATATAGACAAGCGGTTCAGGCTCCTTACTCTTTGACTGTATCTTGAGCTTTGAGTTATAGTATTTTTTATTGTTAAAGCCTATTATTTCTTTATTGCATCTGTAGTGATTTCTCAGAAGCACCTCATCACTTACTGCATCACATGCAAGATACGTTTTATAGATTGAATTTTCCCTATAATCGTACTCATCTGATACATGATACCTGCGACGAAGCTTTTTGTTTGTCAGTTCTCCAAGCAGGATAACCGGATTTAGCTGTTGCGGATCTCCCACCAGCATCAGTTTTTCTCCTCTGATTATAGGCACAAGTGAGATTGCCACATTACACTGACTTGCCTCATCCATAATTGTCATATCAAATAAAGGCTCAGGCTCACCTATTTTATGCGCAGAAATGCATGTCGTTATGATTATAGGAAAAACTCGCTGAAGCTTTCTTACATTTTCAGATTTACGCATATATTTGTTAAACTCATTCACCAGCTTCTCTGGTGTCTCATCAGAATCCAGTATCTGTCTAAGCTCCTGGAATTTAGGTTCCTCGAGCGCCTTTATATAGCGCGCAGACGTGTAAAACAGATACTGATAAAATTCATCCTCATTTCTATCCAGAAGCTGCATAGCATCAGCATCCGATATCTCACCGATAGCAGCTATCCTTTTATCAAGCTTCTGCATCTGATAGCCTTGCAGATCTGTCTGAAACGGCAATAGCTTCATAGTATTTTTCATATGTTCCTGATATTTCATCAGATGTGTAAGTGTCTCTTTTCTCTCCTTTAAATCCAGAATTTCCTCATATTCCTTTAGACGCGCAGACAAACGTTTTGCCCTGTCTATACGATCATCCTTCCGCTTATCAAGTGTAGAAGCAAAAATCTGCAATGACTGCACCTGTGTACGCAGCTCATTAATATATTTAATTGCCTCCATTACTTTTTCTGTATTCCCCAGGCGAAGCACCGGAAATGGGATTGTCTTCCCGCGATACTTCATGGATGAGAGCTTTTCAAAAACATTATCTATCGGGACATTATTATATGATGCAAACAGCACTGTGACATTGTTAAAAAAAGCTGTTACTATCGTGTTTATTATAGTATTTGTTTTGCCAGTGCCGGGTGGTCCCTGAATATATGCAAGAGGATATTTCATAGCATTGTTTATCGCAAGCAGCTGATCCAGATTTATATTTTTATTAATCAGAGCAATCGGATATGCTTTTGTCCTTCTTGGTCTCTCAAGAAGCTCTCCAAAAAAAGCCTTTATTGGATATGTCACATTATCAGCCTCAAACATATCCATAATTGCTTTATATTCTTCGTGCAGATTGAGAACCACGTCCATGCCAAGTCCAATAACATACGGCATATCATCTACTATGGATTTGTTGCCACCATGCTCAGTTATTGCATCCTTTATTTTTTCCAGATTTTTCTCAAAATCCTCCAAAAGCTCATATTCATCGGCATCTAGAAATTTCCTTGCATTTTCCTGTTTTCCATCTATAGAAAACTGCGTACACACTGTAATCTCCTCATCTGGTTTAAAAATATGATTTTTTACATCAAGATTTAGATTTCTATATGCAAGAACATAGAGTCCTTTATTAGTGTTTATACTCAGGACATTTATTGCCAGCCTCTTAACTTTTAATGATCCGCTTTTTCTTTTTTCCCGCGATGAAAAATACTGAAATTGAGCAACCACTTCCCTGAACTGCTGGTCTGTAAGCTGATACATACAACAGTTAATCCGCTCTCTGTCAATGTAATGAATCAAATCATAATCTGTGATATACGGAGTCGTATCAAGCTTATTACATATCTCAAGATAATTTAGTATTTTTAAATTTGCTGAGCTGTCAAATATATTTTTGTAACGCTCTGGATGCATCTCAATATCTTCAACAAGTAACCTATTTTCAGGGCAGTATGTTCCCTCTATTATCTCAGTAGACAATATTGAATCGATAAATATCCTGTCATATTCTCCAATCGTAAGCTGTCCCAGATGAAGTCCATCAACCTTCATAGTTCGACTTCTCGGATCAAGGTCTCTTATCCCTATCCAATATTTCGTCACCTGATCTGCCTTGTTTCGATATTCTATTTTCAGCCATTTACCCTCATGTATGGCTCTGAAAATATCCCTGCAAATTTGGTTCATACTGCCTCCCACAGCTCATTCCATCCGGCATAGCCCATCGATACAAAGTATCTAAACCATATGCGCCATGCCTCATAAAACAAGCTGTCCTTGTTCTCCTCAGCCAATATCACCAGGTCAGCACACCTTACTACATAGTCCTTATCCTGTGTGAAACGACCTGTTGATATGCTATTTTTGTATAGCTCATACAGATTTTCAAGGGCAGCCTTTGCTGTTACCATGTCTAAATTATCGACTTTGCTTTCGTTGATTTCATTGAATTTAAGGCACTCCCTATAATTTTTTTCTATAACGTTATCTGATACTTTATTTTCCATGTTATCACATTCATCCCTTTAGCACCATCTCATGCCACTCTTCTCCACCCCAGGTAGAGTCAGCAATCCCCAGATCCTGCAATCCAAACTTCTTATACATCTCCACCTTCTGCTCTAAGCATGTCAGAAACAGCTTTTTTCGTCCGTTTGCCTTTTCACGCTGACTGTAGCGGTACACGAGCTCTCTGGCAAGGCCCTGTCCACGATACTCCGGAAGCACGTCAAGGCCCAGAAGCATCACATTCTTACCGTTTTCATCGCATAAATCGATGTCCGTAAAGAACTCATCCCTGAACTTTTCCTCGTCTGTTGCCACACCATTTAAAAAGCCCGCCAGCTTACCGGTTGATTTGTCAATTGCCACGAGAAATAGCTGTGGTACCTTTGCAATTCTCTCTGTCATTGCCTTTGGAGAACATGCCTCATTCGGTGGGAAACATATCTGCTCAATTGCTATTGCCTGTTCTACCTCGTCTGGGTTTATACTTCTAAATTCAAAATTGTCTGTCATTTTTTAATACCTCATTCTTCTTTTTATCATATAATACGTGTTTTTGCTGATATAATCAATAATCCTGTAAATACCAAAATCAGCCACAAAAGCATTTTACTGCTTTTATGACTGATTTACGTTGCAAATTCAATTATGATTACCTGACATTAATTATGAAAGAACGATAATGCTTCCTTCAATCCATCAGACTCATCATTCATGTGTCCTGCCATTTCTGAGACTCCGTGCATCATCGCATTGAGCTCCTCGATATTGGCATTCATCTCTTCAGTTGCTGCGGCATTTGCTGCGCTGACGTCTGTCAGGCTGTTGCTGCTCTTAGTGATGTCATCGTTCAGTTCAATCATCGCAGTGACTAGCTCTTCGATTTCATCAGCTTTTTCTGCTGTCTTTTGAATCTGCTCATCAAGTGAGCCAAATTCATCAAGTACTGCCTTAATCTCTTCCTTCTGCTTGGCATTATCCTCGACGATGGTGCCGGATGCCTGAACACAATACCTGCACTCTTCAACCAGTGATGATATTATCTGCTTGATATTCTCAAGCTCCGTATTGGTATTGTCTGAAAGTACTCGAATCTCCTGTGCCACCACTGCGAAGCCTTTTCCTGCATCGCCGGCCCTGGCTGCCTCTATAGATGCATTGAGTGACAAAAGATTGGTTTCACTGGATATTTCCTCAATGACAGAGACAATATTGCTCACCTTGTCAACCGTAGTATTTACAGTTTCTATGCGTTTTGAAATTGCTGAGATACCCTCATCCATCTTTTGGCTGCTGTTCTGCATGGATTTAATCTTATTATTCATGATTTTGCTGCTATCCTGCACTGCTACCGTCTGATTTCTAATTTCATTGACAGACTCGTTTATATCCTTTGTCTCATTGCTCATCTCCAGAAGATTTTCATTAATCTTGGAAATAGATGCTGCCATGCCTGTAGAGCCCTCTGCAACATCCTCGACTGCCTTGGATATCTCGTTATTTGCAGCAAGTGTCTGACTGCTTGTGTCATTAAGCTCATAGCTGTTTGCTGACATTGTGTCACTGGAATTTCTTATCTTTCCGACTATATTTCCAAGTGACTGCGTGAGCTCCTTCATCTTTTCTATAATCAGGCCTATCTCATCATTTGACTCCTTGACCATGCCAAAATCTGCGTTGATATCACCATTGGCAATTTCTTCAATTATTGTGCTGACCTTTACGAGCGGACTCATAAGCCTGCGTCCCAGTATGAAGCATATAATAATAGCAAGCAGCACAACAATAGCACTGATTCCAACGGCAACTCCTGTTACAGTAGTGATTCCTGCAAGCGCCTCAGACTCATCTGCTGTAAGCACAAGTATATTTTCATTGTTCAAAATCGTATATGCCGAATACTTTGTTGTTCCATTGAAATCATATTCTACAACAGTCGTGCCCGGTTTTTTGCCATCCTGAAGCTGTTGTACAACGCCTTTAATTACAGCATTCTCAACAGGCTGTCCAACCTTTTCCTTTGTAGGATGATAAAGCATTGTGCCATCATTTTGAACCACATACATGTATGCACTGTCCATGCCTTCAAGCTTTACACCTGAAAGATTATTGGCATAACCATCATAATCCAGATCATCAACACCTGAATTACTAATCTCATTTTCCATAATTTTTGACGTTGTATTAATAACATCTACCATTGTATGCTTGACACTGTCTGTAATTTGTTTTTTAGAGCTTTCAAGAATGAATACCATACAAATTACATTTGAAGTCACAATTGCTAAAATAACCATCGCTATGATTTTGGTTGCAAATGTACCTCTTTTTTTATTTGCCCCCTGCTTCATTTTTAATCACCTCTCATAAATTATTGTTATTACTTTGGTTTTTTAACTTATGAGACAATATTATCATTTTATCATAAATTATACAACAGTTTATCAATGATTAGACAATTTTCGTCACTTTTTACCTATTCAACATTCTTTAGTGCCATGTCCATCGGAATCCTCTTTATTCTCCTGAAATCAAATACTGTCACTATCAGGTAACCGATGAGCACGAACGCAAACATCTTTACATAGCCGACAGGTGTCATATGGAATGAAAACCATCCGCTGAAGGTTTGCAGCATTATGCGCCATACAATATCCATCACCTTTGCACCAAGCACTACGCTGATGATATCTGAGATGACCACCACAATTGATGTTGAGACCAGGTAAAGGCTTGCAATTTCTCTGTTATCGTAGCCTAAAATCTTGGTCATTGATATGGCTGTCTCATTTTTCTCGATGATGAGCTTCGTGAGCAGATATATCATGACGGCTGAGAGCAGTATGCAAAGCACCTGGAAGTACTGCATGTATGAGCCCATGGAGTGATCGAGCTGGTCTGCCATTTTGGTGATGTCGCGTATCGTAATTGTTGTCGCGATATTGCTCTCATCGATATCCTTTATTTTTGTGTCTGACAAAAATCCGCTGAATCTGCCATCTGCAAAATCAAAGGTATCCGCGAAATGCTCTATAGGCATAAATACCGCGATGCTCTGGGATTTATCGTAGGTTCCCTTCACCTTGAATTTGTACGTTTTTTTCTCGTACTGTGCATCAAGCTTTATTGTATCGCCCGGTTTTATACTATATTTGTCTGCAAATGAATCCGATATGTACACCTCGTTATCCTTAAGCGAATCCATGTCCTTAAGCTTTACGTATGCACTGTCTGTTTCCACTCCGTAGACAGACACCTCCTCGTCAAACTCATCTGTCCGCCTTAAGAGCGATGTCATGTCAAATTTCTCTGCATCACTGTTGTCGGTTTCAAGCACGTTTCCGTCTGCATCGACGTAGGATCTGAGCACGTACTGGTATTTTGCAAACATCATACTGTCGGTATTTTTCTTGTAATAATCAAGTGTATCCGGCATACCGACTGCCATCGCGAGCATTACCATGATGAAAAATATTCCCACAAAAAGTATCAGATAGTTTGCCACATTCTGGAACATGATTCTCAGTCTGAAACGGCTCATGAAGCTCCAGCGAGGAAGCCGCATTGCCTTTTTACGCTTTGTTTTCTTAAGGTCATGGCGCAGGAACTGAAGCGGTGTGTGCTGCATCATACGGATTATTACGATAAGATTTACAACAAGCATGATAATTACCGGAGCAAGCGTTGTTTTTATGAATGCGCCCGGATTCCAGATTGTGTGATATGTCGGCAGGCTGTAGCTGTTGTAATACATGCCCACAACCACATCCTTGAATACCGTATAGCCCAGTATATTTCCTACTACTGCTGCCAGAAATGTCACAATGACAGGCATTGAAAGGTAATGCCTGATAAGCTCTCCCTTTGTGTAGCCCGACGCACGAAGCGTGCCTATCGCTGATGATTCATTTGCTATCGTGTTGCTTATGGTCACTGCAAAAATGAATGCGATTATCACGATAAGAATGTCTAAAAGCACTCCTCCCATGGCCTTGTCTGAGCCCATATCGTCCGTGGCAAAATTGATTGCCGGATTTGAGTAGCGCGGTGTGTAGTCCTCCACCTCATTGCCTGCTGCCATCACCTGTGACACCATCGCCTCCAGAAAGTCATCTGATTTTTCCTTCTGCTCTATGTCGTCAGCCGGCTCATCCTCGTATTTCCATGCATATGTATAGTGAATGCTCTTGTCCAGGCGCTCAAAGCCCTCCTTTGTCACCATTGCCACATCAAACTTTATCGCATCAAACATCATATCGGTCTTCTTTTCATGCAGTGTGGAGTAATTGACATATGCGATAAGGCCCGATACCTTGAATTCTTTTCCACTGACCTTTATTGTGTCACCGACCTTCATCCCCACGTTGTCTGCATGCATTCTGTCCACAGCGATTTCGTTCTCATTTTGTGGAAAAGAGCCCTCGATGAGACATGCAAGGTTGATATCCCCGGTCTTTGTGTATACACGGATGGTTCCGTCCTTTTTGCCGTCTGCGTCGTAGTCCTCGGTCTCATTGCGATAGAAATTCTCGTAGAGCGTGACAGAAGTTTTGCTGCTATCGCTGTCTTTTTCGTCTGAAGCTGTTTTTACCTCGCCTGACTCGATAGCCGTAACAAGCCCGCTGTCAGCCTTATCCTTAAGCTCAAAATGTCCATCCTCCTGCTTGTATTTACTTACCCCCTCATCCGCAGAGGTGAGCATACTGTCGTTTGCCACATACATTCCGGATACAAAGCCGATTGTCAGCACGAGGAAAAGAAATACAACGAGATATTTCTTCCAGTCACCGATAATTTCCTTTGGTATACGCTTTATCAGAGGATTTTTTATCTTTTTCCTGCTCATAGGTCAAATCCTCCTTACCATTCAAGCTCTTCGGCTGAAACCTTATTAGTATTGATATCGTTGTGGCGCACGGCTCCGTCTCGTAGCTTTATCACATGGTCCGCCATGTTTTTGATGGCCTCATTGTGTGTGACCATGATTATGGTGTTTCCGTACTTTTTGTTGACATCCTCTATGAGCTTCAAAATCTCCTTTGAGGTGTTGTAATCAAGTGCTCCTGTCGGCTCATCGCAGAGCAGTATATCCGGATTTTTCACGATAGCACGCCCTATTGACACACGCTGCTGCTGTCCGCCTGATAACTGGTTTGGAAGCTTGTAGCGGTGCTCGTAAAGGCCCAGCGTGTGAAGCAGCTCATCGATATCCAGTGCGTTGTCTGACAGATATGCACCTACCTCTATATTTTCCTTTACATTCAGATTGGCAATCAGGTTGTACATCTGAAATACGTATCCCAGGTGCTTTCTGCGGTACTGTGTGAGCTTTTTCTCGCTCATATCCTTCAGCTTGTCACCATTTATGCTGATATATCCCGAATCGGCGCTGTCTATGCCTCCGATTATATTGAGCAGTGTGGACTTTCCGGAGCCCGACGGTCCGAGCAGCACACAGAACTCACCCTTTGCCACGGAAAAATTCATGCCGCGCAGCACCTCCTGGCGCGTCTCGCCGCTTCCGAAGCCCTTTTTCAAATCCACTATTTCTAAGAACTTTCTCTCTTCTTCTGACATATGATATCCTCTCTTTCAACATTTAGTGTTATTATTAAAGCTTCCCTTTGATATATTCAGGGAAGATATTAACCTATTTGATTATATTTTCGTTGCCTGATTCACTATGTGTTGCCTGATTTTCTCTGTGATAGCCGAATTATACGTGTATCACTTGTGTTATATGTATGCTACTTAAATTATATATGTATTATCTCTATTAGTTTTATCTAACCATGCCGGATTTTTTTAGGTCTTCCGCCTTTTGTCATATATGCGAAAGACCCTGTCTACTTAATACCCACAGGCTATGATTTTACTATAGCATACCAGCCTGCAAGCAGATACTTCATTCCTTTTTCTGCAAAATCCATTGCTTCTTTTTCATTATCAATATGTGTCACCATAAAAATAAACATATCAATCTGTGAATGCGACATCCAGTGCACTACCTTTTTATCAACCATTGGCACTCCGTTTGCCCTGCACATCGCCTCGCATAAAATGGCATTGTGTTCATCCATCATGTCAACTATCCTGTCCGTCACATGCTCCATTGTCGAGCCTTGCGCACCGGTAAGCAGCAACAATGTCTCTTCTCTGTTCTGATAAAGCTCATGAACTATAAGCTTCATAGCCTCATAATCACTTGTGCTGTCATGAAAATCTCCGGCTGTTAGTTGCGATTCCTCCAGCTCAAATGCATGATGCTCCTTTATCATCGTATTCAGATGCTCAAGCAGTTCTCCAACTACCTCACAAAACAATTCATCCTTATCCTTAAAGAAAAAATACAGTGCACCTGTTGTAACACCGGCTTTTTTACATATACTGCGCAAAGATGCCTTTGCAAAGCCTTTGTCTGTAAATTCTGCCTTCGCACTGCTTATAAGCTGCTTTCTTGTCTCGCTGCTGTGCATTTTGTCTGATGCTGCCATTGTGCCGGACTCCCCCCTGATATGCTGCCTTGGATTTATGTTTTAGATAACATAACAACGTTATCTTGGATAACACCGTTATGTTACTCCATATTTTTGTTTTTGTCAAACACTTTTTCATATTTACTGCCAATTGCCTAATTAACACTATCCTCTTTTGAGCATAATATAAATAAAATCTGATTTTACGGAGATATGAATTTTTATGTGTGGTATTGCCGGATTCTGCAATTTTAAAGAGAACTTTGAAGAAAACACCGACTACTGGAACTTTCGTCTTGAGAAAATGCGTGCTGTGCTCGCCCACCGCGGCAACGATGCAAGAGGCCGCTTCCTTAAAAAGCATATCGGTCTGTCGCACAGCCGTCTGGCCATCCGTGATATCCTGTGCGGCGACCAGCCCATGACGCGCACCCACAATGGCTATGATTACACTATCTGCTATAACGGAGAAATTTACAACACTGATGAGCTGATTCCCGAGCTGTCCGAAAACGGCTTTGTATGCTCCACAACCTCAGACACAGAGGTTATTCTGTACGCCTACATCCATTGGGGCGCTGATTTTGTCAGCCGTTTAAACGGCATTTTTGCATTTGCCATATGGGATGCGGCTAAAAACCGGCTGCTTTTATACCGCGACCGCGTAGGTGTCAAACCGCTTTTTTATGCCATCCGTGGGGATTCTCTGGTGTTTGGCTCCGAGCCAAAGGCCTGCTTTGCTCACCCTGCAGTAAAGCCTGAGCTTGATAAGCAGGGCTTGCAGGAGCTTCTTGCTATCGGGCCTGCGCACACGAGCGGACTTTCCCTGTTTAAGGATTTGTTTGAGGTTTTGCCGGGACACTTCATGATTTACTCCCGGGATGGGCTGCATGATGAAATCTACTGGGAGCTTACAAGCCGGGAACACACCGAGAGCTATCGGGATACCGTTGCCCACACACGCTTTCTGGTGGAGGATGCTATAAAAAGGCAGATGGTTTCCGATGTGCCGGTATGTACTTTTCTGTCAGGCGGCATCGATTCAAGCATCGTGACCGCCATCGCCGCAAACTATATGAACACACGCGGTAAAACACTCAACACTTTTTCCTTCGACTTTAAGGACAATGACAGGTATTTTAAGGCAAACGCCTTCCAGCCGGAGAGGGATCTGCCCTATGTCAATCGTATGCTTGAGGAGTATGAGACAGCCCACTCCTATCTCGAGTGTGATGAGAACTCTCTCTTCAAGGCGCTCTTTGCCGCAGTCGATGCAAAGGATATGCCCGGCATGACCGATGTGGACTCGTCACTTTTATATTTCTGCAGCCTCGTCAGCCGAAAAAACAAGGTAGCTCTTACCGGTGAGTGTGCTGATGAAATCTTTGGCGGATATCCGTGGTTTTACCGCAAAGAGCTGTTGGAAAGATATGGCTTCCCATGGTCATCGGATGTCGCTCCACGCCTTGCTCTTTTGCGCGATGATGTGGGTTTGGAGCTTGATTTATCCGGTTATCAGGCTTTTCGATATGAAGAATCCAGGTCAAAAGCACCTCTCCTTTACGGCGAGGCCGGTGAGGACGAAAGCCGCCGCATAATCGGATATCTCAATATCAAATGGTTCATGCAGACGCTTCTTGACCGCATGGATCGCACCAGCATGTACTCCGAGCTTGAGGCCCGTGTACCTTTTGCCGACCATCGTATCATTGAGTATGTCTTTAATGTGCCTTGGCATATGAAATATCAAAACGGCGTGGAAAAAACTCTGCTTCGCGATGCTTTTTCAGATGTCCTGCCACCTGAGCTTTTGCACAGAAAAAAGAGCCCATATCCAAAGACTTATCATCCCGGATATGAAGCTCTCCTTATAAAGGGAATGGAGGAGATATTAGACTCCCCTAACGCCCCTGTGCGCACTCTTATTGATACTGACAAAACGCGCGAATTTTTAAAGGCACCGGCAGAATACGGCAGTCCGTGGTTTGGCCAGCTCATGGCAGGTCCGCAGCTTATCGCATATTTCATCCAGATTAATTACTGGATGGAGAAGTATCAGCTGTCTGCCTAATGCTCATCCATGATTAATTGACCTTGCGCTCTATATCAATGATGTTATTCTCTATGATATTGTTTTCTGTAATGTTGTTATCTATGCTCTCTGCCGAAGAGGTGCTTTCACTATTCTGCTCCTTCGGTGTAAATCTTCTCACCTTATCCATGAGCTGAGTCTTCTTCAGCTCATGCTTAAGCTCAACACGCTCACTCTTCTGCTGTCGCTTTTTCTCCTTAAGCTCGTACTTGGCCTGCTTCTTTGCGAGCTTATTCTGCCTCTTCTGCTCCTTTATGGCAGCCTTTGTCTCTCTTTTGGCCTGCTTTGCCGCAAGCTTTGCTTCTTTTGCTTCGTTCTTTATGCGGCTCTTTTTATTTTTCTTTACACTTTTTTTGGCCACCTTATGTAGTTCCTTAAGGTCTGACTTTGCAGCCTTTATATTCTTTCTGTCCTTGCGGTATGGATTGTGCACAAAGTATCCCACAGTGCCTATCATCATAAGAAGCAGTGCCAGTGCCTCTCCCGCCATCGTGACATACTCCAGATACTGCGGATACAGCTTGTAGCCTATCATCTCCGCCGCTATCAGGATAAGCGGGATGAAAAACAGTATATTCTTTCGCTTTCGGGACAATAACGCTCCCTCCGCACCTACACACATGAGTACATACAGGCACAGCTGTGAAGTCGGTCCATAGGCATATGCCACAATCGCAGCCATTATCACTGATATGCAAAACACTATGAATGCTTCTCCGCGGAACAGGGCATTCCTGTACTCTTTTATGCCCTCCAGCTTGTCTACCGATATGCCATGCAGTGAATATACCTGGTCTGTGATATCCTCCATGCAGTCCTCATGGTATCGCTTCAGCTCCCTGTTGCTGTTTATATCGGCATCTATGGAGCGCCTGCGCTCTGTAAGCAGCTTCTGCTCCTCCATGATCTTCTCCCAGGCCTCATCCTCTGCCTCACGCTGCAGCTTCACCTGCTCGTGAATCCACTCAGCCCGCTGGATGCGCTCGCTCTCCTGAGGGATAATTAGCTGCTCCATATCGTTATTTTTCGGCTCTGCAGAGTCAAAATTTTTTTCATTTTCATTATTTATCATTCCGCTTTTCTGCCTCTTTCTTCTAGACATTTTCTTTTCCTCTTCAGTCATTATCCTGCTACCCAAATGTTATCTGATTATTTTTTCATGTACTCTTCTATAATACACTGATGCTTCTTTGTCTTCTTATCATAGCTTATGCCGACAAGCAAAATATTACCTGTATAGTGCTCTATCGACTTCATGTATTGCTTTTCTCTTATTTGATTAATCGCTGTTATTGCTGTCTTATTCCACTTCAGTTCAATAACCATTGCCGGATAATCTATCGCAAATTCCGGCTTAGGGATATAAACAAAATCCGCAAAACCTCTGCCTGTAGGCAATTCCCTCACCGGCTTAAAATAATAGTTCATTGCACCCAGATATGCTATAGTAAGGACGCTGCTTAGAGAATTCTCATTGTTATACTGAATTCCTGATGCATACTCATCATGTATTCGTCCTATCATTTCAGCTACAATATCATTTTCCATGTCAAGTGTCGCATCCAAAAGGAAAAGCGATTCATTTTCAAATGTAATAAGCTCCTTCCATCTTGTACTCTCAACAGCGGTTGTCAACTCCTGCCGTATCTCCTCATTTGGAATAAACGCACAACTCTTTTTCTGGTCAAATCCCAGATACCCTAAATGAATAAGATATGTTAAAACATCATCTTTATTTTTAAAGCTAACCGTATCATTCATAAAACTGCCGGTGTTCACCTTTATTTCTCCACCGGACAGCATCTGAATTATTGCGGTCTTTAATCCATCAAAATCCAAATTTATAAGTGGAACTATGACATCATAAGACCCGGTCTCTGACCAATAACTCTTTAAGTCTCCCTGAAGCATGTAATTTACTACGGCACGCGGATTGTATACATGGCAATCTCCCAGCATATATCCATCATACCACCGCTCTACCTGCGTAAAATCCCTGCCATAGCGATCACATATGTCTCTAACCTCATCCTCAGTAAAGCCAATGTATGGGGACAAACGTCCCGCATATAACATGGTATATTCATCAAAATTATTAAGTGCCGACTGCGTCTTTAGCTTTTTTATCGGTAAAATCCCTGTGAGAAATGCAAGCTCTATATACTTTGTTGGTTCACTTCCCTTAAACATTCCGCGCAGGAAATTGATATATTCCTCCTGAACTGAGGAATTTGCTGCTTCATCACGTATCAAAACATCCCACTCATCGATTATAATTACAAATTTATTGTTCGTCATACTGTTAATAACCGATAGAGCACCATACAATGTTTTCTGATCTCTTAAATCAATATCCTTGTACAGATCTGCCAACTCTGATATAACATTTTTATTTATATATCCTGATATTCTTTCCGGCGCACCGGCATCCATTAGTATCCACTGCATATCGAGATGAATAACATCATACTTGTTGAGATATTTCTCAAAGTATTCTGTCTGTGCAATGTTATAGTTCATAAATAATTCTCTGGAATCACAGCCCTTGCTGTAATATGCTGTAAGCATATCGGCTGTAATAGACTTGCCAAACCTTCTCGGCCGGCTATTACATATATATGCCTGCTTTGTTCCAAGCACACTATTGGTAAAATCGAGCAAGCCTGTTTTGTCTATATATATCTCGGAAGCTAATGCTACCTTGAATGCACTGTTTCCAGGATTTACAAATCTCCCCATTGCGTTCATCTCCTTTACTGCTATATATCTTCTATTAAAGCATATTTTAGCGGAATTTTCCATAGAATATGCGCATGATATCCGCAATTTTTATAAACTGCAAAAATCCCGGAAATCCGCTTACCTGCAGATTCCGGGATTTTATAATTACATATGATGTGCCACATCTATTCTGATAAGTGCCTTCCTGAGTGCAAACTCTGCTCTCTTCACATCAATCTCTGCTGTGTGGTTTGAAAGGCGCTGCTCTGCCCGCTCCTTTGCGGCCTGTGCGCGGTCTATGTCTATCTCATCAGGCCACTCTGCAAGCTCTGCAAGAAATGTGACCTTGTCTCCAAGTATTTCCGCAAAGCCTGAATGGATTGCGGCTATTTTCTCCTCATCGCCATTATGGATAGTCACGATTCCCGGTGCAAGCACTGTCGTGAGCGGTATATGGTTTTTGTATACACCAATCTCTCCGTTTTGGGTATTGAACTCGAGGAAATCTGTCTCTCCTTTGTAGAACACCCTGTCCGGTGTGATTATTTCTATGTCAAAAATGTTATCTGCCATGAAATCACCTCACATTACTGCATCTTGGCACGGACTTCATCTATGCTTCCAACGTTTAAGAAATAGCTCTCCGGTACATCATCATGCTTTCCTTCGAGTATCTCCTTAAAGCCTCTGATGGTCTCGGCGATAGGCACATATTTGCCCTCGAGTCCTGTAAACTGTCCTGCTACGAAGAACGGCTGTGACAGGAAACGCTGCACCTTACGTGCACGGCTTACTACAAGCTTATCCTCCTCTGAGAGCTCATCCATACCGAGGATTGCGATGATATCCTGCAGCTCCTTGTACTTCTGAAGTATCTCCTGGACAGCGTGTGCCACCTCAAAATGCTCCTGTCCCACGATACGCGGATCAAGGATACGCGATGTAGATGCCAGTGGGTCTACAGCCGGATAAATACCAAGCTCTGCGATAGAACGCTCAAGTACTGTCGTGGCATCGAGATGTGCGAAGGTAGTCGCCGGTGCCGGGTCTGTAAGGTCATCTGCAGGCACATATACGGCCTGAACCGATGTGATTGAACCGTTCTTTGTTGATGTGATACGCTCCTGAAGAGCTCCCATCTCTGTCTGCAGTGTCGGCTGGTAACCAACGGCTGAAGGCATACGTCCTAAAAGCGCTGATACCTCTGAACCTGCCTGGGTGAAACGGAAGATATTGTCCACAAAGAGAAGCACATCCTTGCCGCCTCTGTCACGGAAATACTCTGCCATCGTAAGTCCTGCCAGGGCAACTCTCATACGTGCTCCGGGTGGCTCGTTCATCTGTCCGAACACCATGGTGGTCTTGTCGATAACACCTGACTCCTTCATCTCGTAGTACAGGTCATTTCCCTCTCGTGTACGCTCTCCTACACCGGTAAATACTGAGTATCCACCATGCTGTGTAGCGATGTTGTGGATAAGCTCCTGGATGAGCACCGTCTTTCCTACTCCGGCACCTCCGAAGAGTCCGATTTTTCCACCCTTCTGGTATGGGCAGAGCAAATCTACAACCTTTATTCCTGTCTCAAGCATCTCCTGCGATGTAGCCTGCTCCTCAAAGCTAGGCGCAGGTCTGTGGATTGCCCATTTCTCCTCTGTCTGTGGAGGCTCAACCTCGTCGATAGGCTCTCCGAGCACATTGAACATTCTTCCAAGTGTATTCTCCCCCACCGGCACAGAAATAGGTGCTCCTGTTGCGATAGCATCCATGCCGCGGACGAGACCATCAGTAGGTCCCATGGCGATACATCTGACTGTATCGTCGCCCAGATGCTGTGCAACCTCAACGACCAGCTTTCCGCCGTTTTTCAGCGGCACCTCGACTGCATCGTTTATCTCAGGCAGATTACCCTCTGAAAACTTGATATCCAGAACGGCACTGATAACCTGTATGATTTTACCTACATTTTTATCTGCCATTTATAGTTTCTCCTTCTTTTTTAATTCATATGATACACTCGCCTTTTTGGCCATTCACAGACACACCTGCCTGCCTTCCCATGACCGGATATGCATGTATCACTCTATCGCATTAGCTCCTGCAATTATCTCAGTAAGCTCCTGCGTGATTGAGCCCTGACGCGCTCTGTTATATTTCAATGTCAGATCACTGATCATATCCTCTGCATTGCTCGTAGCAGAATCCATCGCCTGCATTCTGGCTCCGTTTTCACTGGCATATGACTCCACCAGTGCTCCGTAAAACAGGCTTGTCACATATTTTGGAATAATAAGCTCCAAAGCCTCCTCCGGATTCGGTTCAAAATTCATGAGAATATTGGAGTCCTCTTTCTCATCTGCCCCATTCTCATCCAGCTCCACCGGCAAAAGCTTTATGAGCTTCGCCTCCTGTGTAACTGTGTTTTTGAAATGGGTATATGCGAGGTAAATCTCCCCCACCTGACCGTCTGTAAATGCCTTTAACACTCTTTTGCAAAGTGCCGCAGCATCCTCGTAGGTCGGGTCCTCCATCATCTCCGATGCACTCTCAACTATATGATAGCCCTTTGACGTAAGCAGCTCCTCGCCCTTTGCTCCCACAGCGTATATGTCGAGCTCTTCTTTTTTGAAGTCTCCGTGTGTGATGAGCTTTACTATATTGCTGTTGTATCCGCCTGCCAGTCCGCGGTTTGATGTCAAAACGACTACCGCCTTCCTTGGCGAATCACCGGCCTTTAAGTATGGGTGCTCTATGCTGCCGCTCTTTGCAAGCATCGAGCTTACTGTCCTGTACATATAGTTGAAATACGGATCTGTTGCCTCCGCATGTGCTCTCGCCTTTTGCAGCTTGACGGTAGAAACGAGCTTCATGGCCTTTGTGATCTGCTGAGTACTTGTAATACTGCTTTTTCTGCGCTTTATGTCTCGCATCGAAGCCATTTTACCACCTGCCTTCTACTAATATCCAACCGTCTAACGGAACTGCTTTTTGCATTCCTCGATTGCCTTTATAAGTGCCTGCTCAGTATCATCGTCCATCACCTTTTTCTCCCTGATTGCTTCAGGAATCTCAGGATATCTGGTATCAATGAAATCAAACAGCTCTGCCTCAAATCTTAAAATATCCTCGATTTTGATATCGATAAGATACTTCTTTGTCGCAGCGTATATTATGATAACCTGCTTCTCTACAGGCATCGGCTTGTACTGCGGCTGCTTTAAAATCTCCTTGATTCGTGCTCCCTGTGCGAGCTGCTCTGCTGTGCTTGCATCAAGCTCTGAGCCAAACTGTGAGAACGCTGCAAGCTCTCTGTACTGAGCCAGCTCTACTCGGATAGGTGCTGCAATCTTTTTCATTGCCTTTATCTGTGCCGAGCCTCCAACTCGTGAAACTGAAAGTCCGGCATTTATGGCAGGTCTGAAGCCCGCGTTGAACATCTCTGTCTCGAGATATATCTGACCGTCTGTGATTGAGATAACATTGGTCGGGATATATGCCGATACATCACCCGCCTGTGTCTCAATGATAGGAAGGGCTGTGAGTGAGCCTCCACCCAGCTTGTCTGACAGTCTCGCTGCTCTCTCCAGAAGCCTTGAATGGAGATAGAAAACATCTCCCGGATAAGCCTCTCGTCCAGGCGCTCTCTTTAAAAGGAGCGAAAGTGTACGGTATGCTGCTGCATGCTTACTCAGATCATCGTAAACTATGAGCACATCCTGTCCGTTTTCCATCCATTCCTCACCTATAGCGCAGCCTGAGTATGGTGCGATATACTGTAACGGTGCAAGCTCTGATGCTGTCGCAGCCACTACTGTCGTGTAGCTCATGGCTCCGAACTCCTCGAGCTCATTTACTATGGATGCAACCGTAGAAGCCTTCTGACCGATGGCTACATAGATACATTTCACACCCTGTCCCTTCTGGTTGATTATGGTATCTATAGCGATAGCCGTCTTTCCGGTCTGTCTGTCTCCGATAATAAGCTCTCTTTGTCCTCGTCCGATAGGAACCATTGAGTCAATAGCCTTTATACCGGTCTGAAGCGGTGTATCTACTGACTTTCTCGAGATAACTCCCGATGCCACTCTCTCTATCTGACGATATTTGTCCGACTGGATAGGTCCCTTTCCGTCGATTGGCTGTCCGAGCGCATTTACTACTCGGCCGAGCATCGCATCGCCTACCGGCACCTCTACCACTCGTCCTGTGGTCTTAACTGTATCTCCCTCGTTGATATTGCGCTGCTGTCCAAGTAAAACAGCACCGACATTGTCCTCCTCGAGGTTTAATACCATTCCATATACTTCCCCTGGAAATTCCAAAAGCTCTCCCTGCATCGCATTCTCAAGACCATGAATACGTGCGATTCCGTCTGCCACCTGAATGACTGTTCCTACATCAGCGACTTCGAGCTGGGAAGCGTATCTTTTAATCTGCTCCTTTATTACTGAGCTGATTTCTTCCGGCTTTAGATTCATGGAGCGCATTCACCTACTTTCAATTGTATTTTTGTCAAATCGCGGGTGAGTCTTTCTAATCTGCTGCTGACAGATGAATCCACCACTCTGTCCCCGATTCTGATTTTCATACCGCCTATGAGCGCGGTATCCACCTCAAAATGCATCTCAAATTTCACGTATTTTGTCGTGTCAAGAAGTCGTTTCTCCACAGCAAGCTTCTGCTCCTTTGAAAGCTCAAATGCAGATGTGACGTATGCTGTTCCGATATTTTGGTACTCCTTGACTCTGTCAAGAAAGTAGTCGAAAACTAAGGTAAGCTCTTTGTAATGATTCTTTTCTATAATCATCCTCATAAGCCCTACCAGCTCCGCTGAAACTCTTCCCCCAAATATTTCTTCGATGATTCTGACCTTTTCTTCTTTATCAATCTGCGGATGATCCATCAGCTTTGAGAGGTCATCATTTGCAGCAATGATTTCCTTTACTGCTATTACCTCGTCAGACAGGCTGGATAGCCTGTTGTCCTCAAGGGCAGCCTCAAACAATGCATCACCGTATACCTTAGATACTAGCTTAGCCATGTTGATTCTCCCATTTCCTTAAGTGTCTCTTCAACGAGTGTATCCTGAATGTCTGTGGTGATCGAAGCTGCGACAGCCTTTTGTGCCATAAGCGATGCTATCTGTATCATCTCCTGCTTCATATCATCCATGGCATGCTTCTTCTCAAGCTCTGCCTCTTCTCTGGCTCTCTTTATGATGCGTGAAGCCTCTTCCTTTGCATCATCCACAATCTTGTTCTGGTTTTTAAGCGCCTTCTGTCTCGCCTCTGTGAGAATAGCTTCGGCCTCTTTATCGATGTCCTTAAGCTTTCCCTCGTACTCTGCCTTTAGTGCTGCGGCACTTTCCTTGTCAGCAATAGCTGTGTTTATATCGCTTTCTATCCTGTCCTGCCTGTCCTTTAACAGCTTCCTTGCAGGGTTGAAAAGCAGATATGACATCAGCATGAAAAGGAAAAATACTGCAACTGCCAAAAGTACTGTATCAAAGAGCAACTGCGCATCCAGATTAAACAAAAATGTATATCCCTGTGCTAACAATTTTTACTCTCCTTTCCGTTGGCTGTATCGCCGCACGGTAATCCTCTGCGGCAAACCGTAATATACTATCCGAGCGGATGAACGAAAAGTAAAAGTAATGCAACAACGAGACCATAAAGACCTGTTGTCTCTGCAACCGCCTGTCCTAAAAGCATGGTTGACATAATCTGTCCTCTTGCTCCCGGGTTACGTCCTACGGCTGCTGCACCATGTCCTGCTGCGATACCCTGTCCAACACCAGGTCCGATTCCGGCGATAACTGCCAAACCTGCACCGATTGCTGAGCATGCTCTGATTAAATCCTGTCCATTGATATCCATAATTGAATCCTCCTAAAAATACATCTTATAGTTTTACTCATCCGTCTCACATGCCTGTGTAACGTATGTCATTGTCAGCATACAAAATACATATGTCTGAATTGCTCCTGAGAACAAATCAAAGTATACATGTAGTACTGACGGCCACGCTATGGCTATAAACCTTAGCAGACCATATACCAGCGCCATGATAACAGTTCCTGACAACACATTGGCGAACAAACGCAATGATAATGAGATAGGAATTGCAATCTCACTGATAATGTTGATTGGCGCCCATATAGGCAGCCACGGCGGCAGTGGTGAACACATACCGGTCCAGATATCCTTTGCGCTTTGATGCTTAGCCTTATTGAATCTGATCATGAAAAATGTAATAAGTGCAAGCGCCAGTGTGGTTCCGTAGTCGGCTGTCGGTGGTCTTAAACCAAACAAGCCTGAGATATTACTCATCAGTATAAATATAAAAATCGTGCTGATGTAGTTTACAAACCTCGGAGCCCACTTACCCATGGTTCCCTCAACCATCTTGTCGAGCATCTCTACGATGAGCTCGATGATATTCTGAAAGCCGTCCGGTACTTCCTTAGCTTTTTTAAGCTTACTGTTTGCCACTATAGCGAATATGACCATAAGAGCCATCACTATGAGGATACAGGCATGCGATGTGGTAATCCAGACCTCCTGACCGAATACCTTTATCGAAAAAATACCATGGATCATAAAGTCGATATTGTCTGCGTTACTTTCCAGTAAAATCGCCTGATTCACATTATCACCTCCTCCTTATTAAGTTTACCTGCGGTTTTGCTACTCTGTCTCCATTTCGCCGGCGGAAGATGCATCACTTCTCCCGGAAAATCTGTCTGTCACCTTCATAAATAAAGGCTGTAAATACGCTGAAATCTTGAGTCCCAGCATACCGACAAAGGCCATTATCAGATTTCCAAAATCAAATAGTCCCAATATAAATAACAGGACCGCAACAACAATATACCTTAAAAGTGATTTTGCTACGATCCTGCGATTGGCATCCTTTTGTCCATATATGGCGGTCGCGTCATATATGACTGTGGCGATATTGACAGCTATACCAACAGCTATCGCTATCCCATACCATAAGCCGATAGAATATGAAATTTTGTCTGTGACAAACCATACCCCAATAAGCTGCACAACAATTCCGTAAAAAACTATCCCAAATACAAGTCCCGGCAATGCGTCATTTATTCTTTTTAACATCCTTCTCTACCCTGCTAAAACTGTCTGATATCTCTGTTTCTGTAGTCCTCTGCTTCACCTGTGTCTGTCTGACGGCTCTGCCATCATCCTCTGACTTTAAGAATTTCTTGACCATGCGGTATATATTGTTTGCCCCCGCAAATGCTCCAAGGAAAAATAATGGAACAGTTACCCAGTCCGCTCCGGTCTTTTTCCCAATCCACACACCGGCCAGTGTACAGAGAAATATCGGCACAATCATGTTGATTCCAAACTGGAAAACCATGATAAGTGCGTTCATTACCTCTTTCTTATTATCTCTTTTCATATACAAATTATTATATCATTTTTATTGCTTTTGTCTACATTTTTATGTGTAAAATGCATAAAAAATAAATGCGTTTCATGTCAAATCACGTCAATTTGACATAACAATTGCAGTATAATGCTGTAATCTGACAGCAATATCCATACAACCAATAAGTGTACATTACACCACAAGTGCTACAGCACAAGCGTCACCTCACGGTCTGTGTGCTCATACCTGCGAATTGTAACCCCCGCTGCCCTCAGCATCCTCTTTGAAGCTGTCACGCTGGCAGTGCCCTCGTACTTGTCACTGTCGTAGACTACCTCCCTGATGCCGGACTGTATGATTGCCTTAGCGCACTCATTGCACGGAAACAGGGTGACATATATGGTCGCTCCCTCAAGGCTTCCGCCCCTGTAGTTTAAGATGGCATTGAGCTCGCTGTGTGTAGAATAGAAATACTTGTTATCCTCTCCCTCTCTGGCCCAGGTGAACTCATCATCTGAGCAGCCGAGAGGAAAGCCGTTGTAGCCCATTGAGAGTATCTTGTGCTCCGGGTCCACTATGCATGCCCCCACCTGAGTATTCGGATCCTTCGAGCGCATGCCTGAAAGCATCGCTATGCCCATAAAATACTCATCCCATGAGATATAATCCTTTCTCTTTTCAGAAGCTCCCATATATATGCCTCCATTCGTTGCTGTCTATTACTGCCTATTTCTTTACCGTTTTATATTTCTGTATAATCCTCAGTGTAATCGGCAACAATTATCATCATTTTATTACTTGGTTCCGAAAATCCTGTCTCCTGCATCTCCGAGTCCCGGCACGATATATTTGTGCTCATTGAGATGATCATCGAGCGCTCCTATATATACATCCACATCAGGATGTGCCTCTGTGAGTCTCTTTACTCCCTCAGGAGCTGCAATTATACACATAAAGTGAATATTTTTCACGCCGCGCTTTTTGAGCATATCAAGTGCTGCCACTGCTGAACCGCCTGTTGCGAGCATCGGGTCAACCACAAATACCTCTCTGTTTGCGCAGTCTGCCGGAAGCTTGCAGTAGTACTCGATCGGCTCCGCTGTCTCCGGATCACGATACATGCCGATATGTCCAACCTTTGCGGCAGGGATGAGCTCGAGCATGCCCTCCACCATACCGAGTCCGGCTCTTAAAATAGGAACAACAGCAAGCTTTTTGCCCTTTAATTCCTTTACAGTGGCCTTGCAGATAGGAGTCTCAATCTCCACATCTGTAAGCTCCAAGTCTCTTGTTGCCTCGTAGCACTCAAGCATCGCAACCTCGCTGACGAGTGTTCTGAAATCCTTTGAGCCTGTGTCTGTTCTTCTCATAATTCCAATCTTGTGCTGAATCAGCGGATGATCCATAACTACTACCTTACCCATAATATTTGTTCTCCTTTATCTTGTATTGTGTTATATTTGTTTGTCTTTTATGTATTTGCATTTAAGAGCCTTACCAGCTTCTTAAGCGTAGCTCTGAGGCTTTCATAGCACAGCCCATAGCTTTGAAGCGTGCCACCGTAAGGATCCAGTATCTCAAGCTCATCGCCCACATACTGTGAAAGCACAAAAACCTGCTCCGGGTCGATATCGGCAAAGCTTTCTATAATGCGCTCGCGCTGTGATGACTCCATGGTAAACACCATCGTACTCTCCGTGATATCCGATTCCTCAAGCTGCGTTGACACCATGCCCTCCGTGGAAATGCCATTGCTTATGAGCACTGCCTCTGCCTTCTGATTGACCGGCTCCGGAAACTGAACCACAAGTCCTCTCGCCTCAATCTCCATCGGCACCTTGAGTACAAAGTCGTTCATGATGCCCTTTGCCATCTGCTCTCTGCAGGTGCCTGACTGTGCGACAAAAATGATTTTGTCGTACTTCACGTGTGTGTCTATCACCTGATGGCCTGCAGCCTTTAGCATACGATTCATGATGGCCTGTCCTATACGCGGTGTGGAGAAGCTCTCCGAGAAAATCACGTCCACATCGAGCTCATCACAGTCCCTTAATATACGGTAAAGCTCATGGGCTATCGAATCCTCATCTGCCCTGCTTCCCATCGACAGTACAACATCTGCATCGTAAAACTGCTTTGTCTCCTCTGTTGCGATGACTGCTATCTTTTTGCCATCATCCCTGTGTGAAGCCACAAGCTCATTTATCTTTGCAATCACATGCTTTCTCGTACCGTCCACGATGACCATATCTGCCTTTGGTGCATAGTGCTTGTACTTCATGCCGGGTGCCTTTGGCTTTCTCGTATCATCTGCCGCTATGATTCCCGGATCGATGATGACCTCCTTGCCCAATATCTTTGAAAGCATCTGCGGTGTGATATAGCCCGGGCGCAGCACCATAGGTGTATCCTCTGTCAGATCAATGATGGTGGACTCTATTCCTATGCCAACCGGTCCTCCGTCTATGATCATGGCTATTTTGCCGCTTAAATCCTCAGCCACATGTGCTGCCTCTGTAGGGCTCGGTCTGCCGGATGTATTGGCACTTGGTGCCGCGATAAGGCAGCCGCTTCTTCTTATGAGATCAAGCGCTATAGGATGATTCGGCATACGCACAGCTACCGTATCCATGCCGCCTGTTGTGGCATACGGCACTGCATCGCCCTTCTCCACTATCATGGTAAGAGGTCCCGGCCAGAAAGCATCCGAAAGCTTCCTTGCATCCTCCGGCACTGTCTTTGCGACGCGCTCCAGGTCTGAAAAATCTGATATGTGTACAATAAGCGGATTGTCCGATGGACGTCCCTTGGCACTGTATATCTTCTTTGAAGCCTCCGGATCCAAAGCATCACCGCCGAGCCCATACACTGTCTCTGTCGGAAATGCTACAAGCTCACCGGCTGCAATCAAATCTCCTGCCTCCTGCATGAGCTTATGGTCTAAATTTTCCTGATCTATTGTTATAATTTTTGTTTCCATTTTATATCCTCACCGCACATGCTACAGTAACATGCCATGTGCAAACACCTGCTTTTCTAAATGATCATGTGTTTTTATTGTAACTATTCATAACTACCACACACATAAAATAGTTTTCTATTTATTATACAATAGTAACAATAGCATTTCAAGTTTTACTCAATATTTGGTAATTTTTATATAAGATTGTGTAAAAGTAAGTACAATTTTATTTGGCATTGCATTATTCTGCGTTTTGTACTACAATGCAGATAAGCCAATAACGGCGAATAATGATCATTATTTTATAAGGAGGATTTCATTATGGCATACGTAATTTCTGATTCATGCGTTAGCTGTGGTACATGTGCTGGTGAGTGCCCAGTAGGAGCTATCTCTGCTGGTGATTCACAGTACGTAATCGATGCAGATTCTTGTCTCGATTGTGGTACATGTGCTGGTGTTTGCCCAACTGGAGCAATCAGCGAGGGCTAATTTTTAGCATACTTAAGAAAGAAAGACGACCTGATATGGGTCGTCTTTTTTGTGTTGTAATCGTCTTTGTATTGTATTCATTTTTATAGTGTAAGCGTTGTCATACACGCTCTACAATCTCACCGGCTTAAGCTCATGCGTATGCGTCTTATCACGCCCCTTCTTTCCCTTGGTGTCTGCAGTGCTTATTTTTGTATCTGCAGCCCCATCCGCATTCCTTTTCCTTGCAAAAAGCCCCTTTCTGCGCAGATTTCCGCGTATGGCAGCATCCAGCTTTTTATATCTCTCCTCCTGGGCAATATCCTGTTCGCGCATCAGATAGTTCATTTCCTTTAATATCCGCTCCTGCACTTCAGTGGATATCTGCTGACTCAGCTCCTCATTGTTCAGTGCTATGGCTCTCCCCACGATATTACTCATCAGCTCGCGAAACTCATCCATACGCTCATCTGCCGTGCGGCTTCTGTATGTATGATTATATCTGTCCATCTCATCGTGATATGCCGGATTATACCCGGACATCTCCTGTTTTACCGCCTGATTTGCGATATTCGGGTAATTTACAGGCTGTACGGATTCTTCCCTGACCGCAGGCTCCGGTGGATTTACCGGCTCACCGGGTGCATCGGAATGAAGCATATCGCGGATTGCACGAAGCTGATATCCCTTCTCCTTGAGCTCCTTTATCCTTAAAAACTGCTTTATATTGTCTCTCGTATAGTATCTATGGCCAAGTTCATTTCTGGGCACATCAAGTCCCAGCTCATCCTCCCAGTAACGCAACACATGAGTCTCCACATCCACGGCGGCTGCCGCATCGGAAATCATGTAACGTACTTTCTCCAAATTGAAGTCCTCCTGTCTGAAATTATATTTTATTCTCTATACGCTTTTGGCACATCGAAAAGAACCAGCACCGCGAAAAAAGTTATATCGCTGTACTGGTTCAATTATAGCCTTGATAGAACACTCATTCAATTGGTTTCGGTCGCAACTTTCGACATATACCTCGCTGCCTAAGGTTATCCGAACAGCTCCTTGAGAGCCTGCGCATTCTGCGCATCCGCAGACTTTTTGTTCTCCTGCTGTATCTGAGTGTAAACCTCCTTGCGGTAAATCGGCACCTCCTTTGGTGCACTTACGCCGAGCTTAATCTGGTCACCTCTGATTTCGAGAATAGTAATCTCAATATCATTATTAATCACCAGAGATTCACCCTTTTTCCTTGTAAGAGCCAGCATACTATTCACCCGCCCTTTCTTTTTTCCCTTTTATGATGTCATAAATCGGGAAATGCACCTTATAGTCATCCTCCACTATAAGCTGTGCTGCTTTGTTGCTATCGGTATTGACCACAATAGGAGCCTTTAAATTGCAGGCAATCTTTGTGATGTCGCTAGGTACATTTACAGTGACGATCACATACATATTCTCCTCATTCAGCTCTCCAAGAGGTGCAAGAAGATCCTCGTTGACCGTCGGCTTGTAGTCAGGCATGATGATATCCGGTGTCATAACAGGAAATGCAATGTCTCCATCATCCATCGACTGAAGCCACATGATAGACTTCTTATCATTCTCCTTCTCTGAATTATATATCAGAGTGTAGTTTTTCAGCTCCGAAAAACCTATCATCCCCTTGTCCATCGTGATGATTTTGTCCTGTGGGATGTCAATCTCCCCAAATATTCTTGTTTTTGCCCTCATGGCTTTCCTCCTTTTCGCCCGCTCCACGAGCGTTATATAACCCGGTCATTGTGTACCGTTTAACTACTTACAGATAATCAAGCAGTGTCTGTGAATTGGCCTTTGATGCCGCTGTCAGGCTGGACTGATATGCATTGTACATAGCGTAAAAATCAATAATTATATCAGAAATATCCCTATCCTCATTTGTTGATTTGAGCTCCTCTATGGTCGTCTGCTGCTCCTCAACTCTGTTCTTTATGAGAGTGAGGCGGCTCTTTGTGCTTCCCGAATTGGTGAGCGCCAGATTTACCTTATTCAGATGATCATCAAAGCGTGTGATGTACTGGCTGTAGGTCTTTTGCAAATTGTTGTCGGCGTAGTCAGCCTCCTGCTCTGCAGCCTCAAGGTAAGTCTTAAGCTTTGCCTGTGAATCCTTGTCGGAGTACTGCTGTTGCTGCATCATCTTCTTTAGCTGTGAAACCTTGTCGTGAGCATTGACTGCATTCTGCACTACATCAATCAGCTCATCCACATCGCGCTTGATGCCTGTATCCATAACATCCTTCGCCTGTGTATTGACAGTGATATCGGTGCTGTTTGCCACTGTATATTTGATTTCCTGACTTGAAAACTCAAAATCCACTACCTTTGATGGGTCGGAGTATATGATGTCTCCTGCTGCATCATGAGGTACATTGCCATCAGCATCAAGCGTCACAGCATTTGTAATATCCTTGCAGCTGTAATAATACTCAGGTCTCGCATCACTGCTGTCAAAGCCTGTCTTTACATATGTGACAGAAAGCTTCTTGTCATTATCCTTAATCGAAGCAGCTACATTTTTACCAAACACAAATTCACCGGTTTCCTGAATATATGCTGTATCATCAGCTGAAAGCTTTGAAGGGTCAAAATCAGACACACTCTTGTATACAGTATAATCCGTGCCCTGCGTCAGCTCTTTTCCATCGATGGAAAGCTTCACATCGTCTGTCGTATTACCGTAGCCCAGACGGATTCTCTGGAAGCTGTGCTCTGTGACATCTGCGGTACAGTCAGGTGTTGCTGCATTTATGCTATTCGGAACAGTCACGCCATTTGTATAATACCGCTTCTCCGACAAATCAGTGGCAGAAAACTCCTGTGTTATCTGATATGTGCTCTTTGTGTCCTTTTGGAATGTGAGCTTTGACGCTGTGCGGTAGCCCGTAAATACCGTTCTTCCTGCATAGTCTGCATTGCCCTCTGTATACACCTGCTCTGACAGAGCTGTGAGCTGCTGTAATATAGTATTTCTGTCCTCAGCTGTGAGTGTATCCGTAGAACCGTTTACACACTGTGTACGGATATCCGTGAGGAGTGATTTCATGTTGCTAAGGGCTGTCTCTGTGACATCCATCCACGAGGAAGCATCCGGGATATTGTTATCCTTGTACTGGTCAAGGTGTGACAGACTGGTCGACAAACGAAGCGATCTGATGGCGATAACCGGATCCTCCGATGCCTTGGATATCTTCTTCTGGGTGGTCATCTGAGTATTGTATTTGTCTACCAAAACCTTTGTTGAATTGATATTGGTCTTGGTATTTCCCATTATCATATTATTGGTGATTCTCATATTATGCCTCCTGCTTCTATGCCACGCCCGTATCGTTTATGAGCTTATCAAGCATCTGGTTCATAACCGATATGATTTTAGATGCCATATTGTATGCATACTGGAACTTCACGAGGTTTAATGCCTCCTCATCCTCATCTACGCCCGATACCGATGTCCTCTGGTTTGCAATGGTCTGCTCCAGATTGCTGTAGAGCTTGTTATAAGTCTCCGCCTTTTCCGTATCCACCGATACATTTGAGATGATCGTCTCGAGGAATGACTCCGCTTTATCACCTCTGTATACTGTTTTCTCCGACTGCAGCTTCTTGAGCTCATCAACTATATCGCATGAATCAGTCTTGACATAATCTGTGGCAGTCGCAAAAAGTGATACATCGTTCATCACATCCTTGTTTACGGAGAAATTAGCCGCTGTCATCCTGTAATACGTGTTGGAGCTGCTGTTTATTGTGGCAGTCTGTCCGTCAGGCAGCTTGCTGTAGGCTGCTGATTCCGAGAAATCATATACCTTTGCCGTGCTTGTGATTGCTTCAAAAAATGTAGGCGGTGTATCTCCATTCAGATTCTGGCCCTTGCTCTCTATCTGATTGAACATCTCTGAGAAATTTCTGACAAACTCGTTGAGCTGTGTCATGTAGTAAGGGATTCCCCTCGCATTTATCGCGGAGCCTGCATTCAAAATATATCCCTCTGCTACGGCCCTGTCAGGGTCTGCTATGGCCTTGTCCTTGCTCAGCGCAAATGTTAAAGACTTGATATTGCCCTGTGCATCCACCTGTGCCTCCCAGCTGTCGTAGCTGTAGGTGATATTATTTACAGTGATTTTGCCATCCTTATCCGGCAGATTGAGTGACTTTATATTATCTATTGATGTGTTCTCCACTGTGAGCGAATACGCATCAGCCTTTGTGACCTTACCCTTGAAGTTCTCCAGGTTATCACCATCTCTCACCTCAAAGAGAGCCTTCAGGCTTCCCCCTGCGGTTCCAGCTGTCGCGGAAAACTCCATCTTAGTATCTTCCCAGTATATTTTATACAAATCGGCGTTGTCTGTCTGATTGTTTTTCGTCTTTGACGACTCACAGATGAGCTTTCGGTAATCCTTGCCCTCCACAACCTTCTCTCCATTTATATAGAGTGAGAAATTGGTGCCACCCAGGTTGTCTCCATAGGTGTTTTGCACCTCTGTCTCGTTGTAAGATACATTAACAATCTTTGACAGGCTGTCGATGAGATTCGCCCTCTCATCCCTAAGTGAGCCGGCCTCGACACCGGTTCCTGTCTCTATCTGGTTAATCTCCTTATTTAACAGTGAAATTTTCTCACTGATTGAATTGATTTTGTCTACGTTGTTTCTGATTTCTTCGTTGCAGTCATCCTGCAGCTTTGAGAGATTGTCACTCATCTGGTTGAAATATGTACAAAGACTCTGCGCGCTGCTGATAAACTGATTTCTCACTGTCTTGTCGGACGGCTTGCTGCGCAGTGTATCAAGGTCTGAAAACATCTGTGAAAAAACACTCGAAAAGCCCTTAACCGATGAGCCGTTATCCTTAAAGTAGTTCTGAATCTGTTCCATGTAATACAACTTCTGCTCATAGCGTCCATAGCAGGAATTGTTTTCCCAGTATTTATTGTCGTAGTACAGGTCACGCTGCTGTTTGATTGAGGTGACTGTAACACCTGTGCCGACGCTTCCGTAGCGGGCTGTGACATTTATGGCATCCTTTGCCTGCAGGGTAGCCTCCTGCCTGGTGTATCCGGTCGTCTTGACATTGGCTATGTTGTTGGCTGTTGTATTGGTCGCTACCTGAAATGAGCTCAGAGCACTCGACCCTATATGTAATCCAAAAAATGTTGAAGCCATACTGACTCCTCCTGTTCATACTCTCTTGTCGTATCCTAAAACTATATGAGCTGTACTATGAGCTCAGTCATCTGACTGATTACTGTGATAAAACGGCTTGATGCGTTGTATGCTGACTGATACTTGATCATATTCGTCAGCTCCTCGTCACTCGACACACCCATTATCTGGTTTCTCTGGTTGTCTATGGCCGCTGCCGTCGATGTCATAGTGTCTGATGACGCCTTATATATACTGCCGTTTGTTCCGAGATGCGAGATTATCTTGTCATAATATCCCTCAAAATTGCACTTTGACGTATCCTTTGGGTTGATGTATAGATTCTCTGCTGACCATGCCTTTGTAATCTGGTCTGCAAGACCATAATTTGCGGCTCCGTCCTGCTTGTATGACGGCATCAGTGTCACCTGCGCTGCAAGCTTTGGATTTACCGAAACATTTCCAAGCTTGTACCAGGATGAGTTGTTTGCCTTTGTCTCATCATTGTATACATAAAACTGTTTGCCATCTATTTCCATCTGTGTGTAACGGTCATATCCTTCTCTTGCAAAGAGCTCATGCGGTGGCAGGCTGCCATCGGCTCCTACCGAGCAGTTTGCAGTATCCAAAACCGTGTATGTGGTACCGTCGGCCGCTGTGTATGTGGTATTCGGACAAAATATATCGTTCATGGCCATCATGATGTTTCGCGCGAGGTATGATATCTCGGCCTGTGTCTCCATGACCACATTGTCCTCCACCTTGCTATAATTTTCCTCGCTCATGAAATCGTAGGTGCCATACTCCGAGCCTCTTGATACAAGGAGTGCTTTCAGGCTTCCTATATCATTATTCAGGCTGGTTGCTATGTTGGTGGTCTGCGTGCAGCCGACTCTTTCAGCCAGCGCTGACGGCAATGCAACATCGCTAAACACCGGCATATAGCTCTCCTGTGTAGTGATATGAGGCCAGTACGGTGTATAAAAGCCTGTGCCCTTTTCCTCGGTCAGGCCTATATGGTTGCACTTGTTATCCTGCACAAACTGCTGCCCCTCGAGCTTGATGCGCACGTAGCCGGTAGAATCCTCCTCAGCCTCTATCTTAGCGTAGCCTGCGAGCTCATCAATCAGACTGTCCCTCGCATCACGCGCTGTCATGGCAGTCTCCACACCGCCTGACTCTGTCTTTTGAATCTCGAGATTGAGTGCATAAATCTTGTCGCCGATTTCATTGATTCTATCGACCTGGTCTTTAATTTGTAAGTTTATATTTGACTGGTATTTCTGAAGATCAGAATAAACCGTATTGCATCTGGTCAGAAAAAGCTCACTCTTTTGGATAATAAGGTTCTGATTCGTAGAGTTTGTCGGATCCTTGCCATACTCCTGAAATGCCTGCCACAGCTCTGATATACTATCCTTGAACTGTGCACCGTTCATCTCCTGCATGATATCCTCCACATATGATGTGGTGCTGTAGAGTGTCGAGTAAAAGCCCTTTCGGCCATTCTCCTGCCTATACGATTTGTCTAAGAAAATATCCCTGACATGTGCCACATCCGATACGGAAACGCCCAGTCCGCTCTGCTGGATGTTGGTGCCCGCTGTAGGGTTATTTCTGGTGATATAATGTTTATCTGAAAATCTTACCTGCTGACGCACATAGCCTGTCGTGTTGACATTGGCCATGTTGTTTGCGGTTGTATTAAGAGCATTCTGCGAGTTTTTAAGTCCGGAGCTGCCTACATAAAAACTTCCGAATCCATTTGCCATGTCCCTGTCCTCCCGGTTAATGATTATTGCTTCGCATCAAAACCGCTGCTGCCTAAGAGGTCGCCTGTATTGTATGCATTTCTGTCATAATTAGCGGTCTCCGGCGCCTGTTTCATGCTCTTGAACAGGGTAATGTCAAACTCTGTAAGCTCTATTGCCTGAGCAAGTAATTGTGAGTTTAAATCGTTGATTTCTTTCATCTGTGCAGCTGCTTCAAGCAGACTGTCGCGCGCTGCCGTAAGCTTCGCCTGAATATCCGGCTGTGTGCCGAGATATCCAATCAGCCTTGTGACTGTCATCTTCTCATCTGACTTGCCCAGTACATTGGCAATGTCTGTGAGAAGTGAAACCTGCTTATTGCTCATTGTAAGAAGCTCATCGCCCGCCTGCTGATCCAAATCAGTCATTGCTTCAAGCGCAGGGATATCGGCGTCTATGATTATCTGACGCTTCTTCTCTGCGTTTGCTGCGAGTGTTCTGTATACTTTTTCTTCCTCTGTGAGCACATTTATAAGCTCTTCCACTAAACTAGCCACTATAAAATCCTCTTTTACTTTTGATATATGATATGATTATCATATTACAGAGAGTTGTACCTCTCTAACAGCTTGCCGGCGAAATCATCTCCACTGACCTGATACTGTCCGGAGTCTACCATGTTCTTAAGCAAAGCGACTTTATCTTCCCTGATGTCCGAAGCCTCTGATACTGCTTTTTTCGCAATCTGGTAATCCCTACCGGCCTGCGAAATTGATACCTGATCAGACATCCTCGCCGCGCTTTGTGTCTTTGCTGTCTTTGCTGTTCTTGATACGCCATACAACTGGGCTATCTGATTATATGCATCTATACGCATAACAGGATCTCCTTTCTTTTATATTTCATCCTTGAAATATGTAATTTTTGCTTCTTGACATATTTATCGGATGTTTTTTTTATTTCTTTAGAGGCAGTGTGAAATTTTTGATTACCGTTCGCACCCGCCTGTTAGGATCGTAGTGATATGAGTGGATTTGATGCCCTCTGTCACCGTCTGCAAAAGTATGCGGTATGTATCCTCGACCAGCTCACAGTCCGACGGCTCAATCCCAAGCTCTGCTGCTTTTTTAAGAATGAACCTGACCTTTTCATCATCGTGCTCCACCGCATAGATATCATCAAACATTCCCGCATAGTATCTGTCTAAAAATCTGCGCTTTGCAGCCGTCTCGATTTGGGTTCCTGATGTGGTAAGCACATACAGCTTTGTGCCTTTTTCCTTTGCCCTCATGGCATACTCCTTCACCTGCACCACAGGGCGGCACCACTCATATGTGTCCTCACCGTGCTCCCTGCAGTAGTCTGCCCACTGCACATCCGACATCCCTATCTGAAATTTTCCGTTTACCTTGTAGCACGGACTGCTTAAAGTGCCGTCTACATCTATGAACATTGCCTGCATAGTATCTGCTCCTATATAGTTAGTTTATGTAGCTATAATAACATAAATCCGGGGGAGTTTTTTAATCCTACCTGCTCATATCATAATAGCGCGCATATATTCCGTCCCGTGCCAAAAGCTCCTCATGTGTGCCTCTCTCAGCGATGCCGCAATCAGCTACCACAAGAATTTCGTCCGCATTTCTGATTGTCGAAAGCCTGTGGGCGATGGTGATAGTCGTTCTGTCTTTCGCCAGCTCCTCCAGGCTTTTCTGGATAAAGCGCTCGCTCTCATTGTCAAGAGCACTGGTTGCCTCATCAAGTATGAGCACCGGTGGATTTTTAAGGAACACCCTCGCAATGGAAATCCTCTGCTTCTGACCTCCGGACAGACGGGTGCCTCTCTCCCCGACAAACGTATCATATTTATCCGGCAGCTCCATGATAAAATCGTGGATATTTGCTTTTTTTGCCGCATCTACAATCTCATCCATCGTCGCATCCGGCTTTCCGTAGGCAATGTTGTCCTTTATGCTTCCACCAAACAGATAAACATCCTGAGAAACCAATCCTATCTGCGAGCGAAGACTCTCAAGCGTGAGCTTTCTCACATCATTTCCATCTATTGTGACCCTGCCATCCGTTACGTCATAAAATCTCGGAAGCAGTGAGCAGATTGTTGTCTTTCCACTTCCTGACGGACCAACCAGCGCAATTGATTTTCCTGCCGGTATTTCAAAGGATACGTGTGAAAGCACCGGTGTATCATCATCGCTATAGTGGAACGAAACATCCTCATAGCAGACATTTCCCTTTACATTTTTGAGCGGCTTTGCATCCGAAGCATCGACTATCTCCGGCTCAGTTTCCACCACCTCTAAGAATCTCCTGAAGCCCGAAAGTCCCTTCTGCATCATCTCAGTCAGCTCCACAAGTATCTGGATAGGACTGATAAATATGCCTATATACAGCGCATACATGGCCAGATCCGATACCTCCATCCTGCCATGTGCTATCAGAAAACCGCCAAATACCAAGGTAACAAGATACATCATCCCCTGGAAAAATGCATTTCCGCTCATAAAGCTTCCCATACATCTGTAATTTGCATCCTTTGAAATCAGGAAATTCTCATTGCTTCTGTTAAATTTTTCCTGTTCAATGCGCTCATTGGCAAAGGACTGCACCACCCTTATTCCGGCCAGAGTATCCTGAAGACTCGAATTTATATCACCGATTTTTCGCCTGTTATCCATAAAGGTTTCCTGCATTTTCTTATTCTGTCCATATGAAAATACAAGCATAAGCACCACTAGAATAAGCATAGGAATTGCAAGCATACGGTTTATGATAAACAGAAAAATGAACGAACCGATTATCTTTATAAGTGAGATAAACAGATTCTCCGGTCCGTGGTGCGCAAGCTCCGATATATCAAACAAATCGGATACGAGCTTGCTCATCATCTGCCCTGAATTATTCTGATCATAATACGAAAAAGAAAGCTTTTCATATTGGTCGAAAAGCTCCTTTCTCATGTCGCGCTCCATCCTCGCGCCCATCATGTGCCCTGCATAGGTCACATAATACCTGCACGCAGTCTGTATGATATATGCCACAAAAAGTCCAATTGTAATAGGAATCAGTGAAGAAATGATTTTTCCCGGCGCTCCTGCAAAAAGGGTTTTGGTCAGTGTGCGAAGCAGCTGCGGAAACGCCAGATCGATGGCGCTGATTATTGTTGCACAAAGCAGGTCTATGAAAAAGACTGCTTTGTAGGGTTTGTAGTATTTGATGAATTTCTTTAATGTTTGCATGGTGTTCTCCTAGAATAATCTTTGGGAAACAATTTGTTTCTCAACGTACATCATTATATATAGCTAAACCTATATATGCAATAGGATAACCAATGAAAACACCGGATAACCTCTCTCACCGAATATTAGTATAATCCAAAAAGAAGCACATGCAGCTTGCCACCCTCTCGCCATCATTACGATACATATGAGGCTGATCTGTCTCAAACTTATACACCTGCCCCTTATGGATTTCCTGCACATGATCGTGACACTCAACCGTCAGCACACCGTCTGTGACTGTGAGATACTCGCGAGTTTTCTCGCCGTGCCCACCGCTTGTATACACGCCGCCCGGCTCCACGTCGATACGATATACCTCCACCTCCCTTGAGTCCTCGTATGGGAAGCAGGTCCATACCCTGTACTGTCCCAAAAGCTCCTTTGTCGGGACCAGATCATCCGGAGATATGAGCGCATAGTCTACTCTCGGTGGATCTATAAGTCTTTGAAACTCAATTCGCAGACCACTTGTGATTTTGCCAAGTACTCCGATAGATGGATTTGCTGTTCCCTTTTCTATCTGCGCAAGCATGCTTTTACTCACACCGGTCTGCTCTGCGACCTGGTCCAAGCTCATGCCCTTTGACTGACGTATTCTTTTTAAATTTTCAGATACATTGTGTGACAGATAATCCATACTCATATCTCCGTTTTTGCATTTTATAAGTTTACAGTGCTCTGCGATACAGCATCTCAATATCGCACTGGCATGAAGCCCTTGGATTGACAGCAATGTTGCCGCTCTTCATGGCATCGACAGCCATCGGCTCTATCTTGCTCTCTATCTCTTCCTTTGTGACCGTTCCTGCTTTGCTTGCATTGTTGATTGCGATGGTCAGATTCTCTGGGATTCCGATGTCTGTGCAAAGCTCCCTGATTGCATCTACCAGCATCATAGGCTCAAATTCATCTGCATACGCAGGAATCGGGCTTATATCATTGTAGATTGTGAGATACTTGCCATGGTCTGCAAGTGCATTGTACTCTGCGATTACCGGAAGCAGCACTGCGTTTGCCACTCCGTGAGGCACGTCGAAAAATGCGCTGACCGGATGACTCATTGCATGCACATTTCCGAGCCTTGCAAATGAGAATGCTATTCCTGCAAAAAGTGAGCCTGTCATCATGGCTTCTGCGGCCTCGATATCGTTTCTGTTTGCTACAAATCTGCGGATATTTTTTCCGATAAGTGCCATCGCTTTTTCTGCCAGTGCATCTGAGAATGGCGATGCCGCTGTGGATACATATGCCTCCTCGGCATGGATAAATGCATCAATTCCGCATGCTGCCGCTACGCTTGCCGGTGCTGTTGTGATGAGCTGCGCATCAAGTATCGCATATTTTGGCAATATCTCGTAGCTGAATACTGTGAGCTTATAGTTTCTGCTATGGTCTGTGATTACGGAGAATGCTGTTACCTCTGAGCCAGTTCCGGCAGTGGTTGGTATTGCAATGAGCGGTACGATTGGTCCCGGCACCTTGTGTGCGCCCTCATAGTCTGTGACACTTCCGCCATATTTGGCAACCACACCCACTGCCTTTGCTACATCCATCGGTGAGCCTCCTCCGAATGCCACGATAAAGTCTGCTCCCGACTCAAGGTATTTTGCTGTGGCTTTTTCCACAGTTGTGACAGATGGATTTGCCTCTATATCTGTAAAGATATCAGCCTCTATATCAACTGATGCCAGATAATCTGCTGCCTTTTTTACAAGTCCCATCTTCTCCAGATGCGGTCCTGAAATGATTAGCGCATGCTTTCCTCCAAGCTTTTTTGCTACTTCCGGCAGCTTTGAGAGACTGCCCTTTCCCACTGTGATGTCCTGTGGCACTGAGAAATTAAATGTTTCCATATATAATCTGTCCTTTCCTAATTTTTGTATCTCATTTCATGTATATAATTTTACGGCTTAAAGTATTTTCGCCTATTCTTACATCCCATTTTTCAATTTTTTGTTATAAAATGCATTTTTTCATTTTGTAATGTACTAGCTGGCTTTCCTGGCAAGTACCCTGTCTATTGCAGCATCGATAACCTTATCCAGTTCAACCTCATCTGCCTCCGGCATAAGTGTTGCAGCATCCTCATCTGAGATGAGCTCAACCAGTGTACCAAATGACTCCTTGTATTTCTTTTTGCAGAAGATGAAAAATACCACACCAAGTGCACACCATGCAAGCACGATGCCCCACTCCTGGGCGATAAGTGATCCACCGCTTCCCGGTATGCAGTACATTGCAACCATGAAGCCTGACATGATAACTGCCATCGTTCCAAAGAACTTGTATGCAGGAACCTTGTATGGTCTTGGCATATCAGGCTCCTTCTTGCGAAGAATAATAAATGAAAGAGCGACCATGCAGTACGCCGCGCAACAGCCAAAGTTACCGGCATCACAGATCCATACGAGCATCTTTCTGCCTGCAAAAGGAGCAAGCATTGTGAGGGCTCCGATGAGAATCAGTGAGTTGATTGGTGTCTTGTGCTTTGGATGAAGCTTTGCAAAAAACTTCGGAATCATATATGACTCTGCCATTGAGTACATAGCACGTGAGCCGCCGAGCAAAAATGAGTTCCATGAGGTTACGATACCGCACATTCCACCGACTATTATAACCTTTGCCATTATCTTCGTGTTGAAGGCGGCAGCCATTGCGTCTGCTGTGACAAGTCCTGTTGCCTGCTCTGAATCAGCAATTGCCTGTGGGTTCATAACAAGACCTACCGCAACAATGACAAGTGCATAGAACACAACTGCCAGAATTACTGATAAAATAAGTATTGAACCGATTTTCTTTGCCGGAACATTGATTTCCTCAGCAGCCTGAGGTATTACATCGAATCCGATAAAGTAAAATGGTGAAAGTGCTGCCACTCCGATAATTGCCTTTACGTTTAAACCGGCAGAGCTGCTTGCAAACATCTGTCCGTCCAGGTTATCAACTGTTCCGTTTATTACCGATGCAATTATCAACAAAATTCCGGCGCCACCAATGATACATGTGAGCACAGTCTGCAAAATTGCTGCAGTCTTTGCGCCGATAATGTTTATCATCATGATTAAAAATGCGACAACTATTGCCACAATAAGCCATGAAGCATAGATATCAAAGCCTGCTACCGTATACAGATAGCCCTTCAGAAAGCCCGGCCACAGGTATGTGATGATTGTCGGGAAAGCACATGCCTCGAAGCATGCCACACTGACATATCCAAGAATAATCATCCACGTACATATGAATGAACCGGTCGAACCCATTGCCTTGTAGCTGAATACATGCTCACCACCGCACTGAGGCATGGCTGCTGTCAGCTCTGCGTAGGTCATTCCTACGAAAAATATCATGATACCACCGATTACGAAGCCGATTGCGGCACCGAGCACTCCGCCCTTTTCAATCCAGCCTCCGGTTGAGACAACCCAGCCCCAGCCTATCATGGCTCCAAATGCGATTACAAGCACGTCCCAGGCATTCAGGACTTTGTTAAATTCTGATTTCTTCTGTTCCATTACTTGTCACCTCCAGCCTCTGTCTCATTTTCTTTCTCTACCACTTTTCTTGCCAGCGCCTCAATAAGCTCGGCTGTGCCATCCACGCCCAGCAGGCTGCTGTCTATAAGCATATCCCTGTTGTGTCTGTCACCTCGGTTGCTTCCTGTCAGCGCCATGTGACGCTTGTGATAACGCTTATCCTTTTCAGTGATAAAAAGCTTTGCATCATCCTCCGACAAATTGTGGCTCTTCATTACGTTTTCAATCCTCACTTCATCCGGTGAATAGATGAAAATACGTAAAATCGGTTTATGTTCCTTTAATATATAGTCTGCTGAACGACCGATAATCACGCATGACTCACGGTCTGATAATTTTCTGATTATTGTTTTCTGGACATGAATTGCACGCTCTGTGAGGTCTGCATATTTGGAGAAAGAGCCTCTGACATCACCCTCTGCACCTTTTCCGGCGATAGTGATACCTTCCTCGACCTTTTCCATGATATCCTTCGGAATACCGACCTCTTTGATGATTTCATCTACAGTATCTCTGTCATAAAATTTGATTCCCAGATCCTTGGCAACCTTTTTGCCAATCTGGTTTCCCTTCGCGCCATATTCGCATCCTATTGTAATAACAAGATGTGCCATTTTGTTCCCCTCGCTTTTCTTATATACATCTTTAAAATATGTTGATATGAAGATCTTTTGACCCTTTAATCTTATGTTTTTATATAAACTTGTTCCACTATATCCCTTGTTCAAAAAAGGGCGCACGAAGCTAATCGTGACGCCCTTGTCCTTTATCCGGTCAGTAAAAATCTCTGCCGTATATATAATTCTGTTATCTGCATCAAGCCTTCTATGAAAGAGCCTCAACTGTCTCCTTGATGATATCAAATGCCTTGTCGCACTCTTCCTCACTTACGATAAGTGGTGGAACCATACGGATGATGTGGCTTCCGATTGCTGTGATGAGCATATGGCGGTCGAAGCAGCCATGCTTTACATCTACACCTGAAATTGTATCGTCAAACTCAACACCAACTAAAAGTCCCTGATGTCTTACTTCCTTTACATGTGGAAGATTCTCAAGCTTAGCTGCGAAATAATCACCAACCTTCTTTGCATTTCCGGCAAGATCTCTGTCAAGCAGCTCGCCAACCTCTGCAAGTGCTGCTGCACAGCATACCGGATGTCCACCAAAGGTTGTACCATGTGAACCTGCTGAGAATGCTTTTGAAACCTCCTCTGTAGCGCAGATAGCACCGATTGGCATTCCACCGCCAAGGCCCTTTGCCATAGAAACGATATCAGGCTTGATGCCGTAGTTCATGTAGCTCATTACAGCACCTGTTCTGCACCATCCTGTCTGAACCTCATCGATAAGGAGGAGCATGCCCTTCTCATCACAGAACTCACGAAGTCCCTTCATGAATTCAGGTGTTGCAGGATGTACACCGCCCTCGCCCTGTACAGGCTCAATCATGATAGCGATTGTATTCTCTGTACAAGCATCCTTGAATGCCTTTAAGTCATTGTAAGGCGCATATGAGAAGCCGTAGGTCATAGGACCAAAGCCCACCTGGCATCCGTTTCCCGGCTGTCCTGTTGCTGACATAGCACCGAAGGTTCTGCCGTGGAAGCCATCCTTTGCGGTTACGATGTGGTATCTGTTTGGACCATATTTCTCGATACCATATTTACGAGCCATCTTAATCATAGCCTCGTTTGCCTCTGTACCTGAGTTCTGGTAGAAAATCTTGTCCATTCCGATAGTCTTGCAAACCTTCTCAGCAAGCAGTGCCTGTGGAATAGTGTATGGATAGTTAAATGTATGCATGATGTCATCCACCTGATCCTTGACTGCTGCAACAACCTTAGGGTTTCTGCTGCCGGCATTGTTTACGGCGATTCCTGCGTAAAAGTCAAGGTATGGTGTGCCATTCTCATCATATAGATACATGCCCTCTGCAGTCTCAGCGATGAAATCGAAACGCTCATAGGTCTCAATCATATACTTCTTTACTTTGTCTTTGATGTCCTGTGCTGTTAATCCTGTGTCTTTTAATTTCATAATATATTGCCTCCTAATTAAATGTCTTTGTGATTTTGATAAATAAAAAAGAGCAAAGTGCTTCACCGGTTAGCGTCTTTGCTCTTAAATATTCATAATTGATATGTAGTTGTTTGTTCGTTTTCTTTTGTGTATTATTTTGAACAAGTAAACAATATCACGTTCAATATATTGTGTCAACAATTTTCATTAAAAATGCGAAATACCTCACAATTGTCAGTTTAAAGGTATTTATCCTTAAAATTATTAACATAAATCACCATTTAATGCTTAATATATTATTTTAATGCAATATTTTGTACATTATATTGTCTGTGCATTATTTTGGCTATGCGTTCTTTGCAAGCTCCGGTTTACGGAAGGTGCGGAACAGTCCAATCTGCTCCAGTGCCTTTGCAATGCCGAAAAATACGATTGAGTCTATCGGCCACATAATAAGATTCTTGAGTGCACGCATTGGAAGAATTGCCATAAGCGCCTGTCCATACAATACCTGCAGACACAGAGTATTGAGAATAACATTGCAGATGAGCATTACTACAAACTTCGCAGCAAGAACTCTCCATATGGTAAGCTTTTTCTTGTAAAAGAAGCATCCATATAAAACACCTGCAAGCATTACAACAAGTGTAAGCTGTGGACAAAACGGTCCTGTAGGCTTCATCAGATACTTGATGATGTCAAGCGCTCCGTGGAAAACAGCTCCGGCAACCGGTCCAAACAGGTAATCAACGATACCATTTGGAATACCGGAAAAACCGATACGGATAAACTGTCCATATTCGATGGAGAAATATCCAAGGATAACGGCAACTGCAGCAAGCATTGCCATAGTTGTGATGGTTCTGACCGATTTAAGCTCTCGGGCAGAATCGGTGAACAAAGTAACGAATTTTTTCATTAAAAAATTACCTCCTTTGCAGACCTCACCGAACTACAACAGGAGATAATTAATATCTTCGGATGCAGCGGGATGCGACTCATGTACCGCAAGATTTTCTTTTCGTCCGGGTGACAACTCCCTGTTCATCCGGCACTTAACGCACATGTGTCTACTCTGCTAAAATTTATTTATTTGTAACGTATTAAAGTATATCATACTTTAATATCAAATCAAGTCTTTTTTTCAATAGTATAATAAAAGGGTCAAAATACCTTTGACCCTCATATCTTATCCTATTATTTTATTTACTCTATCTTGGATCCGGACGATGCTTCATGTCACGGATAGGAATATTGGCAACGAGTGCCGGAACCATTCCGTTGTTAGAATCAGACTCTGTCTCTGTGATTTTCACATCAAGAGCTTCCGCGTCAATATCCATATAGCGGGAAATAACCTCAATGATATCCCTTTTCATCATCTCCATCATCTCCGATGAGCAGTTTGCACGGTCGGAAACCAGCACCAGCTTCAGGCGGTCCTTTGCAACATTGCCAGAAGATTTCTTTTTAAATAAATCCATTATACCCATGGTATGTATCCCCCTTTAATTTTTCTTAAACATATCCTTTAGCTTCTCAAAGACACCATGCTTCTGGTTTAAATCAAGTAAAGGAACCTCCTCGCCCATGATACGGCGGCAGATATTCATATATGCCTTTCCTGCAAGGCTGTCTGAGCCAACCAACGGCTCACCACGGTTTGTAGAAATAACAATCTGCTCATCATCCGGTACTGCACCGATTAAGTTGACTGCAAGGATCTCTGTTACATCATCCACATTCATCATATCACCGCGCTTAACCATATCGACACGCAGACGGTTGACAATCAGATCAATTCGCTTCATCTCATTTGCCTCGAGAAGACCTACGATACGGTCAGCGTCACGGATTGCTGATACCTCAGGTGTAGTGACAACAAGTGCACGGTCAGCTCCTGCAACGGCATTCTTGAAGCCCTGCTCGATACCTGCCGGGCAGTCAAGCAGAATATAGTCAAACTCCTCGCGAAGCTCATTGATAAGCTCAACCATCTGCTCAGGTGTAACAGCATCCTTGTCCCTTGTCTGGGCTGATGGAAGCAGACACAGCTCAGGATATTTCTTATCCTTGATAAGAGCCTGACGGATACGGCATTTGCCCTCAACAACATCTACGAGATTGTATACAATACGATTCTCAAGTCCCATAACAACATCCAGGTTACGCAGTCCGATGTCAGTATCAATCATAACAACCTTTTTATTTAACTGTGCAAGACCTGTACCAATATTTGCTGTGGTTGTGGTCTTGCCCACACCACCCTTTCCTGATGTGATAACGATTACTTCGCTCATGAACTTTTTTCCTCCTACGTTCCTAAATGCTATTTAAAATATTTTTAGTAATTGGTTCGATATAAATATAACCATCCTTTGCAATGGCTATCTGCGCCTGCTCCTGTGCCGGCTTTTCCTTGCGCTTTATCTTGTGCTTTGGCAAAGGCTTGTCCGGACTCTTCGCAATCAGATCACCAATCTGAATCTGAATCGGCTGCATATCAAGTGCAAATACAAAGCAGCTCCTGTCCCCTGTACATCCAGCGTGGACATTGCCCTTTAATGCGCCAAGAATAACGATATTGCCCTGAGCTATAATCTTGGCTCCCGGATTGACATCACCTATGATGGTGACTGAAGACTCACTGGTAATCACCTGACCGGACCTGAGCGTACCACGGTAAAACTGCTCCGGAACACTGACTGTTGCAACATTCTCGCACTGCTTCTGCACTGCCTCATTAAATGCCTCAACCTGCTCCTTCATGATGGCTTCCTGCTCGGTACCACTCTCCACAATGCACAAAATCTCAATTGTGGTATTCTCCTCAATCGCTGCAATTATCTGCTGCTGCTCTTCATCTGAAAGCTGCCTTCCCTCAAACGAAATGGCAAGCTTTGCGTTTTTAAAAAAATTGGCGGATGCCTTAAACTTCTCTACAACTGCCTTAATCAAATCAGCAAATGGCATATCCGCATCTAAAACTAAGTTGATTCCATATTTATTACTCTTTATCGTAACCGACTGTGACATGAGTACCTCCAATATCTTTTAATATGAAATTCATTACTCCTAATTATACATTTTTATGTGGCTTCACGCAACCTTTTTCTGTGGGCTTCATTAGGCTATACTGCCCAACAGACCTTTTATAATCTATTTCTGTTCTGTTTCCTTATCTTCTTTATCCTACTGCCGAAGACAAAACATCAGATTGTCTACACACCATGTCGATAATTTCAAGGAAGTCTTATAAACTACTTCTTAAATTTATATTTCCCTTTTCCGTGACCGGATACCGGTTCAATAATATCTGCCTTTACCAAATTGGAAAGAAGTTTTGAAGCACCTGAACCTTTCAGCTCAAGAAGTTCCATAACTGCACTTCTTCCAAACACCTCATCAAAGCCAAACTTCTCAAAAAGTCTATGGATATGAATCGTCGTTTTTACCGAGAAATCACTACCTTTTTCGGAAAGTACACTGTCAATATCCACTTTTTTGTCCTGAATATCCACTTTTCCATTCTCAATATCCACTTTTGTATCCCCAATGTCCACTTTCTCTTCGTTCAAGAGTCCACTTATATGAAGATTTCGATTATGAAGCTCATTTTCCTCGTTCAAAAGCAGATTTCTGAGAAATGCTTCCAGATACTCTGTTGTTTCGTGAATACCTTTTCGCAGGTTCGTATAGTTTGCACGGACAAGTGCGTTTCTGAAATACCACGCATTTTCTGCAAAAATATCATTGGTCGCAGAGAACCCTAGTGTCCTTAAATATTTGATAAAGAACACTGCCGTTGTTCTCGTATTACCTTCCCCGAAAATATGGATTTGCCATAATCTTGAAATGAATACCGCAAGATGATGGATAATCTCATCCATTGAAAGCCCTTTATAGCTAAAATCTTTCTCCTGCGAAAAATCATATTCAAGTGTAGCTCTCAGTTCGGACGCACTACCGTACATAACGGTTGCTCCATCAAGCACCCATTCTTTCTTTGTGATGTTGTAATCTCGAATCTTTCCGGCATGTTTATAAATACCCTGAAAGAGTTTACGGTGGATAGAGATATATTCATTTGGCGAAAATGAAAACGCTGTTTCGGAAAGAATTTCTGCGATACGGGACGAAACCTTATCTGCTTCTTCGGTACGCTCATCATCGGACAAATGCACTGGTCTTTCTTCATAATAGCTGTCGATAAGGCTCTGTGCTTCTTTCATCGTGATTTTGCCTTCAATATTCTGAATGGCAGTATCAATCAAATATTTAGATGGTTTGAGTCCGTCCACCGCCTGAAGTCCGATTGCCGTACTCCAAGCATAACCCTTATGAGCTTTATCCGGTTCAGACTCCCTCAAATATTCCTTAAACGGGTCTTTTTCCATATCCACTACCTCGCTTCATAGTCCTATAATTTAAATCTGAATTTGTCACCTTCTACATATTGTATTTCCCAAGACAATAATTATCACTACATCAGCTAAAATAATACCCAATGCAATATACACAAAGAATGCCGGTAAAATATTTTCAAACACTCCCATAATTAATAGAAGAATTGCTATAACAGACATTCCAATTCCCATTGTTCTGCATAGTTTTTTTTCATTATATTTTGCCTTTTCTTCTTTTGAAGCTGTATTATATCCGGAAATTAACCAACTTCCATGTCCAGAAATCAAAACTATGGAAAGTACAGCAAGTATTATAAAGCCAACATATACTCCCCAGTCTGGTCCAGTTGATAAGTCTGCCAGTTTCATTTGTATAACACCTCCCACGAAATACCGATTTTCTTAATTCTACAAACTGGAATTTTGCACTCTGTTTTACAATTTCGTAACTGCATCGAGACACAGTGTAAGAGCATATTCATATGCATTACCGCCCCAATTTCGCTCATCGTATTTGTCAACATCTGCGAGACTATCTGCCGTATAAAGTATCATTCCCCAAATTGCTCCTCTGAAATTAGCACATGCAGAAAGAGCAGAACATTCCATTTCTACAACTGCACAGCCTTCACTTTTTCGATAAGCCACTTTTTCTTTGGTTTCACGATAAAATCCATCCGTTGACCAGGTAATAACCTCTTGATATTTCATACAATGTCTACGAATAGTGTCTTCGATGGCTTTTCTTGCCTTTTCACTTATTTCCATAAATCGTGAAGGTGGAGCATAGTGATAGGATGTTCCCTCATCACGCAGAGCCTTACTGGGAACAAGGAATGTGCTTTCAGGGAATTTTTCGAGAGCACCACAACTGCCTGCCGAGATAATCTCACGAACACCATATCCAATCAACCAATCCAGTAGTTGTGTCGCTGGTGCAGCCCCAACCGGAGCTTGGCAAAGTACGATTTCCTCACCTTGATACTTTGTAATGTAAATTGGATAATACTTTGTGGCACTCACAAAAGTGGACACCTGTTTGGTATTGGTCTTATTAGCATATTCATCTATGTACGCACCAAGAAAAGCAAACACACATTTCTTCGGAAGTTTCAAACCAAGGTTTTCATGAGTCGGATTAAGAACTGCCAACTGTTCTGTGTCAAACTCTAAAATTGGTAATTCATTTTTTACAATAGACATAATTAAACTTCCTCCTAAATTCCAAGTTTTTAAATTCTTTCTATGTTCCATCTTCTTGCCCTTCGGACAAGAAGCATCCCTCGCTCTAAAGAGCTCGGTCAATTCCGATTTTACGCTTTCTTAATCGGATGTCTAATTACAGTTTTCCATTTCTCTGGAGCAACCTTTCTTGCATCAGACATATAAATCTCGTGGTGCAATCTATCTTTGTTAATATCATTGACATACCCATTTTGTTCTATATAAGTATCCATAAGAGCAACGGTTGCTGGCTCATTATCAAAAGAACCTATGTGCATAATTTGAACGCATAATCCTTCATCAATCGTAAGATACTCTGCTGACGAACAATCAATTTTCAATTTGAGTATCTCTATTTCTGTTGTATAAGTTGTTATTCTTTATTGCTTTCGAAAACCATTACAAGTCCAACAATTCCAACAATTATCCCGATAAGAGCAAATGGAAAATCGCCAAAACTTCCCAATACAGTTTGATTCATTTCTGCGCTACTTGCACTTAAAAGTATTCCAAATAAAATAACTGCTATACCCTTTAACCTGCTATCACTCATTTTGTTTACCTCCACAACTTTCCGATTTGTAAGTTTCTTTAATCTCGCATAGACACAGTATACCACAACTTCCGTGCCTATGCGATAACATTTACTGCTTCTTCCGATATGAACTCATCTTCTCCACAGTAACCTCAGGATAGAAGTAAGTCAGTACTCCTGCAAGGCTGTCCTTGAAGTAATTGAAAATGAAATCATACCAGTATCAATATCTTTTCATAAATGAACTTACTTTCACATATTCAGTAATTTCATCTATTTTACAGCCATGTTGCCTTCTGCTCCTTCGCTATTATAATACGCTTTTCTATAGTAGAAGAATATTTCAGTTTACAAATACCGTATGTCATAAAAGACGATCCCCTTCCAACTTCCTGATTAGGTGTTGCGTTAATATTTAAATTTTGAAACCAGCAAATTAGGTGGTTTGTTTGCTATGCCCTTTTTTCTTTATTTTATAAACTATCTTTTTTTATTAAAATGCTCTACAATGAGCATAATAACTTTGTACTCCCAGATTTCCCGCTCTTAGAAGATTTGGAGAATAGATTCAGTTTTATAGGAGGCTTTTCATGGATTTATTTGATATTGTAGGTCCGATTATGGTCGGTCCGTCAAGTTCACATACTGCCGGTGCTGTCAGAATAGGCTACATAGCTGGACAGCTTCTAGGTGAACCTCTTAAAGAGGCTCAAATACAGTTGTACGGATCTTTTCTTGCTACCGGCGAGGGACATGGCACTAAAAAGGCTATCGTTGCAGGACTTCTTGGCATGAAACCAGATGACTACCATATAGCAGACAGCTTCGATATTGCACGTAAACGTGACATCGGAATTTCTTTTGGAGAGGCCCGACTTGAGGAGGCTCATCCTAATACTGCTGTACTTCATCTGACTGGCACAAGCGGCAAATCCATAGAAATACAGGCATCATCTGTTGGCGGCTCCCGCATAAATATTGACAAGATAGATGGAATAAGCACGAACTTCTCTGGCGACAATCCTACATTGATTGTACACAATCTGGACCAGCCCGGACATGTTTCGGAAGTAACTTCCATGCTGGCACACAAAGGTGTCAATATTGCTACAATGCAGCTTTACCGCTCTGCAAGAGGACAGAATGCTGTTATGGTTATTGAATGTGACCAGCCGATTCCACAGGATGGTATTTCATGGCTTGAGCATGTCGAAGGCGTGCTTAAAGTTACTTATTTCAGTGGTAATTAGAGTCGATATAATAAATTAATCTACTGAAAATCAAAAACTGATATGTAACATAATGCAATTTATATAATTCTAATAACAAATAGTTGGTAAGAGGTATAGTATATGTTTGAATATCACACACTTAACGATTTAATTAAATTATCTACCGATAATAATCTGGAAATCTGGGAGATTATCCAACAAGCTGATATGTACGAAAATGACCGTTCAGAATCGGACTCTTTTAATATGATGAAAGAAATGTACGTTGCCATGAAAAATGCGGACAGTATGTATGATGGAACTCTGCGCTCTGCAAGCAACAAAGCGGGTGGCGATGGCGAGCTGCTTCATTCATACAATGAATCCGGCAAAAATATCTGTGGTTCTTTTATGGGAAAGGTAATGGAGAAGGCAATAAAAATGGGTGAATCCAATGCCTGCATGAGGCGCATTGTTGCCGCACCGACAGCCGGTTCATGTGGTGTTCTTCCTGCTGTCCTGTTAAGCTACGAAGAAGATTTTGATGTAGCAGAAGACGATATGGTAAAGGCTATGTATGTGGCTGCCGGTATTGGCAAAGTTATTGCCGAGAATGCTTTTATTGCAGGTGCTGCCGGTGGCTGTCAGGCTGAGATTGGCTCTGCAAGTGCAATGGCTGCCGGTGCTCTTGCCTTCTTACAGGGCGGTGATTCTTCTGCCATCATCAATGCGGCTACTCTTTCACTTAAAAATTTTCTCGGACTTGTATGCGATCCTGTTGCTGGACTTGTAGAAGTTCCATGTATAAAGAGAAATTCCTACGGTGCAGTCAATGCGGTGACATCTGCACAGCTCTCACTCGCAGGAATTAAAAGTGCAATTGCTCCTGATGATGTAGTTGACAGTATGCGGCGAATCGGCAACCAGCTTCCCGCCAGCCTTAAGGAGACAAGCTGTGGCGGACTTGCTATAACTGAATCGGCGCAAAATTACTTAAATCAGTCTTTCTAATGCTTCTGCAGCTAACACGCCCGTGTAAAGAAAGGTAAAAATGCGTAGGAGCTATCTATAAAAATTAAGCATTTACTGTAATCTGTTCTTTTCTCATAATAAAAATCTCCTTTTTCATTGATTTGTGACAGATAAGGAAAAGCCAGAAAGGAATGCATACATTCCAATCCGGCTGATTTCCGAACGGAATGTACACATTCCTCTCTGTCTTTGTTATTTGTTGCTATTACTTTTGTAGGTACCTTCGTTTCATCGTTTACTTTTTATTGGCTAAAATATTGAATTTTCAAGGTTCAGCACACTTTTCAGTATGGAAAGTTTGAGATAGTAATATTTAGATGTTTTTAGTTCTTGTTTTTTATTGAGCAGAACTTCTTATAGAAAGTTCAGTATTATACTGCCCAATGTCGTTGAGTAATACATTATGTATTTCATATAAATTCTTAATTTTACATATATTTTTCTCACATATACTATTTCTATCCACAAGTACACATTTCATTCCAATTTTTTCACATGGCAAAATATCTGTTTTTATATTATCACCAACATATATAACTGAATCAATTTTCTCGCCTGACTGTTTGACCGCCTCATAAAAAATATCAACGGAAGGTTTTGCAAATCCTGTTTCTTCTGAAATAAGAATTATTTCAAAATATTTTTCAATGTTCGTACAACTCAACTTTGCTCTTTGCTGTATAGATTTCCCATTACTTATGATACCTAGTCGATATCCTTCCAATGAATGTAGCATATCAGCCACATCATCAAATAAAATCCAACTATTTTCTAATTGTTTTTGATACTCTTCAAACAATTCCATTGCAATCTTTTCATTTTCCACATACCCACAATAACTTAACATTTTAATAAATCGATTTTTTCCTTGCTCTTCGAAAGTTATCTGTTTTGATAAATAATAATCAAAATACTTTCTAGAAATCTTACTCCAATAATCTGTTTGATTATTATTTAATACCAGTCCATATTTTTCTTTAAATATGAACTCTATCGCTTTTCTCTCTGAAGAATTGTAATCAATCAACGTATTATCTAAATCGAAATAAATCATAATAAATGCTCCTTGCTTCACACTCTCCAATGCCATCTTTTAGTGAATATACTGAGTTTTCCTGTAAAAAGGCAATCATATCACTCTTTCTAATAGCACAAGTATCTTTGTAATATTCATCAAACAAATTCGACTTTATTCGTAGTGATTTGAATTGCAATTTTGAAAACCACTTATACTTTATTAAGCCATAGCAACTTCCAAACGCCGGTTTAATCATAGAATATTTAAATTTTGAAGGTATCATAAGTACACTTTCCACTATTGCATACTTACATATATCTTTGCGTTGAGATAAAATTTCAAGCAAAATCTGCCCTCCAAGTGATAGTCCTCCCATCATTAAAACAGAACCGCCCAATTTACTATTTACAAATTCTATAATATCCAAAGCATTATTCTCTATCGTCGTAAACTGCTTATCACATCCTGCATGACCATCTAATATAGGCAAAACCACATGATAATCTATTTGAAGTCTTTCAGCAACCTCTTTCACCTCGCTGTAAACTTCAAATTTTCATGTGTTCGACAAACTTGAATTGAGATTTCATATATTCCAAGGGATTTAATAACTGTTATATTTTATTATCAAATATCTCTCAATCCCTTGAAAACACAAAGTTTATCGCAGGTGAGCTTTCCCTTATTGTTTCCCTTGCGTTATATCGTCCCACCAGTGTTTACGAACTCTGATAAGGGCAAAAACAAGGGCAAGAAAATTATATAAAACAGTATAACACAAAATAAAAGTGACATTGTGAACTGATTGAAATGCTTCTGATTTTTGCAACAAATGATTGATTTAACGATAAGGAGATTTGATACGATGAGAACAATATTTGCAGAATACAATCCACAACGCAACAGCATTGATGTATATACCAGTGCTGGCTATATGCTCCGTATTGACTGTTAGGAAGCTGAGAAGGATTTAAAAACCACACCCGGATCAGTCTGTTCATTAAACGCACTTGCCATTGATGAACCACTTGAATATGCAAAATTATATCTTGATGGAACGATGCAAATATGGGTGGATGCAGATGACACTCTTTATTTATAATGTTAAATAATCCCCAAAAATTCTAAAATTTTTCGGGGATTATTTTTGGCTTATATTTATTATTCAATTTAACTGATAATGATTCTCATATGAGATTTATCTTTAGAAATCATATCATCAATCACGCCAGTCTGCATCTGATTCCCATTTACATTCCGTAATCTGCATATTTGAAAATGTTGCCTTATATGAGCCTTCTGTCGGGCTGCATGCATATATTCCATAAGTAATTTTTTCTGCACCTTCCCACATATGGAAAATACGCATTTGTCTGAAATTTATGCCATCCTCACTGCATTCAATACAGTAGTCACTGTCCCTTCGTGAAAAACGATACCACATACTTTTAATATCAGAGGATATGTCTGTTGTTGCCCAGTCAGAATATCCATGATTGGTTACAACGCTTCCCAATCGCTGTATTTTTTTATTCTCATATTCTATAGATGCCTTAAACCAATTATCACTATTTAAATACATAGCCACACCACACTGGTCAAAACGACAGGTACTCTCGAATTCTGTTTTAACAATAAAAGAAAAGTACTTGTCCGTTGTTTCAACTTGAAATACTGGAGCATTATCATTTTGAAAACCATAATAAGTGCGTGCCCATAAGTCGGTACCCCTTTCTGTAAGAATTACAACTTTATCCTCACTAATTTGTACCTGCTTTGGTTGACGTATCCATTTAGGATTGTTTTTCAAAAATTCCATCTTTTTTCTCACTTTCTTTTTTATTTTAATAAGCAGCTATATTTAGTGCCTACTTTTCACTGTATTATAATTAGTAATTTTCTTTTGTCTTCTGCAAAGAATGACTCCTATAAGTAGCAACACTGGAAAAATAATTCCTGCCAAAATTCCCATCTTTAGGTTATCCCCAAAAGCTCCTGATACCATTCCAACCAATGTAGGACCTCCTGAACAACCTATATCTCCACCTAATGCCAGCAATGCAAACATGGCTGTTCCCCCTTTGGGCAAAGCTGCTGATGCCTTGCTGAAAGTTCCAGGCCACATGATTCCCACTGAAAGCCCACAGACAGCGCAGGCAATCAGATTTAATAGCGGAATCGAGAATAATGAAATCCCTAAATAGGATAAAATACATAAAAAACTACTATAAATCATAAAGTGTTCCAAATTGATACGGTCACCATACTTACCATAAAACAATCTTGATATTCCCATTAGAATCGCAAATGCCATCGGCCCTGCTAAGTCGCCGGCTGCCTTTGAAATTCCAAGACCTTTTTCTGCAAAAGCAGAGGCCCATTGACTTACTGCTTGCTCACTTGCTCCTGCACATATCATCATAATCAACAAAATCCAAAAAATTTTCATCCGAAACAATTCCTTTAATCCAAGTCCGGTATCTCCATCCTCAAGCAATGGTGCAATGGGAACCTTTGAAAAAACAAAAGCATTTCCAATTGGAATAACCGCCCAAATCATGGCTAATATTTTCCAGTTATCTATACCGACTACATAAAAGAACACTGTTGATATGAGTACAACTCCGGCGTGTCCCCAGCAATAAAAAGAATGCAACAGGCTCATTGCTTTTTCCTTATTGTCGGATGGACAAGCCTCAACAACTGGACTGACTAGGACTTCCAAAAGTCCACCACCTACCGCATAGATCATTACAGCAATCAAAATTCCAATAAAGGAAACTGGTAAAATCTCTGGTAAAACTGTAAGAAGGAATAATCCTGCCGCTGCTAGAACATGAGCTATAATCATTGATATCCGATATCCTATTTTATCAACAAATCTGACAGAAATAAAATCAACCAGTAGTTGTATCCCAAAATTAAAAGTCACTAACAATGTAATTTGGGAAATTGGAATATGATAGCATTTCTGAAAAAACAAAAAAAGCAGTGGTGTAAAATTATTAACGATAGCTTGTACAATATAACCTACAAAACAGGCTGTAATTGTCTTATTATATTGGCTTTTCATTTTGTCCTCCTCTAATAAATGTGATTATATCGTAAACTTTATATCTAGTCATTGTATAAAATCATATATTTATGGTACAATATAACAAATTTTATTATTTATGAGGAAATATAGCATGGAGACTTTTAAGATAACTACAGATGAAACACTACGAGAAACCATCCAGCATGGCAACAATCGTTATCCATTTGCATACTATCCTGATAATATTTGGAAATTTGACTTCCATCGCATTGACTGGCATTGGCATCATGAATTAGAATTTCTTTATATTGCTGAAGGTACTGCGCTCTGCCTTATAGGTACAAGTAAAATAGAACTACATAAAGGTTGCGGCATATTTATCAATAGCGGTGTCCTGCATCGTTTTGAAGCACAAAGCAGTACATTTGCACCTAATATTGTTTTTTCGCCAACCCTATTAGCACCCGAAAACAGCCTCATTTACGAAAAATATATTCTTCCTGTGATAAGCTCGTCTGTTCCATATCAAGTTTTCAGTCCATCCAACACATTTGGAAAACAGGTGCTACAACTTTTGTCGCAAATTTGTACTATTCAGGAAACTAAGCCGGATAATGAATTATGTACTATACAACTTTTATTTCAGCTTTGGAACATATTGCAAAAAAATATGGACTGGACTTCTGATTCTAACAGTATTCATCGATTAAATCACAAACAAGCAAGATTACAAGCTATGATGCAGTATATTCATGATCACTACATGGAAGAGATTACATTGGAGACGATTGCGGCATCGGCATCTATTAGCAAAAGTGGAGCTTTACACATTTTTCAAACTGGCATCCACTGTTCTCCGGTAGCATATCTAATTCAATACAGACTAGCACAGGCTGCTGAACAACTTTATATCACTCAAAAATCGGTTTCTTCCATTGCAGAAGAAACCGGATTTACAAGTTCCGGCTATTTCTGCCGGAAGTTTAGACAATATTATCATATGAGTCCAAATGAATACAGAAAGAAGAAAACAGAGGAAATTTCTTAATTTCTACTTTCCGTAATCATACAATATTTGGAGATGATGTTGTTTTTCGTTTTATTATCTGTATCAATTATGCTGACAATATACTATTTATGCATCATATTTACAATGTTCAAAAGATAAAAGTATTCTATATGCAAATGGATAGATTTATATATTTAATCTATCTGTTTGCAATTTTAATAATAACTCCTTGTATCCCGCCAGCCTTTCATATACCACCTGATTCCAACATATACCAGTTGCACGAATAATAAGAAAAATAGCAGATTGATCGGCAATACTGTCTTTATCCAATCTCCAAAATAGATTGCTATTGCCATGCTTATAAGTGTTACCAGTATTGTAATCATATCCCAACAGTATTTCTTATATAGCCCGGCAATCTTTATCCCGATGAATGCTAAAAGTATTTCTGCACCCACCAGACAGCCACCGCAAATCAATAATCTTATCAGCCAGTATATAATTCCGGCAACGACAGGATAAGATATTCCATTACTAATCTGTGCCACATTCTTTCCTGTCAGTATAATCCACCCTGCAATGCTCTGTATAAAAGTTGCGATTGTATCAAAGAATACCGCGCAATCAGAAATAAAGATTTTTGACAGTATTATCTGAAAAAGAGTAGTCGATACGGAATACCATATCAGCAAAAACATCGATGCTTCATACATGGCTGTTTTTGCTTTATATCTGCCTGCCAGTTTTTATCTCTGCGTATCATACCGTTCCTTCGCTCTCAGATAAGCTGTCTGGTTACAATTCCCACACTTTTGATAGAGTACCGGCTTTTCAACCGGTATCTCTACTTTTTTCTGATGGGAGAGTGCATAGTCCCTTTCCTGTTCTGCCTGCCTTAGCTTATCTTGACATTCCTCTGTCATAATTTCGGCAGCGTGCGTTTCCTCTTTCTCGCTCTGCAATAATTCTTTTGTTTTCCTCAAGTCGTTCTTCAAGGCTTGAATGTTCCCGACTCTGTTCTCGCTGTTTAACCTCTCGTTCAAGATCAGCGATTCGTCGAGCTGCACTTTCAGTTCCCTGATAGTCCGGTCTTTCTGGTCGAGTTCGTCCTGCATCTGCTCCGTCAGCAGTAGCAATTCTTCCAGTTGATCGTCGCTCTTTGAGTTTTCGTATTCTATCATCTATATTCCTCGCTTTCTCTATCTGCTGTTTAATGTCAGCAATTCGCTGTTCTGTTTCTGTAATAATCGGTTCTCGCTGTTTAATTTCTGTGCCAATTCCTGCCATTGCTGATTCTCGTCTGTAAGATTCTGTATCTGGTCTGTCTTTTCTTCCAGAAGTATCAACAGTTCTTCTGTATCCGGCAAGATTTGAAGTAGCTCTGATAATTCTTTCTCTAATTGCTGCAATCGTTCTTCCTGCTCCTGAAAGCACATCAGCTTCTCGTCTTTTTCCTGTATCTCCTGAAGCATCTCTGCCATGATATTCTGCTGTTCCTCTATCCGTGTAATCATTGCTTCCATCATGGGAATTACTTCTTTGCTTTCTTCTAATGTCATTCAACCACTCCTTCCATATTGACAATGCACCGGATACCTTACCAAAGGTTGTGATTACCTTTTGCAGCAGTGCATTTTGTTTTTTTATCATCTGGTTTTCCTCGACCTTCCATGAACCTTTCCTTATCTGCCCGGTGAGATATTTTTCCTCAATCTTCCTTGCATCTGCACCCTCATGAATCGTAGGGACTTTCAATTTGCCCTGTCTTTCATAAGAGCGGTGGTCAATCTGATTGTCTATGGATAAATGCCGGTTACACATCCTAGCCCATTCGCTTCGCCATAACTCACAATTCTTTGGATTATTCCAGCCGGTAGCATCGGTCAGAACCCGTTTCCATTGTTTTCGGTTTCTTGCCCCGACTTTCTGTACGCCGTTTTCATCAAGTACCGGAATGCGGATCCCATGCCGGTCAGGATTTTTCTTATCCTGCCACCAGTCCGGGTGGGATTCATCAACCACGATATTTCCGTCAGTATCTCTGACAAAATCCCAGTCCTTGACTTCTTTGTTGCCCCATGAGTGATCTGGATTGAATGGTCGCATGGTTACAAGTAAATGCACATGTGGGTTCCCGTCGCCCTTATCGTGTATGCTCCAGTCGGCACACATTCCCTCGTCCACGAAAGTCTTTTGAATATATTCGGTTGTATAATCAATCTGTTCCTGTCTGCTCCATTCTTTCGGCAGGGAGAATTCAAATGAGCGTCCAAGCTGTGCATCTGCATTTTTTTCTATCTTCAATACCTCATTCCATAGACGCTGTTTCTGAAATGTGATTTTAAACTTTTCCAGTGCGGCATCTTTATCATCCGCTCTTTTATAACGGATAGACTGTTGAAACCTTTTTATATTTTCTTCCGGTACATGCAGCCATTCAGAAGGTGCATTTTCGCACATCATCAGACTGGTGTAGACGACTTCCTTTTTGGAAGTATAGTAACTGATTCTGCCTGTTTCCTCATTCTTCATCACATCTCCATTAAGATATGCCGATGCGGATATGACAGATTTTCCTTTACTGCGCCCGACAATCTTTACTGTAAAGTGAAATATCGCCATGATACGATTCCCCCTTTCTGCCGTATCCGGCATTGATTTCCGACAGCATCTTCTTCTGGTTTGGCAGAAGTGAAGCTGTCGGAACGCCCTCTGCGCAAGAGTGCCCCCTGCGGCATGAGCAGGTCTGGCTGAAAGCCCCGCCGACGGAACGAGCCCGGCAAGCGTAAGCGCAGACCGGTTGCCACTTGTGGCAAACTTATAAGGACGACCTCTGGTTGTCCATAAGTGCGCCCTTCATTCAAAGGCAATGAAGGGAATGGAAAAACCACTCCCTCCGCCATTACACTTCCTCCATATCTGTAAGTGGCTCTTTCTGCATCGCCTTTGAGAAAAACTTTCCGTTTGTTTCCTGCCTTTTTAAGAAGCCTATCAACTTTGGTAAATCTTCCTCCTCAATCGGACAGCCAAGAACCGATTCCACTGCGCCACCAATCTGACAGAGCCTGTGGGTTCGTTTTTTATTTCCTCTAACTTTTAATTTTGTAGAAAGCCATTTTTGCTTTCTCTTTCAATTTTCATCTTTATAATTAATTACGGCTTGATATACACCGTTCTTTTCTTGTAGGCTTACTGTTACCATTTTGACTCCTTTCTTTAAATAACAGACTTGATATAACCTACTATTAATATTGATAATATAATACCACTATAATAGCCAAAAATCTAGTCATTTAATCGTTTTTCGTTAGATAAGATATTACATTTCTTTTTGGTATTTTATATTCTCTGCCAACTTTTATAGCTTTAATAGTATTATTTTTAACTAATCTATAAGCAAGAGTAATGCCAATACCTAGCATTTTTGTTAATTGTTTGATGTTTACTAAATCTGGATAAGTAGTAAACATTATTTCATAATTTTCTTTAACATTTCCCATAATGTAAGTCCTCCTTTCTTTAAAATTTAAAAAAATAAACCTCGCTTATAAAGCAAAGTCTTAATTACATACTATAACATCTATGTTTGTATTTTTGAGTTGGAATAGGAATGTTCATATTTATTGTTTTAGGAACATCACTACCAACTTTTATACCTTTGTTAAGTTTTAAATTTCCGTTTTTATCTCTGTGATAAATACTAGAATTATATTTAAATACAAGTTATTTTGGAGATGGATATTATGGAATTACGCAATATCGCAATCATTGCCCACGTTGACCACGGCAAGAC
>URDU01000010.1 GCA_900546625.1 uncultured Lachnobacterium sp. | reverse complement strand
ACATCGAATTGCATGCAAGCATGCATCGATGATACCTTTTGACCCTTTAATCATATCATACATCAGATTCGCAGATTATGCCACAAAAATAAAGCCTGTCCAACTGGAATAATTGTTAAGTCCGTGGTAGAATAAATGCGTTATGCAATGAAAACAGGAGGCAATCCATGAAACAGGAAAAATTATTTAATTTACTTAAAGAGGCAGTTTCGCCATGCGAGTGCGTGAGGGCTGCAAAGCAGGAGCTTTTGGAAAACGGATTTGAGGAGATAGATTATACAGGCGACTGGAGGCTTGTGCGCGGTGGCAGATATGTCTTAAATCACCATGATACAACCATGTTTGCATTTACTGTAGGAAGCGGCTACAACAAAAAGGATATGGTGCGGATAGCGGCAGCTCACACAGACTACCCGTATCTTCGCATAAAGCCCAATCCGGATTTTATGACAAATTCATATGCACAGGTCAATGTAGAGGTGTATGGCGGACCGATTTTAAACACATGGTTTGACAGGCCTCTCGGAGTGGCAGGTCGTGTGGCTATAAAGAGTGATGATGTGTTTAACCCACGTATGGTGCTTTACAGGTCAAAAAAGCCTGTCATGATTATTCCAAATCTTGCCATTCATATGAACAGGGATGTAAATAAGGGAGTTGAGATAAATAATCAGGTGGATCTGATGCCGGTGCTTGATTCAATACCTGAGGATGAAAAGACCACAGATTATTTCCTTAGCTTTCTGGCAAACGAGCTGTCTGTGGAAAAGAGCGATATCATAGACTTCGAACTCAATACATTTTGCATGGATGAGCCTTGCTTTGTCGGTGTGAATGATACTATGATTTCATCGCCAAGAATCGACAACCAGTCATCCTGCAGGGCACTTCTTGATGCGATAGAGGATGGAAACAGAGCTGATGGAATAAATATCATAGCACTCTTTGACCATGAGGAGATTGGAAGCAGCAGTAAGCAGGGCGCGGCCTCTATAATGCTTCACGATATGCTCAGACGCATTTTAAGAAATATGGACCTTACAGAAAATGAGATAGATGAGAGTATCTATGATGCCATGCTTTTGTCTGTCGATGTGGCTCATGCGCTTCATCCTAATAAAAAGGAAAAGATGGATATCACAAATAAGCCAGTCATGGGAAAAGGCTTTTGTATCAAGCAGGCGTGCTCGCAGTCGTATGCTACGGATGCACAGGCTATTGCCATTCTCTGCCGGATATGTGACGAAAAGGGCATACCGTACCAGCGCTTTGTGAACCGCTCGGACAGCCGCGGAGGCAGCACGCTCGGCTCGATTGCAGGCACACTGCTGCCGGTAAAGACGGTGGATATAGGTATACCTATTCTTGCCATGCACTCAGCCTGTGAGCTGATGGGAGCACGCGATATGAAAGCCTTAAGCGACTGTGTGACCGCATTTTTCGGGTACCATTAAAGGGCGCTAACCGTTATTGGGAAATATATACAGAAACCTCTTGCATAAGTTTGGTTTTCGTGTTAATATGACGTAGTAATGAAAACTACTTGTTACGGAATGAAATAACCTTTAAAAAAGTAATTTGAACTCTTATTATCATATAATGCAGGAGGAACCGATATGTATAAGATTATAATAGATAGCTGTGGTGAGCTCACAGACAGCCTTAAGAAGGATGGACATTTTTGCAATGTAGCACTTGAGCTTGATGTTGACGGATACAGGATCCGCGATGATGAGAGCTTTGACCAGCATGATTTCCTTAGAAGAGTCAAGGAGAGTGTAAAGGGACCAAAGTCGTCATGCCCTTCTCCTGAGGAGTACATGCAGGCATTTGAGGGAGAGGCTGATCATGTATATGTTGTCACACTTTCGGGCAAGCTCAGCGGCTCATACAACAGCGCTGTTTTAGCAGTCAATCTGTACAATGAGGAGCATGAGGACTCGGGCAAGCAAATATATGTGTTCAATTCACGCTCAGCATCTATCGGCGAGACACTTATCGGCATGAAGGTGCAGGAGCTCGAGGAGAGTGGACTTTCATTTGATGAGGTTGTAAAGCAGACTGAGGAGTATATCTCTTCAATGAATACCTTCTTTGTGCTTGAGACACTTGACACCTTAAGAAAGGCAGGGCGTCTTAGCAACCTGAAGGCTTTTGTAGCCAGCACTTTAAATATAAAGCCTGTCATGGGCTCAACAGATGAGGGCTCAATACAGCAGCTTGGTCAGGCCCGTGGCATGAAGAGGGCGCTTGCCAAGATGGTGGAGGATGTTGTGGCTGCCACAAAGGACTGTGAGCACAGGATTCTTGCAATTTCACACTGCAACTGCCCGGAGCGTGCACAGTATGTGAAGGCATGCCTTGAGAAGCTTGCCAGATTTAAGAAGATTGTCATTGTGGATACTGCCGGCATCTCAAGCATGTATGCAAATGACGGAGGCATTATTATAGCAGTATAACGATATGGTCTTTATTTTACCGGCCGGATATATTATAATGATGGCATGGGAAATTTAGATTACACACAGGTTTTAAACAAAATAGAAAATACACGCCGTTTCGGCAATGAGCCCGGAGTGGTAGTGACAGCACATGTCATAAGAGTGCTGCAAGAAAAAGGAAAGCAAAAGCGCATAATACCGTATATCCATGTGGCAGGTACCAATGGGAAGGGGTCAGTATGCGCTTTTCTTTCTAGTGTATTAAAAAAAGAGCATATGAGAGTAGGCACGTTTGTATCACCGCATCTGGTGGACTTTGAGGAGCGCATCACTGTTGACGGACATATGATACCTAAGGAGGATGTCACAAGGCTTGGAAACTATCTGCTTGATATAGATTTTGGCATAGGGCTTACGATGTTTGACTACTGCCTTGCTATGGCTCTTTTGTACTTTGAGGAGCAGCAGTGCGATTATATGGTCATCGAGACCGGGCTTGGCGGCAGGCTCGACTCAACGAATGCAATCGGCACACCGCAATGTGCTGTTATTACAAAGATAGGCTACGACCATATGGCCATCCTTGGCAGTGATATAGCGGATATAGCGGCTGAAAAGGCCGGTATCATAAAGGAAAACGGCACAGTGGTGGTGGAACAGCAGGATAAACGTGCCATGCAGGTAATCGAGCGGGAAGCGCAAAAAAAGCATGCAAGGATAATAACTGTGGAGCAAAGTGATACAGCGCGCTGCAGCGGCTACGCACTGAGGCTTTGCGGTACATTCCAGTGGGAGAATGCAGCGGCGGCAGAGCTTGCGGCGCGGTATGTGCTCGGAAAGCACTATGGCGTGTCGGAGTATGAAACTCAAAATGATAGGACAGGCTTGCCGGCGAAGGAAGCAGACTTAAATGACAGGATAAAGAGTGCTCTTGAAGAGGCTGTGTGGCCTGGGCGCATGGAGATAGTCTCAAAGGAGCCGTTTCTGTTAGTGGACGGAGCACACAACAGCAATGGAGTTGATGCACTCAAAGAAAGCCTCATGCATATGTATCCGGATGAGAAATTTTGCTTTTTCATGGGAGTCATGGCGGATAAGGACTATGATGTGATGATACGTGAGATTTTGCCGCTTGCAGAGGAGTTTTATACAGTGACACCGGATTCAGACAGGGCACTGCAGGCATCAAACCTTGCTGATTTTATCAGAAAAGAGGGAGTTGAGGCAACAGAGCTTTCAGGAGTTGATGAGATAGAAAAGCACCTGAAAAGCGATACAAAAAATGTTGCATTTGGCTCATTGTATTTTATTGGGGAGCTAAAACAACAGCGGATATAAATACCGGATATAAGAGGATGATTTATGGCTGATATTTTAAAAATTTTTAAAAGAGATATGTGCGGCATATTCCGCAATGTGCTTGTACTCATTATAGTTATAGGACTGTGCGTGCTGCCGGCGCTGTATGCATGGTTTAATATCTATGCCAACTGGGACCCGTATGGCAACACAGGTAATATCGCAATTGCGGTAGTCAATCTTGATAAGGGATGGACGAAGAATGACAGCGAAACTGTCAATATGGGCGATGGTGTGGTAGAGTCATTAAAGCAAAAGGATACTATAGGCTGGAAGTTTGTTAAATCAGAGGAAAAGGCTATTGAGGGTGTTAAGTCCGGCAAATACTATTCTGCACTTGTCATAGATGAGCAGTTTACCTACAGCATGTATCATGGTGTAGCTGACAATATTGAAAATCCAAGGATTACCTACTATCTCAATGACAAGAAAAATGCTGTTGCGACAAAGATAACGGACAGTGCAGCAAGTGCTGTTAAATCAAGCATTAATAAGCAGTTTTTAAAGGTGCTTGCAGAGCAGGTATTTAAGGAGACAAACGTAATATCCGATGACATGAAGGAAAAGGATGCTGTGGGGCAGATGACCGGTAAGCTTGAAGCGGTATCAGAGAGTCTCACACAGTACGATGCCATGATAGATACGTTTATTGACGGAAATAAGGCATTGTCACAGGTATCTAAAGAGACAGGCGAAGCACTGAAGGACGGGCAGGATAAGCTTGCAAAGGGCACAGACCGGCTTGAAGAAAGCAAAGCGGATTTACAGTCCACCAGACAGTCCTTTGACAGCTTTAGCGCTGATATCACATCGGCATTAGCAAATGTGAAGGGCTCGATTGATGATATATCAAAGCAGATTTCAGACGCAAATCTGTCACAGGATGTAAATACACTGCAAAGCGATGTAAAGAATATTAAACAGTCAGCGGATGCATTGAAAGGTAATATTGACACTCTTGAGGACAAGATCAACAAAATAAAGCCGGATATGGATGATACCCATATTGGCACACTCATTTCCAATATAGAGCTTGTTAAGGAACAGACAAGGAGCATGATAGAAAGTACACAGTCTGTGGATTTATCGGGAAAGACACAGAATTCTGAGGAAACACTTAAGAGTGTTATGTCAGCTCTTTCAACGACTGCGTCATCGCTTAATGCTACATATACCTCACAGATAGTGCCGCAGGTGGACGGCATGATAGGCAGTATGTCGTCTGTGCTTGATTCGATGCAGACCACACTTGGCAATCTGAGTCAGACATCAGGCTCTATGGCGCAGGTATTTGACGGAGTGGACAGCACGCTTGATACACTCAATATGAGCATGACTCAGCTTAAGAGTATCATAGAATCAGCATCAGACAAGATAAATGAGACACTGGATAGGCTTGAAGCAGCCTCTGAGGATGAAAAGGCTGATATCATAGTGAATCTGCTTTCGGGTAATCCCGAAACGCTTGGCAGCTTCTTTTCAGAGCCGGTGCAGGTATCCGATAATTACATATATGAGATAGCAAATTATGGCTCAGGAGTAGCACCTTTTTACACCACACTTGCCATATGGGTAGGCATGACAATACTTGTTTCACTGGTAAAGGTTCACGCAGATGCTAAGGAGCTTAAGGCACTGAAGCCTTCACAGCTTTATTTTGGCAGATACCTGACATTCTTTTTACTGTCTCAGATACAGGCATTTATCATTGTGCTCGGAGATTTATATCTGCTTAAAATACAGTGTGTGCATCCGGTATCATTTATTGTGACAGGTGCAGTGACAAGCCTTACATTTTCACTGCTCATATATTCTCTGACCATATCCTTTGGCGATATAGGAAAGGCACTGGCGGTAGTTGTCATGGTGCTTCAGATTGCAGGAAGCGGCGGCACATATCCGATAGAGGCTTTGCCGTCATTTTTCAGGGCAGTGTATATTTTCTTCCCATTCCCATATGCGATAAATGCGATGAGGGAGTGCATCGGAGGTATGTACGAAAATACGCTCGGTAAATGTTATATCACGCTTTTACTTTTTAGTGCGGCTTCGCTGGTGATAGGGCTTGTGATACGAAAGCCGTTTATCAGGCTCAATCACTTTATAGAGAAGCGTATGGAGGATACCGAGCTGCTATAGTTAAATGTACAATTAATAAATCGATAATTGGCATATAAATATGGTGCTTCTGATGTGCTGTAAGCTGTAAAGCGGGAAGGAAAGTATGCAGGATACATGTAAAAATAATAAAGATATTAAAGTTAACAAAGACAATATGAGTAATAATGTAAATGAGCAGCCGCTTTCCGATGATAAGAGACTGCGCGAGATGTACGATAAGCTGGTCGGATATGAAAAGACCATCCACGAGCAGAATCAAAAGCGGATAAAAATAGGACTGAGATGTATATATATCATTCCTCTCTTTTTCCTTGTTCTGCTGATGATTGTGCCGGACAGCTCCAAAATCATTTTTCTCGTGCTGTGGATAGTGAGTCTGTTTGCTATTGCGGTGTATTTAATAGGAGTCGAGTATGTGGACTATAAGCTGCAGGAGAAGATGAATGAGATAAGCGGCGGTGATGCGCAGAACATGAGCGTGAGTCCTGTCGTGCAGATTGATGACAGGGTGCAGGAAATAGCCGAAAAAGTGGAGCTGAGATTTGATATGATACAGCAAAGTACAGTGGAGGATGCCGAGCAATGAAAAAAATATTTCAAATATATCTGGCTGACCTGAAACGCATATCCACAAATGTGGTTGCCATAGTCATTATTATGGGCCTTTGTATCATCCCGGCTTTGTACGCATGGTTTAATATTATGTCCAACTGGGATCCTTACGGTGAGGAAGCTACATCACAGATGCACATAGCAGTATATTCTGAGGATGAGGGCATGAGCATCGGTGATTTAAAGCTTTGCATGGGAGACAGCGTCATAAACGGTCTTAAGGAAAATGATGTGATCGGATGGATTTTCACAGATAGCAGTAAAGAGGCGCTGGAGGATGTTTACAGCGGAAAGTGCTATGCTGCCTTTATAGTGCCAAAGGATTTTTCTGCTGATATGCTCAGCTTCTTAAGCGGTGAGCCGGTCAATCCGCAGATAGAGTACTATGAGAACAGCAAGAAAAATGCCATAGCAACAAAGATAACCTCAAAGGTCAAGACCACGGTGCAGCAATCTGTAAACTCTTCAATGGTAAGCACGATTACAGAGATAGCGTCAAAGTCCGGAGAACTCATAGTGGGAGACGGCAAATCAGGCGACAACCTGGCTGGGACAGTTGTTGACAAGCTAAAGGATATGGATACGACTCTTTCCACATATGCAGGCATGCTCGATACCTTTGCCATGCTCACGGATTCGGCAGACAGTCTGATAGGCTCGACGCAGTCACTGCTTCCGAGTGTGCAGGGGCTTATTGACGGCGGACAGTCATCGGTAAGCGGCATGCAGTCGTCGGTGCTCTCGGGGACGCAGACAGCACAGACCATCGCACAGATGGTTGACATAAGCTTATCAAACATAAACAGCCAGCTCGATGTGCTGGAAAACTCCATACAGCTTTTAAATGCATCGGGAATAGCTGATGCTGATATTTCTGATATCTCTGTTTCTGTGGCTGGCTTTGATACGGTAGAACAGCTTGCAGAGAATACGCTTTCAGCCATTGAGGGCTTAAAGGGAGTGGATAGCTCGCAGATAGAGGCTGTCAGGAATAATATCCAAAGCATTAAAACACAGATAAAAGACCTTAAGTCAGATACTGAATTGACAGCAGATAAGCTGAAGCTTCTTAAGGAGTCAATAAAGGCCGATGTGTCAGGTGCAAAGTCTGCAATAGACACACTTAAAAATACATTTGACCACAGTGTATCGCCGAATCTCACAGGAGCAGTGTATGATATAGAATATGCACTTATTGAGACACAGTCCATGCTTGGCTCATTGGATGACAGCTTCCCGGATATACAAAAAGCGCTCGATGATTATTCATCAGTGCTTAAATCCGGAAATGCAGATATCGTAAATACCAGACAGTATGTGCAGCAGATCAGAGATGGCTTGCAGAATGTTATATCAGGATTTGATAATTTATCAAACGATGAGCAGTTTAATGAGATTGTAAAGCTTCTTCAGACAGATCCGACACTGATTGCACAGTTTGTGACATCACCGCTGTCTATGGATGAGCAGAAGATATATGAGATATCCACATACGGCTCAGCCATGGCACCGTTTTATACAGTGCTGGCCCTGTGGGTGGGCGGTCTGATAACGGTTGCACTTGTGAAAACAAAGGTAAAGGACACCGATGATATAAAATCGCTTGGCAAAGTAAACAGTGTACATAAGTTTTTCGGCAGATATATCACATTTTTCGTGATAGGACAGATACAGACTCTTGTGACAGTGCTCGGTGATTTGTTCTTCGTTGGCATACAGTGCAGGCATCCGTTCCTTTTCTGGTGTGCAAGCGCGCTGACAAGCCTTGTATTCACGCTTCTCATGTACTCACTCACGGCGGACTGGGGCAATGTGGGACAGGCTGTAGCAGTAGTCATCATGGTCATCCAGGTGGCAGGTGCAGGCGGCACATTCCCGGTTGAGGTGCTGCCGCAGGTGTACAGAGCGCTGTACAAGTTCATGCCGTTTAACTATGCCATGAATGCCCTAAGAGAGTGCGTTGGCGGCATGTACCGCTTTGATTACGGTAAGGACCTTGCGATTCTTCTTATATTTATAGCTATATCACTGGTGATTGGCCTGCTGCTCGGACGTCCGTTTGGAAGGCTCAATACAGCAATTGAAAAAAGTAAGAAAAAGTCAGGTCTTATCTTATAATAATAAATAAATCTATGTAGAAACTTAGGTTATGGTTATTATAAAAAAATAGTACTAGACATTTTTTTACTATTGTACTAGAATGAGCATAAATGATAGTAGACCCGATATATGATAACGCTAGGTTATATCGGATCCGTAAAGAAACGGAGGATATAAAGATGGAAAAGAAGGATATCGATTGGTCAAACCTTAGTTTTGGCTACCAGGAAACAGATTACAGCTATGTTTCTAATTATAAAGATGGAAAGTGGGACGATGGACAGCTCACAAAGGATCATACAGTGACACTTAATGAGTGTGCGGGAGTATTCCAGTATGCACAGACATGCTTCGAGGGTCTTAAGGCTTACACAACAGAGGATGGCAGAATTGTCTGCTTCAGACCTGACTTAAACGCACAGCGTCTTAAGGACTCATGTGAGAGACTTGAGATGCCTGTATTCCCGGAGGATAGATTTGTAAAGGCAGTTGAGGAAGTAGTAAGAGCAAATGCTGCATGGGTTCCACCATACGGCTCAGGCGCTACACTCTATATCAGACCATACATTATGGGAACAAACGCAGTAATCGGTGTAAAGCCTGCTGACGAGTATCAGTTCAGAATCCTTGTAACACCTGTTGGACCATACTTCAAGGGCGGCGCAAAGCCAATCACGATCCGTGTGTCAGACTTTGATAGAGCAGCACCTCACGGAACAGGTCATATCAAGGCAGGACTCAACTATGCAATGAGCCTCCATGCCATTGTAGATGCACATGAACAGGGCTTTGCAGAGAATATGTACCTCGATCCTGCAACACGTACAAAGGTAGAGGAGACAGGTGGAGCAAACTTCATCTTCATCACAAAGGATGGCACATTTGTTACACCTAAGTCAGACAGCATCCTTCCATCAATCACACGCCGTTCACTGATGGTAGTTGCAGAGAAGTACTTAGGACTCAAGGTTGAGCACAGAGAGGTACTCTTTGATGAGGTAAAGGATTTTGCTGAGTGTGGACTCTGTGGAACAGCAGCAGTAATCTCTCCTGTAGGAAAGATTGTAGACCACGGCAAGGAAATCTGCTTCCCAAGCGGCATGGACGAAATGGGACCTGTTACAAAGAAGCTTCGTGACACACTTACAGGCATCCAGATGGGTCATATTGACGGACCGGATGGATGGGTTCACGAGATTAAATGTGATTAATTAAGTGTAATTAAGAACATACATTTATAATAAAGCACCGGGTATTATGTTACATCGTAATATCTGGTGCTTTTGTATTATATTACATATTATTTTATGTGGCATAACAATACAATTTGTGCTAAAATAATCTCGTATATATGCAAATGTTTATAAAAGCTTGGAATAGTTACATAAAAGCATACAAAAGAAATAACCGGGGATAATTAAATGGACGAGTACGAAAAGATAAGACAGAGAAAGCGCGAAGCATATAGAAAAAGACACCGCGCACAGGTTCGAAGGAAGCAGCTTATTACCAATGCCGTTGTGATAGGCATGATAATACTTATAATTGCAACGATAATCATAGTGGGAGCACTAAGAGGCAGAAAGGCAAAGCAGGAAGAGGTAAAGGCAGAGGTTACGACTACTTTTTACAATCCTATACAGCCAAAGCTTGATGTGCAGCTGCTGACACCCAATCCGTATTCCAGACCACAGAAGGCACTTGAGAAGGTAAACGGCATAGTTGTTCATTATACAGCAAATCCGGGTACATCAGCCAGACAAAACAGAGACTATTTCAATGGACTTGCAGAGACCAAAAAGACCAAGGCAAGCTCACACTTTGTGATAGGCTTGGAGGGTGAGATAGTGCAGTGCATACCGTGCAATGAGATATCGTATGCATCTAATAACAGAAACAGTGACACTATATCAATAGAGTGCTGTATAGAGGATGAGACAGGAAAGTTCAACGATAGCACATATCAGTCGCTTATAGAGCTTACCACATGGCTTATGGGACGGTATGATCTGAATGCGGATGATGTAATAAGACATTACGATGTGACAGGCAAGAAGTGTCCGCTCTACTTCGTGGAGCATGAGGATGCGTGGGAGCAGTTTCACAAGGATCTGGATACCTATATCAAAGAAAATGGTGTGCCAAAGGAAGAAGCAAGCCAAACCTGACAATATATAATAAATTAAAGGATGATTTAAAAATGAAGGAAATTATCGGAAATCTGTTGAAAAAAGAGAATGTGCGTCAGAATCTGAGCAGCCTCAGACAGGAAATTAAAGATGAAAATGCATTGGCAGAGGCACTAAAGCTGCTTGCCGGAGAAGAAGAGCTGGTTGTATCGTTTATGGGAGAAGAGGATGCAAAAACCAGAAAGAACGCAGCTCTTCTGATAGGAGATTTACATATGTCACAGCTTTCTGATGAGGTTTTTAAAGCATATGAGGCTGAGCAGATGCGCTTTGTGAAGGGCTCATACCTGGCGGCACTGTCAAAGCTGGACTGCAAAGAGCTTATACCACAGCTTATGGAGCGGGCAGGAGAGCTTGAGCATATGACAGTCACAGCTGAAAATAGAAAGCATATTGAGGAAGAATTTAACGAAATAAATAAAATCCTGATTAAATATAATGGAATAAAGCACCATACACCGGTGCTTGAGGGAGTGAAGGCGGAGCTGCTTCTTATGACAAACCGCCTCCACAGAGAGGTGGTACGACGTCAGATACCTGTTAAGGATACAAAGCTGCATCCGCTTGGAGTGCTTGTAAAGACTGACAATATACCTCTTATCATGCAGGTGCGTACATTCAGAAGGATGTACTTCACCATACATGCAGCATCGCTTCTGCCAAAGGATGCACAGGAAGCGGCTAGAATTCTTACAGAATCAGATATGTATGATATATTAAGACGCATGCACCGTGAGGGTGGTCCGTTTTACTATCGTATTGAGAGTACGGCAGATGCGGCATATCAGAGCAGGCTTGCCAGAGCTATCGATATGCTTTCAGAGGGCAGGATGATCAATTCACCAAATGATTATGAGGTGGTGATTAAGCTCATACAGACAAAAAATGACGATTTTTTCGCTTGCATGAGATTATGTTCTATACAGGATAATAGATTTGCGTACAGAAGGAATGCACTTCCTACGTCGATGCATCCGTCACAAGCGGCACTTATTGTTTCGCTTGCAAAGCCGTATCTTAAGGAAGAAGCACAGATCATGGATCCGTTCTGCGGAGTAGGTACACTGCTCATAGAGCGCACACACCTAGTCCCGGCACGCGAGATATATGCTACAGATACCTATGGTGATGCAATCACTATGGGCAGAGAGAATGCAGGACTTGCTAAAACAAGAATTAATTTTATACACAGGGATTTCTTTGATTTCAGGCATGACTACAAATTTGATGAGCTGATTACGGATATGCCGGTTCGAAACCGACAGACCAAGGATGAGATGGAGCTTTTTTACGAGAGGTTTTTTGACAAGGCCACGGAGCATCTGGTATCCGGCGGCATTATTGTTATGTATTCAAATGAGATTGGGTTTGTAAAGAAACAAATCAGGCTTCGCGTTGAATACCGTCTGCTTCAGGAGACATGTATTCTCGATAAGAAGGGCTTTTATCTGTTTGTTATCAGATATGAGGATTGATTTGTGTGAGTTTTTAGGAGGAAAATATGTCGGATTCCAAGATTTTTCAAAAAATACAGGATTATTTCTGCTTGGCTAACGGAATATATTTATTGTGTCTGACAAAAAAGGACGGGGTCATGACAGAAGCGTGTCACTGTAAGGCAGAGTGGAAAAGTATGCTTGCCCTTATTGGTGAAGACAAATATGAAAACCTTCTTTTGAGACTGTCGGACTGCAGGGTTGAGAATCTCATAGATGAACCGCTCGACAAGGATTATCTCAGGCTGTATGGTCTGATTGTAAGAGTGGACAATACACCTGATATATATTGGATTATAGCTGCAGTAATTGATGAGAAGCTGTCTGATGATGAGAGGGCATTGCTTCCTGATGGCATACTCACCACCGGTGAGGCACGCTTTGACAGGACAATTGAGTTTCTGGAGACTGTGACAAGACAGCTTTTGATTACAATGAGAGATGAGAGTGCTGCGAATGAGGCACTTTCGCTTATCAGGAAGTCGGATGAGGAAATCAAGAGACAGTTTCATATGCTTGAGTCTATCAATTCTGTCATAAAGCTGCTTGAGATGGATGGAAGCTTTACTGATATGGCGCAAAAAGCGCTGGAGAGTGCGGTTACAACCATAAAGCTTACCGGTGCTTTTATCATCCGCAAAAATGTGGACGGCATGCATCTGGATGTAATCGTAAGTTATGGCAGAAAGCCGTTTGATACAATATCAATCACCGAGGTGCCTTTTTTCACAGGAAAGCCTTATATCATATCATCAGACTCTGTGATGCCGGAGAAATTCCGGCTTTTCATGGAAAAGCAGGCTATGAAGGCTGCCATATTCCAGCCGGTAAATATAGACAACAGGACACAGATGTATGTATGCTTTTTTGATGAGGCGGATGGCAGAAGCTGGGGAAAATATGATGTGAAGTTTTTAAATGATACGAAGCGCGTTATTCAAAGTGTCCTCACAAAAAAGATAACAACCAACTCGCTTGCAGGCTCCTATGCTTCGCTTGAAGCGATACTGGAGAACTCAGGCTGCGGCATCTACGTGGTCGATATGTCAAAGTCAGAGATACTTTACATGAATAATTACTGTAAGCAGCTGCTTTCAAATATTATCGAGCAGAATAAGCTGGAAAAATATATTTTTTCCCATACCGCAGATAGCCGGAGCTTTACAGAGGTATATGTGACGGAGGAGGATAAGTGGTTTGATATTCATCGCACGGGCATAGTGTGGGTGGATGGGCGCAAGGTGCAGCTCGTTACACTGTACGATATCACGCAGAAGAAGCGTTATCAGCAGCGCATTGAGAATCAGGCCAATAATGATTTTCTGACAGGACTGTATAACAGGATGAGATGTGAGCAGGATCTGGCTAAGTTTATAGATGATTCAGTGAAAAACGACACCAGAGGTGCGATGATTTATATAGATCTGGATGATTTCAAGCACATAAATGACGGGCTTGGACATCAGTACGGAGATGTGCTTTTAAAAGCCATATCACACAGCCTGATGCAGGTGAAGGGGATTGAGAATCACTGCTACAGGATGGGTGGCGATGAGTTCATAATTATAGTGGCAGGCAGCTCGGTTGACAGGCTGGAGAGTATCATTAATGATATACAGCAGATCTTTGTCAAACCGTGGTTCTTAAAGGGAGAGGACTATTACTGTACGATAAGTGCAGGCGTGGCATTTTTCCCGACAGATGCAAGTACTGTGGAGGATGTCATAAGAAGAGCTGATATAGCGCTTTTCAATGCTAAAAAAGAAGGAAAAAACCGTATAGAGTTCTACAACGAGGGTATTGATGGCACAAGCACGAAGCGACTTGACCTGGAAAAGCACATGAGAAAAGCCACAATGAATGAGTGCGATGAGTTCACCGTGTACTTTCAGCCGATTATAAGCGTGAAAGGGGATGATGCCTGTGCTGGTGCAGAGGCTCTTGTCAGATGGAATTCAGCGACCATGGGCTTTATAAATCCGGTTGACTTTATACCGCTTGCTGAGTATCTGGGGCTTATAAACCCAATCGGGGAGCACGTGCTAAGAGAGGCGGCAAAGCACTGCAGGTATTGGAATGACATGGGACATCCTGACTACAAGGTAAATGTCAATCTGTCCGTGGTGCAGCTGCTGCAGAATGACATAGTAAAGAAAATAAAAACTGTAATTGACGAGGTGGGCATAGACCCGGGAAATCTGTGTCTTGAGGTGACAGAGAGCCTGGCAATCAATGACATGGTGCGCATGAAGCGGATACTCAGTGAGATAAGGGCGCTGGGGGTGAAGGTTGCGCTGGATGATTTTGGTACGGGATATTCATCTTTAAACCATATCAGGGAGATGCCTCTTGATATAATTAAAATAGATAAATGCTTCATTGAGCATCTTGGGGAGGATGATTTTTCTGATGCATTTGTCAAGATGGTTACAGAGCTTGCCAATACAATAGGAGTACATGTCTGCGTAGAAGGAGTTGAGACTGACAGACAATATGCTATAATTAAGAAGATGGGAATAGATTACATACAAGGATATTTCTTCGACAAGCCGATGTGCATAGAAAGCTTCGAGGAGAAATATATCTGACGAAGAAGGTGTAACATGCACGAAGAAGATATAGAAAAAAGCACATGCTGCTATACAATGAAGCAGATAGAAGAAAAAATGGACGATTATGGCCAGATTTTTGACATAGTGCGTCTGATAGATGAAGAGCGCATATCACGCATGGAGAATAACAGCGATAATCAGGATACTATTGACCCGTGTCCGTGCTATTCATTCTGGAAGAAAAATAAACAATGCACAAATTGTATCACGGCTAAGACCATAAAAGATAAAAGGCAGCGTGTCAAGATAGAGTTTTCGGGCACTGATTCATATCAGGTTATATCAAGGTACTATAATATAGAAGGCAAAAACTATGTAATGGAGCTTGTTAACCGTATGGATGGCGGGGCACTGAAGGATGAAGAGGTCCGCAAAAAGCTTGAATCCAAGATAGTAAGCTATAAGGAAAAGCTCTACAGTGATGCGCTGACAGGTGTTTACAACAGGCGTTTCTATGAGGAAAATGTCAAAAACAGCAAGATAAATGCCGGTGTCGCCATGCTCGATGTTGATGATTTTAAGCTGTACAACGATTCACTGGGGCATATAGCAGGTGATATGGCGTTGTGTGCTTGTGTTGATACGATAAAGAGCTGTATCAGAAAGAGCGACCTGGCAATCCGTTATGGTGGTGATGAGTTCCTTATCATCATATACGATGTGACAGAGGATGAGTTTCGCAAAAAGCTGATGGATATGCAGGATGCGATAAACAAGACAGTCATTCCTGAGTATTCAAAGCTGCAGCTTAAGGTCAGCATAGGTGGTGTGCTCTGTAAAGACGAGACTGTGACGGATGCAGTGCTGCGCGCGGATTCACTTATGTATATAGCTAAAAACCGAAAAAATATTGTGATAATTGAAAACGATGAGGATGTCACAACGGAGGAGCTTGACGAGATAAAACAGCAGGTGCTCATAGTGGATGATTCCATAGTAAATCGTGAGCTTTTGTCTGAAATGCTCGGAAACGACTTTAGAATACTCGAGGCAGCAAATGGTGTCGAGTGTATAGAAAAGCTCAAGGAGTATGGTACCGGAATATCAATTGTACTTCTTGATATGGTGATGCCGGTCATGGATGGATACGGGGTGCTTGACTACATGAACAAGAAGCACTGGATTGATGATATCCCTGTTATTATGATATCAGGAGAGGATTCAGAGAGCTATGTGAGAAAGGCTTATGAGATGGGTGTGTCAGATTATATAAGCAGGCCCTTTGATGTAAAAGTGGTTTATCAGCGTGTGGTAAATACAATAAAGCTCTATGCCAAGCAGCGCAGGCTGATTCGCATGGTGACCGACCAGATATACAGGCGTGAGAACAATAATAAAATCCTGATTTCAATTTTAAGCCATATAGTCGAGTTCAGAAATGGCGAGAGCGGAAGCCATGTTATTCATATTAATAAGCTTACGGATATGCTTTTAAAGGAGCTGGTTGGCATAACGGACAGGTACGACATAACAGGCGATGATATAGAGCTGATAGCAACAGCGTCAGCCCTTCACGATATCGGCAAAATCGGCATAGACGATGCCATCTTAAATAAGCCGGGCAGGCTCACCGATGAAGAGTTTGAGGTGATGAAGACTCATACTGTGATCGGCGCAAGGATGCTCGATGACCTGGATGCCTTCAAGGGAGAAAAGCTTCTCAAAACAGCCAGGCAGATATGCCGCTGGCATCATGAGAGGTATGATGGTAACGGATATCCGGATGGCATGAAGGGAGACGATATACCAATCTCGGCACAGGTGGTATCTGTAGCCGATGTATATGATGCCCTGACGAGCAATCGTGTGTACAAGAGCGCATTTTCACATGAAAAAGCAATGCAGATGATTATGGATGGAGAGTGTGGACAGTTCAATCCTGTTCTCTTACAGTGTCTGGTCAATATACAGGATAGGATAAAGGATGGGCTGGATTAGCTGGAATGCACGATAAATGAAAAATATTTGCAAAAATAAAAATAAGTGTTGACATATTTGATTTGATTTGATATTATATCAAAGTCGCGTGAGACAAGCGACAGAAAATCAAATATTTGCGGAAGTGTCGGAACTGGCAGACGAGCAAGACTAAGGATCTTGTGATTATTGCAATCGTGTGGGTTCAAGTCCCATCTTCCGCATTATAAAATTAAAAAGGGTTAAGCCTTAGGGCTTAGCCCTTTTTGGTTTTAGAAGCGGAAGCGGGACTTGTCCCCATGGGTCCAAGGTCTCCGCTCCGCTTCGGTCGTTGCAGGGCAGACGTCCCCCGGATGTCTTGCGCCCCATCTTCCGCTGGGCTCGGGTGGTTGTGTGGCAGGAGTTCCATGGTCCAAGGTCTCGCATCCGTCACCATCTTCCACGTTAAAAGGGATTAAGACAAATTATACGGATTTCGTTCAAGATTGCATATTAGATAAGAAAGAGAGGACAAGCTTATGAGCCAGAAAAAATACAGTTTATTATACCCGGATACAAATGCACAATACCGGACCCTAAGTAATGTGACTATGCATGATCTGGGAATGGATCAAATCTGCAAAAAGCTGTCAGCAAAGGAGCATGAGCAGAACTACATCCAAAACGTGATGGCGCGTATGTATGCAGATCCGGCGGTGACACAGTACCGCTGTGATATTTTCGAGGATGTTTTCAGGCAGAAGAAAATGCGTGATGACCTTATGGAAATACTTGAGCGCATCAGCTTTCTGAGAGATTATGGCAGCTTTAACCGGGAATATGATGAGAGTGCCGGCATCTGGGATCTTTTGCATAGGCTGGACGAGCTTAATGATTATATCAAGTGCGTGGATGCGCTTCACACCTGTCTGGCAGCTTCGGACATTCATTCCGCAGGCTTTCTTGGCTTAAAAGCCTATGTGGAGAAAATTTATGCGGACAACGGATTTGCAGAACTGAAAAAAGATATCGCAGAACTGAAAATGGACACTTCACAGCTTAAGAGCATTACGGTAGGTATTAACTTAAATGACCGCTTTGAAGCGGACGGAATCGGTCTGATATCTGTAAACAGCAAATATTTTACCAAGTCCGGAATCCTGGGAAATTTTTATGACCATATTGCATCAAAGGATCGGATCAATGAGGATACCATATGGAAAAAGAATTTCAAAGTTCAGCCATTTGATGTGAATGCAGATGCGGTGAGCAATACTCCGATGCAGAAACTGATGGATACAGCCGTTATGCGGTCGGAAAGCCGGGGTGGCATTGTGAAGCTTCCCGAGGAAGATCAGGCAAAGGATGTGACGCGTTATACAGACCGAATCGTCAATCATATGATTTCACATATGGTGAAAAGAGTCAGGGAAGTATTGAACAAATATGTTTCCATTACCATTACCGACATGACAGACTTGATTCCGGAGCTGCTCTACTATATCAAATGGGCCGAGTACATCCAAAAATTGCAGGAACAGGGCTTTAGCTTCGCAAAAGCTTCTGTATATAAAGAGGGAGAAAATGCATCTGATCCGTACATGATGCAGGCGCGTGGAATCTACAATTTAAAGCTTGCTGTTTTTGAGACAGAGGAGTCCGGGAACATTGTACCAAATGACATGGATTTTGACAGGGATCGGAGAGTGTATATCTTAACAGGTGCTAACCGAGGTGGCAAGACGACGATTACACAGGCTATTGGACAGTTGTTTGTGTTGGCGCAGGGAGGCATCTATATTCCGGGAAAAGCATTTACATTTTCCCCTGTTACCGGTATTTACACCCATTTCCCGGCAGATGAGGACAAGACATTGGATTTAGGAAGACTTGGGGAAGAATGTAAGCGATTTAAGGCAATCTATGAGGAGGCTGACAGCAGGAGTCTGCTTTTGATGAATGAATCCTTTTCTACCACTTCGTTTGAAGAGGGATACTACATTGCAAAGGACAGTGTCAGGGCAATTTTACATAAGGGAATGCGGACCATTTATAATACACATATGCATAAGCTGGCATTTGATGTGGATGAAATGAATGAAGAGCAGCAGAATGCAGAGCACACAGAGGGAAAAGCCTTTTCCATGATCGTGCACATGAAGGGGACAGAGCGCTCCTATCAGATTGAAGTGGCGCCTCCGGAGGGAAAATCCTATGCAAGTGAGATTGCGCAGAAGTACGGTGTTACTTATGAGATGCTGGTGAAATAACTCGCTTTCTCGTTTTCAGATACATCATACATCCAAGACACAGCACAAGCTGCAGCACAGACGAAAACGGTGTTGCCAGTCCAATGTCAAACAGTGTTGCTCCTGTCCTGCGGCTTATAAGCCATGCCACCGGAATCCTTACACAGAAGGCACCGATGATTCCTTGGAGCATTACAAATCTGGTCATGCCGATTCCATTATAGAATCCGACATAACAGAAGAAAATTGCGGTAAACAGACAGTCGATTGCATAGGCTTTCAGATAGTCTGCGGCAGCTTCGATAACCATTGCATCGTTAGAGAAAATGCCTGCCAGTACGTTTCCGTGGAAAAATGACAGGAAAAACATTCCCACACCAATTACAAAGGAAACTGCAACACCATAATGCAGTGCTTTTTTTGCACGATCCATACAGCCGGCTCCGTAATTTTGCGCGACAAAAACAGAAATAGACTGCATAAAAGCCGATGAAATCAGCATAATAAACGCACATACCTTTTCAGCAACGCCCACACCGGCAGAGGCAGTTACACCTATGGAATTTACGATTGCCAGAATAATCAGAAATGAAATGCTCACAAGAAGATCCTGCAATGCTATAGGTGCACCAAGACCGACCATTTTTTTCAAAGTCTGTTTGTGAATTCTGATATCAGTTTTCTTCATCTCAAAAGGCAGCTCCTTTTTTCGAATTACTACAAATGAAACAATTACGCTAATCACCTGAGCCGATACGGTTGCAAAAGCGGCACCTGTTGTTCCCATTTTAAATCCGGCACAAAGAATCAAATCGCCTGCAATATTACAGACACAGGCAATGGCTACTGTAAAAAGAGGGGTTCTGGAGTCACCGATTCCTCTGAAAATGCATCCGATCAGATTGTATGCCACAATCACCAGCATACCTCCACCGCAGATTTGCACATAGGCTACCGTTTTGTCGAAGGCTTCTTCAGGAGCATTCATAATACCACTTAATTGTGGTGCAAAGATGACCAGTATGACGGTCAAGATACATGCAATCACCGAAAACATCACAATTGCAGTGCCAACAGTAAGCCCACCCTGTTTACGTTCTTTGCATCCAATCTGCTGTCCGAGAAGAACAGTAGTTCCCATAGAAAAGCTGCTGACGAGATTGGTCAGCGTCATCATAATTTGTGATCCTGTGGAAACTGCCGAAACATCCGCAGATGAAGCGAATTTTCCGACAATTAGAAGATCCACTGCTCCATACATAGCCTGCAGAAAAAGCGCCAGCAGAACAGGCAGCGCAAACATAATCAGTGGATTTAAGATTTTGCCCTGAGTAAAAGTGTTGTCTTTTTCCATTTTCATTTTTTAGATTCCTTTCATTCAAAAAAGGCTGGATAAGTAACAGGCATTTCAGCCTGTCATCTTATCCAGCCATTGTTTCTATCGAACAATTAACCCTCCGATGTGCTTTTCACAGTATACTATATACGATTTTTGCCGTCAACCTTAATTTTAAGAAAAAAATCACATTGAAATTGTTGATCGCTTATGATAAAATTTTTCGCATGGAACCCATGACAGGGGTGGTAGCCTCCCGAGCTGATGAAACCAGTTTGCTGGAATACATAAGAAGGGAGGTGGCGCAAATGACGGCTTATGAGATTATTTCGATTTTCATTGGGATATTAGCCTTGCTGATGTCTTTTGGTAGCTTGATTGTAGCGTTGCTTGCCTTTCTCGATAAGAGAAACAAGAGAAAATAAAAATGCCCGCCCTGTTTGCACCAGGACGGGCGCCTCTATGTAAGAGGATATAAACCAGTTTTGGAAACTCCACCTTTTGGAGTGGGGCTCCTGAGAGGCATTCGTTCCAGCGAGTGCCTTTCTTTATAATCAATATACCACAGTTGGAAGCTGTTTTCAATGTTGATTTTTGATTGTGAGATGAAAAAACCTTTGGAGAAAGGTAGCTCAAAGAAGGAGAAGAAGTATATGTTAGATAATAAAGGATTTGATTTGTGGGCAGATGGATATGACAAAACAGTTGGAATTTCATATGAAGAGAATTGTTATCCGTTTGCCGGTTATAAAGAAATACTTGGAATGATTTATAAGAAGGTTCTTGAAAGAGAAAACCCAACGATTCTTGATATCGGTTTCGGCACAGGAACGCTCACCACAAAATTATATGAAAAAGAGTGTGAAATATATGGACAGGATTTTTCGGAAAGAATGATAGAGTTAGCTCAAAAGAAAATGCCAGATGCACATTTATATCAGGGCGATTTTTCCGAAGGGCTGGTGGAATCGCTTTTACAGCATACATATGATTTTATTATTGCAACGTATTCCTTACATCACCTGACAGATGATGAGAAAATTCAATTTATTCAATTATTAAAAACATTATTAAAAGAGGGTGGTTGCATTCTGATTGGAGATGTGGCATTTCAAACAAGCTCAGATTTAGAAAAATGTCATAAGGAAAACAAGGATGGATGGGATGAGGATGAAATCTATTTTGTGGTAGATGAGTTAAAGAAAGCATTTCCTGAATTGGAATTTACTCAGGTATCTTATTGTGCAGGGTTACTGATGATAAAGAAGTAAATACAAACATGCAAGACAGTGTCCTTTTTTTATTATCTACACTATCGCTAATCCTATATCAAAATCCTTGGCTATTCCCACCACTGACACCACATTTTTCCAGCGTTATTGTATTAAATGTAAGGAGGACATGAATTGTGTTGACACCCTATAATATAGGGCGTAATATGCGAAACTTAAAATGCAAAGGATAAACTTGTTGACATAATGTGTGATACACAGTATACTATGTTAAACACATAGTGTGCGACACACAATACAGTGCAATAAACATAATGAATTTAAATAAAGGATACTGAAGGGAGGAGAATGGATGAATTGTGATGAAATTGTTTCAGGATTAATTTTAGAATTCAGACGGGGCACACTCATCATGGTAGTGTTAGCACAACTAAATAAACCAATGTATGGATATTCATTGGTAAAGGAATTAGAAGGAAAAGGTATTTCGATAGAAGGCAATACATTATATCCTCTACTGAGAAGACTAGAGAGTCAAGGTCTACTAAAAAGTGAATGGGAAACTGAGGCAACGAAGCCAAGAAAATATTATATCATCACAGAAGATGGGAAGCTGGTTTATAAAAAAATTAAAGAACACTGGAAAAAATTTTCACAGTCAATCAATGTTTTAATGGAGGAAGAATAAATGGTAAAAAATGATTTGATCGACAGATACATTTATGCAGTTACAAAACATATGAAATCCGCCATGAAAAAAGACGTGGCGGCGGAATTAGAGACGATCATACAAGATATGTTGGAGGAACGATGTGAGGATGTTACTCCAACGGAGCGTGATATCAAAGTTGTTCTAACGGAACTGGGAACCCCGAATGAGTTAGCTTCGAAATATAAAGGTGAAACACAGGAGTGTTTGATTGGACAGCCGTATTACAGTTTATATGTGTATGTATTGAAAATTGTGACAGCGTGCATCAGTGGCGGAATGTTATTTGCTCAAATCATGGCAGCATTAACATCGCACACAATCTGGTATATAGCTATCTATAGAACCATCGGTGGGATTTTTGGCGGTATATTGACAGGATTTGCATTTGTGACATTATTATTTGCATTCTTTTATAAAAAAGGAATTAAGGTGGATGGGTTAAATGATGGAATAGATAATTTGCCTCCTGTTCCACAAAAGTCTAATAGGATTTCAAAAGTAGATGCGATTGTAGGAATTGTTTTTTCGGTTATCTTCACTCTTGTATTTCTTGTATGCCCACAGATTTTATGCATTGCATTCGTAAAAAATGGGGTAGGTGTGCATGAACCACTTTTTAATTTAGAATATATCAGACAAACATGGTATTTCATTCTTGCATTTGGAATTTTGGGTGTTACAAGGGATAGTGTGAGACTTATTGATGGCAGCTATACCAAAAGGGTGATGCTTGTTACCATTATCACCAATATTATTGATGGAGTATTAACAAGCATTTGGCTGTTAAATGATAGGATTATGAATAGTGGATTTTTTGATGGTATTGAGCAGTTATTTGGAACGGATGCAGAAGGTATTTCACATGTTTTTATACACTATAATAAGGTATTTCTCTCAATCATCATTTTGGCATTAACAATTAATTGCATTGAGACAGTCGTGAAAGCGGTAAAATACAGCCGACAATAAAATAATTTTAGATGAATCAATCTCTATTTACAAAAATGCTACAATGCATATGATTTTATTATTGCAACGTATTCCTTGCATCACCTGACAGATGATGTAAAAATTCAATTTATTCAATTATTAAAAACATTATTAAAAGAGAGTGGTTGTATTCTGAACGGAGATGTGGCATTTCAAACAAGATCAGATTTAGAAAAATGTCATAAGAAAAACAAGGACGGATACAAACCTGTAAAAGCAACAGTTCATACCCATAGACTTTTTGAGAAGGTTGGTTTTGATGGGATTTTTGGAAGAAGTATATGTTAGACAATAAAGAAAATTGATAAAATTATGTTTTATAAAGATGAATTGTGTTGACACCCTATAATATAGGGTGTAATATAGTTAAAAAGAGAAGGGAAAATTACAAATGACAAGAACTTTTATAGAGGTTCCGTTGTTTTCAAAAAGATGGAAAGAGATTGGATTAGGTGAGGATGAATTACGAGCGCTTCAGATAATGTTACTTAAAGATCCTGTGTCAGGACCTATAATGGAAGGAACTGGTGGAATTCGCAAGGTCAGATTTCCGCTCCAGAATAGAGGCAAAAGTGGTAGCGTACGAGTTTGTTATACTGATTTTGCGGAGTATGAAGTAATATATCTGATTACAGCATTTCAAAAAAAGAGTCAGGAAAATCTTACAGAGGAAGAAAAAAGCGTTTTAAAGAAATTAGTTAAATCGTTGAGAGAGGAAGCTGCTAAAAATAGGAGGTGATTTCTATGAGTTCATTATTTGAGGATTTAAAAGAAGGACTCGAGGAAGCTATAGCTTATGAGAAAGGATATGGAGCGGGTAGAGTAAAAACATATATGATTTTGCCGGTCAAAGAGTATAGTGGAAAAGAAATACGTGATATTAGGACAAAGGCGGGGATGACTCAAAGTGTATTTGCTTCATATATGGGAGTTTCGATTAAAACAGTGGAAGCATGGGAAGGTGGTAGGACACATCCGACGGGACCGGTGTTCAGGCTTTTAGATATTCTTTCTAAAAACGAAGAAATGGAGTATATTGTTGCTAAATGAGCATAGAAATGGGCAGTAGATTATCAGTCCATTTTTTATAGCAATACATGCAGGATAATTTGATGAGAAAAATAGTAGCAGCTACAGATGAAAATAAAGAAGAAATTTTAAAATTGTATAAGATACAGCTCGGCAGGGAGTATTGTCCATGGGACGATTCTTATCCCGGAATGAAGGAGATTGAGTTTGATCTTGGTAGAGAAGCCTTGTTTGTAATGATTGATGGGCAGGAGATTAATGCGGATGCCGGAAGCAAAGAGGACAGGATTATCGCTGCGATTTCAATTGATGATGATCCGCAGGTGGAGAAGCTTGATTGCTGGAGCAGCAGACTGGCACCCGGAGCTGAGCTTTCAAGACTTGCGGTTCATCCGGATTTTCAGAATCAGAAAATCGCCAGACAAATGCTGGCATTTGGGATGGAAGAGCTCGCAAGGAGAGGGTACAAAAGTGTGCATTTTTTAGTCAACAAGCTCAATGTGAAGGCTCTGCGCTCGTATGCAGTGTTTGGATTTGAGACAGTGGGTGAATGCAGCCTGTTTGGGCAGCCGTTTTTGTGCTATGAAAAGAGTCTGTAAAAAAATATGATTTTTTTGAAAAAAGTGCTTGCATTTTTGAAAACAATCTGATATTATATACGAGTCGCGTGAGACAAGCGACGAAAACAAAATACATGCGGAAGTGTCGGAACTGGCAGACGAGCAAGACTAAGGATCTTGTGATTATTGCAATCGTGTGGGTTCAAGTCCCATCTTCCGCATTATAAAACTAAAAAGGGTTAAGCCTTAGGGCTTAGCCCTTTTTAATTTTAGAAGCGGAAGCGAACCTTGTCCCCATGGGTCCAGGGTCTCCGCTCCGCTTCGGTCGTTGCAGAACAGACGTCCCCCGGACGTCTTGCGACCCATCTTCCGCGTGGCTTCGGTCGTTGTGGGGCAGGAGCACCATGGTTCAAGGTCTCGCCTCCGGTTTGGTCGGATCGTGGCATAGAACAATAAAACAGGGATTAAGAGAGGTAAGTGTATTTTATGATTAGATTTAATAACGATTACAACCGCGGTGCTTTTGACTGCATTTTGAAGGCACTGGCAGATACAAATACAACCAGCTATCCGGGATATGGTGAGGATGAGTGGTGCGATAAGGCTGAGCAGATTATTAAGGGGCTTATTGGCAGAGATGATTCCATGATTAAATTCATTCCGGGTGCCACACAGGCCAATTATGTTGTGGTTGCGGCGGCACTTTCACCGGTGCAGAGTGTGATCGCGGCGGATACGGGGCATATCAATTGCCACGAGGCGGCTTCTATTGAGAATACAGGGCATAAGATTCTTGCGCTTCCTAACACGGACGGTAAAATCAGTGCTGCGCAGATTGAGGCGTGTGCCGCAGAGTATTATGACAATGCAAAGCCTGAGTATCTGACGGAGCCAAAGATGGTTTATATTTCATTTCCGACGGAGCAGGGTACTCTTTATACGAAAAGAGAGCTTTGCGATATCAGTGCTGTCTGCAAGAAATACGGCATGTACCTGTTTGTGGATGGCGCAAGAATGGGCTACGGACTGGGCTCAGATAAAAATGACCTTACACTCTGTGATTTTGCCATGCTTTCGGATGTTTTTTATATCGGTGGCACAAAGTGCGGTGCGCTCTTTGGTGAAGCTCTGGTTATAAATGCTGAGGATATCAAATATCGTTTTAAGGCTTATATGAAGCAAAACGGTGCAGTGCTTGCAAAGGGCTGGCTGATGGGCTTACAGTTTGCCACTATGCTTGAGAATGGCGATTATTTTGAAAAGACAAAGCGTGCAGATGAGCTTGCCATGCAGATTAAAGGGGCATTTGAACAGAAGAAGGTGCCGTTTTGGGTTGAGAGCTTTACAAATCAGCAGTTTGTAATATTATCGGATGAGCAGAAGAAGACACTTGCCGAGAAGTATTATTTTGAAGAGATGGGAAAAGAGAAAGAGGGCACTGTAGTGCGCTTTTGCACCAGCTGGGCCACAAAACAGGAAGAGGTTGACGCGCTGGTTTTAGATATATCAAAGCTGGTGTAGTAACAAATTTATAGTTTTTCGTACATTTCGTATAGTTTTTTAAATTTATGCTTGCATTCTTCTAAACTTTTTGGTAGAATAATGCTTGTTCGCAGGAGTGGCGGAATTGGCAGACGCGCAGGCTTCAGGTGCCTGTGGTAGCAATATCGTGTGGGTTCAAGTCCCATCTCCTGCATTAACAGGGAAGTCGGTGAACGGCTTCCTATTTTATTTTATGCAGATATTTTTTATAGCCTTTTGGCTTTTAATGGTCTGTAACCGTTGCCTGCCACACTGAGGGGTACAGCAGTCACAGGAATTTGATTATTATGGAGATGGGATTGCAGCGTGAAGAGATTGAATCTATCTTATATTAATGTAATATGTGTGTTTGTTTTGTCCTTTGCTGTTATGGAGTATGTAAATCTTTTGATTGGCAGAGTGGGCGGATTTCCTGTGCTTGCAGGGGTGCTTGTGTCATATTCCGTTATGAGATATGGCAGCTTTGCAAGGAAAAATATGGCATGCTACATGGGCATCTATATACTGACATGGTTTATCGGCACGGTAGTGCTATTTATCTCAAAATACTCAGGCTGGGGCAATATTAAAAAGCTTGGTCCGGCGCAGTATTTCAAGGCGCTGTACGGCTCAACCCTGTCAGAGATATGGGGATATTTTTTTGCAATTGTGCTCATGCTGACAGTGATTGTTTCACTTTTTCCGCTTACCGTAATAAAAAGCAGGAAAATATATGCACGGTATGTGTTGGGAAATACGCTTTTTTGGACGATAATACTCATACCGCTTAGGTTTGTAGATAAGAAATTTGTTAATCACAAGGTGATGTGGCAGGCCGGCTGTATGATGGCCTTTGCTGTGCTTTTGTTTGTGATGGAGCTTTTCGTTGTATACAGACTGGTGAAATACAGGTATTGCGATGAGCATGCAGACAGGAAAGTGCGCATTCACAGACGCAGGGTTCGAAGGAAAACATTAAAAGCTGTAATAGTCATTGTGCCGGTCGTTGTCATTGCAATTATTGTTGTTTACACATATTTCATGTCGCCTTCAAACGAGCCGGCTGAGTATGAAAGGGTCGCAAGCTGCATTACCAATGATGACAGGCTTGGACCTATGGTTTATGACAGTAAGGTGTATATTCCGATATCCATAGAGCTTGACTATGCTAAGTCAGGTAGTCCGCTTGGCTACATTGTATACAAGGATCAGGACTATAGCAGCAGATACTATGAGCTTGCCGCATCGAACCTCTTATATATGAATAAGAACGGTGACGATACATATTTACAAATGGCGGGCAACGCATCAAATTCATACAAGAAGCTGTCTGTGGTTGAAAAAAGCGATTCATGGAAGGACTGCAGCGTTTTTCTCATGTGGGATGAGGAGTGGCAGTCGGAGTCGCGCTACAGCAAGGATGTCACGGGCTATACGGAGTGCGATGAGGATTTCATAAAAAGCCTTGAGGATACCTTTGGTGCAGTGAAAATAAATCCGGCAGATTTCAAGGACTATGATGCTTATTTCACAATAGAGGGCTACAAATCCATGAAGGATGCCGTAGAGAGTGACAGCCATGCGGGCACCTGGGTGGGCTGTATACTGGCTAAGGACGATAAGTTCTACTATGGCAGCTACGACAATGAAATCACAGGAGGACAGCTTCAGATGCTGCGCCATGTGCTCGGTGGTAATTGATGTGCCATTTAGTTTTTGCCGAAAGAAAAATGAAGTAAATAAAATAAAGTAAATAAAAATAAAAAAAGGAATTTTAAAAATCACGTCGAATAATAACTAGTGTAGAGCATAATTAGTGTAGAGCACTATCGATGGAATGTAACGCTGCTTATTACATTTGGATGTAAATAGCAGCAGAATATAACGACTGTGACAGCGGGGAGGCAGATAAATGACCATTCGCGAGCAGATAGAAAAACGTGAGCAGGAAATATTAAGTCCGTTTGCATGTCTGAGCATCAACTCAAGAGGCAGGGACTTTGAAGAGCCGCAGTGCGATATCAGGCCTGTTTTTCAGCGGGACAGGGACCGGATACTGCATAGCAAGGCGTTCAGGCGTCTGAAAAATAAGACGCAGGTATTTCTTACACCAAAGGGAGACCATTACCGCACACGTATGTCGCATACGCTTGAGGTGTCGCAGAATGCCAGGACAATAGCCAAGGCACTGAGACTGAACGAGGACCTGGTGGAGGCTATAGCGCTGGGGCATGACCTGGGGCATACACCGTTTGGACATGCGGGTGAGCGCATCCTCAATGAGATATACGAGGGCGGCTTTAAGCACAATGAGCAGAGTGTGCGCATAGTGGAAAAGCTCGAAAAGGACGGAGCAGGGCTCAACCTGACCTGGGAGGTCAGAGATGGCATGCTAAATCACCAGACCTCGCTCATGCCACACACCTTAGAGGGCAAGATAGTCAGGCTTTCAGACAAGATAGCCTACATAAATTCAGACTTTGATGATGCAATACGCGCACAGCTTCTGTGTGAGGAGGATATACCGCTTGAGATAAGGAACACGCTTGGACACAGCACCAAGGCCAGGCTCAATCATATGGTGCACAATATCATCACAAACAGCATGGGAAAGGATGACATATGCATGTCAGAAGAGTCCGCGCAGGCTATGCAGGATTTGCGTAAATTCATGTTCGCAAACCTCTATAACAATCCTGTCGCAAAGAGCGAGGAGAAAAAAGCCAAGGCGATGCTCAAGCAGCTTTACTTCTATTATATGGAGCATATAGAGGAGCTGCCGCAGAAGTACCTCGTCATGCTCGGACAGGGTGATGACAAGGGGCGCATCATATGCGACTATATATCAGGCATGACAGATCAGTATGCCACCACGAAGTTCCACGAGTATTTCGTGCCGGTAGCATGGGAAATCGACGGATACTGATAATTCATACAGACTCTTAGCAACGAAGCGTTAGTCAGTTGTAAGAGCTAAGTGCCGCACTACAGACGCGCTCACCGGGCGATACCAACCATAAAGAACAGTAAGGGGATGATAAAATGCCGTACTACTCTGACGAGCTTGTAGAGGAGGTACGTTCGCGAAATGACATAGTCGATGTCATAGGAAGCTACGTGCACCTTCAGAAAAAGGGAAGTACCTATTTTGGATTATGCCCATTCCATAATGAAAAGACGGGATCCTTTTCCGTTTCACCGAATAAGCAGATGTACTATTGCTTCGGCTGTGGAGCCGGAGGCAATGTATTTACGTTTCTCATGCAGTATGAGAACTTCACCTTTCCGGAGGCCATGCAGGAGCTTGCAGACCGCGTGGGAATAGAGCTTCCCAAGCAGGAGATGACCTCAGCGCAAAGGCGGGAAGCAGACAGGCGCACGCAGCTTCTTGAGATAAATAAGGAGGCTGCAAAGTATTTTTATATGCTGCTTCGGGGACCGAGAGGACAGAAGGCGCATGAGTATTTCAAGAAGAGAGAGCTGTCTGATGAGACAATGCAGAAGTTCGGGCTTGGATACTCGGACCAGTACAGCGATGATCTGTACAAGTATCTGCGCAGCAAGGGCTATGAGGATGAGATACTTAAGGAGACCGGTCTTGTGACGATAGATGAGGTCAGAGGCGGGCACGATAAGTTCTGGAATCGTGCGATGTTTCCGATTATGGATGTGCACAACCGTGTCATAGGCTTTGGAGGCCGAGTGATGGGTGACGGAGAGCCGAAGTATCTAAACTCTCCGGAGACAAAGATATTTGATAAGAGCCGTAATCTTTACGGACTTAATATAGCAAGGAGCACGAGGAAAAATCAGCTCCTTTTGTGTGAGGGCTACATGGATGTCATAGCGCTGCATCAGGCGGGCTTTGACAATGCGGTGGCGTCGCTTGGTACGGCGCTCACGAGCGGACATGCCTCACTATTAAAGAGATACACCAATGAGGTGTATCTGACATATGACAGTGATGGCGCAGGGGTAAAGGCAGCGCTGCGTGCGATTCCGATACTCAAGGAGGTAGGCATCACAACAAAGGTCATTAACATGCGGCCGTACAAGGATCCGGATGAGTTTATCAAGGCGCTTGGCGCACAGGAGTATGAGGAGCGTATCAAAAAGGCTGAGAACAGCTTTATGTTTCAGATACGTATCATGCAGGCAGGCTATGATATGGACGATCCCGAGTCCAAAACCGCATTTTATAATGAAATCGCAAAGAAGCTGCTTGGTTTTACCGAGGAGCTTGAGCGGACAAACTACACGCAGGCGGTGTCCAGAGAGTACAGCATACCATACGACGACCTAAGAAAGCTCGTCAACAGTATGGCCATGAAGGGCGGTATCGTAAAGCCCCAGACAAAGCTTAAAAGTGGAATCAATGAGAAAAATAAAAAGGAGGATGGAATGAAGCAGTCGCAGAAGCTTCTCCTCACATGGCTCATAGAGGACAATTCACTTTTTGACAGGATAAAGGGGCGTATCAGTGCAGATGACTTTACCGAGGAGCTGTACCACAAGGTGGCGCAGGAGGTGTTTTCACAGTACGAGGCTACACATACGGTGAATCCCGCCAGGATAGTAAGCATGTTTACCGATGAGGATGAGCAGCGTGAGGTGGCAGGGCTTTTCAATGCCACAATCCATCAGGTGGAGGGCAAAAATGACAAGGCAACCGCACTCAGGGAAACCGTTGTCCGTATCAAGCAAAACAGCATAGACTACCGCTCAAAGCATCTGGCACCTACAGATATGGAGGGCATGATGAGGATTATTGAGGATAAGCGTGCACTCGAAGAATTGCAAAAAATACCAGAATAAAGAGGAAAATAAAATGGCAAAGAAAAAGGAACAAAAAGACATGGCACAGGAGCAGGAGCAGAAACTGAAATTCCAGCAGAAGCTTATTGAGATTCTTGAGCTTGGAAAAAAGAAAAAGAACATGCTTGAGTATCAGGAGATTGCAGATTTTTTCAAGGACTTAAATCTGGATCCGGAGAAGTTTGAGATGGTAATTGATTATCTCGAGCAAAACGGCATAGACGTACTTAAAATCAGCAATGACGATGACGTGGATGATGATATCATACTCGACGATGAGGATGAGGTAGAGGTTGAAAAGATAGACCTCTCAGTACCGGAGGGAGTCAGCGTTGAGGACCCTGTCCGTATGTATCTGAAGGAAATCGGTAAGGTACCTCTTCTTTCAGCGGATGAGGAGATTGAGCTCGCCCAGAACATGGAGGACGGAGCTGTAGCAACCGAGAAAATCAATGTGTTAAAGGGCCGCCTTGATGGTGCATCAGAAGAGGAAAAGGCTGAGATAAAGGAAGAAATCAAAAAGCTTCAGAGAGATGTGGATAAGGGAGCCGATGCCAAAAAGCGTCTTGCAGAGGCAAACCTGCGTCTTGTTGTCAGCATAGCAAAGAGATATGTGGGAAGAGGAATGCTTTTCCTTGACCTGATTCAGGAGGGAAACCTGGGTCTTATCAAGGCGGTTGAGAAGTTCGACTACAAGAAAGGCTACAAATTCTCTACATATGCCACATGGTGGATTCGTCAGGCTATTACAAGAGCAATAGCCGATCAGGCCAGAACAATCCGTATCCCTGTGCATATGGTTGAGACAATAAACAAGCTTATCCGTGTATCAAGACAGCTCCTTCAGGAGCTTGGCAGAGAGCCTTCACCGGAGGAAATCGCCAAGGAGATGAACATGCCGGTAGAGCGTGTGCGTGAGATACTCAAGATATCACAGGAGCCTGTTTCACTTGAGACGCCAATCGGTGAGGAGGAGGATTCACATCTTGGTGATTTCATCAAGGATGATAATGTACCGGTTCCTGCTGATGCAGCGGCATTTACACTCCTTAAGGAGCAGCTTGAGGAAGTGCTTGGCACTCTTACAGAGAGAGAGCAGAAGGTACTCACACTCCGCTTTGGCTTAGAGGACGGCAGAGCCAGAACGCTTGAAGAGGTAGGCAAGGAGTTCAACGTCACACGTGAACGTATCCGTCAGATTGAGGCAAAGGCACTAAGAAAGCTTCGTCATCCAAGCAGAAGTAGAAAGCTTAAGGACTACTTAGAGTAAGATGATTAGGCTATCCAGAAGAATGAAGGCAGTGGCATCAATGGTCACGGCAGGTTACACGCTTTGTGATGTGGGAACCGACCATGGCTATGTGCCAATTGCCCTGGTGCAGGGTAATATAATACCGAAAGCAATTGCTGTTGATATAAATAAGGGACCGCTTGAACGCGCCAATGAGCATATAAGGGCAAACGGTCTGACAGAGCAGATTACCACAAGGCTTTCCAATGGGCTTGAAGCGATACATGACGGAGAGGTTGACTCTATCGTCATAGCAGGAATGGGAGGAGAGCTTGTTATTCACATTTTAACCGCAGGGGAGACAGTGTGCAGGTCGGCAAAGGAGCTGATTCTGCAGCCACAGTCGGAAGTGAGCAAAGTCCGTGAATATGTAAGGAACGCAGGCTATAAGATAGTTGATGAGGACATGATTTTAGAGGACGGAAAATACTATCCGATGTTCAGGTGTGTGCCGTGTGCGGACAATTCCGCATGGGACAATATGGACGAGACGACAGTTACTGTATGCGATTTGTACGGACCTGTACTTATCAAAAACGGTAATCCGGTGCTTCGAAAGTTTCTAGTCAGGGAACACCACAAGCTGGCTGCCATCATGCAGCAGCTAAGGACACAGGAGATGAGTGATTCTATCATGGACAGAATCGAGCAGATAAACGAGATGATGGCATACAATGAGGCGGCATATTCGACTATGGGGGCAATAAGAAATGCAGGAATATAGTGTGAAGGTGACCTTGCCCGATGGACAGGTCATGGCAGTGACAGCATCAGAAGATGATACTTTAGAAGCAGTAGCAGACAGCTTCAAGGATTATTATGAGGATGACATAATCCTTGGAATTGTAAACGGCAGGCTTCGTGAACTGAATAAGAAAATAAAAAGTGACTGTGAGCTTAGCTTTGTGACAACCGCCGACAGAGATGGCAGGCGTACCTACAGAAGGAGCGTTGTGCTGCTTCTGCAGAGGGCTATATACGATGTATATGGCAGTATGGCAAAGCTTCATGTGATGCATTCGCTCGGTGAGGGCTATTATTGTCAGCTTGAGAAGGCAGCGGAGTGTGCGGACAGCCAACAGGAAAAACATAGTCCTGAAAAACATGATGAAGGTACAGACTTAAAAGGCGGCAGGGAAAACAGTGTGCAAAGAGTGACAGAGCATGATATCGATAGGATAGTCTGCAGCATGTACTCATTTGTGGAAAAAGACCTTCCAATCACCAAGCACAGTGCAAAAACACAGTATGCTGAGCAGCTTTTCAAGGAAAAGGGATTGCATGACAAGGAGAGACTATTGCACTATAGGAGAAGCTCCAGAGTCAATCTCTATGAGCTTGATGGTGTGGTGGATTATTTCTATGGATTTATGGCACCATCGACAGGGATGCTCAGGTATTTTGATATAGTGCCGTATGAGAATGGCTTTGTGCTTCTTTTCCCGGGAGCTAACAGCAGAAGTGTTGAGCCACTTGAGACATCCAATAAGTTGTTTCGCACGCTGGATGATTCCAGGGAATGGAGCAAGATGCTTGGAATCGGCACGATAGGCTCGCTGAATGATGCGATTGCAGCAGGCAGAGGTCAGGAAATCATGCTGCTTCAGGAAGCACTGATGGAGCAGAAGATAGGAAACCTTGCAGCAAGGATTGCTTCTGATGATAAGAAGAAATTTGTCATGATAGCAGGTCCTTCATCATCAGGCAAGACATCGTTTGCCAACAGACTGTCAATCCAGCTTATCGCAAAGGGCAGAAAGCCACATCCGTTAAGCCTTGATGACTACTATGTGGACAGGGAGTTTTGTCCGAAGAATCCGGACGGAAGCTTTGATTTTGAGTGCCTTGAGTCTATTGATGTGAAGCTGTTCAATGAGGATATGAACAGACTGCTTAAGGGAGAGGCTGTTGATATGCCATCCTTCAATTTCAAGACAGGAAAGAGAGAGTACCGCGGAAGAAAGCTGGTGCTTGGCTCTGATGATATACTAGTCATAGAGGGTATTCACGGCTTAAATGACAGGCTGTCGCAGCTTATCCCGCCTGAGCACAAGTTCAAAATCTATATCTCGGCGCTCACACAGCTCAATATTGATGAGCACAATCCACTTTCTACCACAGATGAAAGGCTTATACGCCGGATTGTGCGTGATGCACGCACACGCGGTACCAATGCCATGGAGACCATCGCCATGTGGCCGTCTGTCAGAAAGGGTGAAAGGGAGAATATCTTTCCTTTCCAGGAGCAGGCGGATGTGATGTTCAACTCTGCACTTGTGTATGAGCTTGCGGTGCTCAAGGTATATGCGGAGCCGTTGCTTTTTGGCATAGAAAGAGAATGTCCTGAGTATCTCGAGGCAAAGAGGCTGCTTAAGCTCCTAGACTACTTCCTTCCGATGCCGGCTGACGGCATACCAAACAATTCACTGCTTCGTGAGTTTGTAGGAGGAAGTTGCTTTAATGTATAAAACTAAAAAACCCCGTATTCCGGCTGTGTATAGAATACTGCTTGTGGCAATTGCAGTCATGGCTATTGGCGGTATTGCCGTAAATTGTTATGTGGGGAATTATTATCACGCAGAATCGATTGCGGAGGCTGCAATCGATTCGGACAGAGAGGTTGCTGTTACCATTGAAAAGAAGGACAAGCGTATACAGGCCACCCGGTATGATTTAAAGCTTAAGAATTATACGATAACCTTTGCACCACAGGATAAGGAAAAGGCCACAAAGGCACTTATTTTCTATCCGGGAGGCAGGGTGCAGTACACGGCGTATGCGCCGCTGATGCATGAGCTTGCAAAGAACGATTATGTGTGCATACTTGTACACATGCCGGGCAATCTCGCTGTATTGGACAAAAATGCAGCAGACGGTATCATTGAAAAATACAAGGAAATATACCCATCCATACAGGAATGGTACATAGGAGGTCACTCCTTAGGCGGTGCCATGGCAGCAGAATATGCGTCAAAGCATGCAGATGAGTTTGACGGACTGTTTCTTTTTGCAGCATATTCGACTGCTGACCTGTCAGATTCAGCTCTTAGGGTTTTTAGTGTGTATGGCTCTAAAGACGGTGTGCTTGATATGGATAAATACCGCAAATACCGCTCAAACCTGCCTGAGGAAACATATGAGTATGTCATTGATGGCGGGTGCCATTCTTATTTTGGCAGCTATGGTCTGCAAAAGGGGGACGGTACACCTGAAATAGCTTTAGAGGAGCAGATAGAGATGGTAGTAGACTTTATTACATACAACAGCAAATAATAGTTACCGGGAAAACAAAATGCAACTGAGATATCTCAGTTGCATTTTCATAATAAGTCACTTTACGAAACGCCAATAGGCTTTAAATTATTAAAATAAGCAGGACGATAAGCCGGGTTATGTCGTTGAGTGATCATCTATCTAGGACGCCTGTCGCCAGACGCCTCAAGCGACCTACCTAAAGCTGGCGGGCCACGTCAAAGCTTTGCTTCGGTCTTGCTTCGGATGGGGTTTACATGTGCCCTCCCTGTTACCAGCGAGGCGGTAGTCTCTTACACTGCCATTCCACCCTTACCACAAAAGTGGCGGTATATTTCTGTTGCACTGTCCTTAGAGTTTCCTCCACCGGCCGTTAACCGGCATCCTGCCCTATGAAGCCCGGACTTTCCTCACCTGCGGTCTTTCGACACCTGCAGCCGCGATCACCTGTCCTGCATATTTATTTAATATACCAAGCATTTTTCCAAAAATCAAGCCCTTTTGCCAACTTTAATAAACGAAATATAAAATGTTTCTTAAAAGACGATAGGTCTATTGACGGTTTTTATTTTCAATATTATCTTAATATTGTAAAGTCAAATTAGGAAATATAGGGCGAGGCGGCAATATGAGAGAAAAATTTATCAGATTTATGAATGGAAGAAACGGTATGGACGAGCTTGCAAGGGCTGAGTCATGGGTAGTAATGATATTACTTGTGGTTTCAATATTTACAAGGTCGGCGATACTTGATATACTGGCAATAGGACTGATGATACATATGTATTTTCGTGTATTTTCGAGGAATGTAAGCAAGCGATATGCAGAGAATCAGAAGTTTTTAAATGCCAGGTATGAGTGGACTGTAAAGGCTGAACGCAGGAAAAAGCGCTTTGCACAGAGGAAGCAGTACAAGTTTTTCAAGTGCCCTATGTGCAAGCAGGATGTCAGGGTGCCAAGAGGACATGGCAAGATCTGCATTACATGTCCGAAGTGCCGTGAGCAGTTCGTGAGACGCAGCTAATATATAATTTTTAGCTTACATAAGAGCATGGAGAAAAGAAATGTTTGGATATATAACTGTCAATAAGGACACCTTGTCCGAGGAAAATAAAAAAATATATCAAAGCTACTACTGTGGGCTGTGCCAGACTATGAAATCGCAGTATGGCAGGCGTGCACAGATGGCACTAAACTATGACATGACTTTTCTCATAGTACTTCTGACAGGTTTGTACGAGCCGGATAGTGTGACGAGGGATGGATTTGTATGCAGCGTGCATCCCACAAAGAAGCGCACACTTCGCACAAACGAGATTACAGAGTATGCGGCAGCCATGAACATACTGCTTGCATACTACAATCTGATAGATGACTGGAAGGATGACAAGAGCCTGACAAAGAAGACCTACGCAGAGATGCTTAAAAAGGACTTCGAGAAGGCTAAAAAAAGCTATCCGATACAGGCAAAGGCAATAGAGGACTACATTGAAAGGCTTGCAGAGTGTGAGAGGAGCAATGATACCAATATCGATACTGTGGCAGGGCTGACAGGGGAGATGCTCGGTACGCTTTTTGCGTGGAAGCAGAATGAGTGGCAGAAGGATATGAAGGAGTTTGGCCGTTATATGGGCAAATTTATTTATATAATGGATGCATATGAGGATATTGAGGATGATATAAAAAAGAAGTCATACAATCCACTTATACAGCTCATGCATTGCTGCAATAATGACAGCGAAAAATTTGACAAATCCTGTCGGCTTATGATGACATCTATGCTTTCAGAGGCAGCAAAAATATTTGAGAGGTTGCCAATTCTCTTGCATGCGGATATAATCAGAAATGTTCTATACTCCGGTGTGTGGAGCAAGTATGAGTATATTCAGATGAAGAAAAGGAAGAAACATAAATGATAGATCCATATCAGGTGCTCGGTGTCAGCCGCAGTGCAAGTGACGATGAAATAAAAAAGGCCTATAGAAGCTTAAGCAGAAAGTATCATCCTGATGCCAATATCAACAATCCCAACAAGGATCAGGCAGAGGAAAAGTTTAAGCAAGTACAGCAGGCATATGACCAGATAATGAAGGAAAAGCAGTCCGGTGCAACAGGTGCTTACGGAGCCGGTGGATATGGCAGTGCGGGGAGCAGCTCATACGGTGGCAGCTCCTATGGCAGTTCATATGGTAGTGGACAGTGGACAGGTGATTCGTTTGGAGCAGGCGGACCGTTCGGTGGCTTCTATGGCCGCTATACCTACAATAATGCAGGAAGCAGTGCGCAGGATGACAATCCGAAGGTGCGTGCAGCAGGCAATTTCATCAGCAACGGCTACTATAATGAGGCACTGAAGGTGCTTGAGGAGGTACCTTTTGCTGAGAGACGCGGCAGATGGTACTACTACAGTGCTGTTGCCAACCAAAAGCTCGGCAACACTGCAACAGCCATAGAGCACATACAGCGTGCAGTGTCGCTTGAGCCAAACAACATGCAGTACCGCCAGTTTATGCAGATACTTGAAAACGGCGGCTCATGGTATTCGGATATGGGAGACATATACGGACGCCCTAGTGGCAGGGGCAGCGAGTGCTGCAGCTTGCTTGCCACATTGCTTTGCTGGCAGATGTTCTGCTGCTAGTATATATTTTAAAATAACTGTACCAATGATAACAGCCTGTGACTCAATGAGACATGGGCTGTTATTTGTCATTATGCAGTGGCGTATCTAATGCTGATTATATTATTTTTTAAATTGAAAAAGATACTGAAATGCAATATAATAGTACTAGATTTATAGGTTGCATCGACATTATATTGGTTAGTTTAGGGGGCAAAAATGGAGAAGTTGAATATACTAATCCTGGATAGCAACAATGAGGACAGACAAGAACTAAGGAAAATAATCGAGAGTACAGACTCTGATTTTATATACGAGATAATGGAGGCGGCAAATCCACAAAAAGCCGCACAATTGCTTGGTGTGCGCAGAATAGATATCATGTTTACGGAGCTTTTTGATAGTGCAGAGACCGGGACTGATATCATAGGGTATGCCAGAGAAAAAGCCATCAATCCTCATATACATATAGTGATTGTAAGCAGACAGCGTGATTTTGAGAGCGCCCGAATGGCAATAGAGCAAGGAGTGGAGCAGTATATCCTAAAGCCTGTGGCACCGACTGAGATTGTATCGTGCATGGCACAGATGATTTGTGAGATACATGATAGCAGAAAAAATGAAGAGCAAAAAAACAAAATGGCCGTTTGTGTGTGTGGATTTTTGTTGTCGCAATATATCGCAACAGGAAACAGACGGTATATGGATGAGCTTATCAGCTTTGCACAAAGGAATGAACTAAATACTGTAGAGTTTGTGAGCAATATCCTGCTTTTGTGGATAGACAGTGCATTTTGGAAGGAAAACGCCGATAAAGTCATTGATAGAATAAAAGAGAGATTTGCTTCAAGGGCAGAGGCTGTCAGTCTGGGCGGCAACTATGTGCTCATCCTGCTTGGGGAGAATAATTACAGCAGGTCCAGCTATATGGCTGAGGGTATATACTATATGCTTACTGAGGTATATGGACAGCAATGCTATATAGCCGTGGGCTCCGGTATAAGTGATATCTATGAGATACACGACAGCTGTAAGAGGCTTCTAAAGCTTATGGAAAACAGATTTTTTGCTGACAACAATGGCATCTACTACGAGGATGATGATGAGCTTGTCGAGCGTGATGAGTCTGAGAGAACGGAGTGCATAAACAGGCTGCTTATGTACATCAGAAAGAGAGATATCGAGCTTGTCAGAAAAGAGTATGGGCACTTGAAGCACATGATGTTTCAGAATAAATCGGATTCCGAGACTTTTGTGAAGTTCGTTTTTTCAGAGATTGCACTCGAGCTGTACAATGCAGCTCATGGAAGTGTCTATGGACAGGGCAAGAAACAGGTCGAGAAGCTTTTTGAAGCAGAACAGCTAAGTGATTTATACAATATTATAGAAGAAAATCTCTGTATTTACGAGGAAAATATCTCTACAGATGACAAGCAGATCAGAAGGGATATTGCACTGGTCAAGAGCTATATCAAGGCGCATCTGTCAGAGAAGATAAATCTGGAGAGCCTTGCTGATATGGTCTTTCTTTCACCGGGGTATTTGAGTCTCATTTTCAAGCAGTCGACAGGGGATACAGTCAGTCATTACATTATCTCTCAGCGTATAGATGAGGCAAAGAGACTGCTTGAGACCACCAATATGAAGGTTAACCAGATTTGTGAGAAGGTAGGCATTGATAATGTATCGTATTTTGGACAGCAGTTTAAGATGATCTGTGGAATGAGTCCAAGCGAGTACAGAAAGCGCAAAAAATTCGGTGGCGGGGCTTAATTCTATGAAACGACTGGTGCACACTCTCTCGCTTGAGCTACGCTACGCAGCCAAGATACTGTATGAATTATGCCTTGCAGATTTATTATGCTTGACGAAACCGTCGAAACGCGCCGTCCGTGGCGCGGTTCTCCTTGCCCTGCCATCCATGGCAGTTCATTTCTGTGTATCGTGTGCATAATTCAACAGTATCTAAGCAGTTTCGCTATTCGCTCACGCGAGAGAGCGTGCCCCAGCCAGTCATAAGTGATGAAGCCCCTTACGCTGTGGTAGAATGTAAGCTGAGAGGCGGGCAGTGCAGAGAGAAGTATGAAAAATATATGCTGAAAAATATGCTGAAAAAAGAAAAAATTTTGATGACAAAGCATTGCCTCTATGCTACAATCAACTCAAAGCATTATATTTCTGTAAGCGGCACCACATGACATTTTTTTACAGGTGCACACCACTTTGAAGAGGGCAGACCACTTCGCATCATTCTACAAAGGACATGGAAGTTTTCAATGCTTTAATTACCAATCAATAGCAGGAAAATTGAAATGCTGTATGTAGACAGAATGCAGTAAGAAACAGATAAATGCAGTCAAAAAGGCAGATGAAATGTATACAGAGTGTAAACATAAAGAAGGACAGCACATGTATATTTCATAAACTGTACCACTGTACCCTCATTGGCACCAAATTTTCCTGCTCACACAAGAGAACAGGAGGAGAAGGATTGAGCGCAAAGGACTCAATGGCAAAGGAATACTTTGCAGACAATGCCAGGTTTGCTGACCTGTGCAACAATATACTGTATGGAGGAAGAGAGGTTATCCTGCCGGAAAACCTTAAGGAAAGAGACACCACAGAGGTTCTGACCGCACTAGGACTTGACAAAAAGACCATAGCGATGCAGAAGTTGAGGGACATCTTCAAAAATGCCAGCATCAAATATACCGGCAAATCATATGTGGTACTGATAGGAGTAGAGAATCAGTCGGATATACACTATGCCATACCTGTAAAAAACATGTTTTATGATGTTATGGCATATGGAAATCAGGTAAAGGAAACAGCAAAAAAGCACCGCAAGGATAAGGATACGGCAACATCGGATGAATTTCTCTCGGGATTTACGAAAGAGGATAAGTTGATTCCTGTAATTACGATTACAGTATATCTCGGAACAAAGGAATGGGATGGCCCAAGAAAGCTGTCGGATATGTTTGGTGATGTAGATGATGAGCTTCTGCCATTCATACCGGATTACAGGATTAATCTGCTGGCACCGAGGGAGATAACAGATTTTACAGGATTCAGGACATCCATCAGGCAGCTTTTTGAGGTACTGCAGAATGCGTATGATAAGGAAAAAATGCAGGAAGTGCTGCAGAATGACGAAAAGTTTAGCAATGTGGACAGAGAGACGGTCGAGGCAATCAACCTGTTTGCAGGAACGGATATAGACATAGATGAGAAAGAAGAGGTGATTGATATGTGTAAGGCGTGGGAAGAACAGAAAAATGAAGGCAGAGAAGAAGGTAGAGAAGAAGGTAGAATTAGTCAGGCAAAAGTAACGGCTTTAAAACTTCAGAAAAAAGGTCACTCAATAGAAGATATAGCTGAATGTGTGGAGTTTGATGAGGAAACTGTAAAAAAATGGCTTGTGAGCTAAATTTGTAGTGAAATGTAAATTATAGGAAGCAGTCTTTGGGCGAGAGCTCGGAGGCCGCTTCCTCTTTTGTTGACAGTAGGATGGGGCTTCATTCTCTACGAACGGCTGGCGAATATACTCTCGGGTGAGCGAATAGCGAAGCTGCTTAGATACTGTTGAATTATGCGCATGAAACACAGAAATGCTCTGCCACTGGGATGTAATATATCGTTGCTGTTCAAACGCAAGCTTGACACCACGCTGTCAAGCTATGCGCCAATGCGTCAACTATTGTCAGATTACAGCCCCTGCCTCGTAGAGGCAATTTTAATGGGCTGTAATCGTTACTGGTCACACTGCTGGTGTGAGCAGTAATGGGCAAGGAGAACCGCGCCATGGACGGCGCGTTTCGACGGTTTCGTCAAGCATAGAAAATCTATAAGGCATAATTCCTACAGTATCTTGGCAGTGTAGCGTAGCTCTCACGAGAGTGTATGCGGTAGCCGGTCACATGGGATGAAGCCCCTTACGCTGTGACTAAATACAGCCCGGGAAATTATTTTTTTGAAAAAAATATGATATAAATGTAATAAAACAGATGGAATTTGGTTGAAATTGCTAAAGAAAGCGAAAAAAGTTATGCGCCAATAGTATTATTGTACTAGAAAAAACTTGCAATATGCTTTGATTTATGGTACAATGAGCGCATACAAAACAAAGAGATGCTGATAGGGCACAGCTCTTTGCACAAAACCATGTTATAATGAAAAGGAGAAAAGAACTATGGTAAAGAATGTATTTAAAAAGTTAGGAAAGAAACAGAAAAACAACAAAGGTTTCTCTCTCGTAGAGCTTATTGTTGTAATCGCTATCATGGCAGTGCTTGTAGGTGTACTTGCTCCACAGTTTATTAAATATGTAGAGAGATCAAGACAGTCAACAGATTTACAGAATGTTGAGGAATTGAAAAATGCAGTTGAAGTAGAAGCTGCTGATAATGGAATAACTGCAGACGCTGTTATTACGATTAATGGTGGTAAAGCAACATTAACGGGAGTTAGTCCTGCCAGCCTTAGCAAAACAGAGGTTAGTTTAAAATCTAGTGGATGGACAAACGGTGCAAAATATACTTATAGTAGTTCTAATTTGAAGTGGACACATTCTGGAACAACAGTAAATACAAAGGATCCAAAAAGAGACATGGCTGATGTATTTACATCATCAGCAGCTCCAGTTACACCTTAAGACACTGGTAACTAAAGAAGTAAACATGAGATAAATAACTAAAAATTTATCATTTTTAAGGACCACCAACCATGACCACAGAACTGATACCCATCTACATCTTAATATTTGCATTCGGTATAGTTATAGGCAGCTTCCTAAATGTCTGTATCTACCGCATACCGCAGCATGAGACAGTGGTGACCGAAAGGTCCCACTGCATGAGATGCGGGTATCAGCTCGCGTGGTACGATATGGTGCCGGTTTTCAGCTGGCTGTTTCTTCGTGGCAGATGCCGCAAGTGCAAAGAACCGATATCACCTCAATACCCTATTATTGAGGCGCTAAACGGTATATTATACATAGTAGTTTTTGCAGTAAATGGACTTGAGCTTACGAGTATCATCTACTGCTTTCTTACATCTGCACTCGTAGTTCTGAGTGTGATAGACTGGAGAACATATGAAATTCCATTCGGAATCAATATATTTATACTGGTGCTTGGAATCCTGCATGTGTTTATAGACCGTGACAACTGGTCTGAATATGTGATAGGATTCTTTTGCGTCAGCATATTTCTTGAAATCCTCCTTCTTGTGAGTGGGGGAAGAGCCATAGGTGGCGGCGACGTCAAGCTCATGGCATGTGCGGGCCTTGCGATAGGCTGGCAGAATATTACATTAGCATTTTTCCTGGGATGCATCATAGGTTCCGTGATACATCTGATTCGTATGAAAGTAACAAACGCAGGCAACAGGCTTGCGATGGGACCGTACTTGGCAGCCGGAATATTTATTTCGATGCTATGGGGTGAGAAAATGATATCGGCATATTTAACACTCGCAGGCTTTTAAAAAGTATGTTATAATATACCGAAATATATATAGAACGTTTTACAAACGTATGCAGTGTAAAACAAAGATAAACATGGAGGATTAGGTTATGGCAAACAGGGTACTCGGTATTGAAATAGGGGAGAACCTTACCAGAGTAGTTGAGATTGATTACAAAGCAAAAAATCCCAAGATTTACAATATGTTCGGCTTTCCGACACCACCGGGGATGATTAGTGATGGAGTGGTACAGCCGGATGGGATGTTTCGTTCTATCTTATACAGTAAGCTTAAGGAAAAGAAGATTGCCACCAAGAAAGCTGTTTTTGTGTTAAATTCAGCGCGTATAGCAAGCAGAGATATTGAGCTTCCGCTTGTTAAGGAAAAGCAGCTTAAGGAAATGATTGCAATGAATGCATCGGATTATTTTCCGGTGGATTTGAGTCAGTACAAGCTGGTACATCAGATTATAGAGAAGATTGACAGACCGGAAGAAAAGAAATTACGTCTTTCGGTTATTGCTGTACCTAACGATCTTATTTTGTCGTATGGTGCTCTTGCGGCTGATTGCAGACTTCAGCTTGTAGCTCTTGACTATAGTGGAAATGCCATCAAGCAGCTCATGAGAAGAGAGATTCCGGGAGATGTGAAGGTGACTGTCAAGGTGGATGAGGTTTCTACCACACTGACTATCATGGATGGAAGCATGGTAAAGCTGCAGCGCAATGTCAACTATGGACTGGCTGATGCTATCGAGGAGATTCAGGATAGTGAGCTTTTCGGAGAGTATCTGTCATTTACCGATGCTGTCGATGTGGCGCGCAGAAAGACCTGCCTTGCAATAAAACCTGATGGTACAGTGCCGGATGAGCCTGCAGGCAGTGCTATGGATCCTATGGGGCATGAGATTGATTCGGAGCGTTTTAAGAAGCTCCGTCTGAATGTGTCATATGCACTTTCTAATCTGATAAGCAGTCTCGGACGAGTAATAGACTACTATCAGTCGAGAAATTCAGATACTCCTATCGAGAGAATTTTCCTCATTGGCTTAGGTGCTGATTTCAGTGGACTTTCAAAGCTTTTGACCAATGAGCTGAATGTCAAGGTAGTTCCGCTCCAGCAGTTTGACGGCATACATGTGGCAAAGGGCATCAACCTTGCAGAGGCAAAGCTGGCAGAGTATTTCAACTGTGTCGGATGTTCACTGAGCCCGCTTGATATATTAGACAGTAAGAAAAACAAGGGAATCGGTGCTCCGCTTATGGCAGGGGCAGCTGCAGGTGCTATGCCACCCGGTGGTGCACAGGCAGGTATGCAGGGAAATCCACCTGTTGGTCCTGATGGAAAGCCTCTTCCGGTACCGGCAGGGGAGGAAGCTGAAAAGCCTGTTTCTTTTGCAGTGCAGCTTCTCATTTTTGGCTTGTGTGTGGTAGTTGCAGTTGGTATCACGGCATACAGCATTTTTTCAAATCTTGTTTTAACTTCAGACAATATGACGCTTAAAGCGCGTGTTTCTGATTTGTCATATGCACAGAATATATATGATGTGTACAACCAGACCAAGAAGGACTATGACTGGACCAAGCTTCTTGAGAGCGCCTCATCCAACAAGAATGATGAGATAACAGGCTTTGTGGATGAGCTGGAGCAGAAGCTTCCGTCAGAGGCAAAGCTTGTGAATATGTCTGTTACGACTGATGGTGTTTCGATGACCATCAAGACAGGCAGCAAGGATATAGCGGCTGATGTGATTGCACAGCTTCGTACATTTGAGAGTATCATGGTATCCAATGTGTCAACCATCACGGAGGAGGTTGATGAGACCGGTGCCGCAAAGGTTCAGTTCACGGTAGATTGCACATATGTAAAGGCAGACGATAGCGCTGCTTCTGAATCAGCTGATACATCAGGGGATGCGTCATCACAGGCACAGACGGATAGCAATTCATCATCAGATACAGACGGTACAAATCAGTAGGGGGTGTTTAGGATGTCAACGAGAGATAAAAAGTTACTTATTATATTAGCGGGTGTTGCCATTTTAGCACTGACATATTTTTTTATTTTTATACCACAGTCCAATAAGAGGGATTCACTCAAGAGTGAAAATATGAACCTGAAGTCACAGTACAATCAGCTTTCAGCTCTTGCGGCAAAGGCGGATGACTACACAGAGAAGACAAAGGATATGTCTGATGCCATGCAGCAGGTATATGACAATTTTCCTTCGTATTTACAGATAGAAAACGGCATCATGGATGCGGTTGCTATCGAGAAATCTACCAATACAAATATTACAGAGCTTACAGTCGGCTCACCGACAGCTATTGATGTAAATAATCCGACCGGCGATGCAGGTACAGATTCTTCGTCAGGAAGCAGTACAGACAGCAGTACCACGGATAGCAGTAATGCAGACAGTTCACAGGCTGCAGATAGCAACAGCTCTCAGTCACAGACAGGCGACAGCAGTGCAGCTGATGGCAGCACATCATCAGGCTCTGCAAAGTCTACGGTTACAGGCTATCAGCTTTATGATGTCAGCACAGTTATGGCATTCAAGACAGAGTATCATGGTCTTAAGGCTATGCTTGGCGAGGTGATTGGTTCATCACAGAAGAAGACTATCAGCACACTCAACGTGAGCTTTGACGATTCGACAGGCAAGCTGACAGGTGAGATGCTTGTGGATTCATATTTCTTGTATGGACTTGATAAGCCATATGAGGCACCATACATACCTGCAGTACCACATGGTACAAATAATCTGTTCGGTACAACAAACTAACTGATTATTATAATATTAGATTATTAGATTACAGGGTTATTGAGACATTAAGTGATAAATATTAAATGTTAAATTATTGAGTTATGATATAATGAGCGTAGCGAATTATATCACGCGCGAATGCGCATAAGTATCAGCCGCAGGCCTATCATATGCGTAAGCATATGATATAACAAAATACAAGAGGGGAGGAAGCAGATTTGAGAAAGCTAAAAAACGATGATCGAGGAGTAACACTTGTGGAGATTATTGTGTCGATTGCTATTCTCGCAATAATCGTGCTTCCTTTTTTGAATGCATTTGTTACTGCTACAAAGACCAATGTAAAGGCTAAAAACGAGATGAATGCCACACATCTGGCGACAAACATTATGGAGGGTATTGAGAAGAACTCCATGAAGACACTGGCGTATCAGTTCAACTATCCGTCGGAGGGCTTTGATGTGGCGGACGGCTTTAATATATCAGATGGAAGCAGTGCATGTGAGCTTCTTAAGAAATCGGATAAGTTTGATAATGTAAAGAGGCTTGAGGATATCAGTGCTGAGATTGTAAACAAGGATGATGTCATTACTAGCTGTATCCACAAGACTGATGCATCAGCCCAAATAGGCGATACATCGCTTTGGGATTTCAGGGAGTCGGATGCGCACAAGTATTATTTCTATATGTCAGGCGTGCAGTCAGGCACAAAGAAATACAATGCTCTTGTGACGGTGGATGCAAAATCTGACGCATCAAATATAGATTCAACAACCGGAAAACCGAACAATAAGGTTACAGGGTACAACATGGACGAGGTTGCAGATATGTCGGCCATGGATGCGAATTTTGACTGCATGAGTGCAGATAAGTATTCTGCTACAAATATTATATCTGCATTTAATAATATGCCGGGTGTCAGTGGAATCACTCAGCAGGATATCAAAAGAACTATCACCATAGATATAGAAAAGTATGGAGCTACGGGGAATAAGGCTACCAAGGTTACGGTGTCGTATTCGTATTCTATAAATAAGAATGGAGTAAGAAAGACTTTTCCAGATCCGAATAGTGCACTGAAGGATGATTATACCATGGTGATTTACGACAATTCTTCAGATACTGTGAACCATAATCTGAGAAATGTCTATCTGTTTTATAATCCATGGTACACATCGACAGGAGCACTTTACAATACCTGTAATGATGTCATTATAATCAATAATAAGGACAAGCTGGACTGCACGGTAAACATTGTAAAGCAAAAGACTATATCGGATCAGTCAGAGCTGAGTACGAAGGAGAGTACATATAAGGCATATGTGAAGGTAAGCGAGCCGGGAAACCGTACAGGCCATGCCTATACTCATATAGCCACCAATCTGAATGTAAATATGGGAGCACCGGATAAGACACCTCAGCCAAATCAGGCTATATATGGCTTCAATAACAATGTAATTCAGAATGAGGTAAAGGCTATTGTCGATATACAGAATCTGACAAAAAGCAAGGCATCTGAAAGGCTGTATGATGTGAAGGTAGCTGTATACGAGAGTAAGGCTTCACTGGATGATATATTTAAGGATAAAGATCCGGTTGTTACGATGACCGGAAGCATGGGGTATTAATTATGAAGCGTAACGATAACCGTGGTGCATCCTTTGTGATGGTTGTAGTTGCAATGGCTATAGTGGCTGTTTTAGCTGTGACTGTGCTGTGGATAGCGCTTATGAACCTCCAGATGAAGGTGACGGACGAAAAAAATACAGACAACTTTTACTCGGCAGAGGGTGTGCTGGATCAGATATGCACCGGTCTGCAGAGTGATATTTCAAAGGCTTACTCAGCAGGCTATACCAAGGTTATGGAAAATTACTCTGACAGCAGCATAAATGAGGCCGGCAGACAGAGCAACTTTGCGCAGGAGTATTTAAAGAGCTTAAAGGGAAGCCTTGAGTATGACAGCACCGGTATGACGTTTAATATGGGAAAGCTCATACAATATGTAGACCCGAAGCTTCTTGAGAAAAAAGACAATCAGCCACGTGCTATTATCAAATCGACCAATGCCGATGTAAACGGTAATGGACAGCTCAAGGTGTACCAAAACCGTGTCGTGCTGAATGGACTAAGGGTAGAGTATACCGATGAAAAAGGATTTAAATCAATAATAGAGACAGATATTTCTCTGGGAGTTCCATCCATGAGCTTTACAGCATCGGGAGGAGTTCCGGAGCTTTTTACATATTCTCTTGTGGGAAATGAAGGACTGGAAATTACATCAGGAATTAATAAAGTGAATCTATCCGGTAATCTCTATGCCGGCTGTGAAAATGCGGCGGATACAGGAACTTCCACTACAAGTGTTATTATTCCAAACAATGCCACACTTGATGTAAAGGATACCAGCTATATGATTGCAGAGGGCGATATAGAGGTGGGAGACTTTGCCGGAAAAGATACTGCTACAATAAAAAAGAACATGGCGGGTGTACACAATAACAGTACACTTTCTGTTGATTCACAGTGTCAGCTGTGGACAAGCAACATAAATGTAAATGGTGCAACAGTCAAGCTGGATGGCATGACATATGTGGCAGATGACATGACCTTAAAGGGGACAGGCTCAAATGTCACACTTGGCAAGAATAATAAGAATAACAATGCAAAGTACGTCGGCTTCGGTAATGGAGGCGCTAACAAGGAAAATCCTGTCGCAGGTGATAGCTCTGCTATTATCATAAACGGCAGGGAGGCATCGCTTGATATGTCAAATATCAGGGAGCTTATGTTGGCAGGAACCGCATATATCAATACCCAGGCTATTGTAAACTCAAGTGGTGTGGGTACAGAAAACAGCAATGTGGCTATGGGTGAGTCAATCTCTGTAAAGGGTGACCAGATAGCATACCTTGTGCCGCCTGAGTGTATAGGCACGAGTGGAGATGGTGCGGATGCCAAATCGCTTTACAACAAGAATCCACTCTCCTATAAGGAGTACAAGGATATTACGGCAACCGGACAGGATCAGACAAAGTATACTGAAGTTAATGCCAATGTGGTCAGCACAAAGACAGGCAAGGCTCTCTCGGCATATCTGCCGGAGAAAAAGACAATCGACAACTGTATAAAGAAGGTTTTTGTCCCTTCTACTGATAATAAGGATGATGGACTTGTATACTATTATGTCAATCTGCCGACAAATAAGGCAGCGGAGTATTACAGTGATTACTTTGGTGCAGACAGTGACAAGCTCAATAGATACACTAAGTTCTATACTGACAGTATACAGGTAAATGAGGCTGCAAGCATCTATACTGCCGGCAATTACAGCATCTACGATGGCAGCAATTTAAGCCTTTTGAAGGGCATAGCTGATGGTGTGGACATGGATGCACAGTCAGATGCCCTACAGCACACATATACCGCACTAAACTCAAAGCTTTTGACGAATTATGCGGATTTACCGGCAAATGCAGCAAGTGTTTCGCTTTTTGCAAATATAGTTAACAATACCAATTTGCATAGCATGGTGCCAAATTCCGGTAGCAAGCAGGTATTTGAGACCGAGTATCAGGGAAAAAAATACCAGGCAATTGTCAAAAACGGCAACTACACCTATGATGCAAATGACAAATCACACAATGTGGACATAATTGTTGCCACTGGAGATGTGACACTGGAGGCTGATTTTACAGGTACCATAGTTGCAAAGGGCAGGATAATTGTAAAAAAAGACCAGTGCGAGATTGATAATGGAACCCAGGAGGTATTTAAGGCATTACTTCTTGAAAAGGTAAGTGATGCAGACGATGCACTGCATCTGTATGATGTGTTTATGGATGGTGCCAACTATCTGGGTAATGTTTCTTCTTTTTCAAATAAGAAAGAGGCAGATACAAAAATAGATTATGCTACGCTCATTACATACCAGAACTGGACCAAGGAGTAGAAATAATCGGCTTTTAAGCTGCAAATATTTATATTTGACATATTTTGACGATATATACAAGGGAGGAATCCAATATGTCTGTAACAGAAAAAAAGAATAATGGCGGTTTCTCTCTGGTAGAGCTTATAGTAGTGATAGCGATATCTGTCGTACTCATAGGTGCGGCAACCATATCCATTCGCTCGGTCATGGGTGTTGAGGTGAAGCAGTGTGCCAGAAATATCGAATCGATAATTAATAAAACAAGGGTCACCACTATGGGAAAGGACAGCGCAGTTCTTGAGATATACAAGAATGCATCAGATGGTGCCTACTATTATAAGACGACTATAAATGGCGTGGTATCTGATCCAAGCAAAATCGGAAAGAGCAGGATTGATGTATACTATTCCATGAAGGATGATTATAGCGACAAGACACAATTGAACAGCTCAGGCAGTATAGTGCTTCAGTTTGACAGAAGCTCAGGTGCACAAAAGCCTGATGCCAATGGCAAGTGTTGCAGCCGTATCTGGATTCAAAAAAACAGCACAGAGAAGGTTATCACGATATACAAGGAAACCGGCAAGGTGGTATGTGAGTAATTTACATAGTTTAATGCTTAATATTTTATTTTGACGCAAGGCTGTTATAAGGTTGTATGATGAAATCGGAGAGGAAGATGAACCATGAAACTTTTAAGGCGCATGAACAAATCAAATAATAGGAAAAACAGTGGCTTTACACTTGTTGAGCTTGTCATTGTCATGGCGATAATGGGAATACTCGGACTGGCTGTTGCTGGCTTTATCGGTACAAGCACGAAGCAGTATAAGTATGCTTCAAAGGACGTAGATTTACAGTATGAGGCACAGCTGACCATGAATCAGATTGGAGACCTGATAATTGATGCGCAAAAGGGGGTCAAGTATGAGCCTGCTACGGTGGCAGCACCGGTGGAGGTGGCATCAGCAAACCCTGAGGCCGGTTATGTTGCAACTGCATCAGCAGAAGAGGGACAGGCAGAAGAAACGTCATCTGAGGAAACCTCATCCGACAGCAAGCTGATTATCTACAACAAGGATTGTACATACAATATCATATACAGACCATCAGAGCACAAAATCTATCTGCGAAAGGATACACTGGATCCTGCAACAGGTGTGGTGAAGGCAGATGGTCAGGGTAAGGAATCTCTTATGGCAGAAAATGTCACAGGCTTTACCCCTGATTTAAGCGAGGCAGAAAGCAAGAACTCTGTCGGACTTGTTGTGGACTTTAAGGCAGGAGACAAGAAGTATACATCAAAGCAGAACTTCACTATGCGTAATAAGGCGCCGACAGGAGCAGATGTGGAGTATGTGGCACCGGCAGAGCCTGAAGGAATAAGGATATATTACAAAGGCAAGGATGTAACCAACGGAACAGTATACTATGAAATGAAGAAAAATCAGAATAAATTAGAGTTTACTGATAAGATTCTGGGTGGAAAGTATGATTCAAAAAATGTAACGTGGGATCATTCCGGAACAAAAAATGGTGGAAACTTTAATGCTAATGGTGATGTATATAATGTAGAACTTATGGATAATGAAACTACAGATCAATTTGTTATCACAGTAACATCCAAAGACGATACGTCATTGACGGCAAAGGTAACTGTAAACGTAGCACATCCAATCAATATTCTGCATTGTGATGCAGATAAGCATTTCAATTTAGGACAGACGCATCAATTGTTTATTGATGAATGGGAGTTAAAAAATTCTTCATTAAATGGTAAATATCAGGTTAAGGATTTTGTATGGCATATGGAGGTGGAAAGTGTCAGCTCAACAGGTGCAACCGAGCACAAGGGAGATATATCCTTTAGAATGGGCGATGATGGCAAGCTGATTTATGGACCGGAGGGCAATGGTGAGCCTGATGGAATATTTAAGTTTAGTTCAAATGAGATTGCCGGAGAAACAGGAGCACAAGGTAAGCCAGATGATCCTAAATATAAGAACTATCTTAATTATTATATTTTAGGTTATAATAAAGAAATGCATATCACTCTCGGAAATGATTTCCTTACCGGAGAGAAATTAAATATCAGCGTCTGGCTTGGACTTGAGGATATGCCGGAGTTTAAGTCAAATACAATTACGTTTTATACATATTAAGAAACAGAGTAGTTTTTTACAAAAGGAGCAATCGCAATGAGCAAATTAAGAAAAAAAATAGTGGTTCCAATATCGCTCACACTTACAGGATGTCTCGTTGTGGCAGCTTTTGTGCTGAATGACAGCCTTACAAAGGTCGATGCAAATGTAGCGTTCAATGGAATATCGGATATAGTCAGCTCACATGGCAAGGACAAGCCCTTCAATATAGTGGAGGTGGTGCCTGACAAGAAAATGGCATCCATTGGCTATCTGATCGACGGTCAGGAGCCTGACGATTGGTTTGGAACACTGTCAAAGATGTCTGATAAAGATGGTGCCGGTGTAAAAAACAGGTCTGCCTATATGGAAGGTCTGAAAACAAAGCTTGCACCTATTACTACCGAGAAAAAGGATAACACAAAGCCTCTGTATTATGAGCCGTATGAGGAGAGCTATGTCAGTCTGGGCGATGACTGGAGTGAGCTTGCCCTTGTAGACATGGACAGAATAAACAAGGGTACCACCGGTTATAAGATGACAGAGCAGGCGGAGGGAGATTATAAGTTCAATACCGACTACCAGCTTGCTGTAAATGAAGAGGGACTGCCTACAGGTCATTACAGACAGAATGTTGACCATTATGTTTTCATGCAGGGCGAGGATGAGACAGAAGATGGCTCTGGATCTGTGGATACAGGAAAAAGAGGCTACTATAGTGTTGCATTTTCGGCTGTCAAGCTGCCGGATGGCATGACAAACAAACAGTATCTTGTGCCTTCTGATAATTCACAGAAAGCTGATGGAAATACAGACAGCAGCACAGATAATACGACAGATACAGAAACAGGTGACGATACCGTTGAGAAGCATGTGGTTTATTCTATAAAGAGCGCATATGCCATTGTTTCTGCTGAGGGCATGCAAAGCATAGCCAAATATGATCCAAAGGCATATATTTACAGGACTGACAATTCGGATACCACATCACCATATAAATTTGTTGCAAGAGCAGACCAAATGGCAGCTCTGCCTGATACAAATAAGCCGGATTATGAGAAGTATACATACTATACGGTTGAGATGGAGTATGTGCCTGCAGATAAAATCACTGATGACGAGACCTACTATGAGGTGGACACTCAGGTACCTATCGAGTTTAATTATGATGAGACCGGCGAGTATGGAGCAGTGCTTGATACTCAAAATCCGTATGAGAAGATAAATACAGGTGATACATCAACCGCCGGCTCAAATGATGCAAACGAGAAAATAATTCTACATGACACAGACGGATATTTTGATATAGTTAAGGACAGCCAGACATACACCTATGTGGGTAAGGGAAATGGTGACTATATCATGGAGGCTGATAAAAACAGCTCGCTGGATTATCCTGTAAATACCACACGCATATATTATAAGGGTGGTTTTAAGAACAATAACTGGTTTAGAAACGGTGTATTTAACCAGGAGGGCAAGACAGGCGATGATGATAAGACTGCCAATATGACCTTCAAGGTAAAAACGGTCACACCAAAGGAGCTTGAGCAGATAGATGTGTCAACAATTGATTTACTCTATCTTTCCGGCTCAAAGTCCGTCCTTTCAAATGATTTAGGAGACGATGCTGCAAAATATACAGTCGATAATGACATTACATGGGACAAGGTAAAGCAGATAGTAAAACGTGTGCACCAGAGTGGTATCATGATGCCTGTTATAGTGGATAATGGTATTGTGTGGCCTGCTTCAGGTCCAGACTACTCCAGCAAGATTAAAAAGCTTGCAGGTCTTTTGAGCTGTAGCAATTTCAGTTCCTTGAAATTTACAGAGGACTCTGATGAAAATTTTATTAACTGGGATGATAGAAATGCCATAAAGTATAATAAAGTTGACAGTAATACTCATACACATGGCTATGTGGTTGGCAACGAATATGTTATTCCACGAAATTATAATCCTGATAAGGATGTGCCGTTTGTTTTAAGAGATGATTTTGCTTCTGCGTTTATTAAAAATGATGATGAAACTCAATTTGTCGATGCTGCTAAAAAGGAGAATTTTGGCGAGATAGCAGAGTACATCAACTCAGAGAATACAAGCAGGAAAAATGAAAATAGTACTCTTGGAGAGCAAAAATATGAATACTATGACAAGAAGATTTCAAAGGAGATAGTTCTAAGCTATATTATATCGTATTCTGATAAGAGGGATGTCGCAAAACCGGTGGATGAGCTTAATATCCTTGATATAGAGCCCGGCATGAATACAGGAAGCGTCGATCAATGTATCAATAAGCTGAAAAGTAATCTTAAGGAATGGCTTGGCGCTAACTGCCCGGCTGATGACAAGATAAATATCACCTGTGTCAACAGCTCAGAGTTTATAGGCCAAATTGAGGATTTGAACAATTACGACATGATATATATGGGGCTGTGCTGGCATAATTTGAATTGGGGTAAGGATAAAAATGGAGCTGATATAAGTGTATATAATGATTCTTCCATGAATGGACTTATATATTCTAATGTTGGTGATATTGTAGTTATAAATCCAAAACCTATAACTAATCAGAACGGAGATACACGTAGCCATGGACATGCGGGGTTATTGGACAGTGATTATTTGGATAAATATGATAATGGATTGGGTCTAAAAACAGAATTACCTAATCCAAATGATAATGAGAAATATGTACAGGCGGTAAATACATACAGGGGCTCAGGAAATGATATTACAACCGAGAAAGTAGAGGCTTTAAACAATTATTTGAAAGCGGGCTATCCTATTGTGGTAGACAAAGACTTTTATAAGTATGATACTAATATTGAAGAAGTAAATGACTATTATATAGACAATTGCTCGAATATATATGGCTTTATGGAAGCTAATACATCAAATGATCATTTAATAAAAACAAAGTCAAATAACAGCCTGTCAAAGGACCTATATACTAACCTCACTGCTGAAAAACCGCAGATAAAGGTCAAGGAGCAGAAGAAAGAGGAAGACAAGGATTATGTAAAGCTTGAAGATAATCACATAGTACTTGAGTTTAATATTAATAACCGGGGTGGAGCAGATGCCAATGCTTCTTTTGATATAGGCTTTTATCTTGATTCAAATGCGGATGGTAAGTTTTCACCTACACAGGAAAAGATAGCCGGAAACAATGTACAGATTTACCGGGATGGTACTTTGGTGAGTCCGCAGATTGATAAAAATGGAGAATATTACTATAATCTTCAGGCCGGAAAATATAACTATAAACTGGTTTATGAACTGCCTACACAGTTTGTAGGTGTTATTCCCTGGCAGCTTAGGGCATCGCAGACTACGAACCCATATCGTTATGATGTGACAGGAGGATATTTCTACAAGCAGGCCAACAGTAATCAAAAGCAGCATATTAAGATTTTGCAGATTAATACATCAAGAGGAAATAACGGCAGTTACCTTGCAGGGGCTACTACATTTGATATGCAAGATCAAAAGTCAAAGACCGACTCGGAGTTTTCAAAGTTGTTAAAGCAGGTTACAGATTTTGAACTTGACATTAAAACTATGGCGGGAGATTCTAAGGAATTTAAGACTCTTTGTGAAAAAGACGAGGTCAAGGATTATGATATGCTTGTAATTGGATTCTCGGATTGTTATGAGATTTTTAATGATAGTGGACAGGTGGATAGGATAAAAGAATTTATCCAGTCCGGTAAAGCAGTATTATTTACCCATGATACTACATCGCTTAGCAATAATAAGTATACAGATCAATATCAATGGGATGGCAAGACAGTAAGAAATAACACCTGGGGCTATGATTTTAACACTATTGTAAGAGATGTCGTTGGAATGGATAGGTATGGTATACTGCATAGTTCTGCTTTAAAAAAGGGAAATACCCTTGAAAAAGGAACTACTGATTATGAAGATGCAGTCAAATATGCCGACGAACATAATACTGATATTGCATATAAGCCAAAATCAAATAAAAAAACAATTGTACGACAGAACCAGGGCTTTGCGTATGGTGATTTGAGTTCAAATCAAGATACAGGTCATGGCGGTTACAGACTATATGGATATGGATATCCGAATAATGGAGACATGGGAAAGACTACAAATGCTGAAAAGGTGAATTCAGGTCAGATTACTACATATCCGTTTAAAATTCCTGATAAGATAAATATAGCTCAGACTCATAGACAGTATTATCAGCTCGATTTTAATGAGGACAGTGACAATGATGGCGAGAGTGATATTGTTGTCTGGTACACACTTTCGGATCAGGCAGTTTACAATGCTTCACCTAAGGATGTGCGAAATAACTACTACATCTACACCAAGGGCAATGTTACATACTCCGGTGTAGGACATTCCAAGCTGACACAGTCCGTTGATGAGTTAAAGCTGTACATCAATACAATGATTGCGGCCTACAGTGTAGTAGAGCATGCACCTGCTATTTCATTAAAAGAGGGCTACGACCCTAAGTCAGCAGATATCAGTACTATTTACTCGACAATAGATACTGCTATACAGCAGGATGAGGAAGCAAAAAAAGAAAGTGGTAATCCTGATGCTGCTAGACTGGATGTAGATGATGAGGGCAATATTGCCACACAGGATGTATATTTTACCGTTAAGGATACCAACATGCTTCGTAATCAGGTAGATAAGGATACTACAGTCAATATGAGCTTTTTTATCGAGGGCACCAAGGATGACCATGATAAGGAGATAGATGACAATGGCAATACAATCTACCTGAAGGAGATGAAGGACTGGCAGATTTATTCACTGCATGATGATGGCTCAGAGGCTGACCTTTTAGGACCATCAGAAGCAGGAAATAACAGAACCTTCTTTGCAAACAATAAGACCTATAAGGTTAAGGTACCTCTAGCGACTCTGCCGGCAGGGCAGAATTCCATCAAGGTATACGCAGTGGCAAGCAGTAACATCACTGTCATGCAGAACAATCAGGAGGTTAAAAAGAATACACCGGAGGCATACAAGACCTTCCAGATACAGCGTGTAGGTCTTGCAGACCTCGACTAGCATTTATATAGCAAAGACCATATGAGCTACGAAACAGCTTGTATGGTCTCTGTTTTAATATATAAGAAATTTGTAGTAGCATCAATTAACATTTTATTGCAATATACATGGAATCAATAGTATAATAAATATGACATCAATTTCCTTTAAAATTATGAAAAAAATATGAGACTAGGGTAGCATAATAGTTACAGTTACTGATTGAATAACAGAATAAAGGAGGACATGCGATATGAGTACAGCAAAACAGATAGTCATGAATGATTTACTGAATATATCAGATGATGTGCAGGATGAGTTTGAAGTATTAGAGGGATTATATAAATCGATAAAATTAGAAAAAAGCAGAAAATCTGCAATTAATAATGGAACATTATCATCAGATGAGGTTAGAGCCTATTTTTCGAAGAAGTATAAGAAAAATGAGGTGCTTGCATGAAAGTGCGCTGGACTTACGAGGCACTTAAGGACCTCGATGAAATCGAAGAATATGATAATTTATAACAGAGATCAATACATAGATTACCAATCATGTGTATAGTCTCTGTTTTTTTACTGTTTCTTTATACTTTCTTTATTGAATTATCCGTGCTAATTGATAAAATAGATAGTATGCGCACGATTGCGGATATTTTTTTGCATTCGTGTATGGGGGATAAATTAACCGGAAAGAAAGGAAACGTTTATGAGTAAAATTTTCAAAAACCTGATTCCATACTGGCGATGGATCGTATTAATTTTTGTTTTTCTCATTGCTCAGGCTTACTGTGATCTGGCTTTGCCTGCGTACACATCTGATATCATCGATGTGGGTATCCAGGATCATGGCATTGAGCATATCCTTCCAAAGGAGATTACCTCGGAGGATTATCAGATGGCGCAGACATTTATGCTGTCTGATGAGAAAGAAAAGTTTACGGAATGCTACGAGACAGCAGATACCGAGAACACAAGTGACAGCAGTAGTGTGACAAAATACAAGCTGACAGCTGATTCTGACACACTTGATGAGCTGGATGAGGAGCTTTTGGTTCCTCTTGTCATGGCATATCAGGCTTTTCAGTCAGGGGAGCAGATGGATGTGGATGCATCAGCCATACCGCAGGGAGTAGCACTTGATGATAACATGATAAAGCAGATAAGAAGCAAGGTGCAGGACAAAATCGATGCAGTAGGTTCATCTACATTAAAGTCCATGGGCGTAGCTTTTGCGACAAAGTGTGATGAGAATGCCGGAATTGATGTGGATGCCAACCAGATTACTTACTTGTGGAGGGCAGGAGCCAAGATGGCAGCCTTTGCAGCAATTATGCTTATAGCAGCATGCGTTGTAGGCTTTGCGGCTTCAAAGGTCGGTGCCGCTGTCGGCAGGGATTTGAGAGAGAAGACCTTTTCAAAGGTTGTGGGCTTTTCAAATGCCGAGATTAACAAGTTCTCTACGGCATCACTGATTACGAGAAGCACGAACGATATCCAGCAGATTCAGATGGTTACTACCATGATGCTTCGTATGGTGCTTTATGCGCCAATCGTCGGTATCGGTGGTATCATCAAGGTGGCACAGACCAAATCCGGCATGGAGTGGGTGATTGCGATTGCGGTTGTTGCCATCATGGTTTTTATTTTTACGCTGGTCGGCATTGCTATGCCAAAGTTCAAGATTATGCAGACTCTTGTAGACAAGGTAAACCTTGTTTCGCGTGAGATTCTTACAGGTCTTTCCGTTATCAGGGCATTCGGCCGTGAAAAAGAGGAAGAAAAGAGGTTTGATGAGGCTAACTGTGAGCTTACACGCACACAGCTTTTTACAAACCGCGTCATGACCTTTATGATGCCTGGTATGTCCATGATCATGTACTGCATCACACTCGGTATCGTGTGGGTTGCAGCAGGCCGAATAGACAAGGGCTCTATGCAGGTAGGTACCATGACTGCGTTTATTACATATGCCATGATGATTGTTATGTCCTTCCTCATGCTCTCAGCCATGTCCATCATGCTTCCGAGAGCCGGTGTTGCGGCAGAGCGTATAGATGAGGTCATTAGGACAAACAGCACTGTAAATGATCCAAAGGCGCCTGTTACTGAGGCAGACCACAGGGGTGTTATCCGCTTCAACCATGTGGATTTCAGATATCCGGGAGCGAAGGAGGATGTGCTTTCAGACATTGATTTTGTGGCAGAACCGGGAAAGGTTACAGCTATCATCGGAAGCACGGGCTGTGGAAAGTCTACACTTGTAAACCTGATTCCGCGTTTCTATGATGTGACGGGAGGCTCAATAGAGCTTGACGGACACGATATCAGAGACTATACACTAAGCGAGCTTCGAGAGTCGATAGGCTTTGTTCCGCAGAAGGGTATTCTTTTCTCAGGAACCATCGCCTCAAACCTGCGCTTTGGTAAAGCGGATGCGAGTGATGAGCAGATAAAAAAGGCAGCAGATATTGCACAGGCTTCCGAGTTTATCGAGACAAAGAATGACGGATATGAAAGCTCAATCGCACAGGGCGGCTCCAATGTGTCCGGTGGCCAGAAGCAGAGGCTTGCCATCGCAAGAGCTATCGCAAAGGATCCTCATATCTATGTGTTTGATGACAGCTTTTCAGCACTCGATATGAAGACTGACGCGCGCCTTCGTGCAGCCTTAGCTGAGGTTACGGAGAATGCTTCCGTAATCATCGTGGCACAGCGTATCAGCACTATTATCCATGCTGACCAGATTCTCGTGCTCGATGACGGTAAAATCGTAGGAAAGGGCACCCACGAGGAGCTTCTTGAAAATTGCGATGTGTATATGCAGATTGCACAGTCACAGCTTTCAGCGAAGGAGCTTGGACTTGAGGATAACAAAAAGGAGGGCATGTAAGATGAGTGAGAATAATAACGAACAGTTCAAGATGCCTCCTAAGAGGCCGAGAGGGCCAATGGGCAGAGGTCCCGGAATGGTCACAGAGAAGGCCAAGGATTTCAAGGGCTCTACAAAGAAGCTCATAAAGTATCTCGGCAGATACTGGGCTGCTATCATTGCTGTTATGATATTTGCAGCAGTTTCGACTGTATTTTCCGTTGCAGGACCGAAGGTTATGGGAAAAGCCACCACAGCGCTTGCCGAGGGACTGATGAACAAGATTGCAGGAACAGGCGGCATAGATTTTGATTATATTGCAAAGGTTCTTTTGTTTACGCTTGCTTTATATGTGGTGAGTGCCATTTTCATGTTTGCCCAGGGGCTTATCATGACAGGCATCACACAGAAGACCTGCTACAGGATGCGTAAGGATATCACAAGCAAAATCAACCGTATGCCGATGAAGTATTTCGAGTCAAGGACATACGGCGAGGTGCTTTCACGTATCACAAACGATGTGGACACACTCGGACAGAGCTTAAACCAGAGTATCACACAGATTATCACATCTGTTGCCACTCTTGTAGGTACACTTGTCATGATGCTGTCTATTTCACCGCTCATGACGCTGATTTCACTCGTTATCCTGCCTGTTTCGATGATACTTATTTCGTTTGTCATAAAGCATTCGCAGAAATACTTCAGACAGCAGCAGGAGTATTTAGGACACATAAACGGACAGGTCGAGGAGGTGTACGGCGGACACCTTGTCATAAAGGCATACAATAAAGAGGCGGAGACTGTAAAGACCTTCAAGGAGGCCAACAATGTGCTCTACAAATCCGCATGGAAATCACAGTTCCTTTCGGGACTTATGATGCCTATCATGCAGTTTGTAGGAAACCTGGGATACGCGGGAGTAGCCATCTCAGGTGGTATACTTGCCATAAAGAATGTCATCACAATCGGTGATATCCAGGCCTTTATACAGTATGTGAAGAATTTCACACAGCCAATCCAGCAGATAGCACAGGTGGCAAACCAGCTTCAGTCGATGGCGGCTGCATCTGAGCGTGTTTTTGAGTTCCTCGAGGAGGAGGAAGAGGATATTACAGTGGAAAATCCTGTAAAGCCGGACCATATCGAGGGAAGTGTGGAGTTTTCACATGTGCACTTTGGATACAATCCTGACCAGATTATCGTTAAGGATTTCTCTGCAAAGGTTAAGCCGGGGCAGCAGGTTGCCATTGTAGGACCGACAGGTGCAGGAAAGACCACCATGGTCAAGCTGCTTATGAGATTTTATGATGTAAACTCCGGTGCCATCCTTGTCGATGGACATGACATCAGGGATTACAACAGAACAGATCTGCGAGATGCATTTGGTATGGTATTGCAGGACACCTGGCTCTTTAAGGGCACAATTATGGAAAATATCCGCTACGGCCGTCTGGATGCCACAGATGAGGAGGTCATCGCGGCAGCAAAGGCAGCGCATGCGCATCACTTTATCCAGACACTGCCGGGTGGCTACGATATGGAGCTAAATGAGGATGCTTCCAATGTGTCACAGGGACAAAAGCAGCTTTTGACTATAGCAAGAGCCATCCTTGCAGACAATCCTATACTCATACTCGATGAGGCTACATCCTCTGTCGATACACGTACAGAAATCCGTATCCAGAAGGCTCTCGACAATCTGATGAAGGGCAGAACAAGCTTTGTCATCGCCCACAGGCTGTCTACCATCAAAAATGCCGATATGATCCTTGTCATGAAGGACGGAGACATTATCGAGCAGGGTACACATGATGAGCTTCTTGCAAAGAACGGATTTTATGCAGACCTGTATAACTCTCAGTTTGAAGAATAGTTACATAAAATTTTAAAAAAAATTCGCTCTCGACAAAATTCGACAAAATGTGCTATCATAAAAGCGTACAATTTGTTTTGACATGACAGTAATTGGCGGCATAGGAGAGTTTGATGAGCACTTTAAATGTCGCAGTAGCAGACGAAAAGAAAAACATGCAGAGTTTATTAAAGGGCATGGAGTTTTTAGGAACAGCAAAGAGTAGTGATGAAGCATACAGCATGATAAACGGTAATGCCGGTTCTGATGTGGTACTTGTGTATGTAAAGAGAGCATCCGGTGACACGGAGCCACTTGACGATACATATATGCAGAAAAAATCCCTTGAGACACAGGTGACGGATATCATTCATGAGATAGGTGTTCCGGCTCATATAAAGGGATATCAGTATCTGAGAACTGCGATAGTGATGTGCGTGGAGGATATGGAGATGCTTAGCTCTATCACAAAGCTTTTGTACCCCACTATTGCAAAGAAGTACAAGACTACCTCAAGCAGGGTGGAAAGAGCCATAAGGCATGCTATCGAGGTTGCATGGAGCAGAGGCAGGATGGATACGATAGACTCCATGTTTGGATACACCGTAAACTATGGCAAGGGCAAGCCTACCAATTCGGAGTTTATTGCTCTGATTACAGACAAAATACGTCTTGGGATGTAAAAATCGTCATTATAGACAATTAAAACCACGTTTTAGCAAAATTAACTAGGCAAAATGTACTCCCGCGTGATATAATATAGTATACATTCTATTGTTATCAGGATGTATACTATATTTTTTATCAGATTAATCGTTGCTTAAATAGCTTTAATCTGGAGGGGGTATCAGCATGGACAAAATTAAAATACTAATGGCCGCATCAGAGGCAATACCTTATATGAAGACAGGTGGACTTGCAGACGTAGTGGGATCTTTACCGAAGTATTTTGACAAGGACAGATATGACGTGAGAGTTATACTTCCGAAGTACAAGTGTATGGATGATAAATTACTGCCACAGCTTAAGTTCGTCTGTCATTTTTATGTCAATCTCAACTGGCGCAGGCAGTATGTGGGGATTTTTACATCGCAGTATGATGGTGTGACATATTATTTTGTGGACAATGAGTTTTACTTTGCAGGAGATAAGCCATACAACAATATATACGAGGATGTGGAGAAGTTTGCTTTCTTTTCAAAGGCGGTGCTTGAGGCTTTGCCGGTTATAGATTTTGCCCCGGATGTGATACATTGTAATGACTGGCAGACAGGACTCTTGCCGGTTTTTCTAAAGACTGTGTACGGCTCAGACAATTTCTATGCCGGTATAAAGACAGTCTTTACCATTCACAATATGAAGTTTCAAGGGCGTTGGAAGATTAAAGAGGTGGCTGATGTTACAGGACTTCCGGAGCATATTTTTAATTCAGGGGAGCTGGAGTTCTATGGTGAGGCTAATTATTTAAAGGGCGGCATAGTATATGCAGATGAGATTACGACTGTCAGTCCGACATATGCAGATGAAATCTGTACACCTGAGGGCGGCGAGGGTCTGGATGGCCTGATGCTTGAGCGGCGCAGGCATTTGAGAGGCATTGTAAACGGTATAGATTATGAAGTCTTTAATCCTATGAAGGATACATATCTGGATAAGCATTTTTCTGTAAGGGAATTGAGTGGAAAGGTCGTTAATAAGCGTCAGCTGCAGGAGAAGTATGGTCTGGCTGTGGATAAGGATGTCATGCTGATTGGAATAGTTTCGCGTCTGACAAATCAGAAGGGCTTTGATCTGGTGGCATATGTGATGGAGGAGATGCTTTCCACCATGAATGTACAGTTTATAGTGCAGGGCACAGGTGAGCAGCAGTACGAGGAGATGTTTAATTATTTCCATGGCAGATATCCGCAGAAGCTTGGCGTATATATCGGCTACTCGGAGGAAAATGCACATGAGATATATGCAGGCTGTGATGCGTTTCTCATGCCGTCTCTTTTTGAGCCGTGCGGCTTGAGCCAGCTCATGTCTATGCGATATGGCACGCTGCCTATAGTCAGGGAGACCGGTGGTCTTAAGGACACTGTAGTGCCGTACAATGAGTACGAGAATACGGGCGATGGCTTTTCCTTTGCCGATTATAATGCGCATGATATGCTGCATGTCATCAAATATGCTCTTGATGTGTTTGAAAACCATAAGGACAGATGGCAGGAGATGGTACAGCGCGCCATGAGACATGACTTCTCATGGAAGGCATCTGCGAGAGAGTACGAGAAGCTCTACGACATGCTGCTTGGCAACTAGTCAGAAAGTAAAATACCGGATACATATCTGTGATATGGTATCCGGTATTTTTGTTATCGGGTTACATGATTATCAGTAGACAGTGTCTGTTTTGCTGTCGTATATGTAGTACCTCTCACCGAGCACTTCCTCGTCACGTACCTCTGTAGAGTTTACCTCGCAGATGAATTCGCTCAGGTTGCAGACATCTATATCGCTATCCAGCGGCATTACCAGAAACTCATGGATGCTGCTTGGTATGAGCAGCATATTGCCGCCGAGCTTTTTAGCCAGCGAGCTTAGCACACCAGGGTAGAGTATGGCGGATGCACCGTTTGTCTGCCTGCTGTTTGTCAGGATGTACATAGGCAGGCTGTCAAAATCACAGACTGCGCGCATCTGACTGGCATAGCCCGGGCATTTTTTGGCTAGAAACTCTGCCATGTTGATTATAGAGCAAGGAAGTATCCTTGGGGTATTTTGCATTGAGGCGCGGATTAGTGTTTCTGTATCTATGCCCCAGCGTGACAGAAGCGCATCTGTGACTGTGATAGTGCCAAACTCCGGAAGCTGTGCTCCAACATACACTTCAAATATGATGGCAAAATCCAGATATTTAATATAGGGAATATCCTTTAGCTGCTTTTGATTTTTCTCGTAGCTTATGAGCTGGAAAATTATTTTGTCCTGCACCTTGGAAAAATCATCACAGAAGCTGATGTCAAAATCTTCAGTTGGCTTGAAATCATTGTAGGTGGATAAAATCGCATCGAGAATAGAATCAATGGATACACCATCAAGATACCAATGGTAGTAAGGATTGAGATAAATAGTCGGTGCTATATTGAATTTGGGATTGATAATCACCAATCCGTCGTAGATCATCCCGTTGTTCTTTTTTACAGGATGGATAGTGAGCTTGAAATCATTGTCAAGTCTTGAGGTTATTTCTGTTTCTATAGTATGTAAAAACTCCGTGTATTTCATGAATCTCCTTGCGGAGCATAAAAATATCGGATCCCGTGGAAAAGTAAAACCCACGAAGCATGGCGCTTCGTGGATTTTACTCTATCATTGTTTGATGTAGTTTGCAATATGTATTTTTGTACAATTTTTATGCTTCATTTTTGTGACATCATACAAAATATAGCTGTGCTATTCATTTTTAATCAGATTTGAGCCTCTGCCACAGTGTGTTGTACATAGTGGCATCCTCATCGTTTAATGCTCTGTATACCTCACAGTTTTTGAGCATATCGGAAGGAGGATTGATTGCCTCGTTTTCCTTCGTTTCCTCGTCCTGATTGTCGATTACAGCCTGGATAGGTGATGCATAGTATACATACTCAAAGTTGAGCTGTGCAGGCTCATCACTGCAGATATAGTTCAAAAATTCCTGTGCGCCCTCTTTATTTTTGCAAGTCTTTGGAATGAACCATGAGTCAATCCAGAGGTTTGAGCCTTCCTTTGGCACGATATAGTCCAGGTTGTCATTTTCAGCCATGGCGGCAGCAGCCTCACCGGAGTAGCACACTGCGATTGCAGCATTTTCCGCAACCATCTCATCGCAGGTCTCATCCACGTAGTATGCGAGCACATCACTGCTTTGCTTGTTTAGTATATCGAACGCTTCGTCGAGCTTTGCTGTGTCGGTCTCGTTTATCGAGTAGCCAAGTGTGCGAAGGGCAGGAGTAAAGGCATCACGGACAGAATTAATCATAATCATGTTGTCCTTGTATTTGCCGTTCCACAGGCAGTCCCAGGTATTTAGGTCTGATGCATCAGCCAGCTTTTTATTGTAGAGTATGCCGAGTGTGCCGTAGAAATAAGGCACAGTGTACTCATGCGTCGGGTCAAAGGATGCGGACATGTCGATTATATCCTGATTTACATTTTGATAGTTTGGCATAGCGCTGTAGTCTATCTTGTTGACCTCGCCCTCACTTATGAGCTTCTCGATGATGTAGTCGGAGGTGCAGATGACATCGTAATCGATGGCACCGGATTTGTACTTCGTGTACATCTCCTCAGGCTCCTCGTATTCCTCGTATTTTATGGTGATTCCGGTTTCCTGCTCAAAGCTGTCGATTACAGATTCATCGATGTATTTACCGTAGTTTAGCACTGTTATGGTATTGTCATTGTTCGTGCTTCCTGCGCTTATGGTAAATACCGAAAAGCAGCCTATTACGAGTACTGCAACGATTGCAAGGCTTACACTACGCTTTACGATGCGAAGCTTTTTAGCCCTTGCAGGCTTCTTTGCGGCGCTTACGGGTATCTGGTTTGAGTTGATGTTTACCACAACCAAAAGCAGCAGCACTGTAAAGAAAAGTATGGTTGACAGAGCATACAGCTCAGGCTTTACACCCTTTTTAAGCTCTGTGTAGAGCATGGTTGAGAGGGTATTGACTCCGGCACCCTTCGTAAAATAGGTGATGGAGAAGTCATCGAGTGACATGGTGACAGCCATCATAAAGCCGGAGAATACTCCGGGACTTATTTCAGGCCAGGTGACCTTGAAAAATGCATATAGAGGCGATGCACCCAGATCAAGTGCGGCTTCGTAGGTGTATTTGTTGGTCTGCTTGAGCTTTGGCAGCACATTTAGTATCACATAAGGGATATTGAATGTGATGTGCGCGATAAGCACTGTCACAAAGCCCAGATTCATGAATTTTACAAACAAGAGCATCATTGAGATACCGGTTACGATATCTGCATTGAGCATCGGGATGTTGGTGGCGCCCAGATAGATTGTCTGGTTTCTTTTTTTCATGGCGCTTATACCCATGGCTGCGAGAGTTCCGATTATTGTGGAAATCACAGCCGCAAGCAGCGTAATCTGCAGGGTTGTCGAAAATGCCGACATAATCCGCTCACTCTGAAAGCACTTTATGTACCAGTTGAGCGTGAAGCCTCCCCATTTAACCTTGGATTTGGAGTTGTTGAAGGAGAGTACTATTAATACAACGATAGGCAGATACAGGAACAAAAATATCAGTCCCATATATACCCTGGATGCTATTTTCTTTACCATAATGCGCTCTGGTCTCCTTCCTTATCAAACAGATTGACTAGTGCCATGCTGATTAATACAAATACCATGAGCACGAGTGAGAGACCGCTTCCTGCGCCCCACTGTGAGCCATGGACGAAATCCTGTTCTATGATATTTCCGATGAGCAGGACCTTTCCGCCACCGAGTATCTGTGATATGGCAAACGAGGTGAGTGATGGCACGAAGACCATTACGATTCCGCTTATGACACCGGACACTGTAAGTGGCAGTATAATTTTGAAAAATATTGTGACTTTGTTTGCGCCGAGGTCAAGAGCCGCCTCAATCCAGTCATTTTTGATTCTGGTCATTGAGTTGTATATAGGCAGCAGCATGAATGGTAGAAAGTCATAGACCATGCCAAGCACGACCGCTCCGGAGGTATTCATGATGTTGAAGCCCGGCAGCCCGAGAGTGGTAAGTATCGAGTTGATGACACCGTTTTTGGACAAAAGCTGCTTCCATGCAAGTATTCGAAGCATAAAGTTCATCCACATAGGAAGCATGAAAACAAATACCACAAAGCTTTGATTTTTAATCTTTAAGCCGTTTAAAATCATCGCAAGAGGGTAGGACAGCACCAGGCATATTATGGTGCATATGATTCCAAGCCTAAGGGATAAAAGCAGTGCCTTGATATTGGTGTGCTGTGCTATTGCAGCCACATATTCAAATGTAAAGCCTCCGTCAGAGCCTTTAAAGGCATAGTACACAATCATGAAAAGCGGAAGTATGATAAATCCGATAATCCATATGAGGTACGGCCCTGCGAGCAGCTGTTTCTTTATTTTAGACATCTATCTCCACCGCCTTTTCATCTGAGGACTCAGGCTTGTGCATTACCTGGATATTAAATGGAATCACTCTGATACCCACATGGCTTCCGACCTCTACATATTTGGTTGTGTGCACCATCCAGTCGTAGCCGTTTGCCTTTACCTCAAGCTCATAGTGCACTCCCTTGAAGATATTGGACACGACATCACCCTGCATGTAGCCGTCCTCCGCAGGCACCAGCTCCACATCCTCCGGGCGGATGACTATATCGACAGGTGTGTTCTCACCAAAGCCCTCGTCCACACAAGGCATCTTTACACCGAGTATCTCGACAAGCTTATCCTTTATCATAACACCATCGATGATGTTGCTGTGTCCGATAAAGTCAGCGACAAAGGCATTTTCAGGCTCATTGTAAATGTCCTCAGGTGTGCCAATCTGCTGGATATAGCCCTGATTCATGACTACGATGGTGTCAGACATGGTAAGCGCCTCCTCCTGGTCATGTGTGACGTAGACGAAGGTGATACCGAGCTCGTTTTTTAAGCGGATGAGCTCATACTGCATGCTCTGGCGCAGCTTTAGGTCGAGAGCGCCAAGAGGCTCATCCAAAAGCAGTACCTTAGGCTCGTTTACAATAGCTCTTGCGATGGCGATACGCTGCTGCTGGCCTCCGCTAAGAGAATCCACAGAGCGGTTTTCAAAGCCGTCGAGGTTGACGAGCTTTAGCGCATACTTTATTTTGTCATCGATGTAGGCCTTGCTTTTTTTCTTTATTTTGAGACCAAACGCGATATTTTCAGCGATAGTCATATGAGGGAAGAGAGAGTATTTCTGGAAAACAGTGTTCAGATTTCTCTCGTTTGCAGGCACATTTGTGATGTCCTTTGAATCAAACATGATTTTTCCCTTGTCCGGAGTCTCAAAGCCGCCGAGCATGCGAAGCGTAGTGGTTTTTCCACAGCCCGATGGTCCAAGCAGCGTCAGAAACTCATTCTCCCTGATATATAGATTTAATTCGTCGAGTACAACATTGCCGTTGTACGACTTTGTGATATCGATAAAATCAATTAATTTCTTTCCCATGGTGTAAACCTTTTGTTGCTGATCATATTGATGTGTGAACAGTAACAACCTTTCTCATGTAATCTATGGTATTGATATGGCTTCTGCAGGGCAGCGTCAGAAGCTTGGAGGATTGCTGACCCATATGAGCATAGCATCCTTTGAAGACTTATTTTCAATAAAATGCTTCTTACCGGCTTTAAAATAAAAGGATTCGCCGGTCTTTACAGTGTGCACCTTGCCACCGTAGCAAAGTTTCACAGTGCCCTTTATCACATATCCAAACTCCTCACACTCCTGTGGCAGATATATTTCAGAGCTGCCGCCCGGATGAAGAGTGAGCCTGACAGGCTCCATGGAGCGGGTCTGTGCGTTTGGAATGACCCATTCCACCTTGCTGTTTTTTTCCTCGTCAATTTTTTCAAAATAATCGTTCGCCTTGTATACAATCTGCTCAGGCTCCGAATCTGTAAAAAACTCCGCCGGTGTCATACCCAGGCACTGGATGATATCAAGCAGGGTGCCGACTGATGGTGAATTCTGATTTCGCTCAAGCTGGGAGATAAATCCCTTCGTCAGCTCAGCTCTGTCAGCAAGCTCCTGCTGGGTAAGTCCGTACTGGATACGAAGCTCCTTCATACGATGTCCGATATCCATGTTTACTTCCTTTTCTAATACATTTTACGCTATATTTACTGTAGGCTTAATAATAGATTTTTTGTTTACTAAAAATAAACCAACGAGATAATTTTAATATATTTTTTATAAATGTCAAGAGGGATTTTTTAAGTAATTTTAAATGTGAACGTGTGCCAGCTTTAGAAAGAACATTAATAATTAATACATTAAAAATTTCACAAATTAATTAGTAGGCAGGAGGTGTTTTTTCGTGTATACTATAACCAAAGATCAGAAATACAGGAAGAACACCGAAGAGATTTGGAGGTGATAAGAATGCTGACAAAGCAACAAAAACACGAGCAGGATATGCAGAGAATAAGAGGATTTCGCCTGTTTGATGACGATTTTTTGAAGAAATGCTTTGAAGATCATGATGAATGTGCGGAGCTTGTTCTTCGTATTATAATGAATAAAGAGGACCTTAAGGTTCTTCATTCTAAAACTGAATATGTCATCCAGAATTTGCAGGGGCGTTCTGTTAGACTGGATGTAAAGGCTACGGATTCTGAGAATAAGGAATACGATATAGAGGTGCAGCGAGCGGATAAGGGAGCAGGACGAAAGCGTGCAAGACACAACAGCAGTATGTTGGATGCCAATGCACTTGCACCACAGGAAGATGTCAATTTTCTTCCGGAAACATATGTGATATTTATTACGGAGCATGATGTGATAGGAAAAGGAGAGCCGATATACAGAGTAGAGAGAAAAATTCTAGAAACCGATGAATTTTTTGATGACGGTTCCCACATCCTGTATGTGAATGGAGCATATCGAGGGGATTCGGATATCGGGAAGCTGATGCATGATTTTTCCTGTACCGATGCGGATGATATGTTTTATGGAAAACTGGCAGACAGAGTCAGATACTTCAAGGAAGATGCGAAAGGAGTTGAGAGTATGTGCAAAGCGATTGAAGAAATGAGAAATCAGGAGCGTGAAGAAGTAACACGTGAGTTCGTTGTTCGTATGATTCGTGATGGCGAAACATCCGTTGAGAAAATGGCACGTTATTCCGGCTTGTCTTTGGATGAAGTGAAAGAAATCGTAAAGCAGGAAGCAGTTCTTGCCTGATTGACAACTTCTATCTGCTTACCCTTGCGGCAATCGCAAAGGAACTGAATCAGCTGGGAATGAGAAATGTGGATGTCCTTTTATCTGTAGGACTTCCCCTGACAAGGTTCGGTGCAGAGAAGCAGGACTTCATTGATTACCTGTCAAAGAAGAAAGAAGTCGGTTTCCGCTTTGAGAAAGAGAAGTACACGGCAAGGATAGCAAGGGTGTCCGTATTCCCACAATGCTATGCGGCGGTTGCGGAACTGATTTTGATTAGGAGGAAAAACTATGTACAATAATTCACAAAGTCCTATTATGATTATATCAGGGAAAAAAGCAGAGAAAATGTTAAGTAAATCAGAGAAACCTATTGCGGATCATACAAAGACAATAGATAGAGCAAAAGATAAATTGAGAAAAATGGGGAAAAAATAAAATAATAAAAAAACACCTCATATCACAGTTGTGATATGAGGTGTTTTTTTATGAGAAGCCGATAACCGGGATCGAACCGGTGGCCTACGCATTACGAGTGCGTCGCTCTACCTACTGAGCCATATCGGCAAGCTATATTATATTATCAGATATAGGAGTGTATGTCAAATCAAAATTTTGCGTTGAAATTTTTAAAGGATAATTTCATAAAGATATTGACAATAGAATGTATATAGTGTATATATAACACATGAACAGTTGATATATACAGTACGGAGGTAGCATATGAAGCTGATGCAAAATTCAGGAGTGCCCATCTATCAGCAGATAGCGGACAGCTTCAAGACAGATATTTTGGCCGGCAGGTATGAGCAGGGAGAGTTCCTTCCGTCGATAAGAGGGCTGGCGAAGGACCTGAAAATCAGCGTGATAACCACGATGAAGGCTTATGAGCAGCTTGCAGATGAGGGTCTCATCACAGCGGCGCAGGGCAAGGGCTTTTATGTCAATGCACAGGACAGTGAGATGATAAAGGAACAGCACCTGCGCAAGGTGGAGGAGTCGCTGACAGACGCGATAGCCGCAGCAGAGATAGCCGGAATCTCAAACGACGAGCTTAAGGGGATGCTTGAGGCATTACTTGATGTAGAATGACAAAATTTAAGTAAGAATTAGTTCATATTAAACAATGATATGAAAATGAATAAGGAGAAATGAAAATGACAACACAGAATGCAATTGAGGCAGCAAAAATCACAAAGAAGCTTAAAAACTTCACACTGGATGTGGAGAATTTCGCAATACCGCAGGGCTTTGCCACAGCCTTAATCGGAGAAAACGGAGCAGGAAAGACAACACTTTTAAATATATTAGCAGGAATCAGGCTTGACTATAAAGGAGACATCACTTATTTCGGACAGTATTCCGACAAACAGAAGGAAAACTCGGGAGATATTAAAAACCGCATAGGCTACACCGGTCCGGGCAAGTATTATCTGCCACAGTGGACGGTTAAGGATATCGAGGAAATCAGCAAGCTGATGTTTGATGACTTTTCTGCAGAGGATTTTCACAGATATTGTGAGGAGCTTGCAATATTTTCACATGGCAGCATTGATATGAAGAAGTCTAACAATTCATTTTCGGATGGTATGAAGATGAAGCTTATGCTTGCAGGCGTCATGGCGAGAAAGACAGACCTTCTTTTGCTGGATGAGCCGGCATCGCCGCTTGATCCGCTTATGAGAGATAAGCTTTGCCAGATGATTGGTGAGTATATCCATGAGGGCAACGGAAAGCGCAGTGTATTTTTCTCTACGCACAATATTTCTGATATGGAAAATATTACCGATTACGCCATTATTATGGAAAACGGACAGATTGTGGAGCAGGGCTTTGTCGAGGATTTGAAGGAAAAATATATCCTGATTAAAGGAGATGCAGCAGATACAGAGGCTGCCGGTAAGGTGCTTTATTCAATGACCAAAAATCCGTACGGCTTCGAGGGCATATGCTTGGCGGAAAATATAGATAAGCTCGCAGGACTTAATGTAACAAAGGAGATTCCGACACTTTACCAGATAAGCGTTGCGGTCATGAAAAATAATACAAAAATTGTGATGCGCTAGTGCGAGGTGAGGTGTTATGGAAAATATGTCAGGAAGTATGAATGAAAAAATGGTTTCGCAGGAACATAAAGATTACAAAGCAAAGAATGAAGCTTTAACATACATCAGGGATTACCGTGTTATGACTAATCTCAAGTATCGTCTGATAACAAATATACTGATTCCTCTTTTGGCAATTCTGGCATCAATGCTAATTGCCTGTTCAAAAACAGTCTGGGCATGGATAGGAGTTATAGTAATTGTTTATGATTTTTATATGATGTGTGAGGTGGTACAGGACTATTTCTGTTTTGGCTGTATGTGCAAGAAGAATGCATTTGGCATGCATTTTTTAAAGACAGGTTTTAACGGAGTAAGATACTTTCAGAATGCGGTTCTTGTGGATATACTTGTGAGACCGATTCGTATTGGAATTACGGTACTCATTGCATCAATGCCATTTATTAAATTAGGAGTTAATATTTGGTCGGTATTTGACATTATTATGATATCTTCAATTGTTTCGGTTGGCTCATTAAATATATTCAGATACATGGATCTGGGAATGTATATTTATCTGCTTGCGCTTATAGTTATCTTACCGGCAATTGCAGGTAGTATAGCTGTTTTGATTTATGGTGGTACACTGAAGTTTATTGCACCTTTACTTGCGGTAGCACTCGTTTGTATGATTGCAGCGACATACTATCACATGGTGGTTCGTATCCGCAGATCATATGTTGATGTGTAGAGGTACTTTAAATTGGAAGTATATTTGAAGAAGTATATTTGAAAAGGAGAAATATTATGCTTAAAGATATTAAATTAGGATTTAAATTGTTGAGATATGGCTACAAACTGAAGTTGAATGTGATCATGCTTGTATTCTTTGCAGTAATCGGAATTGCATCCGATATAATGAGCAAGGGAACTTCCATCATAGGTGGTGTATACTTTATGATGTGCGGGATGTTCACATTTCAGCTCATTATGTCGATGGATGTGTCAGAGCTTATCCAGTCCACATCACTGAAAAAGAAGCTGCAGATATACATTCCGGTGATGTCAAGCACGGTAATCAATCTTGTTGTTTTCACATTTTTGGTAATAGAAAGAGTCATTCTGATACAGAATTCCGTAGCAGATAAGAAACAGCTTATCTTCACACTTTTTACGCTCGATGTTGTGCTGTTGACAGTATATCTGTACACAAGCATATGCTATAAGTATTATGTGCTTGGCTTTATCATATTCATGGTTTTGTTTATGGGCGTTTTTACTGTGTTTTCAGGAGTGGCGTTTGTGCCGGTTTCTAATGCTGTTTTTAAGCTTGGACTCCCGGTGGTGGCATTGCTGGGCTATATTGCTATTTTTGCAGGTGGGGCGCTTGAGATATTGATAGGAGAGCTGCTTTACAAGAAGCCTTTGTCTGAATTCGCATTCAGGGGATTTTTCCGTGATGCAAAGTAGTGTTCGCAAAAAATAAGAAATATTTGTGTAAAAATATTGAAAAATTGATCGCTTTGTAGTATGTTATCATTGTCGGTGCAAAGCCGGCAATGAGACTAATTAACATATTATCAGGAGAAAAATATATTAAATGGATAGTGACAGTTATAGTAAACAACAGTTAGACGACTTGTTTATGGATATGATTGCCTACTATGATGGCGATCCAAAGAGAATCCAGCATTTCACCAAGGTGCACAGCTATGCAAGGCTTATCGGTATAGGAGAGGAGCTTGATGATGCCTCGCTTTTTATACTTGAGGCAGCGGCTTACACACACGATATCGGCATACGTGTGGCGGAGGAGAAGTATGGCAGGTGCGATGGAAAGCTTCAGGAGCAGGAGGGACCGATAATCGCCCAGAAGATGCTTTCACAGCTTGGCTTTGAGAATTACATAGTTGAAAGAATTTGTTTTCTCATAGGTCACCATCACACATATGACAATATAGATGGTCTTGATTATCAGATACTCGTTGAGGCTGATTTCCTCGTAAATCTGTATGAGGATGATGCGGGAAACCGTGCAATCGACAAGGCATACAAGCGTATATTCAAGACAGAAACAGGAAAAAAGATTTTTAGACTAATGTTCGGATATGAAGAGGATTAGTATGAGCCGGGCCGGGAGGAAACTTCCGGTCCTTGTTCGTATTATGCAGCTTATATATTTTGCAGCTTATATCAGAAATAGTAATTAATCAAAATAGTAAATATGCAGAATAGTTACCTGAAATATATTTGAGGATGTGTTAACTAATTTTGTATTTGGAGAAAAATATAATATGGCAAATAAAATTAACTATCAAAAATTAATGGAAGATTTAATAAAAGAAAATTGCATAGATAATAGCTGTACTCCACGACTTTTACTTCATAGCTGCTGTGGGCCGTGCAGCACATACTGTATACAGACTCTCTCAGAGTATTTTGAGGTGACGGTATTCTATTATAATCCAAACATTTATCCGCCAGAGGAATATCACATGAGAGCACATGAGCAGAAGCGCTTTATAGATGAGTTTCCGGTGAAAAATCCGGTTCACTTTGTGGAGGGCGTGTACGACACAAAGCGCTTTTACGATATGGCGCGCGGCATGGAGGCAGTACCTGAGGGTGGAGAGAGGTGCTTTAAGTGCTACAGGCTGCGTCTTGAGGAGAGCGCACAGTATGCAAGGGAGCATGGCTTTGATTTTTTTACAACGACACTTTCCATCAGCCCGTTGAAGAATGCCGAAAAGCTCAATGAGATAGGAAAAGACTTAGAGAGCCAATATGGAGTGCGATATCTTTTCTCTGATTTTAAGAAGAAAGAGGGCTATAAAAAGTCCACGGAAATATCAAAGCAGTATGATATGTACAGACAGTACTACTGCGGCTGTGTATTTTCCAAGGAGCAGCGTGACAGGGAGATAGCAGCGCGTGGATGAAATTGTGGTTGCGTGACAGCAAAAATTATTATATAATTTAGCACAGTAAAGCGGCTGTATAGGGCAGACGGCGGTATCACACTTTGGTTTTACTCAATGTTTTATGATACCGTGAAAATAAATCATCATTTAATAATCAAGGAGGAATCTCATGGCACAGTTATGGGGAGGACGTTTCACAAAGGAGACAGATCAGCTCGTTTACAATTTCAATGCGTCTATTTCATTTGATCAGAAGTTTTATAAAGAGGATATAGAGGGCAGCATCGCCCATGTCACGATGCTTGGAAAGCAGGGCATTATCTCGCAGGCAGAGAGCAACGATATAGTAGCATGCCTAAAGCAGATACTTAAGGAGGTAGAGTCGGGAGAGCTTGAAATCAGCTCAAAATATGAGGATATCCACAGCTTCGTTGAGGCTACACTCATAGACAGACTCGGAGATACCGGAAAGAAGCTTCACACAGGCCGAAGCAGAAACGACCAGGTAGCTCTTGATATGCGTCTTTTCACCAGAAAGACCGTGAAGGAGACTGATGATGAGCTTAAGGAGCTTTTAGCTGTTATCCTTAAGATTATGAAGGAAAACACTCAGACTATCATGCCGGGCTTTACACATCTGCAGAAGGCACAGCCAATCACTCTGGCTCACCATATGGGCGCATATTTTGAGATGTTTAAGAGAGACAGATCAAGACTTTGCGATATATATAAGAGAATGAACTATTGTCCGCTTGGCTCAGGAGCGCTCGCAGGCACCACATATCCGCTGGACCGCGATTATACAGCACAGCTTCTGGATTTTTACGGACCGACACTTAACAGCATGGACGGTGTGTCAGACAGGGATTATCTGATTGAGTTTTTATCTGCTCTTTCAACTATCATGATGCATCTGTCACGTTTTTCCGAGGAAATCATCATCTGGAACTCAAATGAGTACCAGTTTGTTGAGATTGACGATGCGTACAGCACAGGAAGCTCAATCATGCCACAGAAGAAAAATCCTGATATAGCAGAGCTTGTCAGAGGAAAGACAGGCCGTGTATACGGTGCGCTCATGTCGCTTCTTACCACCATGAAGGGTATTCCGCTTGCGTACAACAAGGATATGCAGGAGGATAAGGAGCTTGCCTTTGATGCATTTGACACTGCAAAGGGATGTATCGCACTGTTTACAGGAATGATTGACACAATGAAGTTCAACAAGGACGTGATGAGAAAGAGTGCCAACAATGGCTTTACAAATGCCACAGATGCAGCAGATTATCTCGTTAAAAAGGGTGTACCATTCAGAGATGCACATGGTATTGTAGGAAGAATAGTGCTTTACTGCATAGACAAGGGTATTGCAATCGATGATATGAGCATCGACGAGCTCAAGGCTATCTCTCCGGTATTTGATGAGGATGTGTACGATGCCATTTCAATGGAGACCTGTGTCAGCACAAGGTGTACAGTTGGAGCGCCATCAAAGACATCAATGGACAAGGTAATTGCCGTTTACGACGAGTATATGAAGTCAAATTGGCAGGATGAAGTATAGTTTTTGTGCATATTTTATAAAAAACAGGGAGAAAAATTATTAATTTAATATAGTTTTTTCCTTGTTTTTCATTAGAGTTTCAAGTAATATATTTCCTATAAAGACAGTTGTGCGTGACAGACGGACAAGATAAAGATAGTCGATATTAAAAATGAACGTATGACAAGGTCGAAGAAAATCTAGAAGATAGGGAGATTAGAGTAATGAGTGAAAAGCTTAAAGTAGGTATCCTCGGTGGAACAGGAATGGTAGGACAGAGATTTATTTCTCTTTTAGAGAATCATCCATGGTTCGAGGTAACAACAATTGCAGCCAGCCCAAGAAGTGCAGGCAAGACATACGAGGACGCCGTTGGTGATAGATGGAAAATGGACACACCAATGCCTGAGGCAGTTAAGAAAATCATCGTAAAGAATGTCAATGAGGTAGAAGAAGTTGCTTCACAGGTTGACTTCGTATTCTCAGCCGTTGATATGTCAAAGGACGAGATCAAGAAGATCGAGGAGGACTACGCAAAGACAGAGACTCCTGTAGTTTCAAACAACAGTGCCCACAGATGGACACCTGATGTGCCAATGGTTGTACCTGAAATCAACCCACAGCACATGGAGGTTATCAAATATCAGAAGGAGCGTCTCGGCACAAAGAGAGGCTTCGTAGCAGTAAAGCCAAACTGCTCAATCCAGTCATATGCTCCGGTTCTTACAGCATGGAAGGAGTTTGAGCCATATGAGGTTGTTGCCACAACATATCAGGCAATCTCAGGTGCCGGAAAGACCTTCAAGGACTGGCCAGAGATGATTGGAAACATCATTCCATTCATCGGTGGAGAGGAAGAGAAATCTGAGAAAGAGCCACTTCGTCTCTGGGGATATGTGGATGATGAGAGGAAACAGATTGTTCCTGCAGAGTCACCGGTTATCACATGCCAGTGTATCCGTGTTCCTGTATTAAACGGTCATACAGCAGCAGTATTTGTTAAGTTTAAAAAGAACCCTACAAAGGAGCAGCTCATTGAGGCACTCGAGAAGTTCAGCGGAGTACCACAGGAGCTTGAGCTTCCAAGCGCACCAAAGCAGTTCATCAGATACTGTGAGGAGGATAATCGTCCTCAGGTTGCACTTGATGTGGATTATGAGCATGGTATGGGAATCAATGTCGGACGTCTCAGAGAGGATACAGTCTATGACTGGAAGTTCGTTGGACTCTCACACAACACAGTACGTGGTGCAGCCGGTGGAGCAGTGCTTTGCGCAGAGCTTCTTAAGGCACAGGGTTACATCACAAAGAAATAGATTTAGCTAAAGTTGAGCCTCTTAAAAGAGGCTCTCTTTTTTTGTTACGCTTGAATTTATATTATATCGTGGTAAAATAGATAGGCTGAGGAGAATAATTTTTAAGAGGTAGATATAAGTGAAGAATAATAAGTATGAAATTGATATGGTGAACGGTTCAATAATGGATAAGCTTATTTCATTTGCGTTGCCACTTATGATTTCGGGTATTTTGCAGTTAGCGTTTAATGCGGTGGATATTATTGTCGTGGGACAGTTTAGTGGCAGCAAATCACTTGCGGCTGTTGGCTCGACTACGGCACTTATCAATGTGTTTGTCAATCTGTTTATGGGTATATCGCTTGGTGCGAATGTGCTCGCTGCCAGATTTTATGCGGCAGGCAAGGATGAGGAGATGTCTAAGACGGTGCACACCGCTATTATGATTGCACTCATAAGTGGTATTGTGATGGGTGTGGTCGGTGTTATTTTTGCAAGGGATGCGCTGGAAATCATGGGTACACCGGATGATGTCATAGGTCTTTCTACTATTTATATGAGGATTTATTTTTGCGGTATGCCGTTTTTTATGCTTTATAACTATGGCGCGGCAATTTTGCGTGCTGTCGGCGATACAAAGAGACCTCTTGTCTTTTTGATTATTTCAGGCTGTATCAATGCACTGCTCAATCTGTTTTTTGTAATAGTGTGCAAACTGGGTGTTGCAGGTGTTGCAATCGGTACAATTGTTTCGCAGTTTGTTTCATGCGTACTTGTATTATATTGTTTGAGCAAAGCAGATACCAGCTATAAGCTCTGCTTTAATAAGCTTGCGATTGATAAGGAATATATGCTTCAGATATTTCAGGTGGGAATTCCGGCCGGCATACAGAGCACAGTCATAAATATTTCAAATGCCATGCTTCAGTCATCGGTCAATTCCTTTGGCTCAATAGCCATGGCTGGATATACGGCGGCAAACAATATACTTGGCTTTTTGTATGTATCGGTCAACTCGATCACACAGGCCTGCATGAGCTTCACAAGCCAGAACTATGCGGTAGGAAAGCAAAAGAGAATGGACAGAGTACTGATAGACTGCCTGTTTCTCACAACTGCGGTAGCACTTGTGATGGGAAGTGCCTCATACATATTTGGAACACAGATACTTGGCATATATACAAGCAATAGCGAGGTAATTAAATCAGGACTTGAGATTATTTCGATTACAACAATCCCATATTTCCTGTGCGGCATCATGGACCTTTTCCCGGGAGCCCTAAGAGGAATGGGATACTCAACAGTACCTATGATACTTTCCATAATAGGAACAGTCGGAGTCAGAATCATCTGGATATATGGTCTGTTTCCAAGCCACAGGTCGCTGTTTTTCCTGTTTATATCATATCCCGGTTCATGGATAGCGACAATCATCATGCAGGTTATCTGCTATATGTTCGTCAGAAACAAGGTGAAAGCAACAATAGGAGCCCGGAAATTATAGTTGCATTAAAAATATATTTGTATATGTGTTAAATTGTGATATAATATTTCCAGTTGATTATTTTGGAGGAATATTATGAAAGCAAAACACACAGATTTAGAGAAACTTGAGCAGCTCTATAAAGAGTCGGGCAACCAGCTCGTAGTGCTCTACGGAAGGAGAGGCTGTCAAAAGGAAGAGCTCATAAAGGAATTTTGTGACGGAAAGAAATTCTTTTACTACAGATGCAGACAGGCATCGCCCGAGCATCAGCTTGAGATGATGGGGGAGGAGATAAGCCGTCAGTACAAGGTGAGCCTGAGCAGACAGACATATGAGGAGTACTTCGCGAGAATCAAATCAGGAGGCCCTTCAAAGCTTGTCGTGATAATCGATGAGGCACAGTTTGTGGCAAAGAGGGATGCATCATTTATGGAAGCAGTTGCAAAGCTTAAAAAGCACAAGCTGTATCCGGGACCTGTACTTATAATACTTGCCACATCATCTACAGTCTGGGCTACACAAGAGGCAGCAGAGCAGTTTAAGGGAGCCGAAATGAAGCTTGAATCGCTCAATTTCCTTGAGGTTGTAAGACATTTTGAAAGTCTTCCGGTCACGGAAATCGTGAGAATTTACGGAGCAATCGGTGGAGTTCCGGCATATCTGGATAAGTGGGATGCAGCTAAATCCTTTAAGGATAATATATGCAGGCTCGTATTGACACCATCGGGAGCACTGTATGGTGAGGCGGATGCTGTTATAGCCGCAGAGCTTCGAGAGCTTTCTGCATATAGTACAATACTTGCAGCAATCGCAAGAGGCGAGAACAAGCTCAATGATATTTTCCATGCGACAGGATTTTCACGTGCCAAAATCAGCGTATATTTAAAAAATCTTGCCGCCTTCAATATCGTGGAGAAGGTGGTTTCATTTGAGACAGGCGGATGGGAAAATGCCAAGAAGGGCGTATATCAGATAAAAGACACATTTGTTAATTTCTGGTTTAAGTTTGTCTATCCGAATATGTCCAATCTGTATCTGCTTTCACCGGAAGAGTTTTATGATACATATATAGAAAAAGAGCTTGATGCATATCTCGAGAGATACTTCAGGGAGGTCTGCACAGAGTATCTGCTCATACTCAATCAGATGGGACAGCTGCCGTTTGCCATAAAGCGCGTGGGTACATGGATTGGAAAGACAGGCCGCATAGATATCGTGGCACAGAGTGAGGATAGAAGGAGCATCATCGGCTTCTGCAACTGGGACAAGCCAATGATGACCATGGATATGTGTGAGAATATGGCTATGGCTATGGAGCAGGCAAGGCTTACATCTGATGACTATTATCTGTTTTCGGCAACGGATTTTGAGCCTGCACTGCAAAGCTATGTGGTCAGAGACCCTAGGTTCAAGCTCATAAACATGAATGAATTATAGAGGAGCTTATGGGAAAATCACTGATAATAACAGAGAAGCCATCCGTGGCACAGGAATTTGCGAAGGTGCTGCGGGTGAGCGGACGCAATGATGGTTATATAGAAAATAGAGAATATGTGATTTCATGGTGTGTGGGACATCTGGTCGGTCTGGTCTATCCTGAGTCCTACGACATGAAATACAAGAAATGGCGGCTTGAGGATCTGCCGTTTCTGCCGAAGGAATACAAATATGATGTGATAGACAGCGTGCGCAAGCAGTACAACATTGTGCACGCTCTTTTGCAGAGAGAGGACATTGACCGGGTATACTGGGCAGGTGATGCCGGAAAAGAAGGACAGACCATCGAGGAGAATATCAGAAACTTTGGTGGTGTCAGGGAAGGCATGGAGGAGCTTCGAGTCTGGATAGATTCGCAGACCGAGGAGGAAATCCTAAGAGGCATAAAAGAAGCAAAGCCGATGAGTGCGTATGCAAACCTCGGAAAGAGCGGCATCATGCGTACCATTGAGGACTATGCGATGGGCATCAACTTCTCGCGTGTCATGTCAGTCAAATACGGCAATCTGCTAAACGATGCAGCGGGAACACGCTCGTACACGGCAATCGCGGTCGGACGAGTGATGACCTGTGTGCTTGGAATGGTAGTAATCCGTGAGCGCGAAATCAGAAACTTTAAGGAGACTCCGTTTTACAGGGTAATCGGCAGGTTTACGGATGCTGGTGTGGAGGCAGAGTGGAAGGCTGTAGACGGCTCAAAGTACTTTGAATCACCGCTTTTATACAAGGAAAACGGCTTCAAAGAGGAAAAGGATGCACTCACTTTAATTGAAGAATTAAACGGCAAACCGGCAAAAGTTAAATCTATAGTTAAGAATATTACAAAAAAAAGAGCACCGCTTCTTTTCAACCTGGCTGAGCTGCAGGCAGAATGCTCAAAGAAGTTTAAAATCAGCCCGGATGAGACATTGCAGGTGGCTCAGGATCTGTATGAGAAAAAGCTCACCACCTATCCGAGAACTGATGCCAGAGTGCTCTCAAGCGCTGTGGCAAAGGAGATTGGCAAAAATATAAGCAGGCTGAAGGGCTTTGAGCCGACAGCAGACTTTGTGGAGCATATCATGCAAAAGAGGCTATATGCCAACATAGCAGATACGCAGTATACGGATGACAGCAAGGTAACAGACCACTACGCTATCATCCCGACAGGTCAGCTTACTGAGCTTTCGGGGCTTACATCGCTTCAAAGAGCGGTATTTGAGCTGATTGTCAGGCGTTTTCTTAGTATTTTTTATCCGCCGGCAGAGTATGAGAATGTGAAGCTTGTCGTAAATGTGGATAAGGAAAGCTTTTTTGCATCATCCAAGGTGCTAAAGAGCGAGGGCTATTTACAGGTGGCGAATCCGCCGAAAAAGAAGTCCTTTGAGGAAGCAAATGCACGTATACTCGGCAAAAACAGTGAGACTGCAGATGGTGCCGATGAAAACGGCACAGCAAATGGCAGCAATGATGAGATAGTCGTAAATCCAAAGGTGATGCTTGAGCTTGCCGATAAGCTAAAGGCGGGCGATGAGATAGCATGCTTAGGCTACAATATCAAGTTTGGAAAGACCTCTCCGCCAAAGCGCTACACCTCAGGCTCCATGGTGCTTGCCATGGAAAACGCAGGACAGCTTATCGAGGACGAGGAGCTTCGTGAGCAGATAAAGGGCTCGGGAATAGGCACCTCGGCAACGAGAGCGGAGATAATCCAGAAGCTTGTCCGTATAGGATATCTGAATCTGAACAAAAAGACACAGATACTCACACCTGAAAGCCTCGGCGAGATGGTGTTTGAGGTCGTATACATGACAGTTCCGGCACTTCTTAATCCAAAGATGACAGCCAACTGGGAAAAGGGACTGGACGGAATCACAAGGGGCACTGTGGATTTCTGGGAATACAGGGGAAAGCTTGAGAGCTTTATCCGCAAAGAGACAGAAAAGATGATAGAGCAGAATCTGCGCCCTGAGATTGCAGACCGCATCAGCAGCTTTGCAGGCAAAAATGCCAGAGGTGCGGCGGCCAGACGAAAGATAGGTGTCAAGTGTCCGGTGTGCGGTGGCGAGATAGTGACCACACCGTTCGGCTACGGTTGTGCCAATTACAAAAATGATAAATCAGGATGTAATTTTAATATCGGACAGGTGGCAGGACTGGATATTCCGGAGGAACAGGTCAAAAAGCTGATTGAAGAGGGAATCACCGATACAATTAGAGGCTTTAAATCAAAGAGCGGCAAGCGCTTTGATGCATGCTTAAAGCTCAACAAGGATGAACAGACGAACAAGGTATCAGCCACCTTTGATTTTGAAAACGTAAAGCCGCAAAAGGTCGAGGGCATTGTATGCCCGGACTGCGGAGGCGATATATATGTGTCGCCGTATGGCTACAGATGTGCGAATTATAACAGACAGACAGAGGACGGCTGCCATTTCTTCGTTGGAAGGATAGCAGACAAGCAGCTGTCGCAGGTACAGTTTTTAGAGCTCATGGCAAACGGCAGAACCGAGACGATAAAGGGCTTTAAATCAAAATCGGGAAAGCGCTTCAACGCATGCCTTGTGTTAAAGCAGGAGCCGGTCACGGAGGGCAGTGAGAAAATGCACACCGTCGTGGCATTTGACTTTGACAATGTGGAGGATGAAATCATAAAGGATGTCGTCTGTCCGCTTTGTGGAGGCCAGATAAAAAAGACATCGTTTGGCTATGGCTGTGTGAACTACAAGGGCGATGAGCCGGGAAGCTGCCGTTTTTCGGTGGGACAGATTGCGGGAAAGACAATCACAGCCGCAAATCTAAAGCAGCTTCTTAATGATAAAAAGACCGAGACTATACGAGGCTTTAAGTCCAAAAGCGGGAAACGCTTCGATGCGTGCCTGGTGCTTAAGGAGGATGAAAACAAAAAGCTCTCTGTCCAGTTTGATTTTGACCATGTAGAGCCAAAGACGGTGAAGGACGTGGTATGTCCGAAGTGCGGAGGCAAAATACAGGTGGCGCCGTTTGGCTTTGTATGTGAGAACAACAGGCGTGACGATCCTGAGAGCTGCCGCTTTATGGTGGGCAAGGTTGCAAGCGTCAAGATAAAGGAATCAGTCCTTAAAGAGCTTCTGACAAAGAAAAAGACAGAAGTTATATCAGGATTTGTTTCAAAGACAGGCATGAAGTTTGATGCACCGCTAAAGCTCACAGAGGACGGAGATATAGCCTTTGATTTCCCGGAAAAGCCAAAGCCAGTTGAGACCAATGTACTCTGTCCAAAGTGTGGCAGACCGCTCAAAAAGACACAGTGGAAATATGAGTGTGAGTGCGGCTTCAATGTATGGCATACAGTGGCAAAGGTGGAGCTTTCAGAGGAAATCCTCACGGAGCTTTTTACCACGGGAAAGACCAAAAGGAAGGTCACAGGCTTCACATCCAAGGCGGGAAATGTATTTGATACATGCCTTAAGTTTGAAAATGACCAGATATCATTTGATTTCGATAACCCGGGTGAGGAAGAAGTGCAGAGTACGGCAGAAGCACAGAACAATGTCGAAGCACAGAGCAATGCTAATGTACAGAACAATGCCGAGGTACCGAGCGCGGCAGATGATGCGCTGGATGAGATGGGAATCCCTGAGGAGTTCCTGGCTGGTCTTGATATGGCAGCTGAGAGTGCGCAGACAGATGATGTTTCTGATGCGGCACTTGCGGCAGCGCATGAGCTGTTTGGTGAGTAGTTCTGCTTATAATTAATTATTAAATCTATAATTAATATGAATTTTTATATTTATGTTTAATGCTTATATTTAAGTTTAAATATTTAAATGACAGTTAAAACAATAGTCAATAATTTTCAAATAATAAATAATAAATAAAAGAAAGGACACAGAAAAATGGAAAACGCAAAAATAACAAACCTCTATAATCTGGATGAAACAATCGCAAAGGAGTATTTATCACAGTTCACTTATCCATGGGAGGCTCTCGCAGGAATAAGTGATTTTATCAAAGAGCTCGGACCAACACTCGACCCTGAAATCTATGAGAAAAGAGGCGAGGATATCTGGGTGGCAAAGAGCGCAACAGTATTCGACAGCGCATATCTGCATGGCCCGCTCATCATCTGTGAGGACGCAGAAATCAGACAGTGCGCCTTTATCCGTGGCAGCGCAATCGTAGGCAAGGGCTCAGTAGTAGGTAACTCCACAGAGCTTAAAAATGTAATCATCTTCAATTCAGTACAGGTGCCACATTACAACTATGTAGGAGATTCAATCCTGGGCTACAAATCACATATGGGCGCAGGCTCTATCACATCAAATGTAAAGAGTGACAAGACTCTTGTAGTTGTAAAGGATGTTTACGATACAAAAGAGGAGATTGAAACCGGCCGCAAGAAATTCGGTGCTATGCTTGGTGACCATGTGGAGGTAGGCTGCAACTCAGTACTCAATCCGGGAACAGTAATAGGAAGAAATTCAAACATTTATCCGCTTTCAAGAGTACGCGGAGTCATCCCTGCAAACCACATTTTCAAGGACAAGGACAACGTAGTTCTTAAAAAATAGTAATGTTGTTTGAAAAAATATTGTATTTTTGTTGTTTTTTGTCGATGATACTCTAGACTTATGACAAAAAATATGAGAGAATAAATCGGGTATGTTAAAACCATAACGAAAGGAGTCTTAAGATGATTTACACTAAGGAAGTTGAAAACATGTGTCCTGTTGCTAAGGGCGCAAAACATGAGCCAGCTCCTATTCCAGAAGAAGGAAAATGGGTTCATTCTAAGAAAATTGAGGACATTTCAGGATTTACACACGGTGTAGGCTGGTGTGCACCACAGCAGGGTGCCTGCAAGCTCTCACTCAATGTAAAGAATGGAGTAATTGAAGAGGCATTAGTTGAGACTATTGGATGCTCAGGAATGACACACTCTGCAGCTATGGCAGCAGAAATCTTACAGGGTAAGACAATTCTTGAGGCATTAAACACAGACTTAGTTTGTGATGCCATCAATACAGCTATGAGAGAGTTATTCTTACAGATCGTTTACGGTCGTACACAGTCTGCATTCTCTGATGATGGACTTGCTGTTGGAGCAGGACTTGAGGATTTAGGAAAGGGACTTCGCTCACAGGTTGGTACAATGTACGCAACAAAGGCAAAGGGAGTTCGTTACCTTGAGATGGCTGAGGGCTATGTAACAGGAATCGCTCTTGATAAGAACGATGAAGTAATCGGATACCAGTTCGTTTCTCTTGGAAAAATGACAGATTTTATCAAAAAGGGTGATGACGCTAACACAGCTTGGGAGAAAGCTTCAGGATCATACGGTCGTGTAACTCCAGAGCAGGGTGCTGTTAAGATCATCGATCCAAGACAGGAATAAGAGGAAAGGAGAACGACAATGGCATTATTTGAATCATATGAAAGAAGAATAGACCAGATCAATGCTGTACTTAACAGCTATGGTATCAGCTCAATCGAAGAAGCTGAAAAGATCACAAAGGACGCTGGACTTGATGTTTACGATCAGGTAAAGAAAATCCAGCCAATCTGTTTCGAGAACGCTTGCTGGGCATACACAGTTGGTGCAGCAATAGCAATCAAAAAAGGATGTAGAAGAGCAGCAGACGCTGCAGCAGCAATCGGAGAGGGACTTCAGGCATTCTGTATCCCTGGATCAGTTGCTGATCACCGTAAGGTAGGTTTAGGACATGGTAACCTTGGAAAGATGCTCCTCGAGGAGGAGACAGAGTGCTTCTGTTTCTTAGCAGGTCATGAGTCATTCGCAGCTGCTGAGGGTGCTATCGGAATCGCCGAGAAGGCAAACAAGGTTCGTCAGAAACCACTGCGTGTTATCCTTAACGGACTTGGAAAAGACGCTGCACAGATTATCTCACGTATCAACGGATTCACATTCGTAGAGACACAGTATGACTACAAGGCAGCTAAGCTCAACATCGTATCTGAGCATGCATACTCAGACGGACTCCGTGCAACAGTTAAGTGTTACGGTGCAGATGATGTTCAGGAAGGTGTTGCAATCATGCATCACGAGAACGTTGGTGTTTCTATCACAGGAAACTCTACAAACCCAACTCGTTTCCAGCATCCGGTAGCAGGTACATACAAGAAAGAGTGTATCGAGCAGGGCAAGAAGTACTTCTCAGTAGCATCAGGCGGTGGTACAGGACGTACACTTCACCCAGATAACATGGCAGCAGGACCAGCTTCATACGGTATGACAGATACAATGGGACGTATGCATTCAGATGCACAGTTCGCAGGATCTTCATCAGTTCCGGCTCACGTTGAGATGATGGGACTTATCGGAATGGGTAATAACCCAATGGTTGGTGCTACAGTAGCAGTTGCCGTTTCTGTTCAGCAGGCTGCTGATGAGGGCAAATTCTAAATAGAAAGCTTGATTTTATAGGCTTTTTGGAGAGTCTTTGGAGAAATCCGAAGGCTCTCTTATTTTTTGTAAAAGTGCATGTGGACGAGTACATACAATACATATGTATTGAAATAGAAATGATTTAGCATTATAATGAAGAAAATAGATGGAAGTGAGGTGCTAAATATGGCTAGTACAATTCAGGTCAGAGTAGAAGATGAGTTAAAGAGTAAATCAGATGCACTATTTAGGGATTTAGGAACAGATACAACAACAGCAATCAGAATTTTTTTAACCCAGGCAGTTGCGACAAATGGATTTCCTTTTGAAATAAAAAGGCATGCAGAATCAAATCCATATGCACCTATGACAGAGGCAGAAATGCTTGCAAAATTGGAAAAGTCCAGAGAAAACAGGGGATGTTCAGAAAATCTCAAAGACGGGTATAATAAAGACGTGTTAGACACTTGATGTTATGTGTAGTGTGATAATGTCAGAAACATGCAAATGAAAAATGTTAATTCTTTATAAAGTCACAAGTTTTGGATTGACATATTTTCACATGACAGGTAATATAATATTAAAGACAGGCAACTTGAGTGTCTGCCAAGCGGTAAAGTAAGGTGTTGTGCCAGAGAGCAGTGCCTTATGAGCTTTATAAGGGTTTAACATTTACCACAATCTGGCTAGAGGTTAATCCTCGAAAGAAAATGTTAGAAGGGCTCTGCTTTTGCAGAGCCTTTCTTAATCTAAAGAAGTAGTGGAGAATTGTAATGAGAAATGTTATAGATTGTATAAATGCCTTTATTCCGCTATTATCGACAGAATATGAGCTTGTGTTGGGCAGAAAAGGTGTTGCAGTCACATTAAGAATCTTATTTGACAAAAAAGATTGTTTTCATCTTATGGGACTGCAATATCTTGTTGATAGACCTGAATTGAGTAGAGACAGAGGCAAAGTATTTGATGAAATAGCAGATGGAACAATTACAATTGAGAAAATAGAATCATCTGATTTTTATGAAAAGATAGAGCAAAGAATACATTTTTTGCCATTACTTGAACAAATGATAGATAGTAATGATACAGTGTTTAAATACAATAAAAAGGCAAATATGTATTCAATGATTGAGGCTGATTACCTTATGGAAAATAAAATGGAAAGCAGAAATTTATTTTTATTCTTATCGAATGATGATGGAGATAAGTATTTCTGCCGTTCATTTTTTACAGAAGAAAAGATGGATTATTCTAAGAATCAGGCATCATGGACGCTTCTTTATAAGAAAAAGACAGATTTAATAACAGGAACAGAGACAGTTCTTTACAATAAATTAAAATAATATTTTTTTACATAAGCCATTTGGACTAACAATCTAGATGGCTATTTTTTACCCATTACCAATAATGCTAAAAAGGTATTATCAGAGACACAGGAGCAATTTTATACCAAGTGTGAGCAGATAAAGTCGTAGGTATCTGAGGTGAAAGAACAGGTCAAATCTACTGGAAGGATATGAAGTGCATCAGGTATTTTATGTATGCTATGCACATTACATTTGATAAAATCTGTGATTAAAGAAGCTTGCATAAAAGCTAAGTAAGTTATCAATAAAATTGTGTAATTTATTTCTCATGGAAATTCATCTCCTTTCTGTTTACGATGTCATTATAGAATACGAAAAGAATTATTACTTGCCAAAATAACAGAATATATAGTCAAAAGTTGCTTAATACAGTAATTATAACAGTATCATTTTGTGCATGATTTGTACAATTTATTACATTGCTCTTTGCAAGGGTTTTGTTATATCTTAGATGTAGCAAAGCAGTTATTGTTCTTGGTTTTATATATTATAATAGGAAAGTGAGGAAAAATATGAACGCTGATATGAAATGGCTTGATAATCCGGAAGTGTTTAAGGTAAATCAATTGGAACCACATAGTGATCATAGCTATTATCTGGATTATTCAGACATGAAAAAAGAAAAAAATCCATTATTACAGTCATTAAATGGTCAATGGGAGTTTGCTTACAGCAGAAATGTGATGGAAAGACCTGTTGATTTTTATAAGGAAACATTTGATGCATCCGGATTCGATAAAATTATGGTTCCGGGACATATTGAACTGGCTGGATATGATAAAATACGTTACATCAACACTATGTATCCGTGGGAAGGAAAAGAGTACCACAGAGGAGCCTATAGTATGGAGGCAACCGGAGCAGAAGAAGGAATGTTTTCAGAAGCACAGTACAATCCGGTAGGCTCTTATATCAAATACTTTGATTTGGATAAGAACATGTGTGGAAAAAGAATACATATCTGCTTCGAGGGTGTAGAAGAAGCTATGTATCTGTGGCTTAATGGTCAGTTTATAGGTTATGCAGAGGACAGCTTCACACCTTCTGAGTTTGATCTGACACCATATATTAAAGAAAAGGGAAATGTTCTGGCAGTGCAGGTACATAAGATGAGTACGGCGGCATTTTTAGAGGATCAGGACTTTTTCAGATTTTTTGGAATTTTCAGAAATGTTACTTTGAAGGCAATTCCGGATGTTCATCTGGAGGATGTATGGTTCAAACCTGTGTTAAATCAAGATAATGAAAGCGGAAGCGTATCTGTCTGCATGAAGGTATCTGCTCCTGACAGTCAGAATGTAACTGCAGGCTTTATTTTAAAGGACAGAGAAGAAAATATATTAGTAGAGAAGTCATTACAGTTAAATAAAGAAAACGACCATTTTGAAGGCACGATTTGTGCTGACTTAGAAAATGTCAAACTGTGGGATAATCATAATCCATATTTATATCATGCTTATGTTGAGCTTAATGCAGAGGATGGTTCACTGGCCGAAGTAATCCCTTATGATATCGGTTTCAGAAGAATAGAGATTATAGATAAAGTAATCTATTTGAATGGAAAACGTCTTGTTATCACGGGAGTAAACCGTCATGAGTGGAATGCAAGAACAGGAAGATGCATTGGTATAGAAGACATGAAGACAGATATATCATGTATGTTAAGGAACAATATTAATTCTGTGCGTACCTGTCACTATCCTGACCAGATACCATGGTACTATATGTGCGACAATGCAGGTATCTATGTGATGGCAGAAACAAATCTGGAGAGCCATGGCTCATTCCAAAAGCTAGGGGCAATCGAACCATCATGTAATGTACCGGGGTCTTTTCCACAGTGGAGAGATGCAGTACTTGAGCGTGCAAAAAACAATTTTGAAACTTTTAAAAACCATACATCCATCCTTTTCTGGTCATTAGGAAATGAATCCTATGCAGGAGACGACATTGAGGCAATGAACGTTTATTTTGCTGAAAAGCAGGATGGAAGATTAGTTCACTATGAAAGCTCTTATTATAATAGGGCGTATGAGGATACTATTTCTGACTTGGAGACCAGAATGTATGCAAAACCTGAGGATGTAGAAGAATACTTGAATAACAATCCGAAGAAACCGTATATTTTATGCGAATTCATGCATGATATGGGAAATTCAATGGGTGGACTTGGCTCTTATATGAAGCTGATTGACAAATACGATATGTATCATGGTGGATTTATATGGGATTTTATTGACCAGGCAATTATGGTAAAAGATCCGGTGACAGGAAAAGATGTTTTGCGTTATGGTGGAGATTTTGATGATAAACCGGCAGACTATGAATTTTCAGCAAATGGAATAGTATTTGCTGACAGGAAAGAAAAACCGGCAATGCAGGAAGTGAGGTATTACTATGGCTTATACAGATAAATTAAGAGTGGTATATGGCGACTATACACTTGGTGTACATGGTGAAGGCTTTGATTATATTTTCTCTTATGCACAGGGGGGACTGGAATCTATCGTTAAAAATGGATATGAATGGCTGTACCGTTGCCCAAAGCCTACTTTCTGGAGAGCATTGACAGATAATGACAGGGGAAGCAAGTTTCATATTAAAAGTGGAAGCTGGCTTTCGGCAGATATGTTTATTGACTGTAAGGGAATACAGGTGATCATGAACGGCAAGGAGCAAAAACAATACGCACCTGATAATAACAGCTATGGCGGTGATGTTTATGCTGATGAAATTATCGTAAAATATACATACGAGACCATAACAACTCCGGCGACAACTGTTCTTGTGAGCTATAGCGTTGATGTATCTGGAAAGATTCGCGTAGATGTACATTATAATGGAGTACAGGGGCTTCCTGAATTTCCTGTATTTGGAATGAGATTTATTATGCCAACATTGGCTGACAAATATTTATATAAGGGACTCTCCGGGGAAACATATCCTGACAGAAAAGCAGGGGCAAAAGAAGGAATCTATGAGATTGATGACCTGAGTCTTACACAATATCTTGTTCCACAGGAATGTGGTATGAGAATGGATACAGAGTGGCTTGAGATTACAAGACATACGGCGCTTGATAACAGCAGGACAGATAGCTCATCACAGACACTGCGCATTGAAAAGAATGATGAAAAATTTGCATTTTCTTGTCTGCCTTATACCGCATCTGAGATTGAAAACGCTCTTCATCATGAAGAACTGCCACCGGCAAGAAGAACTGTTTTATGCGTATATGGCGCAGTAAGAGGTGTTGGAGGCATCGACAGCTGGGGAACTGATGTGGAAGAGGATTACCGTATCAGTGCGGAGACTGATAAGGATTATTCTTTTACAATCTGTTAGTCATTCATTAAAAAGATAAGTATAGTGAAAAAATTGGCATTATAATATTGCTTTTGTCTTTTTATTATGTATTTCTGGCTCTGTATTCAGAAGGAGAACATCCTTTTTGTTTATGGAACAATCTACTGAAGTATAGTGGATTATTGTATCCGACAATACCTGCAATCTCGTTTATAGAGTAGGATGTAGTTTCAAGCAGCACCTGTGCATTTGTCATCCTTAGTGCTGTGAGAAATTGTACTGGTGTATTACCGGTATATTTCCGAAAGCTCCTGATAAACCAGCTTATGCTCATACCAATTGATGAAGCATATTCCTCCACGTTAATAGCGCGGTTGTAGTTTGTATTGAAATATGTAATTGCTGTATCCATCTGGCTGTCAAGGAATTCATTTCTGATTACATGCTCAGTTGTTATTTTACGATTAAATATAATCAAAAGGTGTCGTAGCAAAAGCATGAGCATTTCCTCATAATTGTCCTGACATCTTTGAAGCTCTGTAATAATCCTTTTGAAAACCTGTTCGTATTCAAGAGACGTTCCAACATTAAAGACTCTTTTATTGTCTGTAAATCCGTATTTTCTTAAAGTGTTTTTTACGTCGCTTCCGGTAAAGTGAATCCAATATATCTGAGTCTTATCCTTACCATAAAATTCATATTTTTGAAGCTCTTTTGGGCGAAATAACACTATATGTCCGGCTGGAATGATTGTCTCATTTTCAGGATTGTCAAAGTGGAAATGAACTAGACCGGATGATATATATATAATCTGGTAATCCAGTCTTCCTCTGGGCCTGTATGTAGGCATCTTAGGATGCTGTGACAGGCGATAGGTTCCGCAGCTTCCTACAATCAGAGGGCGGCTTTTATCTTTAAAATCTTTATGTGAATGATTCAAATATCCCGTGTTGATATACATTATACACCTCCGCTTGTATTGTACCATTTTATGCATGTTTTGTCTATTTATATTTATGGACAAAATGTTTAGAGCATGATATTGTGTATTGATTACGTTTTAAATGGAATTGAGTCAAATAGCTGTGAAACTGTAGTGTTTGAAAAGTATCATTTTGTGCATATTACAGCCTATTATGTTTATAGACAAAAATTGCACAAATATATAAAATTGGTATAGCTGTTAAAGATAAAACAAAGTAATTAATTGGAGGTTTCTCATGGAAGAAAAGACGTACTTAAAGTGGTACAACAAAATTGGTTATGGTTCCGGTGATATTGCAGGAAATGTAGTATATGCATTCCTGACATCCTTTGTTATGGTATATCTTACAGATACTATAGGACTTGCATCGGGAATCGTTGGAACATTAATCGCAGCATCTAAATTATTTGATGGTTTTACAGATGTTTTCTTTGGGTCACTTATTGATAAAACACATACAAAGCTTGGAAAAGCAAGGCCATGGATGATTTATGGCTATATAGGTTGTGCTTTGACACTTGTAGCAGTTTTTGCAATTCCTACAAGCTGGGGCAGGACTGCTCAGTATGCATGGTTTTTTATAGCATATACATTATTGAATGGTGTATTTTACACAGCAAATAATATTGCATATTCTGCACTTACTTCGCTGGTAACAAAGAACAGCAAAGAGCGTGTACAGATGGGCTCTTACCGTTTTATTTTTGCCTTTTCAACAAGTCTTATAATTCAGTCTATAACAGTTGCATTTGTTGATGTATGCGGTGGAGGTGCTGCTGCATGGAGATTTGTAGCTATTATTTATGCTGTGATAGGTCTTGTAGTAAATACGATTTCAGGATTGTCAGTTAAAGAGCTTCCGGAAGAGGAGCTTAACGCTGGAATAGAGAACGATGAAGTGAAGAAGTATGGTCTTGTTCAGGCATTTAAGCTTCTTGTTAAGAATAAGTACTATATGATGATTTGTGGAACTTATATTTTGCAGCAGTTATACAGTGCTATGATTGGTGCAGGTATTTATTACTGTACATGGGTTCTTAAGAATAAAAATCTGTTTGGTGTATTTGCTTGGGCTGTAAATATTCCTCTTATAATAGCACTTATTTTCACACCAACTCTTGTTGGAAAGTGGAAAGGAATGTATAAGCTTAATAAACGTGGATATATTCTGGCTACGATAGCAAGAGCGCTTGTGATTGTAGCAGGATACATGGGAAGCGTTCCACTGATGATGCTGTTTACTGCAGTTGCAGCATTAGGACAGGGACCTTGGCAGGGAGACATGAATGCAGTAATTGCCGAGTGCTCTGAGTATACTTACCTGACTCAGGGGAAACGAGTAGATGGAACTATGTATTCATGCACATCACTTGGAATCAAAATTGGTGGTGGAATTGGAACAGCTATTGTAGGATGGCTTCTTGAAATCAGTGGTTATGTTGGTACAAATGCGACTCAGCCGGCATCTGCAATTACTATGCTTCAGGTAATGTATTTATGGTTACCATTTGTATTTGAGATTCTTATTACAATTCTTCTTTCAAAGATGAATGTAGAAGCTGCAAATGAAAAGCTTAGAAGAGAAAAAGGAATTGAGTAATTATCGTATAATATGGGAGAGATGATCTGAGTGCATTTAACGTTTGAAAATACAAATGAAGAGATTATTGCGGTAAAGCGGAAACCACGGCACCAGCCACCACATCTGCATAATGCAATGGAAATTGTATGTGTTACGAAAGGAACATTGGAGCTTGGTGTAGGACAGGAGCTGTATCACATGGAAACAGGTGATATAGGAATAGTATTTCCTGATGTTATACATCATTATCAGGTGTTTTCATCAGAAGTCAATGAGGCGGTTTTTATTAATGCTCCACAAATGATTTTTGGTAGATTTAAAAATGTATTGAGGAATAAGGCTCCACAATATCCTGTTGTAAAAAGTGATGTTATTCCGGATGAAGTGTACAGAGCAGTGGAATCCATAATAGATACCGGGCAGGATGACATATGGGTTGTTCAAGCTTATTTGCAGATTATACTTGCAAGATGTATTCCGATGATGAAATTAGTGGAAAAGAGCAAAATTGGCAGCGATGATATAATATACCGTACCGTATCCTATATTTCTGCCAATTTTAATAAGAGTATATCGCTTGATGGAATGGCACATGACCTTGGGGTGAGCAAATTTTCATTATCCAGATTGTTTTCAAAGACATTTCACAGCAGTTTTAATCAATATGTGAATGAGGCGCGTCTGGGGTATGCCTGTCAGAGAATTGAAACTACAGATGATACCCTGACAGAAATCTCGATGGACAGTGGTTTTGGAAGTCTTAGAACCTTTAATCGTGTTTTTAAAGAGAAATATAGATTGACACCAAGCGAGTATAGAAATAAATTACAAAAATGATAGAACATCCCATTATTGAGTTTACGTAATCTCTAATGTGATTTAATGGTGTATGCATTACTTAGTAAGTATGGCATACACCATTTTTATTGAAGTCAAACTATTCATAAATCGTATTATTTCAAGTAAAGTAATTTCAAATTGCGGATTTGCAAGGTCAAGTTGGTAGATATTATGAATACAAAAATGTATCAGGGATTTGAATTTTTAAATTTTCATCAGTGTTTTACTGAGTCGTGGAGATATATTTTTAAATTCCCATTACTGGGGATTTTGTTGATAGCGTTGTTATGTTTGTTTACAGGAATAGTATTATTTTTAATGAAGGGATATAAGGGCACATCGTAAGATGGAAGCACCGGAGCAGAAAGAAGAGGTGAAGAAAGCACTTGCTGCAGGTGTTCCCAAAGCAACGATTCTTACTTACTTTTATCCGGAGGTTACTGTGGAGAAGATGAGTTCTTATTGGCAAAAACAATAAAAAAGAAATCGCATAGATACAGGAGCTGTGGTATACTGTATCTATGTGAATTTAAATTACCAGATTTTGGAAAAAATTCGACAGTGTTGAACGAATTTTTTACGAAACAGAGTGTATGAAATAAATCTACTTCCATCCAATGTACAGCCTGCAGATAGAGGGGCAGATGCAATTAAAGCAGTTCTTGGAAATCTTAGAGTTATTCCTACAAAACTAGCAGAAATTCGAAATCCATTCGGAAGTGGTCATGGTAAGAGTGCATCTTTTCAAGGACTTGAAGTTAGACATGCTAAGCTTGCTGTTGGGAGTAGTATTACTTTTGTTGATTTTATCTGGAGTACATATGAAATCGGAAATTTAGATAAATTGGAGGGATAAATGTGCAGATACACTATTTTCAAAGATATCATTCAAAGGAGAATGTAGATACATCTAATACTATGCTGATGTTATCTCGCTTATATAATTATAATGCGGATAAATTCTTTGCAATGTTGAATGCTTTAATACTGGAACAAGATGAGACACCTGAAATAACATTTGATCTTCAGGTAGTGGGAGACGAAAGCGTTCCAGATGCGATTATAAGCCAGAAAAGTTTTAAAATAGTAGTTGAGACAAAATTACATAATCAATTTCAACAATCTCAGCTTGAAAAACATCTTACTCAGTTTGGAACAGAGGAGATAAAAGTGCTATTAACGTTAGATCCAAAACCTATGAAAGAATCATTGATGGATAGTTTTGGCACTGTTTTGAAAAAGTATAATACAGACAGGATTAGTGAAATAAAAACACCAATAAGGCATGTAAATATTACATTTGAGCAATTAGTTGCTGCAATGGAAGATATTGTAGATGAGAGAGATTCAGAGATAATGGCTGTGCTTGATGATTATAAGAAGTATTGCTTTGATGAAAAACTGATACCTGATGATGGAAAATGGATGAGAGCAATTGTTGCGGGAACAACACTTGAAGATAATTTGAAATATGATTTTTATTATGATCAAGCTTCAAGAGGCTATTCAGGTCATGGATACATTGGCTTATATAAAGGAAAGAGTATTAGAGCAATCGGAAAATTGAAAAAAACAGTTGTTGCAGAGTTAGTAAATGGAGAAGTGTCATATATTAATGAAAGCGGAGAAGCTGCTACAAAAGAGGAGATAGAAAAGATTAAAGAGGCCATTGTTCATGCAGAGTCAGAATATGGATACAATTTGAAAACAGTTAAGCATAGATATTTTATAGTTGAGCATTTTTATTCAACAGATTTTAAAAAAGCAAGTAAAAATCCGATTCAAAAAAGTAAATATTTTAATCTGGCAGAAATGTTCAAAAGTAAAATGTTGCCTAAAACAGATGAAATAGCATCAATACTGGATGGAAAAACATGGGAAGAGTTTCATTAAACAGTGGATTTTCATAAATATGAAGAAAATAATGATACTGTAATAGTGTTCATATAGAGGTGTATTATGGGAAACGAATCAGGTGAATGGATTATGCATGGCATGAAGTGGGACAACCCGGAATGCATCCATTCTGTAGATGAAGCAATCGAATATATCAATAAGATGGGATTTTTACCCTTGTTCAAGAATGATATAAAAGGTTTCTCTCTTGAAGAAAGAACTGTTCCGGAGTACTGGTGGAGTGATAATCCAGAGATTGATCCATGGATGTGGCGGGCTATTATAGCAAGGCGGCATGATATCGTCTATGGAAAGTTCTTTGATAAGAAGGCAGGATTTATATCAAAAAAGTGGTTGCCTGTATTTGCTAATTATCGCCGGGATGGATATGATTTTGAGGCATTATATGATGATGGGAAAGCTCCTAATAAGCATAAAAAGATAATGGTCAATTTTATGGAAGATAATGCTGATTCAGAGATTTATTCCAATGAATTGAAAAAACAAGCTGGATTTGGCAAGGATGGAGAAAAGGGATTTGATGGTGCAATAACGAATCTTATGATGCAGACATATCTGTGCAACTGCGATTTTAAGAAGAGAGTGAATAAGAAAGGTATTGAATATGGATGGGATGTTGCAGTGTATTCATCTATCGAGCATATCTATGGATACGATTATGTGACTTCCTGTTATAAGGATAATCCGCTGGATTCATGGAAGCAGCTTGTAGACTATATGCATGAGATGTATCCAGAGGCAACGGATAAGCAGATAAGGAAGATATTAAAGTAATACAGGCATGGATAGGGAGGTGCCACAATGCCGTTTAAGATTGTCCGAAACGATATAACAAAGGTAAAAGCAGATGTGATTGTAAATACTGCTAATCCAAATCCGATATGTGCAAGTGGCACGGACTTGGCAATATATGAGGCAGCAGGAAAAGAAAAGCTTCTCGCAGAAAGAGCGAATATCGGCAAAATTGCAAGAGGTGATACTGCTGTAACTGGTGCATATAACCTAAAGGCAAAATATATTATTCATACAGTAGGACCGGTATGGACGGATGGATTGCATCATGAATTTGAAATTCTGGAGGACTGCTATCGTAAATCATTGCAAAAAGCATTGGAACTTAAGTGTGAGAGCATTGCCTTTCCATTAATTTCGACAGGAGTATATGGATTTCCGAAGGATAAGGCATTACAGATTGCTGTGTCAGTATTCAGTCAGTTTCTTACTGAAAATGAGATTGAAATCATACTGGTAGTGTTTGATAAAAGGTCTTTTCAGCTTTCCGGTCAGATTGTGGGTGATATTGATTCCTACATAGATGCTAATTATGTCAGGGAAAGCCATAAAAAAGAATATCCGGTGCGAAGCAAAAGTGGTGCTCGTAGGAGAGAATTGCCAGAGGAAGCGTTCTATGAGGAGATGCTTCAAAGAGAGTCAGAAGATAACTATCCAATTGAGGAAGATATAGGGTTAGCAGAGCCTTGTATGCTGTCAGCAGACATTTCTTTGGAAGACCAGCTTGCAAATATTGGTGTATCATTTCATGATAAATTATTTGAGCTGATCAATGAAGCACATATTGATAATAAGGATGTGTGGAAACGGGCAAACCTTGATAGAAAACATTTTTCCAAGATTCAATGTGACCAGAATTATCATCCAAAGAAGAAGACGGTAATGGCACTTTGTATTGCACTGCAGCTTGATTTGGAACAGTCAAAAGACTTACTTGCCAGAGCGGACTGGGCATTTAGCCCAAGCAGTAAGGTGGATCTGATTGTACAGAAGGCTATAATAGATAAGCAGTATGATATTATGCAGCTGAATGTGACCTTATTTAAGTATACAAATGAAATTCTTGGAGTATAGGAGCGATATGGATATGTGGAACGACATATATAAACCAAATTCTATTGGCAGTGAGGGAGGCACGATTATTGCAGATGAGGAATATAAAGAATCGTGTAGGATAACCTTGGAAAGATGTGAAAGATATGATGCAATTACATGTGGAGTATACGGATGTATGGTGCATACAGCTTTTTGTGATAAAAGTCATAGTCAGGAAGTATTTGATAATATGAAAAAAGACTTGCAGGAATTCATAGATAAGGATACAACAGCGGATGAAGAAATTATTTTCTATGAAGAGTTTACAAGCAAATATTGATTAGTAAATGTTACGTCGGTACTCACATAGTATCGGCGTTTGTTTTTTATCTTAAAAGTGTCGCCGGGATAGCGACCATATGAAGATGCCTTTTAATTATACTTATATTGTAACAGAGAAAGAGAGGTGCCGGGGTAATCCGGGGATTGGAGGCATATATGTACGGAGCAATTTTAGGAGATATTATAGGAAGTCCGTTTGAGTTTGACAGAGGTGATAAAACAAAGAACTTTGATTTATTTAGTGAAGGCTGTGGCTTTACAGATGATTCAGTTATGACAATAGCAGTTGGAGCGGCTCTTCTTGCAGTCGGACCGGAAGCAGCATTAAAGGAAATTGAAGAGGCAGTAGCATCCAATATGCAGGATTGTGGAGGAAGATATCCACATGCAGGATATGGAGGGAGGTTCAGACATTGGCTTAAAGAAAAAAATCCAAAACCATACGGTAGCTATGGAAATGGTTCAGCCATGAGAGTGTCAGCGGCAGGCTGGCTTTATGACTCGATGGAAAGAACCAGAGAGGTAGCTAGAGCTACAGCGAATGTGACACATAATCATCCAGAAGGTATAAAGGGTGCAGAGGCAACTGCAAGTGCAATATACATGGCAAGGAATGGCTCTTCAAAAGAAGAGATCAAAGAGTATATAGAGAGGGAGTTTCATTATGATCTGAGTAGAACATTGGATAATATCCGACCTTACTATCATCATGTTGAAAGCTGTCAGGAAACAGTGCCAGAAGCAATTATCGCATTTCTGGAATCCAAAGATTTTGAGGACGCAGTGCGTAATGCAGTATCACTTGGTGGAGATACGGATACACTTGGAGCCATTACAGGAAGTATTGCAGAAGCATTTTATGGAATCCCGGCTGTGCTGATTGCAGAGTGTAAAAGTCGGATTGATAAGGGGCTGATGACGGAGGTTCTTGATGAATTTGATCATGTTCTTGGCAGGAGCATGGATACTTATTCAGATGAAATGGATGAGATACAGGCAAATCAGATGATTGAGTCAGCAATCGACCAGTATTATTAGAATGAAAGGATGAGCAAAGATGATGAGAACAATTAAAGTTACGGGAAAAGGAAAAATAGCAGTAAAGCCGGATATGATCCGGTTATATGTAAACAAGGAAGAACTTTGCCATGAATATGAAGATACTCTTCGCAGATCAACAGAAGATACAGAACTGCTCAAGGATTTATTTGAAAACCTTGGATTTCAGAGAAAAGACCTTAAAACAGTATATTTTAATGTTGATACAGAATATGAAAGCTATCAGGACAGGGATAAGAGTTGGAAGCGAAGATTTGAGGGATATAAGTATATTCATCATATGAAAATAGAGTTTGCATCTGATAATAAAAAGCTGGGTCTGGTGCTGTATGCTTTGGCACATAGTTCATTAAAACCAGAGTTTTCTATTGAATATACTGTAGCCGACGTAGAAACATGTAAAAATGAGTTGTTACATAAAGCAATTGAGGATTCCATTCAAAAGGCACAGGTACTTACAACAGCAGCGAATGTGAAACTGGGTGAAATACAGGTGATTGATTATTCCTGGGGAGAGATAGATTTTGTAACAAAGCCAATGAATGAAATGAGATTAATGGAGTGTACGGAATGTGAAATGAGTGGACCGGCAGCATATGACATAGATATTGAAGCAGACAATATAGATGTTACTGATACAGTAACTGTAGTCTGGGAAATATCTTAAGTTTGAGAAAATCTATGGTATTGAAGGTGGTTTGTTGAAGTTGAAATTGAATCAGTTGTTGGAAATTGACAGAGTTCATGATATTATCGTTTCAACAAATGATCCTGAAACAATTGAAATTGCACAGTCGTTCAATAATGATAGAATTCAAGTAATAGAGCGACCTGAAGCTTTGTGCTTGTCTTCTACTGTCATCGAGGATTTCATTAATTATATCCCAACAGTGGTCAATGCTGATCATATATTTTGGGTTCATGCAACAGCACCATTTGCAGACAAACAGGTTTTGGAGAATGCACTTGATGTCTATGAGAAGGAAGTGATTGGTGAAAATAATTATGATAGTTTGCTTAGTGTAACTAAGGTACAGCAATTTCTTTGGTCTGCTAAAGAAAATAAATGTATCAATCATGATAGAGAACAAGTAAAATGGCCCCGTACTCAAGATTTGGAGCCATTATATGAAATTAATCATGCATTCTATACTAACAGTAG
>URDU01000009.1 GCA_900546625.1 uncultured Lachnobacterium sp. | reverse complement strand
ACAGCGGAATGAGCTTTGGATCTGCTGCTGCCTCTCCACACATGCCTACCATGATACCCTCTTTCTTACCGCACTCGATGATACGCTTGATTGCGCGCAGCACTGCCGGATTGAAGGCTGAATAAAGGTATGCTACCTTTGAGTTTCCACGGTCTACTGCCATCGTGTAGCCTGTCAGGTCGTTTGTTCCGATACTGAAGAAGGCTGCCTCTTTTGCAAGCACATCTGCCATCATGCAGGCTGCCGGTGTCTCCATCATGATACCGATTTCGAGGTTCTTGTTGTATGCAATGCCCTCTGCATCAAGCTCTTTCATGATGTCAGCTACCATTGCCTTTACACTGCGAAGCTCATCTACGCCTGTCACAAGCGGAACCATTATCTTTATCCTGCCGAATGCACTGGCTCTCACAAGTGCACGAAGCTGTGTATTGTAGATGTCTGTTCTCTGGAGGCAGAATCTGATAGCTCTGTAACCTAAGAATGGGTTGTCCTCTTTCTCAAGGCCCAGATATGGGATTTCCTTGTCGCCTCCGATATCAAGTGTACGGATGATGACAGGCTTGCCCTTCATTGTCTCTGCTACTGATTTGTATGCCTCAAACTGCTCTTCCTCTGTAGGAATTGTGTCTCTGTCCATGAAAAGGAACTCTGTACGGAAAAGTCCTATTCCCTCTCCGTCACACTCTACAGCCTTCTTTGCGTCCTCAGGCTTTCCGATATTGCATACAAGCTCTACCTTTGTGCCGTCTGCGGATACTGTCGGCACACCCGCAAATTTCTTTAAGAGCTCTTTCTCTTTTTTGTATTCCTCAAGCAGCCCAGCGAATTTCTGCTCTGTCTCAGCGTCAGGGTTTACGATTGCCTCTCCGCTTGTTCCGTTGAGTACCACTCTGTCACCATTTTTGACAGATGTACAGATTCCGTCAATACTGAGAACTGCCGGGATTTCCATAGCTCTTGCAAGTATTGCTGAGTGGGAGGTTCTGCCGCCCACCTCTGTGAGTATTCCTGCGATATTCTCTGCCACGATACCTGCTGTCATGGATGGTGTCAGGTCATGTGCCACGAGCACTGTGCCTGCCGGAGCTGCTGAGATATCGTAGTCCTCGATTCCAAGCAGAATCTTAAGGATTCTGGCTTTGATATCCCTGAAATCTGTCGCTCTCTGCTGCAAAAGCTCATCAGGTATCTGTGCAAATATCTCTGCTGTCTGCTCAAGCACCTGGTCGAGCGCCTTCTCTGCTGTGATTTTCTCACTTACTATGAGCGCTGTAATCTGCTCCTCTATGGTCGGATCCTGAAGCATCTGGATATGTCCGCGAAGGATATCCGCATCCTTTGCTCCGACTGTCTTTTCCATTCTGTCTGCCATGGCGTTTGTATCATTTACAAATTTCTCAATGGCTCCCTGGAGACGTGCGATTTCAGCGTCTGTATCTGTAATTTTCTTATTCTCAATCACTATCTCATGCTCTTCGATAATGACCACATTTCCGATTCCGATTCCTTCTGAGCCGGCGATTCCTTTGTACATATCACACCTCCGATTGACTTTGCTGGTTGATTAATCTCCGAAGTTGTCTGCCTCGAGCTCTTCCATCTTTGCAAGTGCGGCTTCCTCGTCAGCTCCCTCACACTCGAATGTAATCTCTGCATCCTTCTTGATGCATGCTGCGATGATGTTTACAAGGCTCTTTGCGTTGATTCTCTTGTCGCCGAATACGATTGTTACGTCTGAATCAAACTTGCCTGCCTCTCTTGCGATAACTCCTGCCGGTCTCATGTGAAGTCCCTCTGCTGCTTTTACTACCATTGTCTTGCTTACCATAGTTTTGTCCTCCTGAATTTAAAATTATTGGTTTGTTTATTTCGCTTACACATATGATTAACTGTATCGCCCTCTGCTATTCATCAGCCTGTCATATGTCCGTTGCTTTCTATGGTTTTATTGTACTGTGCGGTATGAGTTTTTTCAATATTCCCCAAAATGCAAAATTGCACCATCTCTGGTGCAATTTTGTATTAATGTCATATTCAGTTCCACCCCAGCTCCTTCCGGATAGCTGCACAAAGCTCATGAGGTGAAGCAGCCTCCCTGAGCCTGTCCGTCGCTCCATTTTCATTCAGAAGCTTCGTGAAGTCATGGAAAAATGCTTTTGTCGTGTTGACACTGTCAAAGTTTATCGCAAGCAGAAATATCATGTCTGCCATCCTCTCGCCCCACTCTATCGGCTTGTCGAGACGTATCACAAGTATCTGGCAGCGTTTTACATGCTCAGGCTTTCCGTGCGGTATGGCTATATTGCAGCCCACGGCGGTTGCCTCCACCTTCTCACGCTCAAGTACATCCCTAGCAAACTCGCTCTGCACTATTCCTTTGTTTATCAGAAGCTGGCACGCGCGCTTTAAAACATCCTTGCGGTTTTTCGCCTTTTTCTCAAATATGATAAATTCCTCCGACAGCATCTGTGAAAACTCGCTGACCTCCGCGCTCTGGCCGGTCATGAGCTCAAAGCACTTGTTTCTGATATTTTTCTCATCCTGCGCACTGATTAGTGGAGAAACATACAAAAATCTCATATCCTTGTGGATATCTGCCTGTGTGTCTATGGTCGAGAGTATGAGGTCGCAGTCATACTCGTCAATATGCTCTATGCGGTCTGACGACAAAATGCTTACTATCCTTACATCCGGCACTCTGTTTTCTATTTTGCCCGCTATTATACTGCCGGTCGCATAGCCTGCTGCACCTATTAACACTGCGCGCACTGTCATAGGATTTCTGTGCAGGGCTCCGCCCACCTGCAAGGCTATAAATGCTATCTCATTCTCGCTCGGCATGGCGCCTGTGTACTTTTCATAGTATCTCGATACCGTAAAGCATACCGTAAAGAGACTGGCATACGATTGTGTGATATCGGAAAGAAACGGATTGTCTATCTCTATGCCAAAATGAGTCCTCGCGATAGAGCCCGGCAAAAAGCTACGCATGCTCTCACGTAGAAGCTCATTTTCAATCAGGTTGGCAGCGAGAAGATTTGACAGATACACTATCATCTCATCCTCTATGCTAAGTGCCTCCTCACAGGACACGACAACACGGTTTTGTCCCTCGGCACAGGAAAAAAGCATTGCCAGATACATGATTTCAGGCTGTGAGAGGCTGATGCCGTGATGTCTGTCCAGAAAGCCTGCTGCCTCCTTTGCCATGTTCTCATGCTCTGTCATTACGAATCCATTTTTCTGTACCTGCTGCTCTGTTTCGGTGCCCGCATCCTCATCACTTGCAGCATCACACATTCGGTTTGACAAATCTAACTCATCCAGCTTCAGCTCCTTCTCCACATCCACCCTAAAAAGTGCAATGGCTATATACTCTGCCAGCATCTGAAATGTATAATCCGTAAAAATGATATCAAAGCGTCTCTCCACATGATGTATCATGTCAACCGCCATCGACAGATTTACGCTTCTGAAATTATTGGCTATCACCTCGGCCGCGCGTCTTGAAAGCCTGTGGTCATCGGTCTTGATAACCTGCTTATCACTGATCGGATACCTGCAGAAATGCCTCATGGCTTTTCTGATATCAAGCTCACTGCCTGTCGCATATATGCCGTAGCCCGCCGTTCGGTGCACCTTAATGCCAAAGAGCAGAAGCTCCGCGTCAAGCTCATTTATATCATCCATGATGACATTTTTGCTGACGTTTAACTCCTCCGAAAAAAGCGCATACGTGTATGTATCCCAGCCACTTAGCAGAATATACGATATGTAGTTCTGTCGCTTCTTCTGCGATACTGCTGCCGATCTCCGCCCTGCCACATCCAGAATCTTTCCTATCTGTGCATCACTAAAGCACGGCTTCATGCCTTTGCCGGGCTTTCTGTCGAGCATCATAGAGTTTTGCTCACAAAAATCAGCCACCTCCTTCAGATATGTCTTCACACTTCGCTCCGACATACCTGTGGACGCAGCAAGAGCCTTTGATGTGACAAGCTCATTGTTGTGCTCTGCCAGCTTTTCAATTATCAATAGTCCCTTTTCTGAAAGCATAAATCAAGGTTCTCCTAATTATACGTAATTTAACAATTCGACCGGTTCATCTATCAGATTTGTTGCACCGTGCTCCTTTAAAAACTCTTCATCGCGAAATCCCCATGTGACCGATACGCACTCAAGTCCTGAGTTTTTTGCCGTGGCAATATCCACATCAGAATCTCCCACATAGATTGCCTCCTCTGCACTCACCTGAAGCTCTTTAAGTGCCTTCTGCACCATATCCGGTGCCGGCTTTTTGCGGATGCCTTCCTCCTCCATCTCTCCGATGGCTGCTGTCATGTAATCCTTAAAATACAGCTTGTCCAGCGATTTTACCGCAAAATCTATCTTGTTTGATACGATAGCCATTTTGATGCCGCGCACCTTAAGCTCCTCGAGCAGCTCCATGATACCATCATATGGTGATGTATTGTCGTTACAATGTGCGTCATAATACTCCTTGAATAACGCAAAGGTCTCCTCAAACTGTGGATTGTCTGCCCCCTGTGGCACTGCACGCTCCATCAGCAGTCTGACTCCGTTTCCCACAAATCTGCGCACCTCATCGAGTGTACGCTCCGACATGCCCTTTTGTTTTAATGCATAGTTTGTTGCATTTTTTAAATCCTCAAGTGTATAGAGAAGTGTTCCATCAAGGTCGAAAACGACCGCTTTTTTACGGTTTTCCTCCTCCCCCTTTGCTATATGTGTCTTTTCAAATTCTGTCTTGCTTATCATATATGCCTCATTTCTGTCATCATTTGGCAGAACCATAATATCTCCAGGTCTGCCTGATATATAACTGCTGTCATCCTTATTCTTAAATAGCTTTACCTTGTGCTTTAGCACAAATGCCCTTGAAAAATCCTCCTCTATAGGTATGCACACTCTGGCATGTGCCATTCCATCCACTATAGTCTCTACATCCTTATTCTTGAACCTCGGCACATAATCTGTCTGCTTCACAGTAAAACGCCAGTCCTTGTATATCCTGAAGCTTTTGTTCAGCCTGTCCAGATTTGAAATCCATACACTGCCATCTTCTCCTATTATGACTACCGTATCCTCATTAACCGGTGTGGAGATATCTCCCTTAGCCGTCCTCACTCCCATGCTGCAGCCCACAGGCAGTATGTCCTTTGCAATGATATATCCCATTGGAATCGGGCGTTTTTTATAATCCACTTTTTTGAAGCCGCTCGTATCAAAATCTTCTCCGTAAATTATCTTTGTATCGTTTAAATAATCAAAAAGCCGCTCCTCCAAAAAAGATTTGATTGCTGAATCCGAAGGACGCTTGTGTGTGCCATCGCTGCTGTACTGAAACCTTGGTGTCACATCTTTTTCTTTGCAGTAGACATTATAGCTGTCTATCAGCAGATCCATCGGAATAAATCCACCGGCCTTGTAATAATGTCCTCCGCCTGAGCCTATGCCCCTGCACACCTCCTGCGCCATTTCGCTTGCGCTCACCTCTTTTATGCAGCTTCTAAACGACAGCTTCACTCCATTCTTAATCACTGAAAATACCATGCATATGTCAATAGCATCCACCTCCAGCACAAAATCGCTTATGATGCCGAGCACATTCGGGTCACATGCCCCTGCCTTTACGACCGCCAGACGATATTCCTCTATATAATCGCGCCCAAGCAATGCTGTTCCGGCTATGTCGAGCTCCTCAAGTGACATGTTGGCATTTCTAAATTTTGCCACTATAGCGCTGTCAAAATCCGCCTCATCGCGCAAATCTCTATCAAGCGAATGGGTTATCTCAGTAAATTCTCCGGTATCGGTGTAAAGTCCATAGTACAGCGCTGTTGCCAGCTTTCTCTTTATCTCTACACCCTCCTCGCGCAGCATATCCCACACAATTGTCGCACATGATCCCATATAGCTCATGACACGGTTCATAGGAGGAAGTTCTCCCGATACTCTGTGGTGATCTATGACAGCCACATTTTCTGCCTTGAAAAATGTAACATTCCCACCACCGTACTGGCAATCGACAGTCACAAGCAGCTGAGGATTGTCCAAAAAATCCACATGCTCTATCGGTATGCCAAGACTTTCTACCATAAGCACCAGATTGCTCTTGTGTATGATATTCCTGCCTCCGTATACAAGTCTGGGACTTTTCCCATTCATCCTCAGGTATTCATAGACGCCAAAGCCGCTTGCCAGTGCATCTGCGTCCGGATTATCATGACATTGCACAATTATGTTATCAAATTGTAATAAATCACTTAGCTTCATTATTAACTCCCTGAATAGTTATATTAATTCATTTTATCATATGTGTATTTATGGCTGCTTCAGACCATCCCATTATTTCAGGTACGGAAACAGCAGCGAGCTTCTGTCCTTCTCGTCAAACATTGAGTTGTACTGCAGGATATTGTATGCCTTTATCCATTTTGCCTCGTCTCCTGTTGCCTCATCCACATGCATAAAGCACTCATTCTTTTTCGAATAATAGCCTCTTGAATTTATCGCCGGAATCTTCTCCATCAGCTCTGCGAGAAACTGATTGTATGCCGGCAGATCTATGTTTGCTCTCTCAAGTGCCATGGTGGACAGATAGTTGAGGCTCGTCACATCAACTGTCTGTGCATCCGTCTCATAATTGGTCCATATGAAAAACGGCACCTTGTACAGATTCTCAAGCTCCTGCTCAGTAAGTCCGGAATTGCCCTTGCCATTTAATAGCTTGATAAAATCGTTGCACAGCCCCGGCTGATGGTCACCGAAAAACACAATCTCAACCGGATCATCCACACTCTTAAAGTATGTGATGAGATTTTCGAGCGCCTTGTCACTCTCATTCAAAAGTGACAGATACTGGTTCGCATCAGTGTATGACGGTCCAACCTTGTAAACCTCCTGATTGAAGTTGTCATATCTCTCACCGTAGCCACCGTGGTTTTGCATCGTAACACCCATGATGTAAAGCTTCTCGTCATCGCTCTTTTTCTCGTAGCGGTCAATGATCTTATCATAGAGCTCCTGGTCCGTGATATACTCCCTGAGTATCTTTGTCTGGTCAAAATCATCTATAAAGTAAGTCTCATCATAGCCCAGATGCGGATAAACCTTGTTCCTGCTCCAGCCTGTCGCATAGTACGGATGCATCGCAACTGTCGTATAGCCGATATTTTTCAGGTTTGAGACTATAGATGTCGGGTCATCATTTATATACTGCTGATAAACCACCGAGCCATCCGGCAGAAATGCCATCGAGTTTCCTGTCTCAAATTCCCACTCAGAGTTCGGAGTCTTCGCACCGTATACGGACGAAAGCGCATAGCCTTTAAGTGTATTTTTCTTCATTGAATCCATAAACGGTGTGACCTGCGTGTTGGTCTCAAAATCTCCCACCACCGACAAATCGGCAAACGACTCATTCATGATAACAATGATTGTCGGATTTTTCGCATCAGACTGCGAATATGAGTTGTCCGTTTCCTTGAAATTGTCTGCTATCTTGTCAACTGCTGCCTTGCTGTAGCCATCAGGTGCCTTCACAAAGCTGTCCCTTATGCCGAGCACAAAGTTCAGCAGATAGCCGTTTCTGTACGTGCCCTTTTTCTCCCAGGTCTCGGTGTTCAGTGACATGGAATTCATGATGACATACAGCCCGCATATTATTGTAAGAAGAATCGAAATAATCCGCATATGGATAGCCGACTCAAACTGCACTTCTATGCGCCTTACCAGCACTATATACAAAACAGCCGCCAGAATCACATACAAAAACTTGTAGTCTATCACGAATTTGTATTTTGTCACAACGGAAAGACCTGTTCCCGCTGACTTCAAATCCGCATATGTGAACTCATTGCCACGGAATTCATAGACAAAATAATCTATAAATCCAAACGCGAGAATGGCAATTGATGCTATGGTACAGGTAAGCCTCGCGTTGTTCGTGATAAAAAGTATCACCAGATATATGGCGAGCGCCAGAACCATATTCACCACGCATACCATATCGGTGGTTTTCACAAAGTCCTCATCCGTCAGCAGCACATACTGCACCGAAAAAACAGATAGTATCGCTCCGATGACAAGCAGTATCGCAGCCCAAAGCCACGACAGCTTCACCGGAAGCTCAAGCTTCACATTGATAAGTCCAAAATATGCTGCCGCAAACAAAAGAATCACCCACCAGCTTGCCGATGTAAAGTACCCCACCAGCGCGGCCGCTGCTGCTGCAATTCCAAAATGTATGTTGTTTTGTTTTGTTATCTCAAATTTGATGCTCATTTCTGCCTCTTAATTTCGCCTATTAATTTCGCGATTTGTTTTTAAAATAAATTTTCTAATTAGCAAAGAAGTCCTTAATTTGACCATATATAATGTGCATCAGATTTGTTCTTGCCTCAACGCTTGCCCACGCAATATGTGGTGTGATAATCAGCTTGTTTGAATCCTTTATCGCACGGAGCGGATTGTCCTCACTCATAGGCTCCTGCGCCAGCACATCAAGACCTGCCGCCGCCAGCTCTCCAGCCATAAGCGCCTGTGCCAGATCTGCCTCATTCACTATCGGTCCTCTGCCAAGATTTAAAAATATCGCAGACTTTTTCATCTTTTCAAACGCAGACTTGTCCATCAAACCAAGTGTGTCATCTGTGAGCGGTGCATGCACCGACACTATATCAGATGTAGACAGCAGCGTATCAAAATCCACTCTCTCATAGCCCGGCTGCGAATTTCTTCCTGAGGTAGAATAATAAACCACATGACAGCCAAAAGCCTTTGCGATATCAGCCACGCGTCTTCCGATATTTCCAAGCCCCACGATGCCCCAGGTCATACCGCTAATTTGGTGAAACACATTGGAAAAATGCGTAAACGACGTATCGCCCACATATTTCTCGCTCTTCACATAATCATCATAATATCTCAGCTTCTCAAGCAGGTAAAACAACAGTGCAAACGTATGCTGCGCCACGGTCTCTGTAGAATAGCCTGCGACATTTCTCCACTCAATACCTCTCTTTGCCAGATATTCCTTATCCAGATTGTTGGTGCCTGTTGCAGTCACACATACGAGCTTTAAATTTTTTGCCTGTCCTATAGATTTCTCATTTACCTCGACCTTGTTTAAAACAATCACATCAGCATCCCTTGTGCGCTCCGCTGCTTCCTCTGTTGTCGAAAAATCATATTTGACAACCTCTCCAAGCTTGTCATATTCGGAAAGGTCGATGTCGTCACCAATTGTTTTTGAATCTAAAAATACTATTTTCATGGTTTGTTTCCTCTGTGATATATATTTATTCGCTTTTTTTGGGGGACTTCGCACCTGCAGGCTGTGAGGGTGCGCCGGCATATGGTATATTCCTCAGAAATATATGAAGTCAGCCACAAAAAATGCATTCGGATAGTCTGTTATATCAGTCTGCTTTTTATCGTCACCGAGGTTTAATGGAACCTTGTGGCAGTTCATATATTTCTTCGGAACACACCATATGCCAGCGGTAATGCAGGTTTGCGTGTGCGAAGTCGTCTCAATAATTATCTGTATTTATCAATGTATTTCATACATATAAATATACATATAAATATACACATAAATGTACACATAAATATATACATAAATATACACATAAATATATATACCACATTTCGGGAAATAAAACCACTGTATCAGTGTTTGATTAAACAAAGCTTAAGAAAGCCCACCATATTAATGATAAATTTCATCAATATGATGGGCTTTAACTATTCCGTATCTCTTTTATCTCACAGAAAATTTGTAAGCAGTCTCTGTGTGGTATGTATCGCCTGCCTTTGTAACAGGGGTACTGAAATTGGTCTCATTTATTGAATTTGGATAGAACTGTGTCTCGAGGCAGAATGCATCGCGGTTATTGTATTTGACTCCGCCCTTGCCTTCCTGTCCCACGATAAAGTTGGCTGTATAAAGCTGGATTCCGACACAGTCGGTGTATACCTCCATCTGTATGCCACTCTCAGGTGAGTATGCTGTTGCAACCTTTTCTACTCCCGGAGCAGTCTTGTCTATTGCAAAATTGTGGTCATATCCGCTTCCATAGTGAAGCTGTGTATCATTTGCCTCAATATCTCTTCCGATTGGCTTAGCCTCTGTAAAATCAAATGGTGTACCCTCAACCGGTGCAATCTCACCTGTAGGAATAGCCTTTGAATCCTTTACAGGTGTGTAATGCTCAGCATTTATCTGTAATGTGTGAGTGTATACACTTCCTGAAGCATGACCGTTCAGATTGAAATAGCTGTGGTTTGTCATATTGAAGGTAGTTGTCTTATCTGCCTTTGCATTGTATGTAATAGCAAGTGCATTTTCCCCTGTCACCTTAAAGGTCACATCGCTCACAGCATTTCCCGGGAAGCCCTGCTCCAAATCTGCATCCTCAATCTCAAATGTAATCTCATCGTCCTTCTGCTCCTTAACAGTCCAGAAACGCTTAGACACACCATTTGAGCCGCTGTGAAGATTGTTCTCATTGTCATTAGCCTCAAGCTTGTATTCCACCCCATCAATATTAATCTTTGCATCAGAAATCCTGTTCGCATATCTGCCGACAGTAGCGCCAAAATAGCTATACTCCTTCTCATATGACTTCACATCATCATAGCCGAGAATAACATCTCTCTCATTGCCATCCCTGTCCTTTACAAAAATAGACACAACAGTAGCGCCATAGTCTGTCAAAAGTACTCTCAATCCACCGGCATTGCTGATTTCGTAAAGCGATGCCTCCACTCCTTTTGATGTTGTACCGAAAGCTTTTTTGCTCATGCCCCATATCCTCCTTTTGTTACATTATGTTTGTTTCATTTTGTTGTAACTTTATGCTTGTTACATTTTGTTTTATTACATTATGCTTTTTACATTATGTTTTGTTGCTCTTTGCTTTATTGCATTCCGATTGCATAATTGCGTTTTCTTATTCTACGCATTCTTTTATATTTTACTTCTTTTGAGCGCATAAGTAAACTTTTTCATGCAAATATCCGATAAAATATTTATAACAACCATATAAGTGTGATTATACGTTCAAAATAAACCCTAAAATCATAGTTATAACGCAATTATTTTAAACATTAAAATTTAAAAATATAAAGAGGATTACCATGAGTACACGAGTAAGTTCAGCAACAAATCTTTCAGCAACATATTTTATGAGAAATTTTTATTCAAACAACCGCGATGCCATGAAATCATCCAAGCGCAAGGAATATAGTATTACAGAGCTCGCTTACGATGATTCAACCGCCCTGCACCGCGCAGCAAAAAAATTAAAGAACTACAAGTATTCAGACGACGAAAATACAGATAACATCCGCGGAACAGTCATGGCTCTTGTTGACACATACAACAATTCCATTGATTCCGCCTCAAACAGCAGTTCAAGCTACATGAAGCGTTACGCCAAGCAGCTCAAAAAGCTGGCAGGCAAATACAGCGACAAGCTTGAGGACATTGGCATCACAATAAACAAGGACGGTACTCTGAAAGCTAATGAGGAGCTTGTCAAAAAAGCCGATGCAGACTCTCTTAATTCTCTGTTCGGAAATGACAATGACTTCACAAGCAGTCTGTATCGTGTCTCACGCCAGATGAGCAGCTCATCATATGATGATTACTACACATCACTGCGAGCCGGAAGCAATATAAATCTGACGGTGTAAATCTAAAGCTGTAAAACTAGCGGTGTAAATCTAACAACGTAATTTTAACAGTAAAATTTTAACCAAATAAAAGAATAATAGATATTAAATGTATGGCTGTCTTTTTCTTAAAATAGAGCAAAAAAAAGACAGCCATCGTTCTGCTGTCTTTTAGGAGAAGGTATTTTACTATGGGGATAGTAAAAAATATATAATGTATTGGGGGGTTTTTACAATTATTATAGTATCACCTTGGCCTCTGAAAGTGTTAACAAACATGCACAAATTTTCAATTGATTTTTGTGCAGTTTTACTATTTTTTATTTTGAAGATGAACTATCTTTTTAGTCGGATAGAGTGTTGCTACAAAATCCATATCAAATTCATCTAGTTTTCGCCATATATCTTCCCTAAAGTTCTCTTCATACAACGCAAATGGCATATGAACTGTCATATCTGTGCCTTTTCTTAATGCTATCTGATAAGCTCCTCCAAAGTTAGGATTTGCAACATCACAAAGATTTATATCAATACCTGCGCATACAGCTACACCTTGAATATAAAATTCACTTAGATTTACTCCTGAATCATCTTGCGCATCAATATTCTCCAAAGTAATTTCCACATCATATATTTTATCTGGTACATAACTGTACTCATCCTCTGCATTATATTTATCTAGAAACTGTTTGTATGTTAGTACTTCTGCCCGTTCAACTTTAAGCGCATATCCTTTCATTGTATAATTAATTAGAAAATCATCCCGAAACTCTACCTGCTCACTCATATTATATTCCTTAATTTCCGGATTTTTTATTTGAGCGTTAACCATCTGATATCTATACCCATAGGCAATACACACGATTATGCATAAAACCATTCCGATAACTATTTTCAATTTATGTTTTTTCACATTATTCTCCTTCAACAGATAAAATCCTCCCATTTTCCATAACTACAATTACGTCCGAATATTCATTAAGTCTGATCTCGTCATGACATGACATTATAATTAAAGTTCCCTTTTCTTTCTCTTCTTTTATTATTTCATTGAACAGCCTTACCCCCTCCGTGTCCAGTGCATTTAGAGGTTCATCCCATACTATAATCCCTGGATGCTCCATTATCGTTGCCGCTATTCCCAGTCTTTGCTTCATGCCTAATGAATACTTACGGTATTTTCTCTTATCAGAATAATCCAATCCTACTTTTCCTAACGCTTCCATGATATCCTCATTGCTTGCAGTTCCGTTTAAGGAAGCAAGCAGCCTAAGATTGTCAGCACCTGTATATGAATCAAGAAAAACAGGATTTTCTATAAGCAATCCCATCTCTTCCGGAAAAGATATATCTTTTCCTAATTCTTTACCGTCAATTAACACTTTTCCCGTTGTAGGGTAAATCAATCCGCTGATTATCCTCATGAGCATTGTCTTTCCCGAACCGTTGATTCCTTTTACTCCATATACGTTGCCATCATGAAAGACTATATTTATATTATCTAAAACTATTTTTTCCTTAATCCTTTTACTTACATTATCAAGTTCTATCATATTTTCTTCCTTTCAATATGCGTTATCCCTTTTTAAAATATCGTACTTTCTGATACGCAAAAATCCAACAATGATGCATGATATTATTATGATACAATTAAGCGTCAAGCCTCTATAGACATTCATGCCTTCATCAATACAGTAAACACTTCTTTTTACCATTGCAAAATTTCCGATTGCAACAGGAATTTTAAAATATGTGGACTCAAATAATAAAAAAGTAACAAACATAAAGCTGTATACTTTGTCTATAAAAAGACTTAGACATAATTGTATAAAATTTAATGAAAGCGCAGTCACAACAGGCATAATGATCAATAGCATGATTTCCTGTGAATGAGTCAGTGTTTCCAATTCCATTTCCAACAGCTCCGAATTAATTTCCTGGCTATAATTTAAAGAAATATCCATTCCGACTACTCTGCCATATACAATAACCGTCATATACCAGATTCCAAAATACAATAAAGTACTTATTGTTATCCATATACATTTTGATTCCCACCAATATGATCTTTTTCCGATTCTTGAAATCACCTGTATTCCATGCCCAGACAAACTTTTCATGGGATAATCAATGGTACCAAATAATATTATTATAAAAATCAATACCCATACTATCGGAAACACAAATGGGCTTCCCCAATCCGGAGAAAAAGGTTCTTTTCCCTGAAAGAGGTAAAATAAAATGTTAGCACATGTCAATTTTTCTTCCAGATATTCTCTACTTGACAGATATCTTCGGTAAAAATCTCCAATAAAAATACACGCGACCAATATTGTTCCGATATACAGATACCATTTCTTTAAAATTCCATTTTTTAAATCATATTTTAATAATTTACAAAACTTCATAATGATACCCCTTATACATTACATATCCAAATGTACTGACAAACATAACTATTCCGATAGCTGCTACCGCCCATCCATAGCAATCATTTGCAACCGGTAATGCCTGCATAAATTTTATTGGCGAGAATTCTCCCTTAAGCAGATAATTTGAATCAATATAATCTAAAACCAGCATCAGAAAGAAAGGTGCAATTATCGTAACAACCTTATTCCTAACAATAAATGCAACTGCCGTACTAATTGAGGCAATCAGCCCTGCAAATATTCCATCCAGTAAAAGATACATAAAACAATAAGCAAACGGATATTCATAATAAATTTCAGCCCACATACACCCCTGTCCGATTGTACCATACGGATATATCGATTCCATTTTTAATGACGGTAGGAACAATCCGAGTATTGCAAAATTTACTGCCAGTGGAATTATTGTAACAAGTGCTGCTGACAAGAAATTTGCTGCATATTTTGATAAAAAATAATTCTTTCTGGTTGTCCTTACTATAATATTTTTGGTATATCCTGACCTAATCTCGCTGACCAGCGACCAGCCATATGGTAAAACAACAATAAGTGGAAGCATAAAATAAAATGTACTTGTCGGAAAAGACGCAACATCTAAAGCAAGCCAGCGGTTAAACAATGATTCCGACGTAATCATCAGATTTTCATTATTCGCTTTTGAAATATAAAGCTCATAAAAATCCTGATAATTTATAATGACTGTAATTACATGATAAATACTTAATGCCAGAACAATCAGTAAATCTATAACCGCCATCTTATTTGTAATTGCTTTTCTAAATTCTGTTTTAAAACTTTTTTTTAACATATTTCCCCTTACCGGATCATAAACTGAATATCACTATCGCTTACCACCCCAACCATATTTTCCATATCATCTTTTAATATCAAATAGCCAATCTTCACATCTTTTGAATCGCCCTGCTCCAGGTTGTAATACAATGGCTGTTCAGAGTCTACTGATGCGCTTTCACTAAAATAAGCCACATTATACTGACTGACATTCTTACCACCACGCAACGCAATGTTTGAAACAGTAAATTCATTTTTCTTTGTCAATCCAACTGCATCTTTGTTTTTAATTGTCATATCCAATATAACTATACTAATTTTATTATTTAACGTTCCATCCGGATTTACGTAATCATCAATTGTCTGAAACTGCTCCCCTATCTCCTGCAAATAAAATGTATTATGCGGTCCCATAATATCGCCTTCTGTGAGCCCAGCTTCATTTAAGTTGTCATATATACTGTAACCATTTAACTTATATGTAAGTGTTCCATTTACAAATGGATCATTGAACTCGATATTTTTGCTGATGATTTTCTCTGTATCATTTATAACTATCTTTCTTTCATCTACAAAGCCACTTGTATCATTCTGTAAATCTTTTGATGTGTTTCCACAAGCTGCCAAAGTTATTGCCATTACCATCACTGTAATATATATTTTTTTTCTTCTCATTTTCATTCTCCAGTTGATAAATCAGAGAAGACCTATATAGCCTTTTCTGATTTAATATGTATTTTTTATTTTACTATTGTATAATTTTTAGTACTATCCGGGCTCCAATAACCTTTGTTCATACATAAACCCTTTGCATAGCAAAGTTGCATTTTTCTGTGCAACCATTTCCAATGCATCTAACAAAACGTTTGCAAAATTTGTTATTCTGCTAGTCTTGTCCTTATCCATAATCTCACTCCTCTCTCTAATTGCCAGACGACATTTCTCACTGACAACTTTATTCACCATGGTATGGTTTCAATTTATCAGACCTAAAAATTATTTCAACCCACCTTTACATGAACGGCTGTTTTACCGACATGAACGACATAATATTATCTTGTTTGACCTTGTTTTCAATGCTAAACTTATTACATTACCATTTATTAATACTAAATAAAGGATTTATTTATCTATGCAGACAAATTACATTTTATGGGAATACTTCATAAACTTTTTGGAAGTAGTTCTCTTCTATATTTTGATGCAGTCAAAGCTTACCTCCAAAAAAGACTGCGCACATATTCAAACAAAGCAATTTATATATTTATTTCTTCGATGGCTAATCTTATGTGTCCTGAATATGACTGATTTTTCGTCTATGGTAATACTGGCTATTTCATATTTTATAGAGTTAGGCTTTGCTCTGATTTTTTATGATGATGCATTTCTCAGCCGCTTTTTCTGGGGAAGTATGTATACAATAATCAGTCTTGTTGCTGATTACCTTACTTTATTCATTCCACAAACATTTTCGCATATTACTTCACCGGATTTATTGATGGGCGGAGCACTCAGAATGCCATTTTCACTGCTATATATTGCGCTGATTGCCGTACTTGTTTTCCTGCTTCACTGTATATCCAACAAGAAAATCCAGTTATCTGTAATCCAGAAGATTTCCTACTTTGCGATTTGCATTTCAGGAATTTTAATTGGTCATTACATCATGGTGATAACGCTTGAGGCGGAAAATCAATTTCATGATTCCAATTTTACGTCAAAATTAGTACTCGTAAATTTGATTTTTCTCATTCTTTTTCTGTTCTTGCTGTTATATATTTATCAGTTGGGGGATTCAAAAGCAGTCAATACTGCTCTGCTCGAAAAGCAACGATTACATGAATTGGAAGAAATGGAATATAAAACCCTTATCAATACTACAGAAGCATTACGAGAAATGAAGCATGATATCAATATACACCTGGATGTTATACAATCACTTGCAGCAAACGGCAAATCAGATGATCTGCAAACCTATATCAACAACTACCATCATTCACTTGCTCGAACTCATCATTTGCTATCCACCGGAAATACAGCAATTGACTGTATTCTTTCCAATAAACTTGATGCTGCACAGAAACTGGATATCCGGACAGAGTTTTCAGTCCTTTTGCCATCAAATTTCAGCATGGATCCATTAGCTCTTTCCTCTTTAATTGGAAATATGTGGAATAATGCTCTGGAAGCATGCCAGCGATTGCAAAATACCCAACCTGATACTACTCCATTTATTCATTTTTTTATCAAGCCCTTCCAACATATGACATTGATTCATATGGAAAATAATTATGACACGCTCATAGAACAGAATTGGCATTTTCTTTCAATGAAAAAGAGCTCTTCACACGGTCTTGGGATTAAAAGAATGGAAGATATCGTTGACGAGGCAGGTGGCATTTTTCAGATTAGCACAGAAGGTCATATATTTACTGTTCATATCATGATTCCGTTAAAGGAGGAAGAAAATGAAGCTAACAATTTCAATTCTTGAAGATCAGCCAACTGAAGCTGAATATCTAAAATCACTTTTACATAAATGGAGCTCACAGGAAAATTGTGAATTGGAAATTACAGAATATTGCTCAGGTGAAGAATTTTTTACTCAAAATAATGCTGATACCTATAAAAGATTTTCTGTATTTTTTCTTGATATACAAATGAAAGAAATGAGCGGCTTAGATGTCGCAAAAAGACTCAGGAAAGAGGGATATACCGGACCTATTATTTTTCTAACTGCTTTTCGGGAATATGTATTTCATGGTTATGAAGTACATGCTCTCAATTACCTCTTAAAACCTGTAAAGGAAGAATCCTTGTTCCTATGTCTAAATGAAATTGCAAATGATATATCCAAAAGTTCTTATCTGTACCGTAATAAACAGGATATAATCAGTATTCCTTACAAGGAGATTATAACCTTTTCCAGCAGCCTGCATTATATTGACATACTGACAGTCTCTGATCATTATTGCCAATACGCCACTTTAAACAATATTATTGAATACTTACCACAGGAGTTTATCCGTATCCACAAGTCCTGTATCGTCAATATGGCTCACATATATAAGGTAACTGGTTCTACCATTGTATTGTCCAATCGCATGACAACACAGATTGGACGCTCATATATGAAGAGTGTCATAGCTGCATTTACAGCGTATTCTATGAGGTTTGACAAAGCTTGACACCCGGAGTTCAATTCACCATATATCAATAGAAAAAGAAAACCACCACTCTTACGAGTGATGGCTTTCTTTTTCTAATGAGACATCGGGGATTCGAACCCCGGACAACTTGATTAAAAGTCAAGTGCTCTACCACCTGAGCTAATATCCCATAATAAATTAAAATGCCCAGTTCCGGAATCGAACCAGAGACACACGGATTTTCAGTCCGTTGCTCTACCAACTGAGCTAACTGGGCTTGTCTCACAACAAAAAATATTTTACATGATTTGTACGTGTATGTCAATATAAAATTTCGAGAAATCACGAGTATTTTAAATGGGCTGTAATCGTTGCCGGTCACACTGTTAGGTGTGAACAGTAGCCGGTTTAGCGAATGGCGTGGGATGGTTCTGAATGGTTACAATAAACAAGAAACATAGTATTAAAAACCATATAAAATAGAAAATGATATAATTTTACCTTGACACGAATACCGTAAAGGGTTACTATGTGTATATGTTTGATTGTCAAATAATTTGAATATCAAACAGAAAGACCGGAAATTTATACCGGAATTCGGAGGTACATATTATGTTGAAAGAACTGAGAATCGGAGATATGGTTGCAAAGCTTCCTATTATACAAGGCGGTATGGGAGTTGGAGTGAGCCTTAGCAGACTGGCAGGAGCTGTTGCCAAGGAGGGTGGAGTAGGCGTGATTTCCACCGCGCAGATTGGTTTTGAGGAGCCGGAGTTTGAAAAGGACCAGGCGAAGGCTAATCTGATTGCTATCAAGAAGCATATTAAGAGGGCGAAGGAGCTTGCCTGTGGACATGGAATGGTTGGTGTCAATATCATGGTGGCTTTAAAGCATTACAAGGAGCATGTTCGGGCTGCGGTTGAAGCAGGAGCTGATGTTATTATAAGCGGAGCAGGACTTCCGATGGAACTGCCTGAGCTTGTCGATGAAAAGTCACATACGAGGATTGCTCCGATTGTCTCTTCAAAGAGAGCTGCGAATCTGATACTTAAAATGTGGGCACACAGATACAACCGCACAGCAGACTTTATTGTTATCGAGGGACCAAAGGCCGGCGGACATCTGGGCTTTTCCAATGAACAGCTTGCGGATATGGAGCATATGGATTATGACAGTGAGATTAAGGAGATTATCAGCTGTACAAAGACATATGAGGAGAAGTTTAAAAAGCACATTCCGGTGATTGTAGCGGGAGGAGTGTTTACACACGAGGATGTCATGCACTGCATGGAGCTTGGAGCAGACGGAGTGCAGGTTGCGAGCCGTTTTGTGGCGACAAAGGAGTGTGACGCATCTGATGCGTACAAGCAGGCTTATCTGGATGCGAAAGAGTCTGATGTGCAGATTATAAAAAGCCCGGTCGGAATGCCGGGGCGAGCTGTCAGAAATGAGTTTATCAGGGGATTGGAAAAGGAAAAGCAGCCTATCACAAGGTGCTATAATTGTCTTGAGAAATGTAACCCTGCATCAGTGCCTTATTGTATTACAAAGGCACTGATTGCAGCGGTTAAGGGAGATATGCAAAATGGTCTGGTATTCTGCGGTGCCAATGTGGACCGCATAAACCAAATGACCACGGTTCACGAGCTTATGAGTGAGCTTGTGGGAGCATAGGAAGTACATCCTCGCAGTAGCAGCGCAGCACTTCACCTACGCTCCACGCCTGCGCATAGCAGCCGCGGCCGTTGTGAGGGGCATCGCCGTCAAATATCTCGCATATCGAGCCAATACAGTTGTTGAGCAGATGCTCCCTTACAGGGTCAAGCAGCTTGTCAGCACATACAGCGGTCGCCTTCGTGTGGCCGTTTACCTTTACATAGGCACTGATAAAAGCACCGAGCAGAAAGCCCCAGGCTGTTCCCTGATGATAGGCGTGGTCACGCTTTGAGAGAGAGCCGATGTAAATCGGATGGTAATCCTTGTGGTCAGGATCGAGCGAACGTAGTCCGCAGCCCACGTACAGCTTATCCATTACCGTATCCACAATGGCTTTCTCACGCGCCTTGTCAAGCATGGAAAAAGGCAGGCTTACCGCATAAATCTGGTTTGGACGGATTGTATCGTCATCCTCGTCAACCACATCATACAGACAGCCGGTGTTTTCATTCCAGAAGCGCTTGTTGAAGGAGTCCTTTACGAGTGAAGCGAGCTGTCTGTAGCTGTCATCATTATCGCCAAACTTAGCCTGCAGCATATCCATAGTACACAATGCGTTATACCAAAGTGCATTTATTTCAACAGGCTTGCCATGGCGTGGGGTAGCAACCCAGTCGCCCACACGCACATCCATCCATGTGACCTGGTCGAGTCCGCTTCCGGCGTGAATAAGCCCGTCGGTGTCCATATATATGGAAAAATCAGTACCTTTTTTATAAGTGGAAATGATATCCTTTAAGCAAGGATAAATATCCTTCTTTATAAATTCATAGGCGTCCTGCGTGTCCACATATTCCAGATATTTGTAGACAGCATAAAAATACCACAGTGATGCATCTACAGTGTTGTAAAGAGGCTTAAGTCCGCTGTCCGGGAACATATTTGGGATGAGTCCGTCCTTACAGTACTTGGCAAAGGTCAGGAGTATATCATGAGCCTTTTCAAAACGGCCGGTGCAAAGAGTCAGACCGGTGTATGAAATCATAGTGTCGCGGCCCCAGTCGGTGAACCAAGGAAGCCCGGCGAGCACAGTGTCATAGCCTGTTGACTGTCTGTATGCGATAAACTGGTTGGCAGCAACAGCGAGCTTTATGGCAAAGTCATCAGTGAAGCCGCTTCTTTTAATCAGCTCATCGGTGTAGTCAAGCTGTGCACGCACAACTTCGAAAGCACTTTCACTGTCAGAAACAAGGTCCTTTGCGCAGTCTGAGCCTGCGTTGCCGTTACAGGCTTCAAGCGGTACGATATCACACAATACAGAAAAATGCATTGAAGCAGAGGCAGGAATATCCACACTCACGTCATATGGGCAAAATGCACAGTCAAGACCGGGCACTTCATTGTCCACCTCGGTCTGAGCCTCAAGGTCGCAGATATATTTGTCGTCTCTTTCCATAAGCTCTCCGCCTGAAAAAGCAATGCGGATACAGTGGTCATCCTGTGCTTTTGGGATGAGACTAAAGCCGTGCTCCTGCTTTTGAACCTCGAATTTTAATGAATCGACGGTGGAGCTTTCAGAGTGCTCACGGAAGTTCATAAGAGGTGTGATCAAAAGCTTAGAGGCCTCTCCTTTGTTACAAATATCGTATGCCACGGCAGCGAGGTTTCTTCCCTGTGCCAGTGCGATGTGTTTTTTAATGGTAATATCACCGGCTTCATATGTAAAGCATATGGTTCCGTCGTATGTGAAATCGCTTATATATTGGATACCGTCGGTATGGCATCCGCCCTTGAACTGGTCACTTGAGAGGTCGTAGGTGTGATTTTCCGTGACTATTTTTTCGTTTGTCTTTGAGAAGCAGACGTATCTTTGCACAGGAGAGCGAAGACTTGCAATCAGGTAGCCCTGATGCGTGCGGTTTATTGCGCCTGTGATTGAGCCGCCGGCGTATCCGCCAAGACCGTTGGTCAAAGCCCACTCCCTTCTTATATTGTTTTTGAAATCATTTTGCAGTTTTATGTTAAATTGCATCGCAGCCCTCCGAAATTTCACTAAATTTTTATAATATTTTAACCTATAACCGTGAAAAAATCTATACGAAACGGCAAAAATCTGTTATCATTATAAAGATATATATTTTCAATATGCAAAGGAGAATTATAATGGAAGTATTTACATTGATTGCACGTAAAAAAAATGTAGCGCTGGTATTTATTTCATACCTGCTTGTGGCGCTTGCAGCGATAAGCCTTCTGACTATCTGTATCGGATTTGCACCGGGTATTTTATTTGCCGTAGTATTTGGACTTGTTGCATATCTTATGATTATGGCACAGAATACTGAATTTGAGTATTCATATTTTGACGGAGAACTGCGTTTTGCCAAAATTAAAAACAAGAGCCGCAGAAAGCGTCTTGGAATATACAGCATGGAGTCTGTAGCAGCAATCGCACCGGCAGGAGACAGAAGCGTATACAATTACGAGAATGGAAATGAACTAAGGAAAATAGACTATACCTCAGGTCAGAAGGACGTACCTTATTACGATATCGTCATCAAATCGCCTGATGAGAACGTGCTTATAAAGGCAGAGCTTGACGACAGGTTCTTAACAGAGGTGGAGAAAAAATACAGATCAAAGGTTAAAAGAAGAGAGGAGTAATTACTCCTCTCCTTCTAAATGGTACATCTTGGATTTTGTTTTGCCGGCATCGTGTCCGGTTGAGTATCCTTTGCTGCCGTTTAACAGCCTCAGGCATTTTGGGCAAAGAGTGCCGAAGGAGACTGGTGCACCGCAGCGCTGGCAGTGAAGACCGGCTATAGTGGAGGCTGATTCAGAGTGCTTGTACTCGATTCGGCCGTCCTTTATCCAGCTCTTTACCTGTCGAAGCGGTATCTTAAAATGCTCTGCAACCTCGTATTCATTTACATTGTGGGTACGGATAAATTCCTTTACCTCGCGGAATAATGCCAGGTCAAGGCATTGTGGGCAGAGCTTCTCTTTATAGTCATAGGGCAGAGGCTTTTTGCAGTTTTCACATACTTTTGTGTTGTTGTTAAAAAGACTTTTAGGATTTTCCATGGGTGCCTCCTTAAGCTTGTTTTATTTATTATATCATAACAGATTTTATAAAGAAAGTAGGGACTTTAACAATGTCAATTGCAGTTTTCGATTCGGGAGTCGGCGGAATAAGCGTCTTAAAGAGCCTGGTTGAAGTAATGCCTAACGAAGATTTTATATATTACGGGGATTCGGCAAATGCGCCTTATGGCACCAAAACACTTGAGCAGGTGCGAGCTCTGACCTGCGAGCATGCCAAGGAGCTGATTTTAAAGCAGCATGCAAAGGGACTCGTTGTCGCGTGCAATACAGCGACCAGTGCGGCAGTACGTATATTAAGGGAGCAGTATCCCGATGTGCCTATCGTGGGGATAGAGCCTGCAGTCAAGCCTGCGATGCTTTTTATGAAAAATCCTACAGTGCTTGTGATGGCGACACCTATGACTATCAGGGAGGAAAAGCTCAAAAAGCTCATGGACAGATACAGACACCTGGGAGAGATTATTCCATTGCCTTGTCCGGGGCTTATGAACTTTGTTGAGAGAGGTGATTTGTACGGTGATGATGTGAGACAGTATCTAGAGGAGCTTTTGTATTCATATTCGCATGGTGAGATAGATGCTGTCGTGCTGGGCTGCACACATTATCCGTTTGTCAGAAAAATGATACAGGAGGTGCTGGGAGATAAGGTGCGCGTGTTTGATGGCGGAAACGGTACAGCACGCGAAATGAAGCGCCGTCTGAAAGAAAAAAATCTATTGACTGAAAATACCAGTGCCGGAACTGTAGATTTTCAAAATAGTCTGACAGGTGAACAGCATGAAGCAAAAATTCAGTTATGTAAACAGCTTTTTAACAAGGAAATTTAGATATTATGTCATGAATGTTACAATTCTAAAAAAAGTATAAAATAATATTTTTATAATTTATAAAATGTTTTTAAAACGTACATTCTTAGGACATAATTACCACATATACTTGTTCTTGTAAGAGGAACAAAACCTTTTACATTATTCCCTTTTTATTAATAAACATTTTCATAACTAAACTCCTCGAGAAAGGATCGCGTTGTTACCGCGTGTAACATCGCGGTCCTTTCTCACGTTTTCCAGTAAGGCTGCGAGTTGCAGCCTTACTGTTTTAGTTATGCACAGCGCTTCCGCATATATCATTCAGCACACACATATCACAGTGTGGTGTGGTTCTGGCAGTACATACGGCGCGTCCGTGGTCTACAAGCCTGTGGCAGAAGTCGTTGCTCTCCTCGGGCGGGATGATTTTCCAAAGCTCCATCTCCACCTTTTTCGGGTCCTTTATTCCATCTACAAGTCCTATACGGTTGCAAAGGCGTATGCAGTGTGTGTCGGTGACGATGGCAGGCTTGCCGTACACATCACCCATTATCAGGTTGGCACTCTTTCTGCCGACTCCCGGAAGCTTCAGCAGATCAGTCATATTGTCAGGTACAAGACCGCCAAAATCATCGCGAAGCATCCTCATGCAGGCACTTATATCACGGGCCTTACTCTTTCCGAGACCACATGGGCGCACAATTTCCTCTATGTCGGAAACCTCTGCAGCAGCGAGAGCCTCGATGGAAGGATATTTTTTGAACAAATCCACCACGACCACATTAACGCGGGCATCAGTGCACTGGGCTGCAAGCCTTACAGATACGAGCAGCTTCCAGGCCTCATCGTACTCAAGAGTGCAGTCGGTGCGAGGATATGCGGTTTTTAGTCTTTTTATTACTTCAAGGGCTAATTTTTCTTTTGTCATATAAGCCTCCTTATTCTTTATTTTATAGTATACAAAATTGCGCGGAGATTGTAAAATGGATTTACGTGAGAGGAGCAGTATGAATAACAGATATACAATAGAAGTAACAAGAAAAAGAATAAAAAATATGTATCTTCGTGTGAAGGACACGGATGGCACGCTATCAGTGAGTGCACCCTATGGTATGAGCAATACGGAAATCAGAAAATTCGTGGAAAGCAAATCAGACTGGATTGAGCGTACCATGCAGGAAATGCTTGTCGCAAGACAGCTTAAGGAACAGGAGCCGGTTTTGGCACCCTTCATGGAGAGGGAGATACGTCTGGAGCTTAAAAGGCAGCTGCAGAGGCTTATCGACAAATGGGAGCCGGTTATGGGCGTGAAGTCAGCGGGCTTTACAATAAAGAAGATGAAGACAAGGTGGGGCTCATGCAATGTGAAGTCACATCATTTGAATTTTAATCTCCTGCTGGCTAAGGTGCCGCCGGAGTGCGCAGAGTATGTGGTGGTCCACGAGCTTACGCATCTGCTCGAGCCAAGCCACAATGCCAGGTTCTGGTCGCTGATGGAATATTATCTTCCGGGAAGTAAAGAACTGCGTAAACAACTTGCTGGCTTTTCTGCGAAGGATATGATATGATACTAAAAAGACCCACTTAGAGAAAGGAAGCTTCAAATGGAATTTTGGGATATATACGATAAGGATAAAAAGCCGACAGGCCGTACCATGAAAAAAAACGACTGGATACTCAAGGATGGAGAGTATCATCTTTCAGTGCTTGGCGTGATTCACAGACCTGATGGCAGATTTCTTATCACACAGCGTGTCATGACAAAGGCATGGGCACCGGGCTGGTGGGAGGTTTCAGGAGGAGCCGCACAGGCAGGTGAGAGCTCATTTACCGCAGTCTGCAGAGAGGTAAAGGAGGAGGTAGGCCTTGACGTATCACAGTGCCCGGGAGAGCTTGCCTACACCTATCACAGGGAAAATCCGGGTGAGGGTGACAACTATTTTGTGGATGTTTACCGCTTTGAGCTTGATTTCAAGGAGTCTGACGTACAGATTCAGACAGAGGAGGCACTCGGCTTTAAGATTGCCACACTCGATGAGATAAAAGAGCTTGCTGCGCAGGGAGTGTTCCTGCACTATGACAGCATAAAGCAGGTTTTTGAAAATTAATTGCTATGACATGATAATAAGATAACATAGAGATAATAGGATAACATAGAATTTAAGGAGCAGATTATGGCATTACCAAAGGATCCGGTTATGCTGCTTAGCTTTGTAAACACACAGCTTCGTGACCACTATTCAGACCTGAAGGAGCTTGCGGCAGCATATGATATTGATGAGAAAGAGCTTTGCGACAAGCTAGCGCAGATTGATTACAAATATGATGAGACTGTCAATCAGTTTAAGTAGATTTCAGCATACATATTAAAAGTGATGGAAGGATAAGATAATGGAGACATGCTGCGATTTTTGTGCATACAATGAATATGACGAGGATGATGAGGAGTATTATTGCTCGGTAAATATGGACGAGGATGATATGGCGAGATTTGTCCAGAGCAGCTATAAGCGCTGCCCGTTTTACCGCTCAGGCGATGAATACAGGGTTGTCCGTCACCAGATGTGAAGCATTATAACAAAATATAATAAATATAATTAAAAAATAAATTGCATTAATCAATTTAAGGCTGTATAATGAATTGGTTATTTTAAAAATTAAGAATTTACAAATATACAAAGCATATTGATAAGGAGGAAAATTATGCCTGTAAAATACGTGTTCGTCACCGGTGGAGTTGTTTCCGGTCTTGGAAAAGGAATTACCGCAGCGTCTCTTGGACGTCTTTTAAAAGCTCGTGGATACAAGGTGACAATGCAGAAGTTCGATCCATACATTAATATTGATCCGGGTACCATGAACCCAATCCAGCACGGAGAGGTGTTTGTAACAGACGATGGAGCTGAGACAGACCTTGACCTGGGACACTATGAGCGTTTTATTGACGAGAGCCTTACAAAGAACTCAAACGTCACCACAGGAAAGGTATACTGGTCAGTATTACAGAAGGAGCGTCGGGGTGATTACGGCGGAGGAACAGTACAGGTTATTCCTCATATCACAAATGAGATAAAGAGCAGATTCTACAGAGATTTCACATCTGAGGATACCACAATCGCAATCATCGAGGTGGGGGGTACAGTCGGAGATATCGAGAGTCAGCCGTTCCTTGAGGCAATCAGACAGTTCCAGCATGAGGTGGGACATGACAATGCCATCCTGTGTCACGTGACACTGATTCCATACATCAAGGCATCCGGAGAGCTCAAGACAAAGCCTACACAGGCCAGCGTAAAGGAGCTTCAGGGCATGGGAATCCAGCCGGATATCATCGTATGCCGTTCGGAGCATGAGCTTGACCAGAAGCTTAAGGACAAGATTGCACTGTTTTGTAACGTGCCAAATTCACACGTATTACAGAACCTTGATGTGGAGTATCTCTATGAGGCACCACTTGCCATGGAGCAGGAGAATCTTGCAAAGGTTGCATGCGAGTGCTTGAATCTCGACTGTCCGGAGCCGGATCTTGCAGACTGGAAGCAGATGGTTGAGGATCTCCGTCATCCTGATAAAGAGGTCAAGATCGCACTTGTCGGAAAATATACAGCACTTCACGATGCATACATTTCAGTTGTTGAGGCACTGAAGCATGGCGGTATCCCTGAGCATACCACAGTCGATATAAAGTGGGTTGACTCAGAGGAGCTTAATGATGACAATGCAGCAGAGGTATTCAAGGGTATTCAGGGAATCATCGTTCCGGGAGGCTTTGGAGACCGTGGTGTTGAGGGCATGATTGCAGCAGCTAAGTATGCAAGGGAGAACAATATCCCATATCTGGGACTCTGCCTTGGAATGCAGGTGGCAATCATCGAGTATGCGCGCCACGTATGTAAGTTCCATGATGCACACAGTATAGAGCTTGATCCAAACACTACTCATCCGGTTATCGCACTTATGCCTGACCAGAACGGAATAGAGGATATCGGTGGTACTCTGAGACTTGGCTCTTATCCATGTGTACTCGACAAGACATCAAAGGCATACCAGGTATATGGCACAGAGAATATAAGCGAGCGTCATCGTCACCGTTATGAGGTCAACAATGACTACAGAACAGCTCTCACAGAGCATGGCATGAAGCTTTGCGGTACATCACCTGATGGCAGAATCGTGGAGATGATTGAGATTCCGGAGCATCCGTGGTTTATCGCCACACAGGCACATCCTGAGCTTAAGTCACGTCCGAACCGTCCACATCCGCTTTTCCATGGCTTCATAGAGGCGGCAAACAAGGTGAGTAGATAACTTATGTTACTGTTTAAACGCAAGCTTGACACCGTGCTGTCAAGCTATGCGCCATAGAGTTAGTTATTGAGTGATTACAGCCCCTGCCTCATAGAGGCATTTTAAATGGGCTGTAATCGTTGCTGGTCACACTGTTAGGTGTGACCAGTAACAATTTTAGTTATATTTAATACAATATTTAGAAAGTGCGGTTGATTTTGACCGCACTTTTTTTTATAATAAAGTGAAGCTTCACACTTAATATTTTGTGAGGAGCCGGTTTCATAGGAATGGCTAATAATTGCTGGTCAAAATTGCTTTGAAGCTTGTAATAAATAAGAAAAGAACGGAGAAAATATGGATAATCAGGGACCTAATAACTATAACTACAATAACGGACCGGGCAATAATGGGTCCGGTGGAAACGGAAATAACGGTGGCAACAGGCCGGGAGGAAACGGAAACGGCGGCAGGAACAATCGTGGCGGACAGGGTATCATGGCATTTATCCTGCTGACACTCGTGGCACTGTTTGTGTATGCACTTATCTCAAACAGCATATCGCATGCCAGCACACAGGAAAAGTCATACAGTGATTTCATAAAACAGCTCGACAAGGGTAATGTCAAGAGCGTGGAGTTTGATTCCTACGAGATAGACTACAAGCTTGTGGATGACGGACACAAGGATTATGACATCACATATTACACAGGCCGTGTGGCTGATGATGAGCTTGTGCCGACACTCAAAAAAGCAAAGACCTCAGAGGGCAAGGCTATTGAGATAAAGGCGGCGATACCTGATAATACATCTACATGGATTTTTAATATATTAAGCTTTATAGTTCCGCTTATTCTGCTGTGGGTGCTTTTAGCATTTGTTTCAAAGAAGATGGGCGGCAGCATGGGAATGGGAGTCGGCAAATCGACTGCCAAGGTATATGTGGAGAAGTCAACAGGTGTCACCTTCAAGGATGTTGCGGGACAGGATGAAGCCAAGGAATCTCTCCAGGAGGTTGTTGATTTCCTTCACAATCCAAAGAGATATACAGATATCGGAGCCAAGCTTCCTAAGGGTGCGCTTCTCGTGGGACCTCCGGGAACAGGTAAGACACTTCTTGCCAAGGCAGTAGCAGGAGAGGCAGGAGTACCGTTCTTCTCACTTGCAGGTTCAGATTTTGTGGAGATGTTTGTCGGAGTCGGAGCTTCGAGAGTGCGTGATTTGTTCAAGGAAGCCCAGAAGATGGCACCATGTATCATCTTTATCGATGAGATAGATGCAATAGGAAAGAGCCGTGACAGCAGATACGGTGGTGGCAATGACGAGCGTGAGCAGACATTAAACCAGCTCCTTGCCGAGATGGATGGCTTTGATACATCAAAGGGATTACTTATATTAGCAGCAACTAACCGCCCTGAGGTGCTCGATAAGGCGCTTCTTCGTCCGGGACGTTTTGACAGAAGAATCATAGTTGACAAGCCTGACTTAAAGGGACGTCTGGAGACCTTAAAGGTACACTCAAAGGATGTCAAGATGGATGAGTCGGTAGACCTTGATGCACTGGCACTGGCAACAGCTGGACTTGTGGGCTCAGACCTTGCAAATATGATTAATGAGGCTGCCATCAACGCAGTCAAAAACGGCAGACAGCTTGTAAACCAGGCTGACCTCTTTGAGGCCTTTGAGCTTGTTGCGGTCGGCGGCAAGGAAAAGAAGGACCGTGTCATGAGCGATAAAGAGAGAAAAATTGTCTCATATCATGAGGTAGGACATGCACTTGTATCAGCCCTGCAGAAAAACACAGAGCCTGTACAGAAAATCACAATCGTACCACGTACCATGGGAGCACTCGGATATACACTCCAGACACCTGAGGAGGAGAAATACCTTGAGACAAAGGACGAGCTTCTCGCCAAAATCACAACATATATGGCAGGACGTGCCGCAGAGGTGCTGGTATTTAACTCAGTCACAAGCGGAGCCGCAAATGATATAGAAAATGCCACAAAGATAGCCCGTGCCATGGTGACCATGTACGGAATGTCAGATAAATTCGGCATGATGTGCCTTGCAACAGTACAAAACCAGTACTTAGAGGGCGGAGCGGGATTAATATGCGGAGAAAATACAGCATCACAGATAGATGATGAGGTGCTCTCAATCATCAACAGCAGCTACGCAGAGGCCATGAAGCTCCTCGATGAAAATAGAGAAATCCTTGATAGTATATCAGATTATCTCTACGAGAAGGAAACAATCACAGGTAAGGAATTCATGAAGATGTTCCGCGATATGAAGGGACTCCCAGATCCGGACGAAGAGAAGAATGACGAAGAGGACAAAGAGCAGGAAGCCACACAGAATGATGATGTACAGAAAGAAGTGACATCGGCAACAGATCCGCTCCTCCGTAACGCCATAGACCAGCCTGCAGATACAAATGAATCTTCCGGATATACAGCGCCGAATAATTAGTACCTTATAGGGCAATTTTCGAACATAACGAGCAACCAAGCAATTTTCGCGCAGCGAAAGAGCAGTAGAAAAGAGTTTCGCACACATAAACTGAAAAAGCCGGAGGGTACATAGTGTGTTCAGAAGGAAAATATGAACTGCCGCGGGCTTCCGGGCAAGAGAAGGGACGAAAGAGCCTTGCAAACAAAGAAAACCAAACGGAGAGAAATCCCGCGGCTGACTTCATATTTTCCTGAGGAATACAATGTGTGCCATGCCGGCAACCATACAACCTAAAAGTGCGAAACTCCACACCACAATCTAAAATAGCGAATATGGAAAAAACATTTGATATCAAAGAAGAATTAAAAAAACTCCCGGATGCCCCGGGAGTTTATATTATGCATGACAAGGATGATGTAATCATATATATCGGCAAAGCCAAAAGCCTGACGAAGCGAGTACATCAGTACTTTCAGGCGAGCCACAATGAGGGCATCAAGAAAAAACAGATGGTAGAGCATATAGATCATTTTGAGTATATAGTCACCGACTCTGAGCTTGAGGCCCTTGTTTTGGAGTGCAACCTGATAAAGGAGCACACACCAAAGTACAACACAATGCTTCGCGATGACAAGACATATCCGTACATCAAGGTGACGCTGGGTGAGGACTATCCGAGGGTTTTGTTTTCGCGTCAGATGAAAAAGGACAAGTCACGTTATTTTGGCCCGTATACGAGTGCCTCAGCGGTGAAAAGCTCGATAGATCTGATAAACAAAATCTATAAGCTTCGCACCTGCAACCGCAGGCTGCCACGTGATATAGGCGCAGACCGACCGTGCCTCAACTATCATATACACCAGTGCAGTGCGCCATGCCAGGGGTATGTAACGAAGGAAGAGTATGCCATAGCGGTAAAGGGCGCGATAGATTTCCTAAATGGTGACTATGAGCAGACAATAAAGGCTCTTAGCGATAAAATGCTAAAGGCCTCAGAGATCATGGAGTTTGAGAAGGCGGCCGAGTACAGGGATCTGATAAACAGTGTGAAGCAGGTGGCACAGAAGCAGAAGATAACAAATGCCGACGGCGAGGATAAGGATATCATAGCACTTGCAAATGACGATACGGATGCAGTGGTTCAGGTATTTTTCATAAGAAACGGAAAGCTGATAGGCAGAGACCATTTCCATGTGAGGGTTGGAAGCGAGGAGGCTGCGGATGATGTGTTAAATAACTTTGTGAAGCAGTTTTATTCCGGAACACCTTTTATACCGCGAGAGGTCATGCTGCAGAGCGAGATAGAGGATATGGACGTTTTGGAGCAGTGGCTTAGCGAAAAGCGTGGCAGGCGTGTAAATATAAAGGTGCCGCAGAAGGGCATGAAGGAAAAGCTTGTCGAGCTCGCCTACAAGAACGCACTCTTAGTGCTCAGCCAGGATAAGGAGCGCATAAAGAGAGAAGAGGGGCGCACAATAGGAGCTGTAAAGGAAATAGAGGGACTTTTGGGCTTACACGGCTTAAACCGTATGGAGGCCTACGATATTTCCAATATCAACGGCTTTGAGACTGTCGGTTCCATGATAGTGTATGAGAAGGGCAAGCCTAAAAAGAGCGATTACAGAAAGTTTAAGCTTCGCACCGTTACGGGACCGGATGATTATGCGTCAATGCACGAGGTGCTCACACGTCGCTTCACACATGGCATGGAAGAGCAGAGGCAGCTTGAAAAAGACGGTTCGCCACAGGAAATAGGCAGCTTCAACCGTTTTCCGGACATCATAATGATGGATGGTGGACGAGGTCAGGTGAATATATGTCTTCAGGTGCTTTCTGAGCTGGGGCTTCACATACCTGTGTGTGGCATGGTAAAGGATGATTTTCACCGCACAAGAGGTCTTTACTATAATAATGTGGAGATACCTATCGACCGTCACGGAGAGGGCTTCAAGCTCATCACGAGAATACAGGATGAGGCACATCGCTTTGCAATAGAATTTCACAGGTCGCTGCGCTCAAAGAGCCAGGTGCATTCGGTGCTTGATGATATTGAAGGCATAGGACCGGCGCGCAGAAAGGCGCTCATGCGCCGCTATCAGTCACTGGAGAAGATAAAGGAAGCAGATGTCGAAGACCTTATGCAGACAGAGACCATGAACGAAAAAGCAGCACAGGCGGTGTATGCATTTTTCCACTCTGCCACGTAGATTTTGCCACCAAATTGTGGTATACTAAGAAGCAAATATACATCAAGGGGGACCGCAAATGAATGCATTACACTCAGTATCAGTTGCAAAGGTAGCAGAATTGCTCGATCTCAACAATCTCACAAAAGAGATGAACCTAAAGGAGAGGGCGATAGAGTGCTCGGACGTCAACAGACCGGCGCTTCAGCTCTCAGGATATTTTGATCATTTTGAGGAGAGACGAATACAGATTATCGGAAATGTAGAGTATACTTATATAGAGAAGATGAGCGACAGCGAGAAAAAAGAGCGCTATAGCCGCTTCATGGAGTTTGATATACCATGTATCATCTTCTGCAGGGATTTACAGCCGGATGAGATATTTATGGAAGAGGCCAGAGAGCACAGCATACCGGTGCTGTCAACAGGCCGTTCCACCTCAAGCTTTATGGCTGAGCTCATCTATTGTCTTGGTGAACAGCTCGCACCATGCATCACAGTGCACGGCGTGCTGGTAGATGTATACGGCGAGGGAGTAATGATCACAGGCGAGAGCGGTATCGGAAAGAGTGAGGCCGCACTCGAGCTCATCAGACGAGGCCATCGTCTTGTGACGGATGATGTGGTAGAAATCAGAAAAATCAACGAGCATACGCTCATGGGCACTTCGCCTGAGATAACAAGACACTTTATAGAGCTTCGAGGCATCGGAATCATCGATGTCAAGACACTTTACGGAGTAGAGTGTGTAAAGGAAAAACAGCAGATAGACCTCGTAATCAAGCTCGAGGACTGGAAGAAGGAGGCAGAGTACGACAGACTCGGCCTCGAGGAAGAATATGCCGAGTATCTCGGCAACAAGGTAGTGTGTCATTCACTGCCAATCAGACCGGGACGTAATCTGGCGGTCATCGTAGAGACAGCAGCAGTCAATCACAGACAAAAGAAGATGGGCTACAATGCGGCTCAGGAGCTGTATCGCCGCGTCCAGGCAAATATTACAAAAAATTCGGAGGTATAATAAATCATGGCAATAGAAAAGAAAAACGCCTGGGAGAAATATCCCCAGGGACCTGAAAGAGAAAAATTATTTGCATTTGCAGAGGATTACAGAAGGTTCATATCCGGCTGCAAGACAGAGCGCGAGTGCACGGCAGCAGTTTATGCTGACGCCACAGGACACGGCTTTGTGGACCTTGATGAGCTCATCGAGACAGGAAAGAGCGTAAAGGCAGGAGATAAAATCATAGCAAACAATATGGGAAAGGGACTGGCGCTGTTTATCGTTGGCAGTAAGCCTCTTGAGAAGGGTATGAATATCCTTGGAGCCCATATTGATTCACCTAGAATGGACTTAAAGCAGGTGCCTTTATACGAGGACACAGACATGGCACTTTTAGACACACATTATTATGGCGGCATCAAGAAATATCAGTGGGTTACACTGCCGCTTTCACTTCACGGAGTCATCTGCAAAAAGGATGGCAGCACAGTGACAGTCAATATCGGAGACAAGCCAAATGATCCTGTAGTGGGCGTGAGCGATCTGCTTATTCACCTGTCAGGCGAGCAGATGGGCAAGAAGGCCTCAGAGGTCATAAAGGGCGAGAGCCTTGATGTGCTGATCGGAAGCATACCGGGACCTAAAAAGGACGAGGACGACAAGGATATCAAGGAGAGAGTAAAGGCCAATATCCTTACAATACTTTCACAGGAGTACGGTGTGGACGAGGATGATTTCCTTTCAGCAGAGATAGAGGTGGTACCTGCCGGAGAGGCAAGAGACTACGGACTTGACAGAAGCATGATCATGGGCTACGGCCATGACGACAGAGTGTGCGCATATCCTTCATATAGAGCTATGCTTGAGATAGAGGGAGCACCGGAATATACAAGTGTATGCCTGCTCGTGGATAAAGAGGAAATCGGCTCAGTGGGAGCCAGCGGCATGCAGTCACGCTTCTTCGAAAACTGTGTGGCAGAGGTGATGAATCTGGCAGGAGACTACAGCGAGCTTGCAGTCAGACGTGCACTGAAAAACTCAAAGGTACTCTCATCAGACGTATCAGCAGCCTTTGACCCAAACTATCCATCGGTTATGGAAAAGAAGAACTCAGCATACTTTGGAAAGGGCCTTGTATTCAACAAATATACAGGAGCCAGAGGCAAATCGGGCTCAAACGATGCCAACGCAGAGTATGTTGCAAGGCTTAGAAATATCATGGATACAGCAGATGTTTCCTTCCAGACAGCAGAGCTTGGAAAGGTAGACGAGGGAGGCGGCGGAACAATCGCATATATCCTCGCAAACTATGACATGAATGTTATCGACAGCGGTGTGCCGGTGCTCAACATGCATGCGCCATGGGAAATCATCAGCAAGGTCGATTTATATGAGGCATTCAGAGGCTACATTGCATTTTTGAAGGAAGCATAGGCTAAAGGAATATAAGATGAATCAGACATTTGTAAAAAGTGTAACAGAACAATTGCCGCAGCTTGGTCTCCTGCAGGATGAGCCGATGAAAAAACACACGACCTTCCGCATAGGAGGCCCGGCAGATTACTATGCAGAGCCTGATATGAGCCGGATTTCAAAGCTTATAGAGATGGCTAAGGCATGTGATATGCCGGTTACAGTGATAGGAAACGGAAGCAACCTGTTAGTAGGAGATAAGGGCATAAGAGGCCTTGTAATAGGTATCGGAAAAGGAATGTCCGAAATCACAGCACAAGGTAACGGTCGTATTATCACAGCCGGTGCCGGTGCTATTCTTGCAGCAGTAGCGGCAAAGGCAGCGGAGGCATCGCTATCAGGGCTTGAGTTTGCATCTGGCATACCCGGAAGTGTTGGCGGTGCGGTAGTTATGAACGCAGGAGCCTACGGCGGAGAGATAAAGGATGTCCTAATCGATGCCACAGTGCTCACGGCAGATGGAGAGCTAAAGACTGTGACAAGGGATGAGCTTGACTTATCCTACAGGCACAGCATAGTCCCGGAAAAGGGCTATATAGTGCTGTCAGCCAGATTCAGGCTCACACCAAAGCCACAGGATGAGATAAAGGCATATATGGCAGAGCTTCGTGCAAAGAGAGTGGAGAAGCAGCCGCTTGAGTACCCAAGTGCAGGCAGCACCTTTAAGAGACCTGAGGGGTATTTTGCAGGAAAGCTTATCATGGATGCAGGCCTTCGAGGCTACAGCGTGGGAGATGCACAGGTGTCGGGGAAGCACTGCGGTTTTGTAGTCAATAAGGGCGAAGCCACCGCAGCAGATGTCCTGACACTCATAAAAGATGTGCAGGAAACAGTTTTAAAGCAGTTTGGAGTAAAACTTGAACCGGAAGTTAAGATGATTGGAGAATTCTAGTGAAATTTGTAATAGTGACGGGCATGTCAGGTGCCGGAAAAAGCACAGCAATGAAAATGATGGAGGATATGGGATATTTCTGTATAGACAATCTGCCTATACAGCTATTAGATAAGCTCATAGACTTTTCAAACACCTTCCACAGCGATGTGTCCAAGGTGGCAGTCGGCATAGATGTGCGAAACGGCGCAGGAATTGATGAGATTCCACAGACACTCGAGCAGCTAAGACAGAAAAATTTTCCGTATGAGATACTTTTCCTCGATGCTGAGGATGAGGTGCTCGTAAAGCGATACAAGGAGACGAGGCGTAACCACCCTCTCGCAGGCAGTGAGCGCATCAATAAGGGCATCGTGCTTGAGAGAGAAAAGCTGCAGTATTTAAAGGACAATGCTGACTATATCATAGACACAAGCCAGCTTCTCACAAGGGAGCTTAAAATAGAGCTTGAAAAGATATTCGTGCAGAATGAGGATTACAAGAATCTCTTTATCACGATACTGTCCTTCGGCTTCAAGTATGGCATACCGTCGGACTCGGATATAGTCATGGATGTGAGGTTTCTGCCAAATCCCTACTATGTGGACGGACTGCGCGCAAAAACCGGCAACGATAAGGAAATACAGGACTATGTCATGCAGTTTCCGGAGGCGAATGAGTTTATCGACAAGCTTGATGATATGATAAAGTTTCTCATTCCCAACTATATCTCTGAGGGCAAGAACCAGCTTGTTATATCCATAGGCTGCACCGGAGGCAAGCACCGCTCGGTAACGCTTGCAAACGAGCTGTACAAGAGGCTTAGCGGCTGCAATGATTATGGACTTAAGATAGAGCATCGCGACATAGGAAAGGATGCATTGAGAGGTAAATAACATGTCATTTTCCAGTGATGTAAAGGAAGAGCTGGCAAAGCAGATATCAAAAAGCAGGCACTGTCAGCTAGCTGAGCTTGCAGGCATCATAGAGCTCTCGGGCCGTATCAATGAAAAAACAAACAGCCTTGAGCTAGACACCGAAAACCTGCTGCTTTTAAATAAATATGCAACACTTATGAAGCGTGCCTTTGGCACAGATACCACAAAGGCGCTGGATGAGCAGGAAACAAGTAAGATACTTGCAGCGCTTAAAATCACGGCACAGCCTGTCAACAGACAGACCACAGACGGACTGCTTCTGATGCAGACCTGCTGCAAGAGAGCCTTTATCAGAGGAGCTTTTATGGCGGCAGGCTCGATAAGTGATCCCAACAAAGCATACCATTTTGAGATAGTGTGCCATACACAGGAGCAGGCAAAGCAGCTTCAGGAGCTCTTGTGCGGCTTTGATACGGATGCCAAGATAGTGGAGCGCAAGGGTCACTATGTAGTGTACATAAAGGAGGGCGCCCACATCGTGGACAGTCTCAACATCATGGAGGCGTATGTGTCACTCATGAAGCTGGAAAATGTGCGCATATTAAAGGAAATGCGAAACAGTGTAAACCGTAAAGTAAACTGCGAGACCGCAAACATCAGCAAGACTGTGAATGCGGCTGTAAAGCAGATAGAGGATATCAGACTGATACAGAAAATGAGAGGGCTCGATGATTTGCCGGCGCAGCTTCGTGAGATGGCGCTGCTTCGGCTCGAATATCCGGATGCACCGCTAAAGGAGCTCGGAGGATATCTGGACCCGCCAATGGGCAAATCGGGAGTCAACCACAGGCTTAGAAAATTATCGGCGATCGCGGAGGAACTGAGATAGATGAAGAAAAAGCTTTTATTTGTATTTAATCCCAAATCAGGCAAGGGGCTCATAAAGGAGCATCTGGTAAATATCGTGGACATCATGACAAAGGCCGGATACAAAATCACCATTTATCCTACACAGTGTCAGGGAGATGCCATAAAAAAGGTCAGGAAAAAGGCTAAAAAGTATGACCTTGTAGTGTGCAGCGGAGGAGACGGCACACTCGATGAGGTAGTGACCGGCATGGAGCAAAGCGAGGTAAATGTGCCGATAGGATACATCCCTGCGGGCAGCACCAATGACTTTGCAAACTCTCTCGGCATACCCAAAAATATGGAGGAGGCCGCAAGAGTTGCCGTAAACGGCACTCCGTTCCCGTGTGATGTGGGAGGCTTCAACGGAGATACCTTCGTATATGTCGCAGCCTTTGGACTTTTTACAGAGGTATCCTACCAGACCTCGCAGCAGATGAAGAATATACTGGGACACGCCGCATATATTTTGGAAGGCGCAAAGCACCTGATGGATATCACCTCGTACAGGATGAAGGTGAGCCATGACGGTGAGACAATAGAGGATGAGTTTATATTTGGCATGGTGACAAATTCCCTTTCGGTAGGAGGCTTCAAGGGCATATCCGGTCCGGACGTGCTGCTTGACGACGGCCTTTTCGAGGTGACACTCATCAAGAATCCAAAGAACCCGATCGAGCTCAACAAGATACTTGCGGGGCTTACAAACCGTGAAAATGACAATGAGCTCATCTACTCCTTCAAGACCAGTGAGATGCATGTGGAGAGCGATGAGGAGGTACCGTGGACTCTCGACGGAGAATATGGCGGCAGCCACACGGATCTGACCATCACAAATCTGAACAAACAGATTACCATTATGTGCTGACAAACACAAAATCGGACATAAAATAGTAATAGTACACAATTTTTTGTCTGATTGTGTTAAAAATTTAACTTTATTTTTATAAGGTTATGTAATATAATAACATTAGCTTTTAATTAACAGGAGGAAAAAATATGTTAGTATCTGCAACAGAAATGCTTAAGAAAGCAAAAGAAGGACATTACGCAGTAGGTCAGTTCAACATCAACAACCTTGAGTGGACAAAATCAGTACTTTTAACAGCAGAGGAGCTTAAGAGCCCTGTAATCCTTGGTGTATCTGAGGGTGCCGGAAAGTACATGACAGGCTTCGGTACAGTAGCAGCAATGGTTAAGGCTATGCATGACGAGCTCGGTATCACAGTACCTGTAGCACTTCACCTTGATCACGGCACATACGAAGGATGCTACAAGTGCATCAAGGCCGGCTTCACATCAATCATGTTCGACGGATCTCATTATCCAATCGATGAGAACGTTGCAAAGACAAAAGAGTTAGTAGCAGTTGCTCATGCAATGGGCATGTCTATCGAGGCTGAAGTTGGTTCAATCGGTGGCGAGGAAGACGGAGTTGTTGGAATGGGCGAGTGCGCAGATCCAGACGAGTGCAAGAGAGTTGCTGATCTTGGTGTAGATATGCTTGCAGCAGGAATCGGAAACATCCACGGAAAATATCCAGCAAACTGGCAGGGACTCAGCTTTGAGACTCTTGATGCTATCCAGCAGAAGACAGGTGTTATGCCATTAGTACTTCACGGTGGTACAGGAATCCCGGCTGATATGATCAAGAAAGCAATCGACCTTGGAGTATCTAAGATCAACGTTAACACAGAGTGCCAGCTTTCATTCGCAGATGCAACACGTAAATACATCGAGGCCGGAAAGGATCTTGAGGGCAAGGGATTTGACCCTCGTAAGCTTCTTGCTCCAGGTGCTGAGGCTATCAAGGCAACAGTTAAGGAGAAGATGGAGCTTTTCGGATCAGTTGGAAAGGCTGAATAATATTGCCATAATTTAGTGTGTGGTGGTGCGACAAGCTCGCGGATATGCTCCCGGCTCGTCTCATAATTCCGCACACAAGTGGCTGTAAGAATTGTATATTTAGGTTGTGAAAGAGTGACACAACCGTCGGAACACGCCGTCCATGGCGTGTTTCCTCCTTGCCCCGGCATCCGTGCCGGGGCATTGTTGCGTTACAAATACAATTCTAACAGCCACTAGTGTGCTTCATAAATCGACGAGCCGGAAGTATATCCGCGAGTCTGCCTTTTTCCGTATTTAAGCATAAAAAATACCACATAATAAACATTATGTGGTAAATTTCAAATTCATCTCTATTATTCTACCACTTTACGGTTAAAAAACAAAGAATTTAGTCATATAAAATTCTTTTTTGTCAAATCATGACAAGAAAAATGTATCCATTTGATAATAATTATACAATTTAGCGGTGCTTTAGACACCTTATAAGGCTGATAAATCCTCGATTCTTTACCACATAATGTTTATTATGTGGTACCCGCAGGAAGGTCATGATGCCATGAAATTAGAACTCTTTGAGCACAATCAAAAGGCATATGAAGCAGCCATTTCTATGATGGCTGAGACCGGAAAGGCAGCTATTATACATCCTACCGGAACAGGCAAGTCGCTCATAGCGTTTAAGCTGGCGGTGGAGCATCCGCAGGCGAGTGTGTACTGGCTGGCGCCAAGCAGCTATATATATCATACGCAGCTTGAGAATCTGCAGAAGCTTATGAAGCCTGATTCATCAGACAAACAAATACAATCCCCGGACAATATCACATTTATCTCATACAGCAAGCTCATGCACAATGAGGAGCTGATAGAGAAAATACAGCCGGACTACATCGTACTCGATGAGTTTCACAGATGTGGCGCGGCAGAATGGGGAAAGAGCGTCAAAAAGCTGTTGGATGCTCATAAAACAGCAAAAATACTGGGACTGTCAGCCACCAACATACGCTATCTCGATAATCAGAGAGATATGGCAGAGGAAATATTCGACGGCTGCGTAGCATCAGAGATGACACTGGGCGAAGCAATGGCGAAGGGTATACTCTCCACACCAAAGTACGTCATGGCGATGTACTCCTATGGCGATGAGCTAAAGAAGCTCAAACAGCGCATACAGGCAATGGAGAGCCGAAGCAGCGTCAGACAGAACATGGAGCTGCTCGAACAACTGCGCCGTGCACTGGAAAAAGCGGACGGACCTGACAAAATCTTTGAAAAGCATATGCGCATGGAAGGAAAAATGCATGGCAAGTACATCGTATTCTGCTCCAGCCGTGAGCATATGGATGAGATGACAGAGCATATGCACGAGTGGTTTGACAATGTGGACAGGAGTCCACACAGATATGTGGCGTACTACAGCAACCCGGAGACCTCAAAGGCATTTGCAGAATTTAAAGCAGATAAGAGTGAACATCTAAAGCTCTTGTACTGTATAGATATGTTGAACGAGGGCGTACATGTGGATGATGTGGACGGAGTCATACTGCTTCGACCGACGGTATCACCGATCATCTATATGCAGCAGATAGGCAGATGCCTCTCGGCAGGCACAAATAAGACACCAATCATATTTGATCTGGTGGACAACTTCGAGAGCCTCTACAGCATCGATTGTCTGACAGAAGAGATAGACCAGGCATTCTCGCTCATGCCATGTACACAGGTGGAGAGAGAAAAGTTCAAGGACAGATTCCGAATATACGACGAAGTGAAGGAATGCCGTCAGCTATTCGGACAGTTGCAGAGCAGTCTGTCATCAACCTGGGACAACTACTATCTGGCAGCCTGTGCATACCACAGAGACAATGGCAACCTCAAGGTGCCGAAGGACTATGTGACAGACGATGGTCTGACACTGGGAAGCTGGATACAGACACAGCGCAAGGTGTACTCAGGCAAGATAGCCGGAGGACTCACCGCAGACAAGATAGAAAAGCTGAACCTGATAGGCATGATATGGAATGTCAGGAAAAACAGCTTTGATACAGCCTATGAAGAGCTGGAAAAATATCATGAGCAGCATGGAAATCTGGATATCAAGTCAAGATATGTCACAGAAAGCGGATATCCGTTGGGCAAATGGATCAATAACATCCGTGTGTCAGCCAAGAAAAAGGGCAGGGAAGCAGTACTCAACAAAGAACAGCTCAAAAAGCTCGAAGCTCTTGGCATGATCTGGGACAAAAACAGCGAGATATGGGATGTCTATATCAGTGCTGCAAAGAAATATTATGAAGAAACAGGTGATTTGCACATACCGGTAAGGTATGTCACCGAGGACGGTGTGGCACTCGGCAACTGGCTTTCATCCATCAAGAATGGAAAGAGTGGCAGGAAAATGAGAGTGGAAACACTGACCGATGAGCAGAAAGCACAGCTCAAAAAGCTGGGCATCAATCTGGAAAACACCAACAATACGGTGTGGAACAGCAAGTATGAGCTGGCAAAGGAATACTACACCGAGCACGGCAATCTCAACATCCCGGTGGCATATTGTGTGGATGGAGTGAAGCTGGGCAGATGGATATCAAATATACGAAGTAAAAGAAAAAATCCAAAGTCATCAGGGATGATGCTGGACGAGAGCAGAATAGCAATGCTCGACAGTATAGGGATGGATTGGAAGTAAGGGAGAAAGATGAAAAAAGAAGGAAAATACTATTACAGATATATGTGTGCAGTAATTTTTGCAGCAGTTGTGACATTGATATATGGCATAGTGTGGTACAACTTCGCAAAAGAAAATAATGTGACAGGACATTTGCTTGGAACAGCAAATCTTGCAATGTCTATAGGAATATATTTGATCCTGTATTTACTGATGGGCAGATACTTGAGAGCATTCAAGATAGGCGTAGACAGAAAAACAAATCTGATAATGTCACAGGTTATGACAACATTCACTGTAGCCGTATTTCAGATATTTGTATCAATGGCCGTGACCGGACAATTCAGATTTTTTGGAGAATTGTTGATTATGTATGTCGCGATGGCTGCAGTTCAATCGGTTTTGCTGGCAATTCTGGTGATAGTCTTGGTGGACATATATAGAAAGCACTTCCCAGCATTGGAAGTGTTGGAAATATTTGGTGAATATCAAAATGGTCTGTGCGATAAGGTTAGCTCGCGTAGTGATAAGTATCATGTGGCAAAATTGATACATTACTCTGAAGGTCTTGAAAAGATTTTTAAAGAATTTGATAACTTTGATGCAATACTAATAAACGATATCCCAAGTGATGATAGAAATGAGATATTAAAAAAATGTTATGAACAGAATAAACGAGTGTATTTTACACCAAAAATTTCAGACATTATAGCGAGAAGTTCAGAAGAATTGAATTTGTTTGATACACCACTTTGCCTGTGCAAAAATATTGGATTATCAAAGGCGCAGTTATTCTGGAAAAGATTTTTTGATGTTTTTTTATCCGGAATAGCAATAGTAATACTGAGTCCGGTATTACTGATTGTATCAATAGCTATCCATGCAGAAGATGGAGGACCGGTATTTTTTAAGCAGGAAAGGGTAACATTGAATGGAAAGAGATTTATGATACTCAAATTCCGTTCAATGATAGTAGATGCAGAAAAGGATGGTCGTCCACATCCGGCAGGAGAGAAGGATGACAGAATTACAAAAGTTGGAAATATCATTAGAGCAACAAGAATTGATGAGCTTCCACAGCTACTAAACATTTTTAAAGGTGATATGTCCATAGTCGGCCCACGTCCTGAGAGATGGGAGCATGACGAAATGTATGCAGAGGATATCCCAGAGTGGCCACTACGTCTTAAGGTAAAAGGTGGCTTGACCGGATATGCTCAGGTATATGGAAAGTATAATACAACAGCATTGGATAAATTGAAGCTAGATTTGTTTTACATAACTAACTATTCGCTGGTACTGGATATACAGATATTATTTGAAACTGTAAAGATAATCTTTCAGAAGGAAAGCACAGAGGGCTTTAGTGAAGAAAGAGGAAAAGAGATGCATGATGGTGTTGTAGCTAATTCCATGATCAATGCAGAGAGGTGTGAAGGAAAATGATTACAGCGTCGATTGTTTTGTACAACACTGATATAAGGTTACTAAAAAGAGTCATTGAAAGCTACAGTCCGGAAACTGAAAGAAGATTGTATTTAATTGATAATTCAAGCAATAAATGTACCTCGATATATGATGATAATGAATATATTGATTATATATATGTCGGAAAAAACATAGGATATGGTTCTGGACACAATATAGGAATACAAAAAGCAATTAAAGAAAAATCTAAGTATCATGTTGTTTTAAATCCAGATTTGGTATTTGAGAGTAGCGTGATAGACGAATTAGAAAAATATGCAGATTTAAATGAAGATGTGGTTTATATGTTACCTAAAGTGACATATCCTAATGGAGAACTTCAGTACTTATGCAAGCTCTTACCGACTCCATTTGATTTGATATTTAGAAGATTTCTTCCGAATAAAGGAATTTTTAAAAAGATGAATGACAGATACATATTAAAAGATAGTGGATACGATAAAATTATGAATCCTCCATGTCTGTCAGGTTGTTTTATGTTTATGAGAACAAAAACCTTGGAAGAAAATGAACTGTACTTTGATGAGAGATTCTTTATGTATTGCGAAGATTTTGATTTGATGCGCAGATTGCATAGAGTAGGAAAAACTGTTTTTTATCCTTATGCGACAATAATTCATGATCATGCTAGAGCATCGTATAAGAATAAAAAACTTTTGATGGAACACATCAAATCTGCTTGTAAATATTTTAATAAGTATGGATGGATTTTTGATAAGGAACGTAAGAATGAAAATAATATAACGGTAAACTTATATTAATTAGTTTAAAAAAGTATATTGGAGATGTATATGAAAAAAAAAGTTTCTATTATAATACCAGTTTATAATGCAGAAAAATATATATTTGAAACCATAAGATCAGTATGCCAACAAACTTATGAAAATATTGAGATTATAATTGTAAATGATGGTTCTACGGATAATAGTTTAAATATTGTGAAGTCATTTGAATTTAATCGAGATAATAAAATTATAACTATTGATAATTCAGGGGTATCAGTTGCTAGAAATATTGGAATAGAGAATTCAGATGGGGAATATATTTCATTTGTTGATAGTGACGATATCATTGAAGATTGTATGATTGAAGAATTGGTAGAAGCTTTGGAAAGTGGAAATTATGGAATGTCAATATGTGGTATTAAAATGTGCTATTTAAATAATAAAAAAGTGAAAACTATTGACATGATTCCCCATATTAATAGTGTAAATAATCAAGAAGAATTTGAAAAAAGTTTTCACATTTTATATGAGTCAAAATCGTATTTATCGCCGTGCGCGAAAATGTTTAGGAGAAGTATAATTGAACAAAGTGGTGTAAAGTTTAAAGAAAATGTAAATATTGGGGAGGATATGTTATTTAATTATGATTATTTAAAAAATAATATTACGAGTGTTGTTATTGATAAAGCTTTATATAATTATAAGATTAATAAGGATGAATCATTGACTAAAAATTATACTAGAAAAAGAATCAATAATAATTTATTTTTATGGAAGGCATCACTTGATTTTCTAAAAGAATTAAATGTTAGTGATGATTTAGCTTATACCTCAATTATGAAATATTATTATGTGAGTTCCATTTTGGTTGTGCAGGGTTATTTAAATGATTTGAAAGATTGTAGGACGATAATAAATGATATTAAAGAGGATATTAATAAAAACGATATTTTTCAAATATCATGTAAGGGAAACTTTGAATGTATCGTTTATAATTGGGCTTTTAAAAGCAAATCTTTTTTATTGGTGTGGATTATCGCATGGTTAAGGATGATTATAAAAAAAATTTTTAGATAAGGTGAAAAAATGATAGTACAATTAAAAGCACATAAGATGAAGATTTCAAAACCGAAAGTATGGTTAGGCATTTATTTATTTATATTAGTTTTTCAACCACCAATCATTCCAAAAATAAATGTTTATCATTTGCTTACTATTTTTTCATTATTTTGTTTAATAGTCGAATATAAATCCTTATTTAAAAATTTTTATAGACAATCTAATGTGAAAAAACTTTTAAAAGGCATGGGTTTATATTTTATTTATGTGTTAATTAAGGAAATCATTTCGTTAGTATTTTGTCCTGTTGCAGATGATGCATATTTATATGTAACATATAAACTTATTTGCTGTTTTATTGAAATTCCTATTTGCTGTTGCTATATATATGCTTATTGTAAGAAATCAAATATTACTTTTGATGAGGTGTTGTATTTACTAATTGATATAGGGATAGTGCAATTATTTATAGGAATAATTATGATGTTTTCACCAAGTATAAAGTTATTCTTAGTAAATTTAATGCAATTAAATAATAATAGTGATATAGATACAATTAGTTCATGGGAATATAACAGGAGATATTTTGCTTTTTCTGGATGTATGTTGGATATGTTTGGATGGGGATTTGGTATAATTGCAGGGTTACCATTCTATATAAAAAATGTAAAACCTAAATATTTAGTAATTTCTCCATTTTTGCTTATTATAGGTGTTATGAATTCAACTACTACAATAATAATGTATATGGTAATGCTATTTGGTGCATTTATAAAAAAATTAATTATTGAACATAGAGTTAGAAAAAAGTTGATTATATTAGTGGGAGTTATTCCTTTAATTTTTGTTATCGGTTTTGTTGTAATGCAAACATATGCTTCGGGTTCATTTGACTGGTTTATGAATGAAATGATGTCATTAGTTGGTAAAAGCAATAGCAATAAAAGTAGTTTAGATAATGTTGTTGATAAAAATGTATGGTATTTTCCTAATAATTTTATAGATAAGTTATTTGGTACAGGGCATTATGTTTATTTGGTGAACGGATATAAGCATAGTGATATAGGATTTGTTAATTTAATTTGGATATCAGGAATAATTGGCATTTTAATTTTGGTAATTACACTTATTAGGACTGTAAAAGAATGTTGCATACAAAAAAAAGAATATGTTTTCTTGTTTTTTGTAATTTTTGTAATTTTTTGGATATTTGAAATTAAAGGCTTAGGTCTTGGAATTAATCCTGGAATGGCATGTACTATGATAATTCTTATGTTATCTTCAATATGATATTAAACTTATAATATATTAAAAAACCAATATTTTGAAAGGATTAATAATATGACAGATGATAAGATTATGGTTTCAATTTGTTGTACAACATACAATCACGAAAAATATATAGCTAAAACTATAGAAGGATTTATTTCGCAACAAACGAATTTTAAATATGAAATAATTATTCATGATGATGCATCAATGGATAGAACACAAGAAATAATTAAAGAGTATGAAAAAAAATATCCGGATATAATTCATACAGTTTTTCAAAAAGAGAATCAGTATTCAAAAGGTAAAAATATAATATCAGAGTTTATTGCTCAAAAAACTAAAGGAAAATATATAGCATTATGTGAAGGAGATGATTATTGGACAGATTCATTAAAATTAGAGAAACAGGTGAAGAGTTTAGAAAGCAATGAAGATTGTTTTTTTTGTGTTCATCGGGTAGCAGAAGTTGATGAAAGGGGAATTAATACTGGAGTTTCATATCCTAATAAAAATTATGAATCAATGAAATTTGCATCAGATAAATTTTTGGAGATGTCGATGACATATTCGTTTCAAACAAGTTCATATATGTTTAATGGTGAAAAGTGGAGAGAATATAATAGGAATGTTCCATTATTTAGAAAGAAGTGTCCAGTAGGAGATGAGGCACATATTTTATTCTTCGCAAATTTAGGACCTATATATTATATAAAAGATCAGATGTCTTGTTATCGTCGTGGTGTAAAATCAAGTTGGTCACAGATACAAAATACGGGTAATATAATCAAAAAAAAGTGTAATAATGTGAAATTGATGTCAGAAACTTTGATGCTTTTTGATAAGTTTTCGGACTTTAGATTTCATGAAATATGTTGTAAACGAAGAGCATATTATTTAAAAACGGCATGGTTATTGGAAGGAAATACAAGAAACTTTGTAAAAAAAGAAAATAAGGAATTATTTAATAGTTTTTCATTAATACATAAAATAATAATATTTATTTCTATGTTATTTCCTCATTTATCAAAAAGTATATACTCAAAAAAGATATTGAACGCAAATAAAAATAAAGGTTATTAATTTTTATGTTGTATTTTTAATTTCAAAATATATCTATGAATGAGAATATTAAAATAACAAAATAGATAATAAAACTATATTATTGATAGAGAATAGAGATGCAAACAGAAAATAATAATGTAATAAAAAACTTCATTTGGCGCTTCGCCGAACGTTGCGGAGCGCAACTTGTTACTTTTATAGTTTCTATAGTCCTTGCAAGAATCCTTGTACCGGAAGACTATGGCACTATAGCATTGGTGACAGTATTTACAACAATTTTACAGGTATTCGTAGACAGCGGTCTGGGAACAGCTTTGATTCAGAAAAAGGATGCGGATGATATTGATTTCTCATCAGTATTTTTCTTCAATTTTGCTGTGTGTTTGATACTGTATTTAGGTATGTTTATAGTTGCTCCGTTTATAGCAGAGTTCTATAATGATGCATCACTTACACCTGTTGTTAGGGTAATAAGTCTGACTATTGTGATATCTGGGGTGAAGGGAATTCAGCAGGCATATGTTTCAAGGCATATGCTGTTTAAGAGATTTTTCTTTTCGACAATAGGTGGAACAATTTTTTCAGCCTTTCTTGGAATTGCACTTGCCTATGCTGGTTTTGGGGTATGGGCTCTTGTGGCTCAGCAGTTGTCTAATACAGCGATTGACACGCTGATTTTGTGGTTGACTGTAAAGTGGCGTCCAAAGCGGATGTTTTCGTGGACAAGACTTAAAGGATTACTGAAATTTGGATGGAAGCTTCTTGTATCAGCTTTGCTTGATACCTGCTACAACAATCTTAGAAATCTGATTATTGGAAAGATGTATTCTTCGTCTGATTTGGCATTTTATAATCAAGGTGATAAGTTTCCAAAGGTTATAGTGACGAATATTAATACATCTATAGATAGTGTTTTGCTTCCTACAATGTCCAGTGCACAGGATGACAGAGAACGTGTGAAGAATATGACACGCCGAGCAATAAAGACAAGTACATATGTTATGGCACCATTGATGATGGGGATGGCGTTTTGTGCAGAACCGATAGTTCATCTCGTCTTGACGGACAAATGGTTGCCTTGTGTTCCATATCTGAGAATTTTCTGTATCACATATATGTTTTGGCCAGTTCATACAGCAAATCTGAATGCGATTAATGCAATGGGCCGAAGCGATTGGTTTCTGCGATTAGAAGTTATTAAGAAAGCCGTGGGAATGACGCTTCTTCTTTCGACTATGTGGTTTGGAGTGATGGCTATGGCTTGTAGCTTGCTTGTCAGCAATGTCCTTAGCCAGATTATTAATTCATGGCCGAATCGCAAGCTTTTGAATTATAGTTATCTGGATCAGGTTAAAGATTTTGCACCAGGTATTTTGCTGGCAGTTTTTATGGGAGTATGTGTATATTTTATAGGATATATTCCATTGCCAACAATTTTTACTTTGTTAATTCAGATTATTGCAGGTGCAGCTATTTATATTGTACTTTCTGCAATTTTAAAGTTAGAAGAATTTGAATATTTAACTGGAATGATAAAGTCATTCCTTAAAAGATAAGGAGATTTGGAAAGATGGCAAACAGTATTCTTGTTACACGCTCATCAATGCCGGAATTTGATGAGTATATGGATGAAATTAAACCAATGTGGCAGAGCCATTGGCTCACCAATATGGGACCGGAGCATAAGTCATTGCAGCAGCAGTTGGTCGAGTATATGGGAGTGGAAAATATTGACCTTTTTACAAATGGTCATATGTCTCTTGAATTAACACTGCAGGCAATGAATTTGCAGGGAGAGGTTATTACAACTCCGTTTACTTTTGCATCAACAACCCATGCAATTGTTAGAAATGGTCTTACACCGGTATTCTGTGACATAGATCCTGTAACGATGACACTTGATACCGAAAAGCTTGAGAGATTAATTACAGATAGAACATGTGCTATCATGCCGGTTCACGTATATGGTAATGTCTGCAATATTGAGGAAATCGAAAGGATTGCTCACAAGTATGAGCTTAAGGTAATCTATGATGCTGCTCATACATTTGGTGAGACATATAAAGGAAAGGGAATTGGTTCATTTGGAGATGCTTCTTGCTTTTCTTTCCATGCCACAAAAGTATTTAATTCAATAGAAGGTGGAGCTGTATGCTTTAAGGACAAGCATCTTGGAGAAGTTTTGTATGACCTCAAAAATTTTGGAATCCATGGACCTGAGGAGGTAGACGCAGTTGGTGCCAATGCTAAGATGAATGAGTTCTGTGCAGCTATGGGAATCTGTAATCTGCGTCATGTGGATGATGAGATTGCAAAGAGAAAGAAAGTGGCAGAGAGGTACAGAATGCATCTTGAAGGAGTCGAGGGAATCCAGCTAAATGTCATTCAGAAGGATGTAAAGAGCAACTATGCATATTTCCCGGTGATTTTTGAAGAAAAAATATTTGGTGCAAGCAGAGCAGAGGTATTTGACAAGCTTGCTGAGAACGGTATAGGCGCAAGAAAGTATTTTTATCCGCTTACAAATACGTTTGCAGCTTTCCATGGCAAGTATGATGTTCTTGAAACACCGATTGCGTTACATATCAGCAGGAGAATTCTTACATTACCAATGTATGCTGATCTTAGTATGGAAGATGTGGATAGAATTTGCGAGATAATACTTAGCTGTAAGTATTAGTTGTGAAAATGATAAGGAGAAATAGGATGAATGTTATGTTAACTTCAGTAGGACGTAGAGCCTATATGGTTAAATACTTTAAAGAAGTTCTAGGCAATGGTGGAAAGGTATTTGTGTGCAATTCAGATAATAAATCAATTGCTTTCAAATATGCAGATGAAAAAGTAATATCACCTTTGATTTATGATGAACACTATATTCCTTTTTTACTGGATTATTGCAAGAAAAATAAAATAGATATTTTGATTTCATTGTTTGATATTGATTTGCTAATGCTTGCAAAAAATAAACAGAAATTTGCAGAAATTGGAACAACAGTAGTTGTTTCTGATGAAAATATAGTTAGTATATGTAATGACAAATGGAAGACATATGAGTTTTTGAGGGATAATGGGTTTAATGCACCAAAATCCTATTTAGATATTAATTCTGTAATGAAACAAATCAATGAGGGCAAATTAAAGTATCCGATTGTTGTAAAACCGAGATATGGATGTGGTTCAATTTCAGTAGCGATTGCTTATGATGAGGAAGATTTGAGATATTTAACAAAGAAGGCAAACGAAGATATTGATAATTCATATTTGAAATATGAATCATCCGTTACAAATGATAAAGTAATTTATCAGGAATGTTTAGATGGGCAGGAGTACGGTGCAGATATTATCAATGACTTATCAGGAAAAACGCAGAATGTCATAATTCGTAAAAAGATTGCTATGAGATCAGGGGAAACAGATATAGCTGAGCTTGTTGATGAACTAGAGATTAAGAGTATTTTAAATAGATTGGGGAAGATTACCAAGCATATTGGAGATATGGATGTAGATGTATTTTCAGTAAATGGAGTGCCATATATACTAGAAATGAATGCAAGATTTGGTGGTGGTTATCCGTTTTCACATATGGGAGGCTGTAACTTACCAGCAGCTATTGTGAAATGGGTGCAGAAAGAAAAAGTTGATAAATCGTTAATTTCAGCAAAAACCGGAATTACAGGATTTAAAGAAATTTATATCACGGAGATTTAGTAAATATGAATGATACACCTATTATGAGAATAATTGATAGTGATAACGAGATGTATGTCAAAAGGGATGATTTGTTACCATTTTCATTTGGAGGAAACAAAGTTAGAATTGCCAATATATTTATTGATGATATGAAAAATCGACATAAAAATTGTATGGTTGGTTATGGGAATTCCCGTTCTAACTTGAGCCGTGCTTTATCCAATATTTGCTATCAGCAGGATATTCCGTGTCATATTATTTCACCAGCAGATGATGATGGAGTAAGAGTTGATACATTTAATAGTAGAATTGTGAAGAGTTGTGGAGCAATATTTCATTATTGTGATAAAGATAAAGTAAGAGAAACTATAGAAAATGTATTAAGAGATTTGAAAACACAAGGGTATGATCCTTATTATATTTATGGTGATACAACTGGAACAGGAAATGAGCAGACTCCATTAAAAGCATATGCTCAAGTATATGAAGATATAAGGGGCAAATTTGATTATATTTTTCTTGCTACTGGGACGGGGATGACACAGGGCGGACTTCTTGCTGGACAAGCTTTATATGGTGGGAAAGAAAAAATAATTGGAATTTCGGTAGCTAGAGATTCAGAAAAAGAGGTTGAGATTATTAGAAAATCTCTAAAATCATATAGCGAAAAAGTAGAATCTATTAAAATACCATCAATTACTGTTTTAGATGATTATATATGTGGTGGATATGGTAAGTGTAATAATGGTATTGAAGATACTATTAATTTTCAAATGAAGGTTAATGGATTACCATTAGATCCAACTTATACAGGAAAGGCATTTTATGGAATGTCTGAATATTTGAAAAAAAATAATATTAAAGGAAAAAAAATATTATTTATACATACTGGAGGAACTCCGCTTTATTTTGATTATCTTTTAAAATTGCATTTAAAATCACCTAGAAATAGTGATTCTGTATACGATGCTGTAAGTAGATTAGAAGGAGAGTTGACTCCTTCATTGAGTTGTAGAAACATAAATTTAAGACAATATTCGAATAAGCTATTTGATAATGGAAGAGTTTGGATTCATTACGATATTGAAAAACCAATATCAATAATTGCTGGCTATTTTAATGATAATAACACTAAAATTGCTTACCTTTCTATGCTTGCTGTTGAGGATGAATATAGGGGGAAGCATTTAGCATCTGAATTGATGTCGGAGTTTGAAGATTATGCAAATAAAACAGGCATGCAAAGTGTAAAACTTGAAGTTAGAAAAAACAATGATGTGGCTTTATCCTTTTACAAAAAACATAAGTATAAAATCATTGGTGAGGCTTCTGAAAGCTCTTACTATATGATTAAAGATATATAAATAAAAGGTACATATCAATCTTTCAAAATGAAAAGGAGAAGAAAAAATGGCAAAGAAGAAAATTATGGTATGGATGTTGGCAACGTTTATGTGTTTTCAAGTTCCTGTTTGCGAACCAGTGTTTGCATCAGAGATAATTGAAGCGGAGAGTATAGGTACGAGTAATAGTTCTTTGATAATTACAAGTCAGCCAGTTGATTATACCGGATCAGTAGGTGGAACTGCTACAATGAAAGTGACAGCAAACGGAAGCGGACTGAAATACCAGTGGTATGTGAGCAAGGACAGTGGAAAGACCTGGAACAGTTTGGGAAACGACTTTGCAAGAGCGAGTGTATCATTTGAAGCAACTGAGGCAAGAAACGGTTACAGCTACAGATGCGTGGTAACAGATGTGAACGGAAAGAGTGTGACAAGCGGCAGTGCCAAGTTAAAAATAATAAGAAATGAAGATTGGGAACTTCCAATTATGTAATGGCATATTAGGGTAATAGATAAAAGGATGATGTACAAATGGGAAAATACTTCGGTACAGACGGCTTCCGCGGAGAAGCCAACGTAAACTTAACAGCAGAACATGCCTACAAAATCGGTAGGTTTTTAGGTTGGTATTATGGTGAGATCAAGAAGCAGAAGCAGCTTGATGAGCCTGCCAAAATCGTGATAGGAAAGGACACCAGGCGCTCCAGCTATATGTTTGAGTATTCATTGGTTTCAGGTCTGACAGCTTCGGGAGCAGATGCGTATCTTTTGCATGTTACCACCACACCTTCTGTGGCTTATGTTGCCAGAACAGATGATTTTGACTGCGGTATCATGATTTCTGCGAGCCACAATCCGTATTATGACAACGGCATCAAGCTCATCAACTGCAATGGTGAGAAGATGGATGAGGAGACGATTCTTCTTGTTGAGGATTATCTGGATGGAAAGCTTCGTCTTTTCGGACAGGAGTGGGAGGATATTCCTTTTGCTCACAAGGATGCCATTGGTTGCACTGTTGATTATGTGGCAGGCCGTAACCGCTATATGGGTTATCTTATTTCACTTGGAGTGTATTCCTTTAAGGGTATGAAAGTCGGTCTTGATTGTGCCAACGGAAGCTCCTGGAATATGGCCAAGTCCATTTTTGAGGCGCTCGGTGCCAAGTGTTATGTGATCAATGCTCAGCCAAATGGTTTCAATATCAATAATGATGCCGGTTCTACTCATATTGAAGGATTGCAGAAGTTTGTGGTAGATAACGGCCTTGATGTTGGCTTTGCTTATGATGGTGATGCGGACCGCTGTCTTTGTGTGGACGAGCTGGGCAATGTCATCACAGGTGATCATATTCTTTACATATACGGACGATATATGAAGAATAGGGACAAGCTTCTTACCAATACTGTTGTGACCACAATTATGTCAAATTTCGGTCTGTACAAGGCTTTCGATGAGCTTGGAATAGGCTATGCCAAGACTGCTGTTGGAGACAAGTATGTGTACGAATATATGCAGCAGAACGGCTGCCGTATCGGTGGCGAGCAGTCCGGACACATCATTTTTTCAAAGTATGCATCCACAGGCGATGGTATTCTTACCAGTCTTAAGATGATGGAGGTCATGCTTGCCAGAAAGCAGAAGCTGAGTGAGCTCTGTGATGGACTCACAATCTATCCACAGGTGCTTGAAAACGTGCGCGTAGCAGACAAGGCAGTGGCTCTTGCAAATCCGGATGTACAGGCAGCGATTGAGCAGGTGACATCAGAGCTTGGTGACACCGGTCGTATTCTGGTGCGTGAGTCCGGTACAGAGCCTGTTATTCGCGTGATGGTTGAGGCTGAGAGGGAGGATATCTGTAGGAAGTATGTGGATATGGTGGTGCAGAAGCTGAAGTAGGGCTGAATAAATTAAATTGTATTTTGGGGGTAAATCCGCTATACTATTCATATGGTATAGCGGATTATTTTTTGGAGGCTTTTATGGCGAATACTTTGAATTTACCGGTTGGAATTGAAAATTTTGAGGAAATCCGACAACTGGGTTTCTATTATATTGACAAGACTAGGCTTATTGAGCAGCTCTTACAGGGTTGGGGAAAGGTGACTCTTTTTACGCGTCCACGCCGATTTGGAAAGACTCTCAATATGAGTATGCTAAAAAGCTTCTTTGAGATTGGCACGGATAAGTCTTTGTTTGATGGCTTATATATTTCAGGCAACAAAGAGCTTTGTGATGAGTATATGGGTAGGTATCCTGTCATTTTTTTATCGCTCAAGGGTGTGGATGGTTTAGATTTTACTACTGCAAGACGTATGCTGTGTTCTATTTTAAAAAATGAGCTTGACAGACATTATTATTTGAAGACCAGTGATGCATTGACTGATGAGGACAGAACGCTGTTTACAAAGATGCTTCAGGGCAGTTATGATAATATTGAGGACAGTATACGAATGCTTTCACAGCTTTTGTATAAGCACTATGCTCAGAAGGCAGTTATTCTTATAGATGAGTACGATGTTCCATTAGACAAGGCCTTCCAGAATGGGTATTACAAGGAGATGGTTTCTCTCATCAGAGGACTTTTCGGGCAGGCGCTTAAGACCAATGAGTTTTTACAGTTTGCCGTACTCACAGGCTGTCTTCGTATTTCAAAAGAGAGTATATTTACAGGGCTTAATAATTTCAAGGTCATGTCAATTACTGATTCAAGATTTGATGAGCAGTTTGGTTTTACTGATGGAGATGTAAGAAAGCTGCTGTCCGACTATGGGCTGGATTCGCATTTTGATGAGATAAAGGAGTGGTATGACGGATATCATTTCGGCAGGGCTGATGTTTACTGTCCGTGGGATGTAATAAATCATGTCGATCATCTGCGGGATGACAGCGATGCAAAGCCACAGACATATTGGATTAACAGCAGCGGAAACAGTTTGGTGAGACGCCTTATCAACAGGGCTGATTCGTCTACGAAGGACGAGATTGAGCGCCTGATTGCCGGTGAGGCAATTGAGAAAGTCATCCGATTGGACCTGACCTATGATGAGATTGAGAACAGTATTGACAATATTTGGAGTGTACTTTTTACAACAGGCTACCTCACAAAAATCGGTGAGGTGAAGCTGCCTGACAGTGAGAGCTATGCGTATAAGCTTGTCATTCCAAATAAGGAGGTACGAGAGGTCTTTGTCCTCCAGATTCAGGAATGGTTCAAGGCTGTTGTAGCTAATGAAAATGACACGATGAAGCTTTTATCCGGAGCTATCCTTGATAAAGATGAGCAGCAGATTGCAAGGCAGCTCAATATCGTGATGGGACGCATGATTAGCATACTGGACACCAAGGCACCTGATGATATGAAGGAGAATTTCTACCATGGGCTGCTTCTGGGGCTGTTGCGAGGCAGCAATCCGGACTGGCTCATCAAGTCTAATCGCGAGTCCGGTGATGGATTTAGTGATATTTTAATCAAGCCTGAGGATCCTGATGCAGGCATCATCATCGAGGTGAAGTATGCGAAGGAGATTAAGGGGCTTGACGCAGCGTGTGATGCTGCCATGGCACAGATTAAGGACAAGCGCTATGATGAGGCGCTGCGAGACGAGGACAGATGTGATATTTTAGCCTATGGCATTGCTTTTTGCAGGAAGCGGTGCAGGGTGGTGGGAGAGAAGCTATAAGCTTATCTCTTCTACACCACCATCCCCATACCATCCAGCAGCCTTCGGTGCTCATTGCCGGAGGTCTTGATATAAATACGTGTGGTTTCGATATTGCTGTGCCCCAGCACATCTGCAAGTTTGGCTATATCATTGGTCTGCTCATAGAAGCAGCGGGCGAACAGATGCCTTATATTGTGAGGGTAGACCTTTGTGGAATCTATGCCGGCGGAGACACAGAGCTTTTTCATGGAGTGCCATATGTTGCTGCGGTCGAGTGGCTTTCCGCCTGCTGTTTTGAATACACAGCCTGAGAGAATGTCCTTTCTTTTACAGTAATCAAGCAGTGCATATATCAGCTTTTGTGGATATAGTATCTGACGTATTTTTCCCTTATTGGATATGTAGGCCATTCCGGTGTGCAGTGATTCGACTGTCACATATTTGAGCTCACTTATTCGGATGCCTGTGCTTCCGAGTGTTTCTATTATCATGGCAAGCTGTGTGCGGTTCTGAGTGAGGGCTGTTTTTATCAGGGTGGTGTAGTCCTGCATGCTCAGCTCATTTTGTATGGATGTGAAGGCGCAGTGCTGGGTGCGGAGCATTTTTATATGCAGCAGGTGTTCGTCCATCGTCCTGCAGAAATTGTTGGCGGCGGCTATGTATGAGTTGATGCTTGATGTGGTATATAGGTTGGAGGATTGCAGGTGCTGTTTGTAGTTTATCAGAAGCTCCTGTGTGATGGGCTGACCGTTTGCAAAGTCGCGCAGCTTTTTTATATCGCGTATATATTTTTCTATTGTTAATGTCTTCTTTTCCTCATTTTGCAGTATTTTGCGGTATTCCTTCAGGCTGTTATCGGTTATTATGAGTTGTTCTTTTGTTGTCATGTGGTGTTCCCTTTCTATAATGTTTGGTATTTTTGCACATACTACTTTACAAAATATTTATATCTTGTAGTAAAAATTTATAAAACTTAACTTTTTTAACATAAACACTTGATTTTTGATGCTCAAAGGAGTATCTTAATTTCAGAAATAATGTTAAGCGAAATGAACGAGGGCGTTCCACCATAGATGGAGTGCCCTCTTTTTTAATGAACTAAGAAGTACAGCATATGTTCAGGCATTATTTGAAAATAACAATTCACTCAAGGGGATTGATGAACAGAAAGGATGTAAGATATGAGCGAACAGGAATATTTCAACGTAGCAGACATCTTTGGAGAGAACGTATTCAACGATGCAGTTATGCAGGAGCGTCTTCCAAAGAAGGTTTACAAGAAGCTCCATGAGGTTATGGACGAAGGAAAGGAGCTTGATCTCGAGACTGCTGATGTTATCGCACACGAGATGAAGGAATGGGCCATTGAGAAGGGGGCAACACACTATACACATTGGTTCCAGCCACTTACAGGCGTTACTGCTGAGAAGCATGATTCATTTATCACTTCTCCAATGCCAAACGGAAAAGTACTTATGAGCTTTTCAGGAAAAGAGTTAATAAAGGGTGAGCCGGATGCTTCATCTTTCCCATCAGGTGGTCTTCGTGCTACATTTGAGGCGAGAGGATATACAGCCTGGGATTGTACATCACCTGCATTTGTAAGACAGGATGCAGCAGGCGCAACACTTTGCATTCCAACAGCCTTCTGTTCATACACAGGCGAGGCTCTTGATCAGAAGACACCTCTTCTTAGATCAATGGAAGCAATCAACGATCAGGCACTGAGACTTCTTAGATTATTCGGAAATACAACATCAAAGAAGGTTACTCCTTCAGTCGGACCTGAGCAGGAGTACTTCATTGTAGACCGTGAGAAGTATTTACAGAGAAAGGATCTCATCTTCACAGGACGTACACTTTTCGGAGCTATGCCTCCAAAGGGACAGGAGATGGATGATCATTACTTCGGAGCTATCCGTGAGAGAATCGCAGCTTACATGAGAGATGTAAACAAGGAGCTCTGGAAGCTTGGTGTTTCAGCTAAGACACAGCACAACGAGGTAGCACCTGCACAGCACGAGCTTGCACCTATCTATGCTGAGTGCAACGTAGCTGTTGACCACAACCAGCTCATCATGGAGACACTCAAGAAGGTGGCTGGCCGTCACGGACTCCAGTGCTTACTTCATGAGAAGCCATTCGCAGGAGTTAACGGTTCAGGAAAGCATGACAACTGGTCAATCACAACAGATGACGGTATCAACTTACTTGAGCCTGGCAAGACACCACATGACAATGTACAGTTCTTACTTGTACTCACATGTATGTTAAAGGCAATCGACGAGCATGCAGCACTTCTTCGTGCGGCAGCAGCAGACGTAGGAAACGATCACAGACTTGGAGCTAACGAGGCACCACCTGCAATCCTTTCTATCTACCTTGGAGATCAGCTTGGAGACGTATTGAACCAGCTTATCTCAACAGGTACAGCTACACACAGCTTAAAGGGTGAGAAGCTTGAGACAGGTGTTAAGACAATTCCTGATTTCATGAAGGATGCTACAGACCGTAACCGTACATCACCATTCGCATTCACAGGAAACAAGTTCGAGTTCCGTATGGTTGGTTCACAGGATTCTGTTGCACAGGCCAACATCGTGCTCAACACAATCGTTGCTGAGGCATTCTCAGACGCTTGTGATATACTTGAGAAGGCAGACAACTTTGACCTCGCTGTACATGATCTCATCAAGGATTACGCAGTAGAGCACCAGAGAATCGTATTCAACGGAAACGGATACTCAGATGAGTGGGTAGCTGAGGCAGCAAGACGTGGACTTCCAAACATCAAGTCTATGGTAGATGCAATTCCTGCATACGTTGCTCCTGAGTCAGTTGCAGCATTCGAGAAGTTCGGTGTATTTACAAAGACAGAGCTTGAGAGCCGTGCCGAGATCGAGTATGAGACATATGCAAAGACTATTAATATAGAAGCAAAGGCTATGATTGATATTGCCGGAAAGCAGATTATTCCTGCAGTTATCAAGTATGTTACATCACTTGCACAGTCAGTTAACTCAGTTAAGAGTGCAGTTGCTGATGCAGACGTATCTGTTCAGTCAGAGCTTCTTACAGAGAGCTCAGCTCTTCTCTCAGATGCACAGGTTGCACTTGCAAAGCTTAAGGATGAGACAGCAAAGGCCGGTGCTATGGAAGAGGGCAGAGAGCAGGCTGTTTACTACAGAGATGTTGTAAAGACTGCTATGGATGCTCTTCGTACTCCGGTTGATGAGCTTGAGATGATTGTCGACAAAGAGATGTGGCCAATGCCATCATACGGCGATTTAATCTTCGAGGTTTAATCCTTGTAGTAATTTAACATAATAATAAAATGGAGACATTTTGCTGAACCACGAAGCTGTGGAAATTGGTGAAGTGTCTCTATTTTTTTATAAATTTTATTTTCGATAAAATGAAAAAATGAAAGAAGAAACAGGAAAGAGAGGACATTACTATGACAGAAGAGATTAGTGGAGTAATTTTCGGAGTCTGGTTCCTTATTGGAGCAGCATTGGTTTTCTGGATGCAGGCAGGTTTTGCTATGGTAGAAGCAGGTTTTACCAGAGCAAAGAATACCGGCAACATCCTTATGAAAAACCTCATGGATTTCTGTATTGGTACAGTTGTATTCATACTGATTGGTTTTTCGCTTTTATTGGGTGAAGATGTTCTTGGTTTCATCGGTAAGCCGGGATTTGACATCTTTACATCTTACAAAGATTTTGACTGGTCAAACTTTGTATTCAACCTGGTTTTCTGTGCGACAACAGCAACTATCGTATCAGGAGCTATGGCTGAGAGAACAAAATTTATTTCCTACTGTGTTTATTCAGGAGTTATTTCAGCACTTATTTACCCAATCGAGGCTCACTGGATCTGGGGCGGTGGCTGGCTTTCACAGCTTGGCTTCCATGATTTCGCAGGTTCATGTGCCATCCACATGGTTGGTGGTATCAGTGCTCTTGTAGGAGCTGCAATTCTTGGACCTCGTATCGGAAAGTTTACAAAGGATAAAAACGGAAAGATTACAAAGGTAAACGCTATTCCGGGACATAACATCACAATCGGTGCACTCGGTGTATTCATTCTCTGGCTTGGCTGGTATGGATTCAACGGTGCAGCAGCAAAATCAGTAGAGCAGCTTGGTTCTATTTTCGTAACAACAACAATCGCACCTGCACTTGCAACAGTAGTTTGTATGATTTTCACATGGCTCAAATATGGCAAGCCTGATGTGTCAATGTGTCTGAATGCTTCACTTGCAGGACTTGTAGCTATCACAGCAGGCTGTGATGTAACAGATGCACTCGGTGCTATCATTATCGGTTCCGTAGCAGGACTTCTCGTCTGCTTCGGTGTATGGTTCCTTGACTATGTACTTCGTGTCGACGATCCTGTAGGTGCTGTCGCAGTACATATGATGAATGGTATCTGGGGAACAATCGCTGTTGGTCTTTTTGCCACAAACAGTGCTCCGGGATATTCAATCGCTGATTCAAAGGGTAACGAGCTCGTAGGACTTTTCTACGGCGGTGGATTTAAGCTTTTAGGACTCCAGCTCACAGGCTTTGTTTCTGTTGCAGCATGGACAGTAGTTACTATTACAATCGTATTCCTTGTTATCAAGGCTACACTGGGACTTAGAGTTTCAGAGGAAGAGGAAATCGTAGGACTTGACCCAACAGAGCATGGTCTTCCATCAGCATATGCAGGATTTGCTATTATGGATGTATCAGGTGATGTTATGGATGTCAATGAAAATACAGACCTTGGTTCTTCAGAGTATGCAACAGCTTCTCAGGCTAAGAAGGATGCAGCAGTGCCTGTTGTAAATGCAACAACGCCGGCTTCAGCAAGCGGTATCCACAAGGTTGTTATTATTTCAAAGCTTACAAAGTACGACAAGCTTCGTAAGGCTATGAATGACTTAGGTGTAACAGGAATGACAGTGACACAGGTTATGGGCTGTGGTATCCAGAAGGGTGCCGGCGAGAAGTACCGTGGAGCTGAGCTTGATGCAACATTACTTCCAAAGGTTAAGGTTGAGGTAATCGTTGGCAAGATTCCGGTAGAAAAGGTTATTGAGACTGCTAAGAAGACTCTCTACACCGGACATATCGGAGATGGAAAGATCTTCGTTTACGACGTGGCACAGGTTGTCAAGGTTCGTACAGGCGAGGAAGGAATTGAGGCATTACAGGATGTAGAGTAATGCAAATTATTATCTAATCCCCTTAGCATATATACATCAACAAAAACCCCCGAGGATTTAATCCCCGGGGGTTTTGCTTTAGATAATTAAATTATGAACCGTAATGGTTAACGATGAGTGTTATCGGATGAAGTTCCGCCGGCACCGGAAGAACCGGTAGCGCCTGAACCACTAGCACCTGAGCCTGAGCCGGTAGTACCTGACCCGGTACCAGTACCGGAAGTACTTGAACCAGCACCACCGGACCCGGTAGAGCTTGACCCGGTACCGGTTCCTGTACCACCTGTCTGTGCTCCTGCCGCAGTACCATCGGTACTGCCCGGTGTCGTACCTGAATTGGTAGGATCCGTGGTGGTTGGTGTGCTGTTGATCAGCGATGTTGTATCATGTAATGTACATACAGTATTCATGAACGTATCATCTGCCATAAATTCATACTCAGGGCTGCCTGATACAGCGCCTGTTATAAATACCTTTGGTGTTTTGTTAGGACAATACGGACCGGCAATGGCTCCCGAATCTGCACAAATCTCAAGTGCAACATGATGGTCGCAGTTGTCTGTCGGTACAGTGTCCGTATCAAAATATTCGGTTGTCAGCATTGATCCGCGAGGATCATTGTCACATGTTCCCTCTATAGGAAGAAGCCCTGATTTGCTGCATACTGTGGTATTTGTTATACCATCCGGCTGTACAAAGTCTTTGGTTTCAAGTCCTTCATGGATTCTGCTCATGGCATTCTTCCATATATTCTTAGGGTAGGATGTGAGCTTGCCGGACTGTTTTGAGTTGTCATCATAGCCGCCCCATACAACACATGTGTAGTATGGTGTGTAGCCTGCCCACAGGCAGTCGCGGTTGCTTGTTGTGGTACCGGATTTACCCGCCTGGGCTATCGGGCTGTCAAAGCGAGCCAGCTTTCCGGTTCCCTGTGTCAGAACATCCTTCATGGCATCTGTAAGAAGCCATGCTGTGGTATCCTTGATTACAGTACGTGAGTCCTGTGTTTCAGTCTTGTCAAGTAATACTTTGCCATCGTGGTCAAGAACCTGAGTGTAGAACTTTGGCTCTAAGTATACTCCGCCGTTGGCTATTGTAGCATATGCACCTGTAAGCTCAAGGTTTGTGACACCTTTTGTCAGTCCGCCGAGCGCCAGTGACAGGTTTTTGTCGGAATCGGTGAGAGTTGAAATACCGAAATCCTCTGCATATTTGTAACCGAGCTCAACCCCGATATCCTGTAAGGTTTTGACTGTTACAATATTGATGGACTTTGTTATTGCCCATCGGATGGAGGTAAAGCCTCCGAAAGATTTGTCATAGTTGTTGAAGGTTTTTGAACCTACAGTAAACGGTGCATCATCCTGCACGGATGCAAGAGTTTTGCCACCTGCATCAAGAGCAGCAGCATAGCAGCCGATTATCTTGAAAGTAGAGCCGGGCTGTCTGCATGTATCTGTAGCTCTGTTCCATGTCCTGTTGCCGGATTTGTCGCCTCGTCCGCCGACCAGTGCCTTTACCTCACCGGTGCTCTGATCGATGACTGTCATGGCAACCTGTGGCTCCAGAGTGATATTGACAGCTTCAGAGCCCTCCACAATGGAATCGCCCGCCTCAAGTACATCCTGCTCGTACTGCGCAATAGCCGCATTACATTCATCAGGGCTTGAGTAGTTGATGCTGAAATCATCATTGCCAGTTTTCTTCTTATAAAAAGAGAGCATGGTCTGGTTCGTGTAAGTCTTGTATGAACCGTCAGCTTTTTTTACCTCGAAGGAAAGCTGGAACGAATACTTTGCATCGGACGGATAGTTGGATGGATTGTTTGCCTCCTCGTCGCATATGGTCTGCATAGTAAGGTCCTGTGTCGATTTGATGGTCAGTCCGCCCTGATAAATCAGCTTGTAGGCTTCTGTCTCAGAGTAACCGGCGGCTGTGAGATCGTCGAACACGTTGTCGATGAGTGCATCAATAAAGTATGAGTTTACAGAGCCTGAGCTGGCAGTGTTGTACTCAGCGATTCTTGAGTAGACATCATCGGCCATGGCCTCATCATACTGGGCCTTGGTGATATAGCCCTGATCCTTCATATTATTCAGCACCTTTTCACGTCTCTTGGCATTTTTGTCAGGGTGAGTGATAGGGTTGTAGCCGGATGGATTCTGAGTGATACCTGCGATGACTGATGCTTCGGAAAGCGTGAGCTCTGAGACATCCTTGTTAAAGTACTTCTTGGATGCGGCCTGCACACCGAGGGTATTGGCCCCCAGATTGACCGAATTCATGTAGTTTTCAAGAATCCAGTCCTTGTCTTTTACCTGCTTTTCGAGCTCGAGAGCAAGGTACTGCTCCTGAATCTTTCTCTGAAGCTTTTCTACGAAGGAAGTCTCGCTTGTCCAGCTGGTCAGTACGTTGTTCTTGATGAGCTGCTGAGTTATCGTGCTGGCTCCCTCACTGAATCTGCCCTTTGACAGACCTGAGATAAAAGCTCTTCCGATACCATGCAGGTCGATGCCGTTGTGGTCGTAAAAGCGTTCGTCCTCGATTGCAACAAAAGCATGCTGCAAGTCCAGCGGAATCTCATCGATGGTGACATACTGCCTGTTTGCCCCCTGACCTACGAGTGTGGCGGTTTCTTCTCCGTTTGCCGCCAGAACGGTAGTTGAGTAGCCGGTAGGAGTGACATCGATCTTTGATATGTCAGGTGCGGAATCAATGATTCCCCTCATGACACCGATTCCTGAACTGATGCCGGCTGCGCCTGCTACAATTACTACAACCAGAAGAATCTTTAGGACAATGAGCTTGACCTTGTTCTTGACCTTTGAGCTCTTATTGTCATATTTCCGGAGCAGCTGCATTGTAGCTTTTTTGCCGTAATTCATATATAGGCCTCCTTGTCATTATAAAGATTTGTAATCTTGTTTGTATATACTGCGATTATAAAATAAACAGTATACATTATTATATCAAATATAGCATTTAAATGCAATTTACAGATTGGATTTCATATTATATAATACAGGTAACAATTACAGCTCGATAAAGGTGTTTTTAAGAGGCAGGACTGTAATCGGGCTATATCAGGATGGAAAGAATATCATATGTCAGAGAATACTATAAGCCTGTACGTGTACAAGGGCGGACAGGGCGAGATAACAGAGAAGAAATCAAGGTTTATAGCAACCGTAAGGCCGGTAGAGTCCGAGGAGGAGGCTGTAAGCTTTATCAATGAGACGAAAAAGAAATACTGGGATGCAAGGCACAATTGCAGTGCCTTTGTTATAGGAAAGAGGCAGGAGCTGACTCGCTGCTCGGATGACGGAGAGCCGGCAGGCACCGCAGGCCGACCTATGCTTGATGTGCTCCTTAAGGAAAATATCCACAATGCCGCTGTTGTTGTGACGAGATACTTCGGTGGGGTGCTGCTTGGTACAGGAGGCCTCGTGCGTGCGTATCAGCAGGCCACAAAGGCGGGGCTTTCGGCAAGTGAGATAATAGAGAAGAAGGATGGCGCTGTGCTTTTTATCAGGACGGACTATACCGGAATCGGAAGACTCCAGTATCTGTTTGCACAGGAGAAGCTTACGGTGATGGACACAGCGTATGAGGCCGATGTGCTTGTAAAAGCCGTTATCCCGGAAAATGATAAAAAACGCATAGAAAAAACAATCATTGAGCAGACAAACGGCACGGCAAAGCTTGAGTGGGGTGATGAGGTGACATTTGCTGAATATGACGGCGGTGTGTTGCTGTTTACAAATTAGCCGGCCGAAAGTTAGCCGGGGCTCATATTTTAGCGGGCAAGCAGCATTTATATCAATTACATTCAATTAAAATAAAAAAATGCTTGACACTATATAATCACATGTGTATAATATCTTTTGTTGAGACAACACATTGGCCCATCGCCAAATGGTAAGGCAACGGACTCTGACTCCGTCATTTCAAGGTTCGAATCCTTGTGGGCCAGCTAAAGAGAACTTCAATAGAAGTTCTCTTTTTTTCTTGTGTAATAATGCGATTTGTTATAAAATAAAAACGTATATGACTTAAATGGTTATAGAAGGATGGTGTGATATGAACAAGAATTTTTTAAGAATTATTAATCTTATAGAAGAACTCGGCTCTGAAAAAAAGACACCAATTACTATACAGCAATACCAGGATATCATTAATAAAAGCTCAAATCTTTGGATGTCCAATGGTGTGGATGAAGCGTTTAGATTTATCAGAAGTTACTTCAATTTTATAGACTAGAGGAATATGTTATGGCTTTTTCATTTGACAGCAGAATACGTTACAGCGAGGTGGATTCCTCATGCAGACTGAGCCTTACGGGGCTTACCAATTATTTTCAGGACTGCAGTGTGTTTCATTCGCAGTCGCATGATGTTGGAATCAGATTTCTTGCGGACAATCATATAGCGTGGGTGCTTTCATCATGGCAGATCTGCATAAACAGGCTTCCACTGCTTAATGAACAGGTAAAGATATCCACATGGGCATATGGTATGAAGGCGTTTTACGGTTACAGAAATTTCACACTTGAAGATGCAGGCGGCAGCACACTGGCATATGCCAATTCTGTCTGGGTACTTGTTGATACACGAACCGGCAGACCGGTGAAGGTGCCTCAGGAGTTTGCGGATACATACGGTCTTGAGCCACAGCTTGAGATGGAGTGTGCAAAGCGCAAGCTTCATATTCCTGATGATATGGAGAAAAAGGGTGAGATTGAGGTCCCTCAGTTTTTTATAGACAGCAACCATCATATGAACAATGAGAAGTATGTTATGCTGGCGCAGCAGCTTCTTCCTGAGGATTTTGAGATAGCTGAGCTTCGTGTGGAGTACAGAAAAGAAGCAAAGCTTGGTGATACAGTTATATCATACGTGAAGTACACACAAGAGAGTGTGACAGTGGTGCTTGCGGATACGGATAAAAAACCGTACTCGGTGGTGGAGTTTTTAAGAAAGCCGGTACCGGATAAAAAGTAATAATTTCGTTATATTTAGTGATATTTAGAGCGATAAAATCAATGCAGAAAGGACGGAAAAACATGAGATTAGGAGAATATCAGGAGCTTGTATGTGTAAAGAAGGTTGATTTTGGCATATATCTGTCAACATCTTCGGCTGCGGAGGAGAGAGTACTGCTTCCGGCAAAGCAGATTCCGGATGGAGTAAGGCCGGGAGATAAGCTTGAGGTCTTTGTATACAAGGACTCAAACGACAGACTTATTGCTACGACAAACAAGCCGAAGCTGACACTTGGAGGGCTATCAGTGCTTACTGTCAAGGAGGTGACCAAAATAGGTGCGTTCCTTGACTGGGGGCTTGAAAAGGATCTGTTTCTTCCTTACAAGGAGATGGTCAGAAAGGTCAGCGCCGGTGATGAGATACTTGTTACATTATATATAGATAAAAGCCAGAGACTCTGTGCTACCACAAAGGGCATTTACCATATGCTCAGCACAGATTCGCCATACAAAAAGGACGATATGGTTTCAGGCCGTGTGTATGATTTCAGCGACAATTTCGGTACATTTATCGCCGTGGATGACAAATATTCAGCCAAGATACCGGTTTTTGAGAACGCCGCTTATCTGAAGCTTGGAGATGTGATAGAGGCAAAGGTCACTGATGTCAAGGCAGACGGCAAGCTGGACCTGACAATGAGGGAAAAGGCATATATTCAGATGGATTCCGACTCTGAAAAGATTCTTGAGCTGCTTGATTCATACGCAGGTGTGCTTCCGTTTTCGGAAAAGGCAAGCCCGGAGGTAATCAAGAGAGAAACAGGACTCAGCAAAAACGCATTCAAGCGTGCGGTTGGTCATTTATATAAGGAAAGAAAGATTGATCTCACAGATGGCAGAATCCGTCTGAAGAAATAACAGTCTTTTTAATAAATTTTAACAGGAAAGAAGGACAATAACATGAAAAACGTTATCAGTACAGACAAGGCACCGGCAGCAATCGGACCATATTCACAGGCTATTGAAGTAAATGGCATGGTATATACATCGGGAGTGATTCCGGTAGTTCCTGAGACAGGTGAGATTCCTGATGGCTCACAGGCACAGGCAAAGCAGGCATTTACAAATCTGTCACATCTGCTCGAGGCAGCAGGAACAAGCATGGATAATGTGGTAAAGACTACAGTTTTCATCAAGGAGATGAATGACTTCGGTGCAATCAATGAAGTATATGCCACATTTTTTAACGGAGCATACCCTGCAAGAAGCTGTGTTGAGGTTGCAAGACTTCCAAAGGATGTAATGCTTGAGGTTGAGGCTATTGCTATTAAATAAAATTATTACATAAGTATTTCATGCGACATAAGTCCTATTCGTTGGAAAATGTCAAGATTTTCTTAAGAATTCACTAAGAAAACATTGACATATATATGTTGCTTTGCTATAATGACAAAGTAATATTTGTAACAAATTCGTAATAACTGTTACAAATTCATACAACGGAGGGTAAAATGAAAGTAAATTATGTGAAACTCACAGCCGGAGTGCTTACAGGCTTTATGGCTCTGTCATCAGTGCCATATGCAGTATACGCGGCTGGACCTACTGCAGGAGTAGCTAGTTATACATCAGATATTGTTAGTACATCAAACACTCTTACAGCCGGTGTTACATCTATGTTGACAGATGTAATGTTAAAAGGTGATGAGACATCAGAGACTGCAACAGATGTTGCGGCAACAGATGCCGAGCCGGTTAAATCAGCATATGCTGATACAGCAGTTGCACAGGTTAGCGACAGTGTTAATATACGTGCGAGTGCGGACGAAAACAGCGAGTCTCTTGGAAAGCTCTATAACAACGGAATTGGAACAGTACTTGAGACAACTGATAACGGATGGTACAAAATCCAGTCCGGTTCAGTAACAGGATATGTAAAGGGCGATTATGTTGTAGTCGGTGACGATACACTCGTACAGAGCGTAGGACGCCGCGTGGCAACAGTCAATACTGAGACACTCAAGGTCAGAACAACAGCATCTACAGATGCAGAAGTGCTTGGTCTTGTGTCAGGAGAGGATGACCTCACAGTTGTAGATGAGTCCACAGACGGATGGGTAGGTGTATCTACCGCAGACGGTACCGGATATGTATCTACAGATTATGTGACACTCGATACAGAGTTCACTTATGCTGAGTCTAAGGAAGAGGAAGCAGCAAGACTTGCCAAGGAAGAGGCAGAGCGTAAGGCAGCCGAGGAGGCAGCTAGAAAGGCTGAGGAGGCAAAAGCGGCTAAGGCAGCAGCTAAAGCAGCAAAGAAGTCATCTAAGTCTTCAAGCAAATCATCTGACAGTTCTTCATCAGAAAAGAGCTATAGCGCACCAAGCGGTTCAAACGGACAGGCTGTTGTTAATTACGCATCACAGTTCGTTGGCAATCCTTATGTTTACGGTGGCTCAAGCCTTACAAACGGAACAGATTGTTCAGGATTTGTAATGTCAGTTTATGCACAGTTTGGCATCAGCTTACCACATAGCTCATCAGCAATGAGAAGCGTTGGATATGGTGTGAGCACAAGCGATATGCAGCCTGGAGATATCATCTGCTATAGCGGACATGTTGCTATCTACTGTGGTGGAAACACTATTGTACATGCAAGCAACCCATCAGACGGTATCAAATATACATCACCGGCTAACTACAAATCAATTATTGCAGTTAGAAGAATTTTCTAATAAAATTCATGCCGGATAGGTAAATATGAATCTATAAAGACCTTCATCTCGATGAGATGGAGGTCTTTTTTTCTGCATAGACTGTATATGATGAAAGTATTAAATGAGAGTATTATAAGAATAAACGTTATTTTTGTTTATGATATTTGAAATAAGAGGCTTCTACGATATACATATATACTTAAAAAAGGGGGCAAATCCAGGCAGAATGGAAAACAGGGTTGTCAAGAGTAATTTTTATCACATATATCAAAATAGCAACATGCACAAAAAAGTGGACATGCTAAACAGAATGAATTTGGAATGGGGATAAATGTGGATAACTATCAACAAAAATAAGTTTCAAAGTGCCCTAAAAATGAGTTATGCACGGAGTTATACACATTATCCACATTTTTGAATGTGAACAAAAGAACAACTGTTTTGTAAAGTTCTGATAAAGTTGCACTAAATTAGTAATATTTCGGAAATAATATTGACATTTTAATTGTAAATAATATGAATGAAAGACTTTATAATTGTCGGACAACTCGGAAAAGTGTTGATTATGTAAGTTAATTTTGTTATACTTCAAATTATGATTAAAAAGATAGATATTGCAGGGCTACAACTTGATAACTACACAGTACGCGAGATGATCATGAGAGTCGACAGGCGTATTTCAGAGAGAATACTCACTACAATTGAGGAAGTGAATATGGATACGCTGGCATTGACTGAGTCTGACGAAGAGGTGAAGCTGGCACTGGAGGCATGCGATTATACTGTCATTGCGGATGAAGGCATACTAAGGGCGGCGTCGGCAGATACCTTGCAGCGTCGGCATGAGATAGAGGACCATGACTTCTTTTATGAGCTGTTTAAGCGGCTTGAGAGAAATGATAAAAAAATCTTTGTGATTGCAGAGTCTCAGACTGCCGCTGATGAGGCGGAAGGATTTCTGCTTGGATTATTTGACAGAGCGCATATATCCGGTAAGGGTGTTCTTGATGATTCACAGGGATGCAGCGAAAAGCTTGTCAATGAGATCAACATAGTCTCGCCTGATGTGATTGCATCATTCCTCCCATCGCCGGCACAGGAGAGGTTTCTTTTGCATAACAGGGAAAAGCTTTTGATGAATCTCTGGTACGGAATCGGAAATAATAAGTTTATGGGGAAAAAACATGGATTTATTGGGAAAATAAGAAAAATGCTTGATGTGAAGCGTCTTACGCATCTTATCAACACCTATGAACACAGACAAAACAGTTCGATATAGTTAATTCTTATAACAATAAAAGAAAAAATAAGAGGAAATGTGTAAAAATTGTACATTTACCTCTTTATTTTTTTGTGCGAATGTATTAAAATAATAGTAAGTATTTATGCAATTAGTTATAAAGTGACTGTGAGGGCAATGAACAGTTACCAAAAAGGGGAGAAGGAGAACGATTTATGATTTCCAATCAGATACTTCAAAATACAATTGATGGCCTTAAAGGAATTACAAGAACCGATCTTTGTGTGATAGATGTAGAGGGCAAGATTCTTGCAGCTACATTTCCAAACGCTGAGGCGTTTATAGAGCCGGCACAGGCCTTTGTTGCATCACCTGCAGACAGTCAGGTGATTAATGGATGCCAGTTTTTCAAGGTCTTTGATGATCACCAGCTGGAGTACGTGCTTTTAGCTTATGGTGACAGCGAGGATGTCTATATGATAGGCAAGATTGCAAGCTTCCAGATCCAGAATCTCCTGGTTGCGTACAAGGAGAGATTTGACAAGGATAACTTTATAAAGAATCTGCTTTTGGATAATCTCCTTCTGGTTGATATATACAATCGCGCGAAGAAGCTTCATATTGATATTGAAGTGAGGCGTGTAGTGTTTATTGTTGAGACAAACAGGGAGAAGGACGGCAACGAGCTTGAGAAGATCAGAAGTCTTTTCGGTGGCAAATCAAAGGATTTTGTTACAGCTGTTGACGAGAAGAATATAATAGTAGTGAAGGAACTGGCAGAAAACGAGACCTATGATGATCTCAGAAAGACAGCCGAGGTGATTTTGAATCTGTTCAGATCCGAAGCAGACGGGGTACATATTGCATATGGTACTGTTATCAACGAGTTGAAAGAGGTATCGCGCTCATACAAGGAGGCCAGAATGGCTCTTGATGTCGGAAAGATTTTCTTTGAGGAGAGGAATATTATAGCATATTCCCAGCTTGGAATAGGTCGTCTGATATATCAGCTCCCGATTCCTCTATGCAAGATGTTTATCAAAGAGATATTCGATGGCAAATCCCCTGACGATTTTGATGAAGAAATATTATCTACTATAAATAAGTTCTTTGAGAATAGCCTGAATGTATCTGAGACTTCAAGACAGCTCTACATTCACAGAAATACTCTTGTATATAGACTGGACAAGCTTCAGAAAAGTACAGGGCTCGACCTTAGAGTGTTCGAGGATGCCATCACATTTAAGATTGCCCTTATGGTAGTCAAATATATGAAATATATGGAATCAATGGACTATTAAGGAGAAAGTAATGATTAAACTTGAACATGTCAGTAAGGCATATTCTGCAGGTATACCTGCTCTCAATGATGTCAATCTGGAGATTGATGATGGAGAGTTTGTTTTCGTATGCGGAGATAGCGGATCCGGTAAATCCACTTTGATTAAGCTTCTTTTAAAGGAACTTGATCCTACAGACGGAACGATTACTGTTGACGGAAGGAATCTGGCGCGTATTCGCCACAAGCAGATTCCTAAATACAGAAGAAATGTTGGAGTCGTTTTCCAGGACTTCAGATTATTAAAGGATAGAAATGTTTATGAGAATGTGGCTTTTGCACTCAAGGTTATCGGTGCATCCACAGCCACTATTAAGAAAAAGGTGCCACAGATGCTTTCTATGGTAGGACTTGCTGCAAAGTACAAGTCAAAGCCGAGGGAGCTTTCAGGAGGAGAGCAGCAGAGAGTAGCGATTGCAAGAGCTCTTGTCAATGAGCCAAGCATGCTGCTTGCTGACGAGCCGACAGGTAATCTGGACAATAACAATGCGTGGGAGATTATGAAGCTGCTTGAGGAAATCAACGAGAAAGGCACAACTGTTATCGTTGTAACCCATAATCTTGAGATTGTTAAGGTTATGAAGAAGCGTGTTATCACTATAAAGAAAGGTCTTGTTGTATCTGACAGCAAGGATGGTGATAGTGATGAGGCTTAATACGTTATTTTATTCAATCAAGCAGGGATTTAAGAATATTTTCAGAAACAAGATGTTTTCACTGGCATCCATAGCGACAATGGCGGCCTGTATTTTTATGTTTGGTCTGTTTTATATAGTTGTGACTAACTTCTCAAGCATGGTTAAGACTGCTGAGGAGGGCGTTGCTGTCACAGTGTTCTTTAATGAGGGCACTACAGAGGACACAATAAAAGCTGACAAGGCCCAGATAGAAAAGAGGGCTGAGGTTGGCAAGGTGGATTATCAATCAGCGGCCGATGCATGGAATGATTACCAGAAGGAGTATTTCGAGGGCTATGACGATGCTGCGGCTTCCTTTGGTGATGACAACCCTCTCAGCAATTCTGCAAATCTGCAGGTTTATTTGAATGATGTCTCTATGCAGCAGACTCTTGTCAACTATATCAAGGGGCTCGAGGGAGTCAGAAAGGTAAATCAGTCGCAGGATGTGGCCAATACACTGACCGATTTAAATAAGCTTATCAGCTATGTATCGGGAGGTATCATTCTGATTCTTCTGTGTGTTGCGATTTTCCTTATAAGCAATACAGTTACTACAGGTATTGCGGTCAGACGAGAGGAGATAGCTATCATGAAGCTTATCGGAGCGACGGATTTTCTTGTCAGGTCTCCGTTTGTGGTAGAAGGTATTCTCATTGGACTGATAGGCTCAGCGATTCCTCTGGGACTGCTCAGTGTCATGTATGGAAAGATTTGTGCATATATTGCTAATAAGTTTAGTTTTATAGGAAATATGATGACATTTATCCCGACAAAGGAGATTTTCTCTACACTTGTACCGGTAGCACTTATACTGGGCGTAGGAATCGGCTTTTTGGGAAGTCGATTCACAATTCGGAAACATTTAAGAGTATAATAATAATTATGACGGCCTGGCTCCGATCGGAGACAGGCTGTTTTAAGTTCAAATATAGTATAGAGAGGACAGGACTGAAATGGACAATTCAAACAACAGGGATGTCAATCCGTATGTGCAGAGAGTAAATGCACCTGATGGCGGAGCTGATGCTTTAAGAGAAAATTACACACAAAATTATGAAGGCGGTGGCAGCAACGGCCTAAAAAAAGGCTTCGGTGCAGGAATTGCAACCGGTATTGCAGCAACTATTGTGCTTGGATTGATAGTACTCTTTGCATACACAATGATTACAGGCAGGAGCGTGCATACTGTTGCAAAAAGCGCAGATGTGCTTGATGACAAGACTGTGCAGAAAATCGATGAGCTCGCAAACTACATAGATGAGTATTACTATGAGGATTACGATAAGGATGATTTGGAAAACGGTCTGCTGCATGGTGTGATGGAGGGACTAAATGATCCGTATTCGGTTTATTATACCGCAGATGAATATAAGGAGCTGCAAATCAGCACGACAGGCACTTATTATGGCATCGGTGCAGCGTTAAAGCAGGATCCTGACACAAAGCAGGTGACAGTTTCAAAGGTATACAGCGGAACACCTTCGGAGGAAGCAGGACTTAAAAAGGATGACGAAATAGTCTCTGTTGACGGTGTTGAGGCAACATCCGAGGATCTCACAAAGCTTGTTTCCAAAATAAGAGGCAAGGAGGGCACAAAGGTTACGCTTGAAATCAGGCGTGGCGAGGATACAGACCCATTTACCGTTGAGGTGGAGCGTAAAAATGTTGAGCTGCCATCAGTGGATAGCAAGCTGCTTGACAATGGAGTGGGATATATCCAGGTCAGCGAGTTTCAGACAAACACAGCAAGTCAGTTTGAGGAGGCTCTCGATGGACTTACAAATCAGGGTATGAAGGGACTTATAGTGGATTTGCGTGCTAATCCGGGAGGACTACTTACCGCAGTGACAGAAATGGTTGACAGACTGCTTCCGGCAGAAACAGTTGGAAAGCTCCCTGCAGGAACTGTCGTGTATACAAAGGATAAAAACGGAAATGTCCAGACCTTTGGAGATGACGATGGCAAACAGATTGACTGTCCTATCGTAGTGCTTGTCGATGAAAACAGTGCAAGTGCGTCTGAAATTTTTGCAGGAGCCATGAAGGATTATAATGAGGACGGCTATATTGATGCCACACTAGTAGGCAAAAAGACCTTTGGAAAAGGAATTGTACAGACTATCTACAATCTTTCCGATGGTGATGCTGTAAAGATTACCACATCGAAGTACTACACACCAAACGGTCACAATATCCATAAAAAGGGTATCGAGCCGGATGTAGAGGTGGACTACGAATACACAGGTGACACAAATGCGGACTATGACATGCAGTATGATGTGCAGCTTCAGAAAGCGATTGAGGTGATGAATGAAAAGCTTAAATAAGATTGCAGGCTTTCTCATGCTGTGCTGGATGGTAGTTATCTTTATGTTTTCGGCGGAGCCTGACACCGAGTCATCTGAGCTCAGCGGCAGCGTCAGCTATCGCATAGTTTCTGTGGTCAATACCATTACCGCAAGCCACTGGGATGAGCACGAGCTGCTTGATAGGGCAGAGATTATAGACTATCCGGTGAGAAAGTGCGCCCACATGAGTGAGTATGCCATTCTCACATTGCTTGGCTTTTTGACATTTTCGTTCTTGCATGGCAGAAGAAAGTTTTTAATACCGATAGGCATAACCTTCCTATATGCATGCACAGATGAATTTCACCAGCTGTTCGTTCCCGGCCGAGCCGGCAGATTCACGGATGTACTGATTGATACCACAGGCGGCATCATTATGCTGCTATTCATTGCACTTGTTACCCACGTAGCGCATGCGAAGCATACAGCAGGCACCGCAAAACAGAGGCGTGATGATAAGTAACAAATTTAGTTGCAGTTTCTTAGTTTAATCTGTATAATAAAAATAATGACGCTGATTAGAGGATACATGGCAGACTTAATATATATATTTAATTCCTGTCACAACCAGCTTCCCGCCCCGTAAACCCGGGTTTACGGCCGGCACATAGCATGTTCCGAAGAAAAATATGAACTGCCACGGGGTTCCATTAATTATATGAATGGAACAAAGTGAAGATAAAAAATCACTATCCGAAAAAAATCCCGTGGCTGACTTCATATTTTTCAGAGGAATATACTGTGTGCCCGCCGCACCCCACAACCTGAATGCGGGAAGCGTAATCCCAAAAAACTAAAAGCGGCCAACAAAAAATGCAAAGAAAGAGGTGATTCTGTGGTAGAGTTGGATAATTTCAAATCCACGCTCCAAGGCTACAAAGCCCCACTACAGGAAGTGAGGGATTCACTTTGACCTGGCTAATAAAGAAGAAAAAATCCAGGAATTAGAGCGAGAAATGGAAGCTCCTGACTTCTGGGATGACCCGGAGAAGTCACAGAGCAAGATGAAAGAGCTTAAGAGTATGAAGGACGATGTCGCTACGTACGCAAAGCTCAAGGAACAGTACGAAGATATAGAGACGATGATTGAGATGGGCTATGAGGAGAACGATGAGTCACTCATACCCGAGATACAGCAGATGCTTGATGATTTTGAGAGCACATATGACGGTATCAGAATGAAGACTCTTTTGTCGGGAGAATATGATAAATGCAATGCGATTTTGAGACTCAATGCAGGTGCCGGCGGTACCGAGTCATGTGACTGGGCGGCCATGCTGTTTCGTATGTACTCAAAGTGGGCTGATAAAAAGGGCTTTACCCTTGAGGTACTCGATTCGCTCGATGGCGATGAAGCTGGTATCAAGTCCATTACCTTCCAGGTAAACGGAGAGAATGCATATGGATATCTGAAGTCGGAAAAGGGCGTGCACAGGCTGGTGCGTATTTCGCCGTTTAATGCGGCGGGAAAAAGGCAGACCTCATTCGTATCCTGTGATGTCATGCCGGATATTGAGGAGGACCTCGATATAGAGGTGAAGGATGAGGATATCAGAATTGATACCTACCGCTCAAGTGGAGCCGGTGGACAGCATATCAATAAGACCTCGTCAGCTATCCGTATCACACATTTCCCATCAGGAATTGTGGTACAGTGTCAGAATGAGCGTTCACAGCATATGAACAAGGACAAAGCCATGCAGATGCTAAAGGCGAAGCTGTATCTTTTGAAGCAGGAAGAAAATGCTGCAAAGGAGGCGGGCATCAGAGGCGAGGTCAAGGAAATTGGCTGGGGAAGTCAGATACGTTCGTATGTGCTTCAGCCGTACACTATGGTCAAGGATCACAGAACAGATGTGGAGACCGGTAACGCGGATGCGGTGCTTGATGGCAATATAGATATATTTATCAATGGTTATCTGAAGTGGCTTGCAACACGTTCGGATTAAGGAGGCAAATGTGGGTTTAGTTATAGCTGTGGTGATATTAGCGGCTCTGACGGCTGCCGGAGTGACTGTTTACATTAAAGTCAGACGGTTGTCTGAAAGTCTCCTTGGTACACCTGATGTCACAGAGGGCATCAATCGTATCAGGGAGAATGTCTCTACGACTCCCAAGTCGGTTTCAGGCATGACGCGCCTTATGGAGCCACAGATAAAAAGGGATTTCCCGGAGTTTGTCTGGGAACAGTTTAAGAGAATGTCAGAGAGAGTGCTTGTGTCAGCACTTTGTGCAATCACAACTGAGGATATTTATAAGCTCGACCGTGAGGCTTCAGATGAGGTAAGGCAGCAGGTGCAGGTGCGTATAGACAGCAATGAAGCAGCAGGGTTTACAGAGCATTTTGACGAAATCAGATTGCATCAGACTGAAATTTCAAATTATGTAAAGAGAGATGGAAGATGCGTCATCAGTATACAGAGTGCGGTTGAGTATTTTTACTATAAGACTGCCTCAGGAAAGCTTATCAGTGGTGATAAGGAGTATAAAAAGCAGACCAGATACAATATGGAGCTTGTATACATACAGGATATAGATATGCTGGATAGTGCGGGGATAGGCAGTGCAGTTGGCACTACATGTCCGAATTGCGGTGCTCCTATAAGGAGCCTTGGAGCAAAGAAATGTGAATATTGTGGCTCATATGTTGAGCCTGTCAATATAAAAGTATGGAAGCTGCAGAGCTTTCATGAAGTTGATTACAACCATATCTAAGGAGGAAGAAAATGGGAATTATTAAGGCAGTAAAACAGGCAATTGGAGGCGGATTTGCAGATACATGGCAGGAGGTTATTGAGCCGGATAATATCGGCGACCAGACAGTCTATGCCAGGGGTGTGCTTGTAAACAGAGGTCAGAACAAAAAGGGCTCTGACGATATCGTTTCAAACGGTTCTATCATCCATGTATATGACAATCAGTTTATGATACTTGTCGATGGTGGCAAGATTGTGGATTACACAGCCGAGCCGGGCTACTACAAGGTAAGCAATTCATCTATGCCATCACTTTTCAACGGACAGTTTGGGGATTCTTTAAAGGAAACCTTTGATCGTGTGAGATTTGGTGGACAGACACCACAGTCACAGAAGGTTTATTATATCAATCTTCAGGAAATCAAGGGAATCAAGTTTGGTACGAGAAATCCTATCAATTACTATGACACATTTTATAATGCGGAGCTTTTCCTCCGTGCCCACGGTACATATTCAATCAAAATTGTGAATCCGCTTCAGTTCTATGCAGAGGCTATTCCAAAGAATATGGATCATGTGGAGATTACTGATATCAATGAGCAGTATCTGTCAGAGTTTTTGGAGGCATTACAGTCTGCCATCAACCAGATGTCAGCGGACGGCACAAGAATCTCATTCGTCACAAGCAAGGCATCCGAGCTTGGAAGATATATGGCGAAGTGCCTCGATGAGAGCTGGAATCAGATGCGTGGTATGGAGGTACAAAGTGTTGGTATCGCCAGCCTTTCATATGATGAGAAGTCTCAGGAGCTCATCAACACAAGAAACGAGGGCGCAATGCTCTCAGATCCATCTATTGCACAGGGATATATGGTCAAAAATATGTCAGAGGGTGTCAAGAACGCAGGCAGCAACAGTGGCGGAGCTATGCAGGGCTTCATGGGTGTCGGCATGGGAATGAGCACCATGGGCAATATGATGAACGGATTTACACAGATGGCACAAAATAATCAGTCAGCCGGAATGAATGCAGCAGGAAATGGTGCAGCAGGTATGGCGGCAGGTGTGGTTTCAGGTGCCACACAGCAGGAGGATGCGTCAGGCTGGACATGTGAGTGTGGACAGAAAAATACAGGTAAATTCTGCAGCAACTGCGGCAAGCCTATGCCACAGGAGAATACTGAGTGGACATGCGAGTGTGGACAGAAAAACACAGGTAAATTCTGTACAAACTGCGGCAAGCCATTACCTGTAAACACAGAGTGGACATGTGAGTGCGGACAGAAAAATACAGGTAAATTCTGCAGTAATTGTGGAAAGCCTAGAGCATAAATGTTGCAAAGCTGTAATCTTTGTGTTAAAATCTTTGAGTCAAGGACAAATGTCGGTGTGTGACAAACACACACCGGCCATTTTGGAGGTAACTAAATGGCGGAGAAATCAAACTACTTCGTTTTACGGGCAAAGGCTGTACCGGAGGTGCTGCTTAAAGTAGTTGAGGCAAAGAGACTGCTGGATTCGGGCAAGCTTGAATCTGTGCAGGAGGCAACAGATGCTGTTGGCATAAGCAGAAGCTCCTTTTACAAATATAAGGATGATATTTTTCCTTTTTATGAGGGGCGTAAAGGAAAGACTGTGAATCTTGTCATTCAGATGGATGACGAGCAGGGCATACTTTCCGTTGTGCTTAAGTCGGTAGCCGATGCGAAAGCAAATATTCTTACCATACACCAAAGTGTACCGGTAAATGGCATTGCGTCACTCACGTTATCTGTGGATGTATTTCCGGAGTCGGATGATGTGGATGATATGGCAAAGCAGATTGAGTCCTTAAAGGGCATACATTACGTAAAAATTTTAGCCAGGGAGTAACAAAAAGATGAAGATTGCAGTCATGGGTTACGGCACAATTGGATCAGGTGTCGTAGAAGTATTAGAAATCAACAAGGAAAAAATCGCAAAGAGAGCAGGAGAGCCAATCGAGGTCAAGTATGTGCTTGATTTAAGAGAGTTCCCGGGTACACCAATCGAGGACAAGATAGTACATGATTATAAGGTTATCGCAGAGGACCCTGAGGTCGGTATCGTTGTAGAGACAATGGGAGGTGTTGAGCCTGCATTTACATTCGTAAAGGCAATGCTTGAGGCAGGAAAACAGGTAGCAACATCAAACAAGAACCTCGTTGCTGCAAAGGGCGCTGAGCTCATCAAGGTTGCAAGGGATCATGGCGTGAACTTCCAGTTTGAGGCCAGCGTCGGCGGCGGAATCCCTATTATCAGACCGCTCAACAAATGTCTCACAGCAGATGAGATTGAGGAAATCACAGGTATCTTAAACGGAACAACCAACTACATGCTTACAAAGATGACAGAGGAAGGAGCAGACTTTGATGAGGTATTAAAGGATGCTCAGGATAAGGGCTATGCAGAGAAGGATCCTACAGCCGATATAGAGGGACATGATCCATGCAGAAAGATAGCCATTCTCACATCACTTGTTGCAGGACAGCAGGTAGATTTCGAGGATATCCACTGTGAGGGTATCACAAAGATTACACCTGAGGATATCAGGTACGCAAAGGCAATGCACCGTGCAATCAAGCTTCTTGCTTCAAGCCGCAAGGTGGGTGACAGCTATACCTGTCTCGTTGCACCATATATGATAGATGACACACATCCGCTCTCAGGAGTAAATGGAGTGTTCAATGGCGTATTTTTACGCGGAAATGTGCTCGGAGATGCTATGTTCTACGGCAGCGGAGCAGGAAAGCTTCCTACCGCAAGTGCTGTAGTGGCAGATGTTGTAGATATGACAAAGCATCAGAACACAAATATTTATATCGACTGGAAGCCTGAGAAGCTCACACTTGTAAGCTATGATGACAGTGTAAACAGCTTCTTTGTGAGAACTGACTCACCAAAGAGCGAGGTTGAGGCTGTATTCGGACATGTAGACTACATTGAGGATGTGGTTGACGGCGAGTATGCATTCACAACAGGCGATATGACAGAGAAGGATTTTGCCGACAAGGCATCAAAGATAAACGTTATCAACAGAATCAGACTGTAAAGGACAAAAATATGGTAAAAGGCTTATACACCGCTCACACCGGTATGGTTAATGAGATGAAGCGCATGGATGTTCTTGCGAACAACCTGGCCAATTCTGATACATATGGATTTAAAAAAGAGGGAACAACCTCGCATTCATTTAAAAATGAGCTTGCTATAAAGATAAAGGATACGTCAAATTTCGGACTGCACAAAAATCTCGGCAGAATGACATACGGCGTGCATCTCGGTGAGACATATACCGACTGGGATGAGGGCAGCTTTAAGGTGACTGACAATCCTACAGATTTAGCTATCGGTGGAAAAGGCTTTTTTGCCGTTGCATTTACTGACAAATCAGGTCAGACAAGTGTGAAATATACCAGAGACGGTGCTTTCAAGGTCAATGCAGACGGTTATCTGGTCACAGCAGACGGAGACCATGTGCTCAATGCGACTGGTGCATTAAGCGGAGACGGCGGTGAAGCAAACTGGGTGAGGGTAGATCCGAATGAGAAGTTTTCGGTAAACTCACTGGGATATATCACACAGAACAATCAGTTAGTTGGCACTATCGGTGTTGTCGATGTGGATAACTATGACTATATTGAAAAATATGGTGAAAATCTCTACAATCTGACTGCTGGGGGTAATATTATTGCCTCCGATGCCGAAATAGAACAGGGAGCCTTAGAGACCTCAAATGTAAATGTGGTAAACGAGATGGTCAATATGATTACGATACAGCGTGCATATGAAGCCGGACAGAAGGTCATCACATCTATTGATGAGACATTAGACAAGGCTGTCAATAATGTAGGAAGAGTATAATTATATTTTGACGCAGGCATGACAGGGTGATTGGCGTCAGACAGTGACAGGAGATATGCCATATGATGAGGGCACTTTATACAGCCGCAACAGGTATGCGTGCTGAGCAGACAAATGTAGATACAATTGCAAACAATCTTTCCAATGTCAATACAACAGGCTTCAAGGGACAGAGAACAGAGTTTAAATCTCTTTTATATCAGACGATACAGACACGTTCTACATCCGGAAATGGTGATGCAAAGCCGGTAGGAGCACAGGTGGGGCTTGGTACCCGTGTGGCTGCGACCACATCCACATATACTCAGGGTCCGCTCAATTCTACTGAGAGGCCGACTGATTTTGCTTTGGAGGGCGATGGTTTTTTTGCAGTGAGAGGTACTGATAATCAGACCTATTACACGAGAAACGGTGCCTTTACCTGGAGCCAGTATGGAAACGGACAGACTATACTGACTGATTCGCAGGGCAATCCTGTCATGGATACAAACGGCAATACCATAGCTGTGCCGGCAGGAGTGTCTGCTGAGAAGATGAGCTTTGGAGAGGATGGTGCGGTAGGCTATATGACTGCACAGGGCAATTATATAGATTTAAATCAGAGAATTGCTGTGTATCAGTTTAATAACCCGTCAGGTCTTGAAAAACAGTCCGGAAGCCTGCTTGCAGCAACAGCCAATTCGGGCAATCCGATGCTTGAAGCTGCAAACCCGGCTCTTAAAAACAGCAAGGTAGTAACAGGATATCTTGAGGGCTCAAATGTGCAGGTAGCTGACGAGATGGTTAACCTCATTGTGGCACAGCGTGCCTATGAACTCAATTCAAAGGCCATCACAACAGCGGATTCGATGCTTGAGACGGCAAATAATCTGAGGAGATAGTAGCATATGGATATAAGCGCAGTATCAACACTTGCAAACTCAAATAATACATCTGCAGTGGCAGACAAGCTTAAGAATAATGTGAAAAATCTGTCATCAGACTCTACAGAGGACGAGCTCAAGAGCACACTTAAGGATTTTGAGTCTTATTTTGTGGAGCAGGTCATAAAGGAAATGAAGGATTCCATGACACTAAAGAGTGATGATGAGGATTCCTCTATGTCGCAGTACAAGGATATGTTCATGGACACTGTTATAGAGCAGATGAGTGATACGATAGTGGAGAAGTCCGGTGAGAATATCACACAGCAGCTTTATGAGCAGATGAAGCGCAACTACAATATATCATAATAATTGATAACGAATTAAAGCCGGCCCGGCATGCTTGCATGTGGTTACCGGCTTTTTTAGTGCCAACTTAGTAATTGCAGATGCGCCTGCTCTGGGGTATAATATTAAAAAATAAAACTATTCAGAACCACTGAGAAGAAGAAAAGCTGATGCGTCATGCTTGCATGTAAGCAACAGGTTTTCTTTTTCTCAAGGTGGCTCGAATAGAGCCACCCCCACACATATGAGTAAAATTAGCTGCGCAGCAGCGAGAAAGCACGAGTATCGTGCGGTTTTGCGAATGTGCGTGGGTGGTTCTGGATAGTCACAATAAAAACACACATATACGGAGAAATTCAATTGGAAACCGAAACAGTCACAGGATACGTTGATCATATAATATACAGAAATGCAGAAAACGGATATACAGTACTTGTTCTTGTAGTGGACGAGGAGGAACTCACATGTGTGGGCACTTTTTCGGATATCGCTGAGGGCGAAAATATAGAGGCGCACGGCGAGTATACAGAGCATGCGACCTATGGCAGACAGTTTAAGGTGGCTAGCTTTGAGGAGAAGGAGCCTGAGGATGAGATGGCCATTGAGAGGTATCTGGGCTCAGGAGCTATACATGGCATAGGTCTTGCACTCGCAGCACGTATTGTCAGGCGCTTCAAGAAGGATACCTTCCGCATCATAGAGGAGGAGCCGGAGCGGCTTGCTGAGGTAAAGGGCATCAGCCAGAGAAAGGCCATGGAGATTGCGGACCAGGTCAATGCAAAGAGAGACTTAAGGGAAGCCATGATTTTTTTGCAGCAGTACGGCATCAATATGAATCTGGCTGTGAAGATTTACAATAAGTATGGCGGAGAGATATACAGCGTGCTCAAGGAAAATCCGTACCGCATGGCAGATGATATCGACGGAGTGGGTTTTAAAACCGCAGATGAGATAGCGGCGAGGGTTGGCATAAAGACAGACTCTGATTTCAGAATAAAAAGCGGTATACAGTATGTTTTGCAGCAGGCAGCCATGGACGGACATACATATCTGCCGATGGAGGAGCTTACGAGGCGTGCAGTGTATCTGCTGGGTGTGGAAAGCACACAGGTTGAGGCACATTACATGAATCTGGCAATGGACAGAAGGATTGTCATGCAGCTAAAGGATGACATAACACAGATTTATGCAAACAGCTTTTATTATATGGAGGCAAACACGGCAAACATGCTAAAGCAGCTTGATGTGACTTATGATGTGCCGGATATCGAGATAGAGGCTGCAATCAGAAATATAGAAAAAAAGACTAAGATGGAGCTGGATGAGCATCAGGCCGAGGCAGTGAAAGAAGCTGTCAGAAATGGTCTTTTAGTCATTACAGGAGGACCGGGAACAGGAAAAACCACCACCATCAATACTATTATCAAGTATTTTGAGCTGGAGGGCATGGACATTTTTCTGGCGGCTCCGACAGGTCGTGCGGCAAAGAGAATGAGTGAGACAACAGGCTATGAGGCGCGCACAATCCACCGCATGCTTGAGCTAAACGGCGGCATGGACACAGGAAGCGCAGCAGGCTTTGAGAGAAATGAAAGAAATCCGCTTGAGACTGATGTAATAATAATAGATGAGATGTCGATGGTTGATATATCACTCATGTACTCGCTGCTAAAGGCGGTTGTGGCGGGCACGAGACTTATACTTGTAGGAGATGTGAACCAGCTCCCGAGCGTGGGAGCGGGCAGCGTGCTAAAGGATATTATTGATTCGGGTGCCTTCCACACGGTAAAGCTCACAAAGATTTTCCGTCAGGCGAGCACGAGCGATATTATAGTAAACGCCCACAAGATAAATAACGGAGAGACGGTATCACTTGATAATAAGAGCATGGATTTCTTTTTCTTAAAGAGATATGATGCTGACAAGATAATAAATGTTACATTGCAGCTCATAAAGCAGAAGCTTCCAAAATTTGTAAATGCCACAGAGTATGATATACAGGTGCTTACGCCAATGAGAAAGGGGCTTCTGGGAGTGGAGCGCCTAAACGGCATATTGCAGGCGTACATGAATCCGGCTGACAAGAGCAAGCGTGAAAAAGAATACAGAGGTACGATTTTCCGCGAGGGCGACAAGGTGATGCAGATAAAGAACAACTATCAGATAGAGTGGGAAATCAGGACAAAATTCGGACTCTGTGTGGATAAGGGCATGGGAATCTTCAATGGAGATACCGGTATCATTGAGGAAATAAACGAGTTTGCTGAGACCATGACCATATCCTTTGACGAGGGCAGAAAGGTGGAATATCCGTTTAAGCTTTTGGAGGAGCTTGAGCTTGCATACGCGGTCACTATACATAAGTCGCAGGGAAGCGAGTACCCGGCGGTCGTTATACCGCTTTTAAGCGGCCCGAGAATGCTTATGAACAGGAATTTACTTTATACGGCAGTTACAAGGGCAAAGAAATGTGTTACGATAGTGGGTGACGATCAGACATTTTACGAGATGATACAAAACAACTCACAGCAGAGACGCTACAGTGGGCTTAAGGACAGAATAGCAGAGGAGACTATCTGATGAAAATAAGAAAACTTACAAATGAGGAGATAAAAGGGGCATGTGCCTTTGCGGTAGGTATCTACAATATCGCAATCAGAGGCTGCTTCCGGACACCGGACTGTCATCGTTATTTTGATGAATATATGGATGCAGACAGGCTGACAGAGGAGGAAAGGAACGGTGCTTTAGTAGTATTTGGTGCGTTTGAGAGCAATGTGCTGTGCGGAGTGTGTGGCATGACAAACGAGGGACATATCACCATGCTGTACGTGCATCCGCAGTACCTAAGGCGCGGCGCAGGCAAAAAGCTTCTGGTGAGAGCAAGAATATATGCGCGCATGCAGCTTAAGCTCATGCAGGTGTCGGTAAATGCAATGCCTGCATACACGGCAGACTACTTCAGGCGTGTCGGCTTTAAGAGCACATATCAGGGAGGCTTTTGCAATGGACAAAGCGATATGTATGTTCCTATGACAGCAAAAAGCATATATCAGGTGGAGTATACACCGCGCCGTATATCTGACAGGACTTTTATTGCAATTTCCGTTGGTTTCACATGCCTTGTATTTTTCTCAGGCGTGATATATGCGGTATGCGCGGGGCTTACTCCGTAAATACGTTAAGGAGCCTTGAATGCGCTGTAATCGTTGCCGGTCACACACCGGTGTGAACAGTAACTAATTTTGTATAAATATTTATGCATATTTATGTAATAAAAAACAGTTGAAAAATCGGCTGTATTATGATACACTTTTTACAATTTAAGCAGATATACTATGCAATTACACTTTATAAGAAAAAAGAGACGCCCTCTTTTTTTTTGCGCAGACGTAAGGTTAGTTGCAGCTAAGAAGCTTATGGTTACAAAGTATAACACGAAAGGGCAGGGTAAAGATGAAAGCATTTTTAATTCTTGAAGATGGTAATGTATTTACCGGAACCAGCATTGGTTCAACAAGGGAAGTCATTAGTGAGATAGTATTTAACACATCAATGACAGGATATCTGGAGGTACTTACAGATCCTTCCTATGCAGGACAGGCTGTTGTAATGACTTATCCACTTATCGGAAATTATGGAATCACACCGGATATGGAATCACAAAGACCATGGCCGGACGGATATATAGTAAGAGAACTGTCGCGTATGCCAAGCAATTTCCGCTGCGAGGGTACCATACAGGATTTCCTCGAGAAAAACGATATTCCGGGAGTGGCAGGTATTGATACACGTGCGCTCACCAAGATTCTCAGGGAAAAGGGTACTATGAACGGAATGATTACCACAAATGAGAATTACAATCTCGATGAGATTATTCCAAAGCTCAAGGCTTACACTACAGGCAATGTGGTTGACAAGGTCACATGCACTGAGAAAAAGGTATTAAAGGGCTCTGGAAAGAGGGTTGCCCTCATGGATTTCGGTGCCAAGAACAACATCGCCAAATCACTCAACGAAAGAGGCTGTGAAGTTACAATTTACCCTGCACACACAACCGCTGAAGAGATACTTGGTGACAATCCTGACGGAATCATGCTCTCAAACGGACCTGGAGATCCAAAGGAGTGTGTAGAGATTATAAAGGAAATAAAGAAGCTTTATGACAGCAATGTGCCGATTTTTGCAATCTGCCTCGGACATCAGCTCATGGCACTTGCAACAGGCGCAGATACCCACAAGATGAAGTACGGACACAGAGGTGGAAACCATCCTGTTAAGGATCTTGCAACAGGCCGTGTTTATATTTCTTCCCAGAACCATGGATATGTGGTTGACACAGATAAGCTTGATCCGAAGGTGGCTGAGCCTGCATTTGTAAATGTAAACGACGGCACCAATGAGGGACTTAAGTATGTGAACAAGAATATCTTCACAGTTCAGTTCCATCCGGAGGCATGCCCTGGACCACAGGATTCAGCATATCTTTTTGACCGCTTTATTAACATGATGGGAGGTAACCAGTAATGCCAAGAAATAATGATATCAAAAAAGTATTAGTTATCGGTTCCGGTCCAATCGTAATCGGACAGGCCGCAGAGTTTGACTACGCAGGAACACAGGCCTGCCGTTCCTTAAAAGAGGAGGGCGTTGAGGTATGTCTGGTAAACTCAAACCCTGCAACTATCATGACTGATAAGCAGATTGCGGATCAGGTATATATCGAGCCACTTACACTTGAGTCATTAAAAGAGATTATCATAAAAGAAAAGCCGGACAGCATCCTTCCTACACTCGGTGGACAGGCAGGACTCAACCTCGGCATGGAGCTCGCTGAGTGCGGCTTCCTTGACGAGCAGGGAGTAAAGCTTATCGGAACAACAGCAGAGACAATCTTCAAGGCTGAGGACCGTCAGGCCTTCAAGGATACTATGGAGAAAATCGGTGAGCCAATCGCGGCTTCACAGGTTGTAAAGAATATAGAGGACGGTATCGCATTTACCAACAAGATTGGTTACCCTGTAGTTCTTCGTCCTGCATTCACACTCGGCGGCTCCGGCGGTGGAATCGCTCACGATGAGCAGGAGCTTATCGACATACTTTCAAACGGACTTCGTCTGTCACGTGTCGGAGAGGTTCTCGTAGAGAGATGTATCGCGGGCTGGAAGGAAATCGAGTACGAGGTAATGCGTGATGCCAACGGCAACTGCATCACCGTATGTAATATGGAAAATATCGACCCTGTCGGTGTGCATACAGGAGATTCAATCGTAGTTGCACCTTCACAGACACTCGGAGATAAAGAGTACCAGATGCTTCGTACATCAGCTCTCAATATCATCAACGAGCTTCAGATTACAGGAGGCTGTAACGTACAGTACGCTCTCAATCCTGACTCATTCGAGTACTGTGTTATCGAGGTAAACCCACGAGTTTCACGTTCGTCAGCACTCGCATCAAAGGCCACAGGATATCCTATCGCCAAGGTTACAGCCAAGATTGCGCTCGGCTATCACCTCGATGAGATTAAGAATGCTATCACACAGAAGACCTACGCAAGCTTTGAGCCAATGCTTGATTACTGTGTAGTCAAGATCCCAAGACTTCCGTTTGACAAGTTCCTCACAGCAAAGCGTACACTCACCACTCAGATGAAGGCTACCGGAGAGGTAATGAGTATCTGCAACAACTTCGAGGGTGCCCTTATGAAGGCTATCAGATCTCTCGAGCAGCATGTTGACTCACTTATGTCATATGACTTTACAGGTCTTACAGATGATGAGCTTGAGAAACAGCTTGCAGTTGTTGATGACAGACGTATCTGGGTTATTGCAGAGGCACTCCGCCGTGGAGTTAAATACGAGCATATCCACGAGATTACAAAGATAGATCTCTGGTTTATCGATAAAATCGCAATCCTTGTTGAGATGGAGAACCGTTTAAAGACAGAGGAGCTTACAGTTGAACTGTTAAAAGAGGCAAAGCGTATCGAGTTCCCTGACAATGTTATCTCACAGCTTACAGATATTGATGAGGCTGATATCAAGCAGATGCGTTATGACAACGGCATCGTGGCAGCCTACAAGATGGTTGATACCTGTGCGGCAGAGTTTGCGGCAGAGACACCTTACTACTACTCAGTGTTCGGCAGCGAGAATGAGGCGGCAGAGACAAATCCACAGAAAAAGGTGCTCGTACTTGGTTCAGGACCTATCCGTATCGGACAGGGTGTCGAGTTCGATTACTGCTCAGTTCACTGTACATGGGCATTTGCCAAGGAAGGCTGGGAGACAATCATCGTAAACAACAACCCTGAGACAGTTTCAACTGACTTTGATATTGCTGACAAGCTATATTTTGAGCCACTCACAGCAGAGGATGTTGAGAGCATCGTAAATATTGAAAAGCCTGACGGAGCTGTAGTGCAGTTCGGTGGACAGACAGCCATCAAGCTCACAGAGGCACTTATGAAGATGGGTGTCAAGATACTTGGAACAAAGGCAGAGGATGTAGACGCAGCCGAGGACAGAGAGCTTTTCGACGAGATCCTTCAGAAGACAGGTATCCCGAGAGCAGCAGGTGGTACAGTATTTACAGCCGAGGAGGCAAAGAAGGTAGCAAACGAGATTGGCTACCCTGTACTTGTCCGTCCTTCATATGTACTTGGTGGACAGGGTATGAAGATTGCATGGAATGATGATGAAATCGAAGAGTTTATCGGCATCATCAATACAATCACACAGGATCATCCAATCCTTGTAGATAAGTACCTTATGGGTAAGGAAATTGAGGTCGATGCAATCTGTGACGGAACAGACATCCTGATTCCTGGTATCATGGAGCACATCGAGCGTACAGGAGTACACTCAGGAGACTCTATCTCAGTTTACCCTGCACATACTATCTCAGAGAAAGCAAAAGAGACTCTGGTTGATTATACAAAGAGACTTGCACAGGCACTGCATGTTGTAGGTATGATTAATATCCAGTTTATCGATATGGATGACAATATCTACGTAATCGAGGTAAACCCACGTTCTTCAAGAACAGTGCCATATATCAGCAAGGTTACAGGAATCCCGATCGTTGACCTCGCAGCAAGAATCATCATGGGCGAGACTATAAAGGGTATGGGCTACACACCTGGACTTGCTCCTACAGCCGATTACATTGCAATCAAGATGCCGGTATTCTCATTCGAGAAGCTGCGTGGCGCTGAGATTTCACTCGGACCTGAGATGAAGTCAACAGGAGAGTGTCTTGGAATAGACAAGACCTTCAACGGTGCGCTTTACAAGGCATTTGAGGGTGCGGGAGTCGAGCTTCCTAAGTATAAGCAGATGATTATGACTGTAAAGGATGCCGACAAGCCTGAGGCAGTAGGCATTGCAAAGCGTTTTGAGAAGCTTGGCTACAAGATTTACGCTACAAGAAGCACTGCAAAGTACTTACAGGAGCACGGAGTAAATGCTCTTCGCGTAAACAAGATATCACAGGAGTCTCCAAACGTCATGGATCTTATCCTAGGACACAAGATAGACCTCGTAATCGATACACCTACACAAGGTAACGGAGATAAGACAAGAGACGGCTTCCTTATCAGAAGAAATGCAATCGAGACAGGTGTTTACTGTATCACAGCCATGGATACAGCCAATGCACTTGCACATGCATTAGAGACTGCTTCTGACAAGAAGACACCGGTTGACATTGCAACAGTTAAGAATATTTAAAAGTATATAGAATATATATTTTATTCCCCGGACAGCATATCGGATGTGCTGCCCGGGGATTTTTTATAGAAATTGCAGATATGAAAAATATTGATGAAAAGATTAGGTTTCGTGCGGCATGTGAGCAATAAGTTATAATAGTATTGTCTTTTGTTAATCTGACGGAATAGTATAAGTAATGGACGCAAAAAATATGCAAATTTTAATAGAATTTTGACAAATTATTAACAAAACCAATTGATTTTTACATGAATTTGTAGTATAATGACTTTGTTAAAAAATTAACAGCACGGATGTGCAATACAATTTAAAGGAGATAATATAATGGCAAAGAAAGTTGTAATCGCAAGTGCTTGCCGTACAGCAATCGGCAAAATGGGCGGAGCATTAAGCAATACTCCAGCCGCAGATTTAGGTGCAATCGTAATCAAGGAGGCTTTAAACCGTGCAGGTGTTGCTCCTGAGATGGTTGACGAGGTTAAGATGGGTTGTGTTATCCAGGCAGCTCAGGGACAGAACGTAGCTCGTCAGGCTTCTATCAAGGCAGGACTTCCAATCGAGGTTCCGGCTATCACAATCAACGTTGTTTGTGGATCAGGTCTTAAGTGTGTAAACGACGCTGCTACAATGATCAAGGCCGGTGAGGCTGATATCGTTGTTGCCGGTGGTATGGAGAACATGTCAATGGCTCCTTACGCTATGACAAAGGCACGTTTCGGATACAGAATGAACAATGCAACAATCATCGATACAATGGTTAACGATGCTCTTACAGATGCATTCAACCACTATCATATGATGATCACAGCTGAGAATGTATGTGATAAATACGGCATCACTCGTGAAGAGCTTGATGAGTTCTCAGCAAACTCACAGCAGAAGTGTGAGGCAGCTATCGCAGCAGGCAAGTTCGATGATGAGATCGTTCCTGTACCTGTTAAGGTTAAGAAAGAAATCGTTGAGTTCACAAAGGACGAGGGACCTCGTGCCGGAACAACAGCAGAGTCTCTTTCTAAGCTTCGTTGCTGCTCTGGTAAAGAGGGCGGACTTGTTACAGCAGGTAACGCATCAGGTATCAATGATGGTGCTGCAGCAGTAGTTGTAATGAGCGAAGAGAAGGCTAAGGAGCTCGGCGTTAAGCCATTAGCTACATGGGTAGCAGGAGCACTTGGCGGAGTTGAGCCTGAGATCATGGGTGTTGGACCTGTAGCTTCTACAAAGAAGGTTCTTGCAAAGACCGGTCTTACAATTGATGATTTCGATCTTATCGAGGCAAACGAGGCATTTGCTGCACAGTCAATCGCTGTAGCAAGAGATCTTGGTTTCGATATGAGCAAGGTAAATGTTAACGGTGGTGCTATCGCACTCGGACATCCTGTTGGAGCTTCAGGCTGCCGTATCCTTGTTACATTATTACATGAGATGCAGAAGAGAGGATCTAACAGAGGTCTTGCAACACTTTGTATCGGTGGTGGAATGGGATGTTCTACTATCGTTGAGAAGTACTAATTTTCTTTGCCAATAGATATATGAGGGGATGCAGGCGCATCCCCTTGTAGTGTGAATTAGTTTATTCACATCAGTTTATATATATGATTAAGTTATGCTACAGAGGTTTAGCACTTAAAGCCTTTGTACCATAATATATTTTTAGGAGGAATTAAAATGAAGGTTGGAGTTATCGGTGCTGGTACAATGGGCCAGGGAATCGCAAAAGCATTCGCACAGGTAGACGGATACGAGGTAGCACTCTGCGATATCAAGCAGGAGTGGGCTGAAGGCGGAAAAGACAAGATTGCAAAAGGATATGCAAGACTTGTAGCAAAAGAAAAAATGACACAGGAGAAGGTTGACAGCATTCTTGCAAGCATCACTCCTGGTTTAAAAGAAGATCTCTGCAAGGATTGTGACCTCATCGTTGAGGCTGCTTTCGAGGATATGCAGGTTAAGAAAACTACATTCGCTGAGTTAGACAAGATTGCTAAGCCAGAGTGTATTTTCGCTTCAAATACATCATCACTTTCAATCACAGAGATTGGAAACGGACTTACACGTCCATTAATCGGTATGCACTTCTTCAACCCTGCTGACCGTATGAAGTTAGTAGAGGTTATCGCAGGTGTAAACACACCTGTTGAGACAGTTGATGCTATCAAGAAGATTTCAGAGGAGATCGGAAAGACACCTGTACAGGTTAATGAGGCTGCTGGTTTCGTAGTAAACCGTATCCTTATCCCAATGATCAACGAGGCTGCTTTCATAAAGATGGAGGGCGTTTCAGATATCGCCGGAATCGATGCAGCTATGAAGCTTGGTGCTAACCATCCAATGGGACCATTAGAGCTTGGAGATTTCATCGGACTTGATATCTGTCTTGCAATCATGGACGTTCTTTACAATGAGACAGGTGACAGCAAGTATCGTGCATGCCCACTCCTTCGCAAGATGGTAAGAGGCGGAAACCTTGGATGCAAGAGCGGCAAGGGATTCTACGTTTACAACGCAGACCGCACAAAGACACCTGTAGACGCAATGTAAATTAAAACAAAATATAAAATTCAAGGAGAATAAATCATGGATTTCACTTTAGATCAGAAACATGAGATGGCTCGCGACCTTTTCAAACAGTTCGCAGAGACAGAAGTTAAGCCTCTTGCACAGGAGACTGACGAGACAGAGGTATTCCCAGCAGAGACAGTTGCAAAGATGGGAAAATATGGATTCATGGGCATTCCTGTACCAAAGGAGTACGGCGGACAGGGCTGTGATCCACTTACATACGTTATGTGTGTAGAAGAATTATCAAAGGTTTGTGGTACAACAGGCGTTATCGTATCTGCTCATACATCACTTTGTATCGATCCAATCATGACATTCGGTACAGAGGAGCAGAAGAAAAAATACGTTCCTGACCTTGCTTCAGGCAAGAAGATCGGTGCTTTCGGTCTTACTGAGCCGGGCGCAGGTACAGATGCACAGGGATGTCAGACAAAGGCCGTTTTAGACGGAGACGAGTGGGTTCTTAACGGATCTAAGTGTTTCATCACAAACGGTAAGGTTGCTGATGTTTACATCATCATCGCAATCACAAGCATCACAGAGGACAAGCGTGGACGCAAGAAGAAGAACTTCTCTGCATTCATCGTAGACAAGGGAACACCTGGATTCTCATTCGGAACAAAAGAGAAGAAGATGGGTATCCGCGGATCATCTACATATGAGCTTATCTTCGAGGATGCTCGTATTCCAAAGGATGCATTACTTGGCAAAGAGGGAAGAGGTTTCCCAATCGCTATGCACACACTTGATGGTGGACGTATCGGAATCGCTGCTCAGGCACTTGGTATTGCAGAGGGCGCATTAGACAGAACTATCGAGTACACAAAGGAAAGAAAGCAGTTCGGCCGTTCAATCGCACAGCAGCAGAATACACAGTTCAAGCTTGCAGATATGGCTACACGTATCGATGCAGCTAAGTATCTTGTATACGCAGCAGCTATGAAGAAGGCAGAGTTTGCTAAGAATCCTAAGGTTTCTTACTCAGTAGATGCAGCAAAGGCTAAATTATTCGCAGCAGAGACAGCTATGGCTGTTACAACAGAGTGCGTTCAGTTATTCGGTGGATACGGATATATCCGTGAGTACGATGTAGAGCGTATGATGCGTGATGCTAAGATTACAGAGATCTACGAGGGAACTTCAGAGGTTCAGCGTATGGTTATTTCAGGCTCATTACTCAGATAGTTAAGAGAGCTATCATAACTGTAGAGCTACTTAGAATAAATAAAGGAGAACAAATACATGAATATCGTAGTATGTATTAAACAGGTTCCTGATACAAAGGGTGGAGTAAAATTCAATCCTGACGGAACACTTGATAGAGCTTCAATGCTTGCAATCATGAATCCAGATGACAAGGCTGGTCTTGAGGCAGCACTTAGAATCAAAGACGAGACAGGCGCAAAGGTTACAGTTCTTACAATGGGACTTCCAAAGGCTGATGCAATCCTTCGTGAGGCAATGGCTATGGGCGCTGATGATGCAGTTTTAGTAACAGACAGAGTACTTGGTGGAGCTGATACATGGGCTACATCTACTACAATTGCAGGTGCATTAAGAAATCTCGATTATGATTTGATCATCACTGGCCGTCAGGCTATCGATGGAGATACAGCACAGGTTGGACCACAGATTGCAGTTCATCTTGGACTTCCTGTAATCTCATACGCAGAGGATATCAAGGTTGAGGGAGATTCTGTAGTCGTTAAGCGTCAGTACGAGGACAGATATCACGTAGTTAAGGCTAAGATGCCTTGTCTTATCACAGCTCTTTCAGAGTTAAACGAGCCTAGATATATGACACCGGGCGGAATCTTCGATGCATTTGACAAAGAAGTAACTGTTTGGGGCAGAGCTGACCTTAAGGATGTTGACGATTCAGATCTTGGACTTAAGGGATCACCTACAAAGATTGCTAAGGCATCTGACAAGGTACCTAAGGGAGCTGGAGAAAAGGTTAACCTTGATCCAACAGAGTCAGTAAACTATCTCATGGAGAAATTCAAAGAGAAACATATCATCTAGTATGGAGGAACCAAAAATGGGTTTAGAAGAATATAAGGGCGTATATATCTACGCACAGCAGGTAGACAATAAGCTTAGCGACATCGCCTTTGAGTTAGTCGGTAAAGCTAAAGAGTTAGCAGCAGATTTAAATACAGAGGTTACTGCAGTACTTCTTGGATCTAACGTAAAGGCTCTTGCAACAGAGCTCGGTGAGTACGGCGCAGACAAGGTAATCGTTGTAGACAATCCTGCACTTGAGACATACAGAACAGAGCCATACGCACAGGCTCTTGTATCAGTAATCAACGAGTACAAGCCGGAGATCATGTTAGTTGGTGCAACAGCTATCGGACGTGACCTCGGACCAACAGTTTCAGCAAGAGTAAAGACAGGTCTTACAGCTGACTGTACAAAGCTTGAGATCGGTGATTTCCCAATCAACGCTATGCCAGGACAGGAGCAGAAGCACAACCAGCTTCTTATGACACGTCCTGCATTCGGTGGAAACACAATCGCAACAATCGCTTGTCCTGACAACCGTCCACAGATGGCAACAGTTCGTCCTGGTGTTATGCAGAAGCTTCCTAAAGAGGCTGGCAGAGCAGCAGAGGTTATCGAGTTCAATCCTGCACTCGAGGAGAACAACCGTTATGTTGAGATCATGGATATCGTTAAGGCAGTTGGCAACGTAGAGAACATCATGGACGCTAAGGTACTTGTATCAGGCGGACGTGGAGTTGGAAGCGCTGAGAACTTCGAGATGCTTCGTGACCTTGCTTCATGCTTCAAGGGTGGTATGGTATCATGCTCTCGTGCAGCAGTAGAGAACGGCTGGTTAGCACAGGATTATCAGGTAGGACAGACAGGAAAGACTGTACGTCCACAGATTTACTTCGCAATCGGTATCTCAGGAGCCATCCAGCACGTAGCTGGTATGGAGGAGTCTGATCTCATCATCGCTATCAACAAGGACGAGGATGCTCCAATCTTCGACGTAGCTGATTACGGCTTAGTAGGAGATTTAAAGAAGATCGTTCCTCAGCTTACAGCAGCTCTTAAAGAGGCAAATGCTGACGCATAATCGCATAATAGTGCATTAAAATTACATTACTAATACATTTAAACACAGTACTGTTTATCGCAGTACTGTGTTTTTTTGCGCCTTTTTGTGATAAAGATATGTGATATTTGTCACATTCCCCGAACTTTGTCATTTTGAAACACGACAAAGTTAAAAATCAATTGATTGAAAAAATGCTTGCCCCCTAATATAATAAAGTTAACAAGAAAAACAAATGCATTTGATTTTACGTTACTATTAATAAACCAACAAAATACTTTCAGAACGGGGGAATATCATGAAAGCAAAAATTCAAACCTTCGGACGTTTCCTAAGCGGCATGGTAATGCCAAACATCGGAGCGTTCATAGCATGGGGCCTTTTAACAGCCCTGTTTATAGAAAAAGGCTGGTTCCCGAATGAGCAGCTTAGTAGTATAGTAAGTCCAATGCTTACATATGTACTTCCAATCCTGATTGCATATCAGGGTGGAAAAATGGTTGGAGGCGACAGAGGAGCCCTGATGGGAGCAATCGCCACAATCGGTGTTATCTGTGGAACAGAGTACACAATGTTCATGGGAGCCATGATTATGGGACCTCTCGCAGGACTTGTTATCAAGAAATTCGACAAAGCAGTAGACGGACACATTCCGGCAGGCTTTGAGATGATTGTAAACAATTTCTCAGTCGGAATACTCGGACTGATAATGGCAGTCATCGGATACTATCTGATTGGACCATTCATGGGAGTTATCCTTGGAGCCTTAAGCGCAGGAGTAAACGTACTCGTAACACACGGCATACTGCCGCTCGTAACAGTATTTGTAGAGCCTGCAAAGATTCTTTTCTTAAACAATGCAATCAACCACGGAATTTTCTCTCCACTTGGAGCAGAGCAGATTGCTGAGTCAGGAAAATCAGTATTTTACATGATTGAGTCAAACCCTGGAGCAGGTGCAGGAATCTTACTTGCATACATGTTCTTCTCTAAAGACAAGAAGACAAAGGATTCAGCACCGGGAGCACTTATCATTCACCTCTTTGGTGGAATACATGAGATTTATTTCCCATATGTACTTATGAATCCGCTTTTACTGCTTGCAGCAATTGGTGGATCGCTTGCAGCAATGACATACTACACAGTATTTGATCTTGGCCTTTCAGGCCCTGCATCACCGGGAAGCATCATCGCATTCTTACTTATGGCACCAAAGGGATCAACACTTGCAGTACTCCTTGGAGTAGTAATAGCGGCAGCAGTTTCATTTGTAATAGCAATACCAATCATCAGGCTGGCAGGAAACAAGCATGAGGGAAGTCTTGAGGACGCATCAGCGAAGATGAAGGATATGAAGGCAGCCTCTAAGGGCGAGGCAGTTAGCGTATCAGTAGAAGAAGTAGAGCAGCAGACAGCAGCTATCCCTGCTGAGGAAATCAAGCATATCGTGTTTGCATGTGATGCGGGAATGGGCTCAAGCGCAATGGGCGCAAGCGTTCTAAAGAAAAAGATACAAAAGGCCGGACTTGATATAGAAGTAACTCATGCATCGGTATCAAGTATCCCACCTGAGGCACAGATAGTTGTCACACATCAGGATTTAAAGGAAAGAGCCATGAAGAGTGCGCCACAGGCCAGACTTGTGACAATCACAAACTTCATGACAGCGCCTGAATATGATGAGCTGGTGGAGAGCCTTAAAACAAATTAAGAGTAATACAAGGTAAAAAGTATGCTGCTAGGATGCAATTAACAGGGATTTACAGTAAATCACTCAGCATACAAAGGGGGAAGGGTTCATGGAATTAACACCTAGGATCAAACAGATATTACAATTTGTTCTTGAGAAAAATGAACCTGTTTTGGAGCAGGACATAGCACAGCATATAGGAGTCAGCAAGAGGACTGTCCAAAGAGAGTTTGATTACATAGCGGCAGGACTGGCAGATTACGACCTGAGTTTGTGCAAGAAGAAAAATATCGGTGTTTGGATTGATGGTGAAGCCGTGAACCTGGAACACCTGAGAAAAGAAGTAACAGAGACTCAAAATAATGATTTTTCCGATAAAAAAACAAGAAGAAAATATCTTATATATGAGCTTTTACGTGAAAAGGTTCCTAAGAAGCTATTCTATTTCAGCAACCTTTTCGGAGTAAGCGAGGCGACAATAAGCCATGACCTGGATGTTGTGGAAAAAACACTTGCCGGCTACAAGCTTTCTCTTATCAGAAAACCGGGCTTTGGTGTCATAGTTAATGGCAAAGAAAAGGATATACGAACAGCACTTCATTATTTTGTCAACGAAAATATGGATGATGAATCCATGAGAAGCATGTTTTTTGAAAACAGGGAAGCACTGCTTAAGGCAATGAAAAACTACAACAGTGTGAAGGTGTATGGACTATTAAACAGCTCGGTAGTTGACAGGGTAATAAATGTGTTTGAGGACATAAGCGAAAGCCGCTTCAATCATATGGCTGAGGATTCCTACATTGGTCTTTTGCTTCACACAGCAATTGCTGTTGACAGGATCATGAAAGGAAATGTCATAGAAGATACAGATTTGCCGGGAAATGTGCAGCTTGATGATGATTACCCGGCGGCAGCACATCTCATAGAAGCACTTGAAAGTGAATTTGATATAAAGCTGCCAAAGAGTGAGTTTTCAAATATTCTGCTTTATATAAAGGGCTCTAAACAGAACAGATATAATCTGGAGGATGAGGAAGAGCTTGGAGCAGAAAAGCTGCTCGATATCATTGACAAGCTGATAGGTGTGTTTGATGCAACAGATGCATGTGAAATGAGGCAGGATGATGAGCTGATATATGGTCTGATGATGGATTTACAGCCGGCGATAGTCAGAATCGAAAATGAGCTGTATGTATACAATCCTCTCGAGGATCAGATAAAGAGTGAGTATCCTGAGGTATTTGCACAGTGCAGACAGGCGGCATATGTAATAGAAAAGGCAACAGGCCATAAGGTGCCTGACAGTGAGGTTGGATATCTCGCCATCCATTTTGGCGCAGCCATGGAGAGAATACACGAGAGAAAACGCAGGAGGCGGCCGGTTGAAATCGGAATTGTCTGTGCAGGAGGCTTTGGAGTCGCAAGACTTATGAGCACCAAAATCAGAGGCTTCTTAAGAGAGGATGTCACGATAAAGACCTACGGGCGAGACGAGCTCACACCGTATGTGGCATCGAAAACAGATTTCTTTGTATCGGGACTTGTGCTTGACAATCCTGACATAGATGTAGTAAAGGTCTCACCATTAATAAACGCTAATGACATCATGGCGATACGCCTAAAGGTTGATGAATATTCCAGAATGCCAAGTAAGCAGGAGGATATCGACTTTAACGAACAGCTGTCACAGATAAATGAAATAGTTTCAAAGATTAAAAGGCTTATTAAAAACTACAGCAATTACAGAGCTGACAGTGCAAGCACCATGGAGCAGCTTGTTGAGAGCATGTCGTATATAATAACCGACAGCAGGGCGGCTGCAGATACATTGAAAAACGACATAATGAGAAGAGAGCGTGTAATGACGCAGGTATTTCCGGAGCTTGACTTTGCACTGTTTCATTGCAAGACAAAAGCGGTAAGCAGCATTGTTTTTAAAACGATGACACCTGAAGATGGTGCATGCTTTACAGATGAAAGCATGAAAAATATAAAGGCAGCAGTTTTCCTTGCTGCACCCATGGATAAGGGAGAAACAGATACAGATATTCTGGGCAGGATAAGCAGTGCTTTTGTGGAAGAGGAAAGACTTTTACCTTCCATATTTGAAGAAAATGTCGAAGAAACGAGAAGGATAATCAAAAAAGCATTGAAGACATATTTTAACGAGTACATATCAAAAATGCAGTAGATAGCAAAAAGGAGGATTTTACAATGAGTGATGTATTAAGAACAGAAAACATTATCACAGGTGTGAGAGGCTTAAACAAGGAGCAGGTGATTGAAAAGCTTGGTCAGATGCTCTATGACACAGGATGCATCGAGAAGGAATATATCCAGGGAATGCTCGACAAGGAGAATGTATTCAATACATTTATGGGCAATGGGGTTGCAATCCCACACGGAATCGAGGCAACAAAGAAATTTGTAAAGAAAGCCGGAATCGCGATAGTAACACTCCCTGACGGAGTTGACTGGGGTGGCGGAAACATGGTCCGTATAGCAATAGGAATAGCCGGAAAAGAAAATGAGCATATCGAGATTTTAAGCAGTATAGCAATACTTTTATCGGAAGCAGAGAATGTTGACAAGGCGGTGAACGGAACCGCAGACGAGATTTATCAGTTGTTTATGGAAGCTGATATGTAATGTAAAAGAAAATATTCAAAAAGTGCATTATTAAGCTAAGAACAGGGTAACAAATAACATAGTTATATCAATATATCATAGTATACATATCTAAATAGGAGGAAATCAATATGAAATCAAAAGCAGTCAGAATGTATGGAGAAATGGACTTAAGACTTGAGGAGTTTGAGCTCCCTGAAATTAAGGATGATGAAATCCTTGTAAAGGTAATGAGTGACAGTATCTGTATGTCAACATACAAGCTTGCAAAGCAGGGCAAGAAGCATAAGAGAGCACCACAGGATATGGATATCCATCCGGTAATCGTAGGACACGAGTGCTCAGGAGATATAGTACAGGTAGGAAAGAAATGGCAGGATCAGTTCAAGCCGGGCGAGAAATTTGCATTACAGCCTGCACTCAACTACCAGGGCAAGCTTGACTCACCTGGATACTCATACAGATACTGTGGTGGAGCAGCAACCTACTGCATCATGCCTCACGAGGTAATGGAGCTTGGATGCCTCCTCAAATATGATGGAGACAGCTATTTCAAGGCATCTCTTGGAGAGCCAATGAGCTGTATCATCGGTGGATACCATGCAAATTATCACACAAACAAGCACAATTATGACCATGCAATGGGCACAAAGGTTGGCGGCAGCATCCTTATCATGGGTGGCTGCGGACCAATGGGACTTGGAGCAGTAAGCTATGGACTTGCATTTGAGAACAAGCCAAAGAGAATCGTAGTAACAGACGTGGATGATGCAAAAATCGAGAGAGCAAAGCAGTGCATCACAGTTGAAGAGGCAGCAGAGAAGGGCATAGAGCTCATCTACTTCAACACAGCAAAGGCAAAGGATGCTGAGGCAGAGCTTATGGCAATAACAGACGGAAAGGGTTATGATGATATATTCGTATATGTACCAATCAAGCCTGTTGCAGAGATGGGAGACAGACTCCTCGCATTTGACGGCTGCATGAACTTCTTCGCAGGACCTACAGACAACCAGTTCAAAGCAGAGATTAATCTGTACAACTGCCACTACACAAGCACACACATCATGGGAACAACAGGTGGAAACACAGATGACCTCGTAGAGGCAATTGACCTTGCATCAAAGGGTGCAATCAATCCGGCCGTAATGATTACACATGTAGGTGGAATCAACGCAGTAGCAGATGCAACCTGCCACCTTCCTAAAATCCCTGGTGGCAAGAAGCTTACATACATGCAGTTTGATATGCCACTCACAGCAATCGATGACTTCGAGGAGCTTGGAAAAACAGATCCGCTTTTCGCAAAGCTCGATGCATCAGTAAAGGCACATCGTGGCCTGTGGAATGAAGAGGCAGAGAAAATCCTCTTCGAGCACTTCGGTGTAAAATAAAACGGTAACATTCAATTAAATTTGTTATTTTGAAAATTTGGTATTTTGGTGCGCAAATCAACCCCATTTTGACATAGCGCGTTAAAATATATACATCATTCCGGCGCATGCACTCAACCTTGCATGCGCCATTTTTTGATGTCAGAAAGACTTGACATATCCCGGTCAAGTAAACAATAATTAAGGTCATAATAAAACATCCGGATTAAATCATACGTAAATGAATTGAACCGGATGTTTTTATTTTAAAACTGTTTTTTTATCAGAAAGCCCTAATATATAGTCAGCGGACACATTATAGTATTTACATAAAGCGAGCAGATGGTGAATCGGTAGTTCATTTGCTCCGCGCTCATATCTGGCATACATGGTCTGGGATGTACCCAGATAATCGGCTATTTGCTGTTGGGTTTTATCGCTATCTTCCCGTAGATTGCGCATTCGTTGAATGTAATCCATATTCCCCCTCCGTACGTGTACATATAACTTAACATAATAAAGATGTTTACTATTGAATTTAGTAAATATCTGTACTATAATTATTCCATAAGCATATAGGAAATATGTATTAGAAGAGAATAATGCAGTGAGTAGATTGGAGAAGGAAAAAGATGGGATTTGAAAATGATAGAAAATGGATTATAGAAAAGAAAAATGATGTGGCGATTAAAGCTATGGACAATAAAGAAAAAACTGACCAGTTTATAGAAAAGAGAGATGAGGTAGAAGAAGGTATTTCAAGAATTCCCACAGATTTACCAGAGGAAATACAGAGACAGGTTGATGCAGCGATAGAAAATGCCAGAAATGATTTAAAAGATGAAAGTGAAAAATTAGAGTCTGAAGCAAATGATATACAAAGGGACGCTGATGAAGTAATGGATATGGCAGATGCGGTCAGTGGTGATTTAAAAGAAAAGGGAAACAGATTAAAAGATTTAAGAGGAATACCCATTATTGGAAGTTTTGCGGAAACAAAAGGGGATGAAGTATTAGATCAAGCAGAACAGATTGTGGATTTGAGGCAGGAAACACAGCAGTATCAGGATGATTTGATTTCAAGTAGAAACAGATTAATGGGAAACAGATAAACGAGGACAGCAATCATGATGATGGTTTATAAGTTAACGAGTATACCGGATATTTCATTGGTGAAATATAAGATTATGTCAGGAAATGGAATTGACGTATTAAGAGAATGGACAGATGATTTTTTAAGACAATGGCAAAAAATATCAGCAGTTTATGACATCGAAATTAATTTTATTGTCAAGTATAGTCCTGAGAATTGCGATAAAGATAAATTGGAATTATACATTATTTTTAAATATGAAAATACGCAACTGATTGATTATTTAAATAATTTACTTAAACTTCCCACACCAATAAGGTGTGTTGTACCTTGAAAATTCAATACTTCA